>PSMD01000020.1:29855-45230 GCA_040289925.1 Chitinophagaceae bacterium | reverse complement strand
CTCTAAACGCCTTCTTTATTACATAGGGGCTTGGCAATATGGCGGGCGACAGAATATATTTTCATCTTCGGTTCCGGCTAACGAATCACAGAATATCAACACAGCAGAAAACCCCTGGCCGTTGTCACTATCCCACCTTTCTGCAATTATCTTCCATTTTAATAGTTCACTGCCTGCGGCGAAACCTCTTTCATTTGGATTAATGACCGTAATGTGCCGGGTCAACAGGCGGAGTGAATGTGTCAATTATTTTATTTTTTATCTTCCCCTAAAATATTTACAAGCCTCAAATTATACGACAATGAAAATTCTACCGGTTCTGCTTTTTTTTGTTTTGCCTGTTCTTACTTGTTATGCGCAAAAAGAAACCTGGATAAAAGGCAAATGGCTGTATAAAGAAGTGGCCGATGCCAGCAAGCTCGATTCGCAAACGCTTAAAGAAGCAAAAATTTTGTTTCGCTACCTGGAAATGGAATTTCTTTCTGATGGAAAATACAGGTACGGCCAAACCATTGTAGGAACCTGGTCGCTTAACAAAGAAAAAGACAAGGTTATTATTTCATCCGGCGGCGCAAAACCAGTGAGCTTTTGATCAGGGCTCTTTCTGAAAATGAGCTTCGGCTGAACATGGGCAAGGCGGTTATCATCATGGCCAGGCCGCCCAAAGAGACCATGGTAAATATTGCCTCGCAAAACAAAAAAGCTGAAGCAGATTCTCTCTCTGCTGAAGTGCTTAAGATTTTCAATAAGCTGGAAACAGACCACCGCAATAAGGTAATTGACCTGTTGCAATACCTGAAGGCAAGTATGGTTATGAATGATAAGGGGGATTTTTTGGTCCGCACGTCCTGGCCTATTTATTCCCGAATGCTGAAAGAAAATTATTGCAAGGCTCTGGATGATGATATAGCGAACTACCGCCAGCAATTGGAAAAACTTGGCCTACCCGCCGGTAAAAATGAGCTGAGGGACCGCCTGCTCAATTACCTGGATGCTGCCGGGAGCTTTTCTTCATCATGCCGGTTGTGGGCAAATACCATTGCCAGCATTGATGCCGATAATCAATACATCATAGAAGTTTTAACGGTGCTGGAAAAAAATTCAAACAAAATGAAGACCCAGGACAATAGCCTCTGGGATTTCATTGCTGTTTATAAAAAGCGTAACAACCTGCCCGGAGGCAGGCTGGTCTTCTGAATTGCATTACCTAGACGAAAAAGGAACAGAACTCATTGCGGTTAGCAGCATTGAAAAATTGAATTTATTTGATGCGGCCTCGCAACAGGTTTATCGTTTTATTCATTCGTAGTTGTTGCCAACGGCAGAGCTAAAACAAAAATGGCTGAGAATTTTAACCGAAGGCAACGCCGGTCTTTTTGTTTTGTGTGATAAGGTGATTGAAGAAACAAAGCCTTATGGTTCGGCCACTATTGAACACATCATTAGAACCAGCAAGCGTTATTACATGCTGATGAATGAGAGGCTGGTGCTTGTAAAAATGCAAGATGTGCTGCCGTTGCTTAAAGACAAGGCCGGGCAGTTGCAGCTATACATGAAAGAGAAAAATCTCAGCGATAAAAATGAAGAAGACTGGATAAAACTTTTCGATTATTATAACTCGCTGCATAAACCAACCCACGAAATTTCAGAACAGCAGGTAAGCCGGGGCCGCTATTAAATCTGTTAACCAGCAAAACCCACTCTCTTGTCAAACACATTCCTCCTTATTTTCTTTTTACTTGTTTTTAGCGGCTGCAAAAAGGTGTATGACTATAAAAATCATAAGTATGATCAGCCAACTATTGGTAAGCTGCCTTTGTACGATAGCTTAAGCCGTGTGATCATTTAAAACTTTGCCTCGTTTCAACAGAATATTTCGCAAAACAATTATTTTGATTATGGCCGCAACCTCGGCCTGGTTTACCTGCAGAAAAAACTTCTGCTTCCGGCAAACGCTTCAGCCAGGATCAACGCCCTGTTTGATGAACTGGGCAAGAATTTTATTACAGCCTTTACAATTTATCGAGATAGTACCATCCGCTATTCCATCCGCGAAACCTATTTGGAAAAATATCGCCTTACCGTTAAGGAAAGGCTATCGTATTTTCCTCACGGTGGCATAATAAAGTGTAAAGAATACCCGGATAAAGACACTATCCTGAATAAAAACTGGCAGTACTGGATAACCTTTGAGAAAAAAAGATTTTTCTGATAACGACTTAGAAAAATCTTTCGACCGGGTGGTTGCCGTTTCATCGCTTGCTAATCTTTTCTATCTTTCAACAATGAACATGGAAAAATTTCCCGGCACAAAATATTTGCGTTACCTGGGCCTTCCCCTTTTATTCGGCACAGCCAGAACAAAAGAAATACTTCGGATAAATCCCACCATTGAACCAAAAAGAGAGGAAGCCAGAGATGTAAAGTTTTTTGTGTATGATTACAATGCATCTGAATTAACCGAGGCTGAATTAAGATCTGTTGAAGAAACCTTCGACTACAAGTATAGCAACCGCGTAAGCTGGATCAACATTGATGGTATCCGAAAAAAAGATGTAGAAGTTATTTGCCAGCATTTTGATGTGCACTACCTGCTGATGGAAGACATTCTCAGTATTAACCAGCGGCCAAAAATGGACGAGGCGGACAATGTTTTATTCTGCCTGCTGAACATGCTTTATTTCAATGAAGAAAAAGGCAACGTAGAGCAGGAACAGATCAGCATCGTGCTGGGAAAGAATTTTGTACTCAGTTTTCAGGAAGATGCAAAAAGAGATGTCTTCAACCCCTTGCGGGAAAAGCTGCGCATCAAAAACAGCAAGCTACGCCACTCCGGCGCCGACTACCTCTGTTATGCGATGCTTGACCTGATCGTTGACAATTATTTCGTGGTGATGGAAAAACTGGGCGACCAGATTGAGCTGGTGGAAGAAGAAGTGTTGCGCCGCAGTAATAAAAGAAGTCTTGTCAGGATCAACCAGCTTCGCAAGGAGCTGATCATTCTGAAAAGAAATATTGCACCTGTACAGGACCTGGTGGCCGGCATCATCCGCAGCGAAAGCGAACTGCTGGAAGATAAAACCATCAAATATTTCAAGGATGTGTACGACCACATTTTACAAGCTCACGACCTTAGCGAAAACTACCGAGATGTGATAATGAGTTTGCAGGACCTGTATGTGAGCAATGTGAATTTGAAATTAAATGAAGTGATGAAAGTGATGGCGATAGTTACCTGCCTGCTGGCACCGGCAACGGTTATAAGCGGAATTTTTGGGATGAACTTCGATATTATACCCTATGCACATCATAACTGGGGATTTTATTTTGCCATTGCAATCATGTTTGTTGTGCCGCTGCTGATGCTTTATATTTTTAAACGGCGGGGGTGGTTCTAAAAAGCTTTCGGCTGGTTCGGTTTTTTTGTATGCCATTCTTCAATATCACCGGCCTTTACATGCAGCGGGCCATAAAACAACGTTTCACCCGTTATCACATTATGCTCAATAAACGAAATTTCGCGGCTATCCTGTTCCTGAATTTCTGCAACGGCAACCAGCAGCCTTTGCGGGTCTTTCCATTTTGCATCTAACACTACCCGGGAAGGACCAAAAAATAAAATACGTTTTTTTAGTTTCTGCTTCAGGTCGAGCAGGGAAACTTCTGAATCAGGGCCGGCTGGCTCCAGCCATCTTTTGCCTCTTTTTTTTGTGATCACAAAATTGTACGAGACTATATCAATGGCAAAGCTGCTATCAGTATTGTAAATGAAATAGGGTTTAAAAGAATTGTACTCAGCCGGGTTCAGTTTGCTTTCCACAGAATCAATGAGTGCTGCGGGCTGCGCCATAGCAACCTGTTTAGCCAATGATGAATCTCTTTCAAAAATATAATCATAGAGTTCTGGAAATTCTGCTGAGAACAACAGCGTAGATTCTCTGGGGCCGATCACAACTGAAGAAGAGTCTTCTTCATTGCCATTGCTGGACGCATCATTATTGCAGGCCGTAAATAAAAAAATTGCTGCAACTGCAAAAAAATATCTTTTATTCATTTCTTTTTATAGATCGGCACAGTGCTGCATGGCTCTCCGTACATGATGGTTTTGGCAACCGGCCGCAAAATTTTTGTGGCTTCAAGGTAAGCAAAATCTTCAATGGGAGTTTCGCCGCAGCCTTTTATAACAACTCTTTTATCGGCAAAATCGTTGGGATTAATTGAGGAAAGATTTTTTAAGAAGAGGTATTGATGCAGCTGTTTTTCGGTGCCCAGCACTACGTCTTTTGCTATGGGTTGCAGGTAAGATGTTACCAGCATATAGGCCCACACAGGAATGATGGCGTCGGCAGAGCAGGTTACGGCAACATATTTATCACGATAAATTTCCCAGTCCAGGTTTTTCAAAGCTTCCCGAAAATCTTTTTCTTTTAAAATAAGGCCCATGAACAAATGATCCTTCAGGTCGAACACCGCTTTTTCCCCTTTGGGATAGAACTGTTCAAGGTTCAGCGTTATTAAACCGCTTTCTGCTACTTTATTTATAATTGGGTCTGCCATAATCAATCACAAAAATAACAATTGCCTTTGCCTTATTGTTTACGAGGTGGGCAAAACAAAAAGGCCATCTCAAAAATGGTTATTTGAGACGGCCTCTTATTAAACTTAATATTCTATTTAGAAGAATTTGCTTCGATAGTCTTTAATGCTTGCGGCTTGTCTTAGCACGGCCGCCGGATCATATTGCTGCTGGCCAAAACCCCCAAACTGGCCCGCACTAAACAAGATGCTCATTCTTGCCTGTGTTGTTTGAAATTTACGCAGGGTATTAATATCTGCATTCTCAACCGGTGTGCTGCTCATGTTATCTACACGCAACGCATAAATGCTTCCGGCAATACCTTCCAGTAATTCAGGAACAACTTTGCCTTTGTTATCGGGATTGAATGAAGCCCCCAGCACTCTTGTTTCAAATGACAGCGGCGTGTTTTCTTTTGATACAAAGCGAATGCTATCCATTGCCTGCACTTTAAGTGTGTCTGTTAATTTGTATTGCTGCATTACTTTGGCAGCAACGGCCTCAAGACTGGTAACTGGACCTACCGCTTTTTTAATGATCTCTGCTTTCTTTTTATTTTTTAAAATCGGCTCTACCATTCTACGTGCAGAAGCTGCACTCATGGTGCCGGGTTTATTAATTTCTGTTACCACTGCAACAATGTAGTTGTAGCCGATTGTGTTTTCAAACTGGAAAACCTCCCCTTTATCTGCTTCAAAAACCTTTTTTACAAACTGCCGGGAAACACCAAGCCCCGGAACTGAAAAAGCGTTTTCAGTAATATCAGGTGCAAACAATTTTTGAATTCCTTTTGGCTGCAGCTCTTTTTGATAATTCGCATCAAATGATTTCAGGTCGCGGCTGTTGGCTGCAAAACTACGTGCAGCATTTTCTGCCGCCTGGTCAGTTGCATCACTGGGGTCAATGCGTTTTGCCAGGTAGGCAACTTTATAATGAGGCTCAAAATTTTTCTGATCAAGAATTTCAATGAGGTGATAACCAAATTCTGTTTTTACTTTTTTAATCTGGCCTTTTTTTCCAAAAAATGCAGAATCATTGAACGCTTTCACCATTTGCCCTTGTGTAAAATATTCTGATTCGGGGCCACCCTGATAAAGCTGCACTTTCAGCAAGCCACCATTTACTGCGCTGCTTTGGTCGGTAGAAAATTTAGCGGCGAGGCTGTCGAATCTTGCGCCATTTTTGATCGCAGTCCATATACTATCAATTCTTTTTTCAGCAATGCTGTCTGGTAACAACTGAGTGCCCGAGCGGGGATCAGCTGTTGAAATAAGAATATGGCGGGCCTTTACACTGTCGGGCAACTCTTTGGTATCTATCAATTTTGCCAGTACGTAATTGCCATTATCCAGGTAAGGACCATACACTTGCCCTTTTGCCAGAGCAGCAATACTGTCTTTTGCAACCGGGGAAAGTTTGGTTTTGTTTACATATACATCTTCATAAGGAACAGCAGTGCCGTTTGTATTTAGAAAAGCTTCTACATCGGCCGACTGCGCAAATGATTGCTTTAAAGAATTTACCTGGTTCAGTGTTTGGGAAGAGTCTGAAGAGGAGGGTGCAGCGCTGAAGGTTACATACTGTATAGTTCTTGTTTCAACTTTTTGCTGAAACAAGTCTTTGTGTTTATTAATGTAGTCGCTGATCTCTTCATCCGTTACTGCTACTTCTTTGGCAGAATCGGGAATGACGGCGTAAGGAATATTTACCACTGCAATTTTTGCAAGCAGGCTGGCGTCGGAATTTTCATTTTCCAATTGCCATTTTGCAAAATGAATAGAACCGGCAATAAGATTTTTGTATTTCTCAACCATGCGGTTGTAGGCCAGGGAATTCAGATATGCATTTAACTGATCTTTTTGTTCATCTGTTCCTCTCTTTTTTGTTTCGGCTATATTTTGTGCAAGCTGGTTGGCTTTGTACTCACCGGTTTTTTCATCCGTTAATTGCCTGCGCAGGTCATCTGGTGGATTGAAGTAGAGAATATCATCCATTTCTTTTTTGCCAACTTCCATTCCCAGTTTTTCAAACTCATCGGTTAAAAGAGTTTGGTTCACTTCCTGGTCCCACATGTTTTGAACCAATTGTTGTTTGCTTTGCTCGTCCAAGTGCTGGCCTTGTTGCTGGTAAGCGGCTTCCTGTGCTTCTATCTTTTTAGCAAAATCGTTATAGTCTATTTTTTTCCCGTTGATCTTTCCCAGAGTGGTTGAGTTGCCACCAAACAAACGACTGCGTCCGGTAAACGCATCCATCAAAATAAATCCGATCAGCGACAAAGCAATTAAGATAACGGCGATTTTTGCTCCTTTATCTCTTATGGTTTGAATAATTGACATAATTAAACCAAGTTTTTAATCTATTTTTTTCAAACACCGGTCGAAAGAAGGGTACGACACGGGCGGGCAAAAATAGGGGAAAGCCTTGAAAACAGCAGGAGTTTACGGTTTAGCGGTTTAGAGTTTATTCCCGGCCCCTTTACCGGGTACAACCAAACTCTTAAACATTTAAGCTATTTCTTTTTCGGATGTACCAGTTTCATTTCCTGAATAAGGCGTGTGGCGCCCGCATATTTATCAATAATAAATAATACATACCGAATATCAACCATGATGTTTCGGCAAATAGAGGGATCATAATTAATGTCGCTCATCGTTCCTTCCCAAACCCGGTCGAAGTTTAATCCTATTAAATTTCCATAAGCATCCAATGCAGGGCTGCCGGAGTTGCCGCCGGTGGTATGATTGCTGGCAATAAAACAAACCGGCATTCTGCCATTTACTCCGTAAACACCATAGTCTTTTTTATTAAAAAGCTCTCTGAGTTTTTCAGGAACATCAAACTCATAATCGCCGGGAATGTACTTCTGCATTACACCATCCAGGTAAGTGTAATAATCAAAGGCCACTGCATCGCGGGGCTTATAGCCTTTTACATTTCCGTAAGTAACCCGCATGGTGCTGTTAGCATCAGGATAAAATTTTTTTCCTTTGAAAACTTCCATTTGAGCCTGCATATAGGTTCGTTGCAAACGGTTAATGCGGTTTTGAATTTCTGTAAACTTTGATTGCACATTGCTTTGATAGGTTTTTAAGATATCTGCATACAAAGCAATGGCCGGTTCGGCTTTTATATAATTAATTACATCCGCTGGTGCCTGGTTCAGCCGGCCCAGGGTTGCTGCTGCATTATCAAGATCTGTTTGCGAGTAAATTTTTTCAGCCAGCTTTGCCAGACTGTTATCTGATTTAACCATCCACTCCTGCAAAAGCGGAGAAACATTTTTCTTTTCCTGGTCGTTTACATAAAGCGATAACAGGGTTTCAAATAATTTTTGATCAACCTGGCTGTTGTATTCATTGTATAATGCTGCAAGATTTTCTTTCACTTGCGGTAAGCGTTGGCGGTAGCCATTCTCACCATCTTTATTATAAGTATTCATCAAGCTGTTCAGCTGGGCAGCCACTGTTAGCAGCTCAACTCTCGGTATAATTTCATTAAAATAATCACGGGCAAGGCCATAGGGTTTAAACTCTGCATAAGCTTTATCAAGCTCATTCAACACTTCGCCATATTTTGCTTTCCATTCGGTGTTGATGCTTACTTTTTTTAAAAATTCGGCTTCATACATTTTCTTTTTACCTAAGCCGTCTGTTTTTGTTAATCCCAGCACTTCTCCCTGCCATTTTTTATACGCATTTTGAATGTTGGCATATTTGGCGGCATATTGAATTTTTATCTGCTCATCTTTTCTCATAAAGCCATCAATAACCGCCAGGGCTTTTTCACGAATGCCAATTTTTGCCGGGTCGTTTACTTTTAAAATTTGTTCTACTGCAGAAGAAGGCAGGTACTCTGTTGTTCTTCCCGGAAAACCAAACACCATAGTAAAATCATCTTGTGCTACCCCATCAAGAGAAATGGATAAAGATTTTTTGGGTGTGTAGGGAATGTTGTCTGCTGAATACTCGGCCGGTTTGTTGTCTTTGCCTGCATAAATGCGAAACATCGAAAAATCCCCGGTATGCCTTGGCCACATCCAGTTGTCGGTGTCCTTTCCAAAATTACCAATGGAAGAAGGGGGTGCACCCACCAAACGCACATCTTTGTAAGTTTCCGTTACAAATAAATAATACTGGTTGCCTTCGAAAAACGGACGGATGAGAATATCCTGGTAGCTTTCTTTTTTAACGCTTTTCCTGATTTCGGAAATATTTTTATCAATGGTGGATTGCCTTTCTGTTTCTGACATGGCAGTTGTAACTCCTTTCAACACATCTTTGGTTGCATCTTCAATCCGCACAATAAATGTTACAAATAATCCCTGGCTGGGGATTTCCTGCCCATAGTTTTGCGCCCAAAATCCATCCTTTATATAATTGTGTTCAAGCGTTGAAAAATTTTGAATCACATCAAAGCCGCAGTGGTGATTAGTGAGCACAAGTCCTTTTGATGAAATCACTTCACCGGTACAAAAACCACCAAAGCTCACTATCGCATCTTTCAGGCTGCCATTGTTTACGCTATAAATGTCTTTTGCACTAATCTTCATGCCCAGGTTCTTCATTTGCTTTTCATTCAGCTTCTCCAGCAAAAAAGGCAACCACATGCCTTCATCAGCAAAAACCGCTGTAGTAATAATGGTAAAAAAAATAACCAGCAGTACTCTTAACTTTTTCATTTTTGTTTATTGATTTTTTTTTGAATTGCCGGCATTTTGTTTTGTGCTGGCAAATTTTTTGAGATAAATATAGAAACTAATTCCATCACCGGTTTGCTTAACCAACATCAAGCAGCGTTAAAGTTTTTCTCCCCAACACCCTGTGAATGCAATTTGTTTACTGTGGAAAACACAAAGTGAAACGTGGATATGAAACAGTATTGTTAGGCAGCAAAAAATTATTTCATCCGTTCATCATCAACAACTGTACACATCCAACAGTTTATCCATTCTTCATTCACACTAACAATTGTTTTAATGTTGTTAATAGTTTTTCGATCAAGTTTTCCACAGTTATGTTAGAAGCAGCGGTTATATGCAGCATTCATCAGTTTTACTGTTGTTGAAATCGCTATAAAAAATGTGAATTAAGTGGGTTTGGTAAATTTGTATGTGGGTTTTGGTAAGATTATACACTAATTCACACGGGTAATAATAATAAGCTTTTTTAAAAAAATATATTAATACAATTATTATAAAAGGAAAAAGGCAATTTGAATTTTGATTTGGATTTGAGCTGGGTAGAATTGTATCATTGCTCCGGGTTTGAAAAAAAAATTCACAACATGAACACTGCACAACTTGAAAAAGCAAAACTGGAAATAAATCAACATGGGTTTTTAGATGTGGAATTAGATACCACTCTTGACCTGTTTGCAGAAATAGAGCGGCTGAAGAAAGAAAAAAATGCCATCATACTGGCTCACTACTACCAGGAACCCGACATACAGGACGTTGCCGATTACATTGGCGACAGCCTGGGGCTTGCACAAAAGGCCGAGAAAACAAAAGCTGACATGATCGTTTTTGCCGGCGTGCACTTCATGGCTGAAACAGCAAAAATTTTAAATCCGTCAAAAAAAGTTGTTATTCCTGATTTGAAAGCCGGTTGCTCCCTCAGCGACAGTTGCCCGCCTGCGCTTTTCAAAAAATTCAAAGAGCAGCACCCGGATCATGTGGTGGTCAGCTACATCAACTGCAGTGCCGGCATAAAAGCTTTGAGTGATGTGATAGTGACCAGCAGCAATGCCAAATTCATTGTTGAAAGTTTTCCCAAAGAACAAAAGATCATTTTTGCTCCTGATAAAAATTTAGGAGGTTACATTAACCGCACCACAGGCAGAGACATGCTGCTTTGGAACGGCGCCTGCATGGTACATGAAATTTTTAGCCTCGAAAAGATCACCAGATTAAAAGTGCGGCATCCCAGCGCCAAGCTGATTGCCCATCCTGAATGTGAAGAACCAATTTTACGTATTGCAGATTTTATCGGCTCCACCACCGGACTTTTAAAATTCACACAAACGGATACTTCTCAGGAATATATTGTGGCAACCGAAACAGGCATCCTGCACCAGATGATGAAAGCAAGCCCGCAAAAAACTTTTATTCCCGCACCGCCAAACAATGCCTGCGCCTGTAACAACTGCCCGCATATGAAAAGAAATACGCTGGAGAAAATTTATCTCTGCATGGAATACGAGCTACCCGAAATTTTAATGGATGAACAGTTGAGACAGGCAGCTAAGAAACCAATAGACCGCATGCTGGAGTTAAGTGTAAAGGCAGGGTTGTAACAAAGACCAAAAACATAATCCAAAAAACAAATGAAAAACACAGCTACGCAGGATGAACGCATTGCCAGGATGACCTTTGCTTCTGTATATCCCCACAGTACGTAGCAAAAGTGGAAAAGAAAGGAAGAACCAAGGAAGAATTACACCAGGTAATTGAATGGTTAACCGGATACGATGATAAAAAACTACAGGAATTAATAAAAGAAAATACAAGCTCGAAACATTTTTTGCAAAAGCCAGGCTGCATCCCCATGTAAATCTTATTACCGGTGTTATCTGCGGCTATCGTGTGGAAGAAATAAAAGACCCGTTAACCCGGCAGGTTCGTTATTTAGATAAGCTGGTAGATGAATTAGCAAAAGGAAAAAAGATGGAAAAGATTTTAAGAGCAGGTAACCTATAATATTTCCGATAATGCGAATTGGGTCACTTCATACAAAATATCTTGATGCAAAAGGATTGGTAGCAGGTTGGTGGGAGGCATTATTAGCTAAGCATGTGCTGGAAAGAAAAACAAAAGGATATAAAAACCACCCACAACTCATTCGTTTTAAAAATTCACGAAAGCCCGTTGGTAACATCAATTTTTATCTCTCTGTTTTGTACAACGAGTCTATGCAAAGACAATACGTGTTTGATAAGAGCAAGGTGAACTGGCGATGCAGCAACGGGGAATTGACAGTTACTGATGGACAATTAGCTTACGAGTTTAAGCACCTTCTTACCAAATTAAAAGCAAGAGACCCTACCCGGTATAAGCTACTTAAGAAAACAGCAGCCATAGAGCCACACCCCCTGTTTAAGGTTGTTAGCGGGAAGGTAGAAGAGTGGGAGATTATTTAGCCGGGAGATAAATTGGTAAAGTTGTACTGGGGCCACAGCAACCCGCCTGCCGGCAGGCAGGTAAAAATTGCGAATACTACTTGTTTGAAAATCAACGGCAGTTTTTAGAAGAAAAGTTGTTTTACTGTGTAAATTTAAGTGTAAGCGGCAACCCTGAGTGAACAATGTTTAATTCCAAGCATAATGACAGACATCAAAAAATATTTTACGACTTCAAGACGTGTGCGTATTGATAGCCCTTTAGAAGAACTAGAGTTTAAACCTTATAAAAGTTCTTTCTTAGCAAGAATGACAGACGACAATGTATTGCAGTTTTTAAATTTTCACAAATATCGTTTTGGTGGGCAGTTTACTGTAGAAGTTGCTATAAGACCAATGTATTGTCCCTATGACGAATATCTAACTCTTCTTCCCGGTAATAGACTTTATAGTATTGCAACAAACGGCAAGGGTGACAAGTGGTGGAAAAATACTACTGAACAGGAAACAGATGAAAGCTTTAACGATGTCTATAATTTAATTATTAAATATGCACTCCCGTTTTTTGATGCTACAACCACTAGCCAACGCATTATAAAAACATACGAGAAAAATTTTTTAGGTATAAGTAAATTTGGGAAACGCATTTATTGGGGAACAACAGGTTGGCAAAACTTCGATTTTGGACACATATATTTTGAAATCCGGTGACAAGAAAAATGCAATCCAACAGTTTAATAAGTGTTACAAAGAATTTATCAGTGACAGTAGGGAATGGGCTCAAGAGGCAGCAAAAAAGTGTTTAGTAATAAAACAGATAATTGCATCTGGACAAAATGATATTGATAAATATTTGAATGACACAATTAAAGAAAGCAAGCAGAAATTAAAACTACTTAATTGGTGACAGAAGAAGGGCGGCCTACAACAGAGTGTGTTTATAAAATTATGGCGGGACATCAAGCATTCAACTATAAATCACTATTTTGCTTTTGTGGTTAATTGAAACGGACGTTTTTCAAATGCCACAACTTCATAAACACTTAAACGTTAGCCACAATCTTTCTCATCTTTGCCGGATGAAACTTGTCAGAACTGATTCTTCAAACCCTGATTTTATTTTCCTGGTGAGCCTGCTGGATAAAGACCTGGCTGAAAGAGATGGCAGCGAACATTCCTTTTATGCACAGTTCAATAAAATTGATAAGCTGAAATACATGGTGGTTGCTTATGATGATGAAAAACCCGTGGCCTGCGGGGGCCCTGAAACCCCTTGACAAAATTTCGGCTGAAGTAAAAAGAATGTACACCCTGCCTGCATGGAGAGGAAAAGGAATGGCTTCACGGGTTTTGAACCAGCTTGAACTATGGGCAACCGAACTTGGATATAAAAAACCGTACTCGAAACCGGCAAGCGGCAGCCTAAGGCGATTCAACTCTATAAAAAAATGGGTATGTGGTTATTCCCAATTACGGTCAGTATGCCGGCGTGGAAAACAGTGTTTGCTTTGAAAAAATATTAACCACAGGTAACACAGTGTAATCTGTGGCCACCGTATCTGTGTTATCCGTGGTAAAAAAAAAGAAGATGCCGAAACAATCTGCCGGTATCCTGCTATATCGCTGGAAAGATAAAAAGCTGCAGGTTTTTTTAGCTCACCCCGGTGGGCCGTTTTATAAAAATAAAGACGCAGGGGTGTGGAGCATTCCTAAAGGAGAGTTTGGAAATGATGAAGATACGCTGGTTGCAGCCAAAAGAGAATTTGAAGAGGAAACTGGGCAGAAAATAGACGGAGAGTTTATCGCTTTAAAGCCGGCAAAGAACAAAAATGGAAAAATAATTCATTGCTGGATGGTAGAAGGAGAGGCGGATGAAAAGAAGGTGAAGAGCAATGTTTTCCCCCTCGAGTTTCCGCCAAAGTCAGGAAGATTCATTGAAGTGCCGGAAGTGGACAGGGCCGAATGGTTTTACCTGGAGGAAGCAAAGAAAAAAATTCTTGCATCACAACTGCCATTGCTGAATGAACTGGAAGAAAAACTAAAATAAACGCCAATCTGTGATTTCGATGAAAGGGGTATGACAAGAAAAAAGTCGCCCCGCTGAGCGACTTTTAAATTTTCATAGGTCTTCAAATTCATTAACTAGAGGTGCACATACTTACACATACACATCTCGCGGCAGCGGGGATAAAATATCAGCTGGTTTCCTGAAATGGCGTATTGATAATAATCGTAGCCACCCTTCTCTGTACCGGGAGCAAATGCTACAAGGTTTGGCTTGGTTGTCCACCGCGTATAGCCCCTGCTGTAAATAGGTGATGTGGGTGTAGTGCTGAAAGAACCATCTTCGCCAAAGATCATGTACTCATTAAAATTAGCCGGCACCCACTGACCTGTTCCGGTACTAATATCCTGGTAATATTCAGTCAATTTCCAGGTTCCAACAATAGAGCCTTCTTTTGGTGATTGTTCATTGACTCCTGCAACCTGTGAATCCATTGGTGACTTTTCGCAGGCAATAACAGTTAATGCAATTGCCAGGAAGGTAATTATTGATTTCATAGTGTTAGGGTTTAAGATTAATAATATTCTATGAGGCGAATTCCAAAAATGATGCAAGAAAATTTTTTTGTTTCCGAAACTTTTAGATGTAAAAAAATAAGATGTAAAAGCTACTGGTTGACTGTAATTTCACGGCGGTAATTTTTTTTTGAAAAAAATTTTCCTGATTTAAAAATGAAGCAACCATATTCATTATATCTGTCAACCGAAAATAAATTTCAATATGCCCTGGCAGCTTTTTGCCTGGTGGTGTTTGCGGGGCCTTTGTTTTTTCCGCTAACCGATAAAGATGCGGCACACCATGCAAACATTGCCTTGCATATGCTGGAGACAAACAATTATGCATTTCTTGTTGACCGCGGGATGCCTTACCTGGACAAACCTCATTTTTTATTCTGGAGTTCTGCCCTAAGCTTTAAGATTTTTGGTGTTAACACGTTTGCTCATCGTTTCCCGGCCATGGTTTTTGCATTGATTTCTGTTTACAGCACGTATAAGCTAACCAGGCATTTAACAGACAAGCCCACTGCAAAGCTGGCGGCAGCCATGCTGGCAACCGCGCAGGCATTTATTCTTTCCATTTCTGATGCAAGAATGGAGACGCCGCTTACAGCTGCAGTAGTTTTTAGCCTGTGGCAAATGATCCTGTATGTTGATAAGAGAAAATTCAGCAACCTGTTGTTAGCTGCACTAGGCGTGGCGATTGCTTTTTCAACAAAAGGATGGCTGGGGCCCATTGTGGTTTTTATTTCTGTATTTTTTTATTTGCTCTTCACAAAAAAATGGCAGGTGCTGGCTGCAGCCAAAACCTGGCTTTTTATCCCGCTATTTGTTGTTTTTATCAGCCCGGTGCTGTATGCCTATTACCTGCAGTTTGATCTGCATCCTGAAACTACGGTGCGGGGCATGAACAATATTTCCGGCGTGAGATTTATTTTATGGGGCCAGCTGTTTGAGCGGTACAAGGGGTTTGATGAAGGTGGCCGCTATAGCGATTATTTCTTTTTATATCATACTTTTCTCTGGGCATTTTTTCCCTGGTCAATTATTGCGGTGGCGGCTATTGTGTATTGGGGAAGACGGGTTTTATTTAAAAAAACCCCGGCCAGCCGTTATCGTTT
>PSMD01000020.1:18277-29820 GCA_040289925.1 Chitinophagaceae bacterium | reverse complement strand
GGCTGCGGCATTTGTTTTTATACTGGTAACGGTATCGTTTTCCAAATTCAAAATGCCGCATTACATTATTATGTTATTGCCGCTGGCTGCTTTGTTTACTGCGCCATATGCTTTGCATGTAACTGAAAGCCTGAGAGGCAGAAAATGGTTTTCTGCTATTCAGGTTTTTTTAGCTGCTGTAATTATTGCAGGTATTGTTGCGCTGAACTATTATTTTTTTCAGCCGCTGTTTGGTGTGGCCATTATTGGCTCGGCACTTTTGCTATTGCTGTTGTTTTTGATTTTTAAAACAGATATAACAGCAGGTGGTAAGTTTATTTACATAAGCATTTTACTTTCACTGGTGTTTAATTTCTTTTTATTCTATAATTTTTTTCCGCAGCTAATGAAATACCAGGGCGGTAATGAACTGGTGAAAATGATAAAGCAAAAAAATTTGAGGTTGCCAACAGACAGTATTGCACTAATTGAGATGCATGCCCACAGCTTTGATTTTTACAGCAGGCACAATCATATGGTTGCCGAAGATTTTGTAAATAATTATCGCAGCTATGGCAATAAATATTTTTTACTTACCAATCGAATTCAAAAAGACCTGGAAGCAAACGGCTTTATTGTGCAGCCCATCATTAGTCATATTGATTACAATGTAAACACCATAAAGCTGAAATTTCTTAACCCCAAAACGAGATTGAAGCAATGCGATGAGCTGATGCTTGCAAAAGTGTACAAGCAATAGTTATTGAAACACCTCTTTGTTTTTTGGGTAAGCAATAATCAAAAAAAGGAACACGGCTGTTCCACACTCAAGTATCTCAGCATTTTTTTCGTGTCGCAGTAAAGAAACAATTATAAACAGCAGTACAAAAGCAATGATTTGATAGGATTCTGGTACAGGCACGCCACTGTTATTCACCAACTTTTTTAGGGAGCTGTTTTTTTGATATAGCAAAGGCAATACAAGCAGGTAAAGCGAAAGGCAAACAATGAGGCCGATGGAAAAAATCAGCTTGTTAATTTTTACACCGCCCACCACAAGGTTGTGAAAATTTAACTCACCCTGCGCATTGTACTTTTCAAAAAACTCCGAGCTTTTTAAACGAAAGATCCGTTGCCCCCATGACACCTCTTCTCCCGCTGCAAAGAACAATAACAAGCCAAGCAAAAAAGTAACCAGCAAAAACCACCCCCCCCTTCTTTTTAATAATTTAAAAAAGCGAACGAAGCAAACCGCACTGCCAGCCAGTAAACCCAGCACGGTAAGCCATTCTACCAAATGATCCTCTTGTGTGTAGTACAAAAATTTAGGAAGGTTTGTATAAAAAAGATAAAAGCCTATGGCCACGATAAGCGCAACAAATAGCAATACAAAAACTTCAATTGCCGTTAATTTTTTTGCAGGCATGGCTAACGTATAAACTGTAAATTTGAGTGAAAATTTTTAATAAAGAAATTCTACAGTGTTTCTAACAACTCTTTCACCTTTTCGGCGATCATGTCTCTTATTTCAGCAAATTGGTTTGTCTGCATATGTTTTGGATCTGGAATTTGCCAGTCAATAAATTTTTTTGCAGGCATCCAGGGGCAGGCATCACCACAACCCATTGTAACCACAACATCAAAAGGAGCGAATTGCTTTACCTCCTCTAACGATTTTGAATTATGAACAGCCAGATCATAGCCGAGCTCTTTCATAGATGCAATTGCCTTTTCATTCACTTTTCCTGAAGGGTTGGAGCCAGCGCTAAAGGCAAACACCTTACCACCTGAAAGCAATCGGGTGAGGGCCTCCGCCATTTGCGAACGGTTACTGTTCTCTACGCAAACAAATAATATTTTCTTTTTCATAAAAAAGGGAAAGGCCCACCGATGGCGAGCCTGAATTTTAACAGCATCCCATTTCGGTAATGCAACGCTTCCGCAACAAGCCGGATCATTTTGATAATTCGTGTTCATGGCTTTACTTTTTATAATGGTTAAAAATTAACAACAGGTACTTCCCGGCTCACAGCAATGGCGATCATCTTTGGCCGGCTTTTCTGCATACACCGTAATGCTTTTTATACGGGTGCTGCTTTGTTTGTACAAAGTTATTTCTTCACCTGATAGATAGTTTTGTAAGATCTCATCAGGAAGAATGATTTTTTTTCTTTTTGGATAACTACGTTTTTAAAACCAGCTTCTTTAATAATATCCAGGTAATCTGTTTTTTGAATAGCACCGCTGGTGCAACCGGCATATAACTCGGCAACTTCTTTCCACCCCGCTGGCAATTCGCCATCCAGTACAATATCCGAGATCGAAAAATGTGCACCCGGCTTTAATACCCGGAATATCTCGCTCATCACTTTATGTTTAGCAGGCACCAGGTTCAGCACACAATTGCTGATAATAACATCAGCCATGTTAGCAGTTACGGGCATACTCTCAATATCACCGCTTCTGAATTCAACATTGTTGTAGCCCAGTTTTTCTGCGTTGGCTCTTGCCTTAGCAATCATGGATTCAGAAAAATCAATCCGGTCACCCGGCCGTGTTCGCCAACCATATGCCTTACAACGAAAGCATCATTGCCCGCCCCGCTTCCTAAATCAATAACAGTATCTCTCTCTTTGAATTTGGCAAACTCAGTGGGCAGGCCACATCCAAGCCCTAAATCTGCATCGGGATTATATCCTACCAGACGGCTGTAATCATCTGCCATTATGTTATAAACTTCATTGCCACAGCAGGCGGTAGCGCCGCAACAGCTGGATAGGTTTTGCTCTTTGCTTTTACCACCGATGGCTGAATATTTTTCTTTTACAAGTTCTTTTAATTTTGTTTCGTTATTCTGGTTATACTTTTTGTTTAACTGCATTTCGCGTTGATCTCTTTCAGCTTTTCAAAAAGAGAATTAAAATCTTCGTTGAATTTTTCAAAAGCCTTCCAGTTTATGCAAAAGCAACTTCTCGGTCCGTCGGTTTCACCTTTAATCAGTCCTGCTTTTTGCAATTCTCTGAGGTGCTGGCTTACGGTGCTTTGTGCAAGCGGAAGCACATCAACAATTTCACCACAAATGCATTGGTTCTTTTTGCCAGTACAGAAAGGATGGCAATTCTTGCCGGGTGGCTGAGTGCTTTGGCAAAATTTGCCAGTGATTGCTCTTTTAAACTGAATTCATCTTTTTTGTGGAAGGCCATTGTTTAATCTTATATCGCGTATATACGATTAGATTAATTGCTTCAAATTTTATTTTTTAATTTTTTTAAAAAGCCGGTTTTTCTTTTTGTGAGTGATATCATCACGCCACTTGAAATAATGCAAAGAATACCGGCTAAAGAGGTTATGTCCGGGAAGGCATCTCCAAGAGCCAGGCCGATAAAAACTGAAAAAACAATATTGGCATAGCTCACTACCGAAACGATACCGGCTTTGTCGGCGCCATAGGCCTGGGTTACAAAATATTGCCCGAAGAGAGCCGACAGTCCTAGTGAAAGAATATATAACCATTGAATACCGGCTGGCCACTGCCATTCAATAAAAAAAACTTCATCTGCAGGAAGAGAAAAAATATTTCTAACCAGCATAAAAAGGAAGGGCACCAGCACCCCGCTTAGTATAAATGATAGAACGATCACCCTGGTATCGTAATAGGAAGCAAGCCGTCCAACGGTTAAATAAGCAATGGCGGAGGTTATGCCGGATAATAAACCGGCCAGGTGATAATACCAGGGCAAATCCATGGCAGGTTTATAAATTAACAGCATTCCAAAAAAGCCAAGCACCACAGCAAGCAAAACAACGATGCCATGATATTCTTTAAAGAGGATAAATGAAAACAGCGCAATAAAAATTGCAGAGGTAAGATTATAAGTCATAGCCGTGCCGAGGGGCATATGCAAAATGCAATACAGCAAGGTGTAAAGGGCAATGGTTCCCATCAACCCCCGGAAGATGAGCCAGTAAAACTTACCTCCCTTGTTTACCGGCGGCTTAATGAAAAATCCAATCAGCAATACTGCCAGGCCGACAATATTTCTAAAAAATACAAGCTGCCCTGCATTCAGGCTGCCTTTCAGCAATTTTGCAGAGCCGCCCATAATTGAAAAACCCAGTGCTGCCAACAGCATAAATATAATTCCCCTGTATGTGGGCGGCATTCTCATTTAACTTTTGCAAGTCTTTCTACTGCCGCTTTCAGTGTTTCATTTTTTTTTGCAAAACAAAACCGAATGACTTTGTCATCTTTTTTTGATTGATAAAATGCAGAAACTGGAATGGTTGCCACTCCATATTCATGGGTTAACCGCATGGCAAACCCCTTATCATCTTCATCACTAATGCGGTCGTATTTATAGCACTGGAAATAGCTGCCGTATGTTGGCAGGGCAGTAAATCTTGTTTGCTGCATCAGGCTTTGGAAGTCATCTCTTTTTTGCTGAAGAAAAGGCGCAAGCGACAAATAAGATTCTTCTTTTGATAAAAATTTTGAAAGCGCTATCTGCGACGGAGTGTGGCAAGTAAAGCAGTTGAACTGGTGAATTTTTCTAAACTCCGCCATTAATGGTTCAGAAGAAACACAATATCCCAGTTTCCATCCGGTGCAGTGATAAACCTTGCCAAACGAAAAACAAACAAAGCTTCTCTCCAGCAGATCCGGATATTTTAAAAGCGACTGATGCGGAATATTATCGAAGATGAGATGCTCATACACTTCATCACTTACAATAAAAATGTTACGGCCCTCAACCGTTTTTCTTAACTGCTGAAAATCGTTTTCAGAAAGCACAGCACCGGTAGGATTGTGCGGCGAATTAATCACAATGGCTTTTGTCTTGTCAGAAATTTTTTCTCTCACCTTTTCCCAGTCAATGGTATAGTCCGGAAATTTCAAATCAATCAACACCGGTACGCCCCCGTTCACTTCCACGCTCGGAATGTAACTATCGTATGCTGGTTCAAAAATGATCACCTCATCTCCCGGGTGCAGAATAGTTGTCAAAGCTGTGTAAATGGCGTAGGTGCCTCCCGGTGTAATGGTTATTTGTGAATCTGCAGAAACCTTTCTTTGATACAGCTTTTCAATTTTTTCAGCGATGGCTTCCCGCAAAGGAAGATAACCCTGCATAGGCGCATATTGATTAAAGCCGTTGCGCATTGCCTGGTTTACCAGTTCAATTAATTCCTCGTTCATTGGAAAATCCGGAAAACCCTGTCCGAGATTAACGGCATTGTGTTGTGCAGCCAGAGCACTCATTACCGTAAAAATAGTTGTGCCTGCGTTTGGCAGTTTCGACTGAATTTGCATCACCAAAAATAATTACAATGCAGGAAGAGTCTATCTTTAAGAATGCAGAAAGCAATCAGGGGCATTAAGCAATTGACAAAAGCAATTTTGCCGGCAGCAGCAATCAATTTTATAAGAAAGATGAAAACGGAGAGATTGCCCCGTATTGATCTTTCTGTTTTAGAACATTTAAAAAACAGGTAAGAAAGAATTAAAGGATGAAAGATTCCTGGGATTTCAAATTCTTCCGCGCCTCGGATTCAATAATGAAAAGCGGGAAGAATTTCCAGCGGAGCTTTATGGATATTGCGGCAAAGGATTAAAATGCTGGCAATACCTAATCAATTCAGCAAATATCTTGTAAAGCTTAGCCAATATACTATCCACAGTTATTTTGGAATTGGTGTTAGGCATGGAGGTACGTTTATAATCACGATTGAATATCTGAATCGATTTAATCAAATTAAAAAAGCCATTGGTGTTGACATTGATTATTCAACCGGGCTGAAGCAATACTAGGGCAGAACAGGAATATTGTTTTTGTGCAGGCAGATAGCCGCTCTGCTGCTGTGAGAGAAATTGTTGTAGAAAACTCTCCTGTTGACCTTGTTTTAATACACGGTAATCATGAAGAAGAATTTTGCCGGGCAGATTTTGAGTTGGTTAGAAACAGGGCAAACATCATTGTGCTACATGATATAGTAAGCGATGTTTGTGAAGGAGTAAAAAAGTTTTGACAGGAGATTCGGCTGAATCATGCAGATGTATTCGACACCTTTGAATTTACGGACCAATATGAATCTGTTAGGAGAAAACAGGACAACGGTTTTGGGGAATCGGCATGGCTGTAAGAAAAAAGTTTATTTAGATTTCTTCTTTTTATTGAGCACTAATTCATAAGAATGATCAATCCATTTTCTTAATTCGGATTCAGGCGCTGTTCCATCAACCACAATGGTGTTCCAGTGTTTTTTATTCATGTGATATCCGGGTTGCACACAGGCATAATGTTCTCTCAGTTCCATTGCCAGGCCAGGTCAGGATCACACTTTACATTAAAACTTAGCTGCTCGCTGTCCAGACCAGTAATTAAAAAAATCTTTTCACTCACTTTATACAACAGGGTATCTGGTCCAAAGGGCAAAGCCTCTTCCACTCCTGGTTTGCTTAAACAATATTCTCTTAAGGTTTCAATGTTCATGAAGTAATGATTGCGGTGGCTTCTATTTCTATCAAATAATCTGGTTCAATTAATGCACGTACTTCAACCATTGTATTGCAGGGCTTAATGTCTTTGAAAAATTTTGAGTGAGCCTTGCCATATTCCTGCCAGCGGGAAATATCTGTCACAAACATTCTTACTCTACAACGTCTTTCATTTCTGCCCCGGCCCGGTTTAATACAGCTTCCATTTTTTCATAGATGTATTTTGTTTGCAGGTATGCATCACCTTTACCAATAACATTTCCATCTTTTCCTGCTGCAACGGTGCCGGTTACTTCAACAATGGTTCCAACCTTAACGGCACGACTGTAGCCAATCATATCTTCCCATTTGGAGTTCGATGAATAGTTTGTTCTTTTCATGGCAGAAGTTTTGCAGGCAAATTACAAACGCTTTCAGCTCTTTATTTCAATATTTTCTTTTTTAATCAGCGGCTCGCCGTGCAGGCGGAGATAAATTTGGGCAACGGTTACCACGTCTTTCTGGCAATAGGTAACAATGCGCTGTAGATTTTTTTCTTTCCAATATACCTCTCCTACTTTGCTGCCATCAATATCGTCTTTTGAAGTGGGTATGCCGAGTGTATAAGCAAGCAGATTTAATGATGTGTAGTTTTTAAAATCGCCAAACTTCCATAACTCCAGTGTATCAAAATGAGGAACTTCCCAGGGTTTTTTGCCGCTCATTCTTAAAATTTCAGGGATGGGGAGGTGATGAACGATCATGCGGCGGCATAGGTATGGAAAATCAAATTCTTTTCCATTATGTGCACAAAGGCATTTCTTACCATCTGTACACCATTTGTTCAGCATGTCGGAAAATTCGCGGAGAAGAGTCTTTTCATCGTGACCATAAAAAGACTTCAGCACCAGTCTTCTTTCAATACTGCTGCCATGAATTACACCACAACTAATACAGATTATCTTCCCAAATTCGGCATAGATGCCCGCTCTTGCATAAATGGTTTCAGCGGTTTCATTTTCATTGTTCCTGATAATGTAAGAGGTTTTTTGCTGCCAGAGCATGCGCCACTCTTCGGGCAGTTGCTCATAGTCTTCGTGTTGCGGAACGGTTTCTATATCAAGAAATAAAATTGAATTTAGCGGAAAGGAACTCATAGACAGGCTTTGGATAAATTTACTATAAAAATTTATCGCCTAAATTTTTCTTTACCTCCGCTACGTAGTCTTTAATTTCCTGTTCTTTTTCTTTTTTGCAGATGAGTAAAACGTCTTTTGTGTCAACCACAATAAAATCATCCAGGCCCTGCAGTACCAGCAGTTTATTATCGGGCATGTGAATCATACAGCGGTTGTTATCAATGCTGATCACTTTTTTTCCAGCCACTGCATTTTCTCTTTCGTCTTTCGGCATATTTTCCCAGGCACTGTTCCATGTGCCAAGATCACTCCATCCAAATGATGCAGGGATCACATAAACATTATCAGCTTTTTCCATTATGCCAAAGTCAATGGAAATATTTGTGCATTGGGGATAGATTTGTTCTACCGCAGCAGCTTCTTCTTCGGTATTGAATTTTTCTTTTTCTGCGGCAAACACCTCGAACATTTCAGGAAGATGTTTTTCAAAAGCAGCCAAAATGTTTTTCACCTTCCAAAAGAAAATGCCGGCGTTCCATAAAAAATCTCCACTGGCAATAAATGTTTTTGCCAGTTCAAGATTGGGCTTCTCTGTGAATGTTTTCACTTTATAAATGCCGGGGGCTGCTTCAATGGTTTCATGCTGAATATAACCATAGCCAGTATTGGGATAGCTTGGCTTTACACCAAGCGTAACAAATGCATTCAGGTGTTCAACAAAATCAAGTGCCCTTGAAGTTGTTTTTACAAACTCATCGGTTTCTAGTATCAAATTGTCTGAGGGAGCTGCAATCAGGCAGGCCTTTGGATCTTTTTTAACTAGCTTAAAAGAAATGTATCCAATGCAGGGAGCAGTATTCTTGCGGTAGGGTTCGCTTACAATATTATCGTCTGGTACTTCGGGCAGCTGCTTTTTCAGAAGCGGTAGATATTCTTTTGAGGTGATTATATAAATATTTTCAACAGGCACCACTTTGCTGTACCGCTCAAAAGTTTGTTGAATAAGCGTTTTGCCGGTGCCAAGAATATCCAGGAATTGCTTGGGGTGATTGGTTCTGCTCATTGGCCAAAAACGACTGCCAATGCCACCAGCCATAATCGCTACGTAATGATGCTTGTTCATTTTCCTACTGGTCTTTTAAATAAAGCCTTCCCGAATCAGATCGTGAAGGTGAATCATTCCTAAATATTTTTTATCTTCTACTACAGGTATTTGAGTAATCTCATGCTTGCGCATCAGGTCAAGGGCATTTACAGCCAGCTCGTCAGGGCCAATTGTTTTTGGGTTTTTTGTCATTATATCGCCAGCTTCCACTTCTGCAGTTACATGATTTTTCTCCAGCATTCTTCTTAAGTCACCATCGGTAATTATTCCCAGCAAATTTTTTTCTTCATCAACCACGGCTGTTGCCCCCAATCTTTTTTTAGTGATCTCTACAATTACTTCTTTTAATTTTTGAGAAGAAAGAACGGCTGGTTTTTCATTATCTGCATAAAGGTCAGAAATACGCAGATATAATTTTTTACCCAGCATTCCGCCCGGATGAAATTTCGCAAAATCGTTTGAGCCAAATCCTTTTTTTTCCATCAGGCAAACGGCTATTGCGTCGCCCATTACCAATTGGGCGGTAGTACTGGTTGTTGGAGCCAGGTTGTTAGGGCAGGCCTCCTGCTCAACAGTTGTGTTTAAAACAATATTAGCCTGTTTGGCAAGATAAGAATCCAGAGTGCCTACCATGGCAATCAGAATGTTTTTAAAGTTTTTAATCAGGGGCACCAGCACTTTTATTTCGGGGCTACTGCCGCTTTTGCTGATTATCATCACAATATCGTCCTGCTGAACCATGCCCAGGTCGCCATGGATGGCGTCGGCTGCATGCATAAAAATAGAAGGTGTGCCGGTTGAGTTGAATGTGGCAACAATTTTTTGTGCAATGACAGCACTTTTTCCAATGCCGCTAATCACCACACGGCCTTTACAGTTGCTGAGTACTTCAATGGCGTTTTCAAAATCTGAATTGATGAAAGCGGTGAGGCCCTTAATTGAGCTTGCTTCCAACTCAATGGTTCGCAGTGCTGTTTGTTTCGCAGAAAAACCCATCCTGTGTTTGCCGTCAGTTTAACGGTGGCGGCGCAAATTTAGAAGTTTTCGAAGGAACTAAGGATAACACTCACCAGCCGGTTTTTTAACTTTTGTAGGCCTGAAAACCAATCTGGCTGTTGTAAATTAGCTGCGCTTTCAGCCCTTAGCGGCTTTTGAATGATTAGTAGGGATGTTGTGAGCAGGTTCCTTTTTCAGCTCTTTCTCTCGTCAGAACGCCGCACTAATACAAACAGCATAATGAATAGTGGCTGGTTTGGCTTAAATCAGTATCTTATTAAAAAAATAGAGTGACCCGAAAATATTAATGACATGGCGACCACTACTGCAAAAAAATCCTCTGTAAAAACTGTAAAAACGGTTAAAAAAAGTGAAACCACAAAAAGTGGGTTTGATCTGCATAAAGCTCTGCAGGAACATTTTGGATTTGATAAATTCAAAGACGACCAGGAAAAAATCATTGAGTCTGTACTGGCGGGTAAAAATACGTTTGTGATTATGCCAACCGGTGGCGGAAAAAGCTTGTGTTACCAGCTGCCGGCTCTTGTAAGTGATGGGCTAGCCATTATTGTAAGTCCTCTTATCGCTTTAATGAAAAACCAGGTTGACCTTGTTAGAAGCTATAGTAGCAAAGATGATGTAGCACATTTTTTAAATTCAACTCTTACAAAAAAAGAAATTAAAGAGATACACGATGACTTATTAACAGGCCGTACCAAAATGCTATATGTAGCACCTGAAACCTTAACCAAGCAGGAAAACCTTGAGCTTTTTGCTGATTTAAAGATTTCATTTTTTGCTGTGGATGAGGCACACTGTATTTCTGAGTGGGGGCACGACTTTCGGCCTGAATACAGGCGGTTGCGTGAAATGATGATCCAGATAAACCCCAATGCACCGGTTATTGCGTTAACAGCTACTGCCACTCCAAAGGTAAAAAGCGATATCATCAAAAACCTGGACCTGAGAGATCCACAAATTTTTCAAAGCTCTTTTAACCGTCCCAATCTTTACTACGAGGTACAACCAAAGATTAAAAAAGAGCAGACGCTGAAAAGCATTGTAAAGTTCATTAGCCAGAATAAAGGCAAGAGCGGCATTATTTACACAACAAACAGAAAAACTACCGAAGAACTTGCTGAGCTTTTGCAAAAGAATGATGTGAAAGCAGTGGCTTACCACGCTGGCATCGACAGTAAAATAAGAACAGAAAGACAGGATCAGTTTTTAAACGAAGATGTGCAGGTTATTGTAGCAACCATTGCCTTTGGAATGGGTATTGACAAACCTGATATCCGTTTTGTAATCCACTACAATATTCCAAAAAGCATCGAAAATTATTACCAGGAAACCGGCCGGGCAGGAAGAGATGGAATGGAAGGCAAGTGTATTCTTTATTATTCACATAAAGATGTTTCAAAGCTGGAACATTTGATGAAAGATAAACCACTAAGCGAACGTGAAGTTGGCGCACAATTAATAAGCGAAACTGTTGCTTTTGCAGAAAGTGGTGTTTGTCGCCGTAAAGTATTGCTGGGATATTTTGGCGAAGATTACGAACAAGAGAATTGTGGTAATTGCGATAATTGTAAGCATCCGAAAGAAAAAGTTGAGGCAAAAGATCAGGCGATACAAGCCCTTAAAGCTATCAGGGCTTTAGATGAAAGATTTGCGACTGAGTATGTCGTTAATATTCTCATTGGTAAATTGATGCCGCAAATACAGATGTTCAGACATGATGGATCAGATGTATTTGCAAGCGGTAATGATCAGCCCGAACATTTTTGGAATTCTTTGATCAGGCAAATGTTACTAGCCGGCTTATTATCGAAGGATATCGTAGAGTATG
>PSMD01000020.1:0-18226 GCA_040289925.1 Chitinophagaceae bacterium | reverse complement strand
AAGCCAAAATCATTCAAAATCGTTCTAAACAATTTATTTGAAGAGGCTAACGAATATGATGAAGAATCAGCTGAATCCTCAACAGGAGCTGCAGCGGATGAGAGATTATTTGAGATGCTGAAAGATCTGCGCCAAAAAGAGGCTAAAAAGAAATCCTTGCCTCCGTTTGTGATTTTCCTGGAATCTTCATTGCAAGACATGGCCACCCTGTATCCCACCAACATATTAGAGCTTGAAAAATGCCAGGGTGTAAGCAAAGGAAAGGCGTTGCGCTATGGAAAGCCCTTTGTGGAGCTGATTGCAAAATATGTTGAGGAAAATGGAATAGAAAGGCCTGATGATTTTGTGATGAAAAGCGTGGTGAATAAAAGCGGCCTAAAAGTTTATATTATTCAGCAAACTGATAAGAAAATTCCATTGGAAACAATCGCAAAAAACAAGGATATGCGATTAGATGATTTATTGGAAGAAATGGAAACGATTGCAGCAAGCGGCACCAAGCTAAACCTCGATTATGCAATTGCTCAAATGTTGGATGAAGATGAACAAGATGAAATTATTGAATATTTTAAAGGTTGCGAAACTTCATCTTTGCAGGTAGCTCAGGAAGAATTATCAGAGTTTAATTTTAATTGGGAACAATTAAAGATTATGCGAATTAAGTTTTTGTCGCAATATGGAATGTAATTCGAATTCATTTTTCTTTTTCAAATCTTCTTCAAAGGTCTATATTTGCAACCCAATTATTGGATGGTGCGGTAGCTCAGTTGGTAGAGCAAAGGACTGAAAATCCTTGTGTCGGCGGTTCGATTCCGCCCCACACCACATAACCCGGTTCGATGCCGGATTTTTTTTGAGATTACCTACCCATATACACCATAAGTATCTGCACGTCGCTTGGATTAATTCCTGAAATTCGACTGGCCTGTCCAAGGGTTCGTGGTTTGATTTTCATCAACTTTTCTCTCGCTTCATTTCCAAGTGCCTGAATTTTTTTAAAGTCAAAATTTTCGGGGATTTCAAGATTTTCAAGCTGATTCATTCTTTGTACTAATTCCTTTTCTTTTTCAATATAAGCTTCATACTTAACCTGGATGGAAGCCTGATCAATTACTTCCTTCTCATATCTCGCTAACTCAGCGTTGAGTTTCGGAATTACCTTCGCTAATTCATGTAATTCAATATCTGGTCTTAATAATAGTTTTTCAATTTTTTGTTTTTCGTTAATTGTTGCAGAATTCTTCTCTTCCAGGAGTTTATTTATTTCAGGTGGCTCAACTGTAAGGGTTTTTAAGGCTTGCTTAATTTTCTCTACTTCTTCTTTTTTTTTCATCACATTATTCATGCGTTCTTGTGATGCAAGACCAATTCGGTATGAGAGTTCAGTTAGTCGCAAGTCTGCGTTGTCTTGTCTTAATAAGGTGCGGTATTCAGCCCTTGAAGTAAACATACGGTAAGGCTCTTTTGTGCCTTTGCTGATTAAATCATCTATTAACACACCAATGTAGGCTTCACTTCTTTTTAAAATTATAGGCGCATTGTTCGTAATTTTTTGATGAGCATTAATGCCAGCCATTAATCCCTGACAGGCTGCTTCTTCATAGCCGGTGGTGCCATTAATCTGGCCGGCAAAAAAAAGATTTTTAATCAATTTAGTTTCTAACGAATGATTAAGCTGCGTTGGGGGAAAGTAATCATATTCTATAGCATAACCCGGTCTAAAGAATTTGGCAGATTCAAACCCCGGCACATTACGAATAGCTTCGTATTGTATTTCTTCTGGTAGAGATGTTGAAAAACCATTTACATAAACTTCTATTGTGTTCCAGCCTTCAGGCTCAACAAAAAGCTGATGTCTTTCTCTTTCTGCAAAACGATTGATTTTGTCTTCAATGCTTGGGCAATATCTTGGCCCCACACCGTCTATTCGCCCTGTAAACATTGGGCTTTTATCAAAACCTGTTTTTAAAATAGAATGGACTTTTTCATTTGTATAAGTTATCCAGCAGCTTTTCTGTTTAAAGGGTTTTTTTGTATGGGAAAAAGAAAAACCAGTCACTTCTTTATCACCGGGCTGTTCTTCCATTTTGGAATAATCAAGGCTTCTTCCATCAACCCTGGGCGGGGTACCGGTTTTTAACCGATCACTTTCAAAACCAAGAGTAGTCAGTTGTTCTGTAATACCTGTTGCGGCCTTTTCTGCTACCCGTCCTCCACCAAATTGTTTCTCGCCAATATGAATAACCCCATTTAGAAATGTGCCATTGGTAATTACTACCGCCTTGGTTTTTATTTCATGCCCCAACGCTGTTTTAACACCGATTATAATATTATCCTTTACCAATAATCCCTTTACCATATCTTGGTAAAAATCCAGATTGGGGGTCAGTTCCAATATTTCCCGCCATTTTAAAGAAAATAGCATTCTGTCGTTTTGTGACCTGGGGCTCCACATGGCTGGCCCTTTGGAACGATTCAACATTCTGAATTGAATCATAGATTCATCGGTAACAATGCCTGAATAACCACCAAGAGCATCAATTTCCCTAATAATTTGTCCCTTTGCAATACCACCCATAGCTGGGTTACAGCTCATTTGTGCTATGGTTTGCATATTCATAGTGATTAGAAGAACCTTGGAACCTAAATTAGCAGCTGCCGCGGCTGCCTCACAACCGGCGTGGCCAGCCCCTACTACAATGATATCATAGTTTGGAAACATAGACTTGCAAAGGTAATTCCCCGACAGTTAGCTACTCATTGTTTCACGTGAAACGATTGTATAAAGAAAGATAAAAGTCTTCTTTTTCACGTATTTGCTTTTTCTCCTTGATGCTTTTGTCATCATAACCACAGAGATGAAGGACGCCGTGAAACATTACTCTTAATAATTCCGTTTTTAAGGTTGTTTTTTGGACTTCTGCATTCTCCCTTACCCTATCCAGGCTAATGAATATGTCAGCATCAATTTGGTCACTTTGCGATAGATTAAAGGTGATTACATCTGTATAATAGTTGTGATTAAGATAGGTTCTGTTAATTTCTAACAACGTTTCGTCTTTGCAAAAAATGAAGTTTATTTTTCCGGGCATCTTTCCTTCCTGTTTGAAAATTGAAGAAATAAAAGTCTTAAGCCTATTTCTTTGTTTTAAGTTGGGATTGGAATTATTGTAAAAGAACCGGATTTCTACAGGCATAATTTCAAAATTCGTAAAGAATTAAGAATATACAAGAGTAGTTTTGTAAGGCTATGATTGTGAAACTATCTGAGCTTAAATCTGGGCAAAAGGCAATTATTAAAAATTATACAGACAACTCTACTTATTTAAAGTTGTTGGAAATGGGTTGTGTGCCTGGTGAAAATATTCTGTTAGAGAAAATTGCCCCTTTTGGTGATCCCATATCAGTACGAATTGCTGGGTATAGCCTTAGCCTACGGTTGAGTGAGGCGGAAAATATTGTTGTAGAAACAATTGATAATCAATAAATTAAGATGAAAATTGGCCTTTATTTTGGCTCGTTTAACCCTGTACATATAGGCCATCTGATAATTGCAAACCATCTTTTAAATGAAAGCGACCTGAACAAAGTTTGGTTCATTGTCTCTCCTCAAAATCCTTTCAAAGCATCTTCCTCATTGTTAAATGAATACAATCGCCTGCATATGGTTAGGCTGGCCATTGAAAATGATAATCGGCTCAATGCTTCGAACATTGAATTTCATTTACCCAAACCTTCCTATACAGTAAATACACTGACTTATTTAAAAGAGAAATATCCTCAACATGAGTTTTTTATAATTATGGGCAGCGATAGTTTTCAAAACCTGGATAAATGGAAGAATTACGAAGTGATTGTCAAAAATTATAAAATCTATATTTATAAAAGAACCGGCTTTGAAGTTGCAAATGATTTAAATGCCAATATAGAAATAGTTGAAGCTCCATTATTAAATATTTCATCAACAGAAATCAGAAAGCTGATACAACAAAATAAATCAATAAAATATTTGGTGCCCGAAGCAGTAAGAGGAGAGATTGAAGCAGCCGGCTATTATAAAAATGCAGGAATAAAATAACCCATTAACAAACAAACCAGCACAATGATGGGCGAAGGAATTTTTGTATAAGTAAGAAGCAAAAAAGTTCCAACGATGATTCCTACATTAATAAAACTTACTGTTTTTGCATCAATAATTGAAATGTCCTTTAAAATAAAAAGCGTAGAAGCAATTAAGATACCTACAACAGCCGCATTAATTCCTTCTAAAGATCGGTAAACGGCTGCGTATTTTTTAAGGTTACTCCAAATAGGAAAAAAGAAAAGCACAAGTAATGCACTGGGTAGAAAAATTGCAATCGTTCCAATCAGGCAACCGAGTAACTGCATTTCGGCACCCCTATCTTTTAGGGCCATTCCACCGGTAAAAGAAGAAATCGAAAATACAGGGCCTGGTATGGCACGAACTATACCCATTCCCGTGTACATATCTTCTTTATCAATTTGAATGACCATAGCATTCGGATTCTTTTTCTTTACAGCTTGGGGGGAAATACAATATTGCTCATACATCATTGGCATTAGAACCTGTCCGCCTCCAAAGACAAGGCTACCCATCCGGTACATGTTTTCAAAAAGAGTAATTGGCTTCCTTTCTGGCCAGTCATTTTTTCTTGCAATCTCACTTAAAATACCTGCGGCAATAAAAATGAAGGCAAATAGCCAGATATTCCACCACTTTATCTTGCGGGGTTTTTGTTCAGTTTGGGGAATACGTTTCTTACTAAGATTAGTTGAAACACCGCCCATCACAATCAGTAAAGGAAAGATCCACGGCTGCTTAAATAATAAATAAGTGGCAATAGCCCCGGCAATCATTATTACCCACGTAATGGTGTTACGTATAGAGGCACCAAAAGCAACCACTGAAGCATAAACCAAAAAACCAGCAGCCATGGGGGGAATAAACCTAAAAATATCCGTGTGCAACGCTTTTTTATCAAAATATTGCAGCAAAAAGGAAAATGCACCCATTAAAATTGATGCAGGCAAAATCCAAATAATTAATGTGAGTACAGCCAGAACAACTCCGCCTCTTTTATATCCTATTAGTGTGATGGTTTGTGTTGAGGAAGCTCCTGGCAATAATTGACAAAATCCATTGTACTCTAGCAACTCCTCACGAGTGACATAAGGCCTTTGCTGAACAAAGGTTTTCATCATCATGGCGATGTGTGCCTGCGGCCCGCCAAATGCAGTTAAGCTGTGTAAAAAAACCGACCTTAAAAAAGGAATATGGCGAAGCAGCAACATCAGACTAAATATAGAGATTATTTCAGCAGCTGATAAACGATCAAACTCATTAAATAAGCCAGGCCTGTCATATACAACAACTGTATTACTGGCCACTTCCAACTTCTTGTTTCGCGGTAAACAACTGCAAGAGTACTCATGCACTGCATAGCGAACAAATAAAAAATCATTAATGATAAACCAGTGGGTAAATCATAGAGTTGGGTTCCGTCTTCTCGTTTTGCAGCTTTTAATTTATCCTGCAGCTTTATGCTGTTGGCGTCATCTTCACCCACACTATACAGGGTGGCCATAGTACCAACAAACACTTCCCTGGCGGCAAAAGATGTAATTAATGCAATTCCAATTTTCCAATCATAACCCAATGGCTGAATAGCCGGTTCGATAAATTTTCCCAAAATGCCGGCATAAGAATTTTTCAGTTTTTCTGCATGCATGGCTGATTCAAGTTGTGCCTGGTTGGCTGGATTTTGCCTCTGAAGCAAGGCATATTTTTCTTCTACATGTTGCATTCTTTGTTTTGGCCCAAAAGAACTAAGTGCCCAAAGTATAAGGCTTATTATCATAATTACCTTGCCTGCATCAAAAACAAAAACTTTTGCTTTATTCAGCATGGTTTGAAAAATATTTTTCCATCTTGGCGAACGGTAAGCAGGTAACTCTAAAATGAAAAAGCTTTTCTCTTTTATTTTAATAAACCATTTTGCCGTGTAAGAAACAACCAAAGCCATTACCAGCCCCAGCAAATACAATCCCATCATCACCAAAGCCTGCAGCCCTAAAAATCCAAACAAATACACTCTTGGAATAACCAGCCCAATCAAAATAGTATAGACCGGCAATCTTGCCGAGCAACTCATTAACGGTGTTATCAAAATCGTCAGCAATCTTTCTTTCCGGTTTTCAATATTTCTTGCACTCATAATTGCCGGCACGGCACAGGCAAATCCACTAATCATTGGCATTACACTTTTTCCATTCAGGCCAACGCTGCGCATTAACCGGTCGGTTAAAAAGCTGATACGGGCCATGTAACCGGTATCTTCAAGCAAAGTGATTAGCCCAAACAAAATCATAATTTGCGGAACAAAAACAAAAATGCCGTTTAAGCCTGCCAGCACTCCATTTAACAAAAGGTCTCTCCACCAGGTATCCGGCATTACTGCAGTAAGCGAAGAATCAATACTGGCAAAGCCAGAATCAATCCAATCCATTGGATACTGAGCCAGCCAAAAGACAGATTGGAATAATAAAAAGAGAACCAACAGCAAAATAAAATAGCCCCAGCGACGATGAAGAAAAATATTATCAAGCTTTTCCGTGAATAAAGATTTCTGCAAAGGGCCAGGCTCAGAAACTGCATTTTTCATGATCTGTCCAATGCGGTTGTATCGTTGTAAAATTTCTTCGGCCTGGGTTTTTGTGGGATTAAACTTGTTCCGGATCTCAATATTCTCTATCGTTTCCTGCATATCAATATCAAGGTCAAATGACTCATGATTGATGAGATAGTGAATTGCCCGGTAATCATTTGTGCCAGGAATAATTTGCTGTAGTTCTGAGATGGGTTCAAACGCCAGTGTTTTGTTTTCAATAAAATCTCTTGCCGGTGCCTGGTAAAGTTTTTGGGCTGTTTGCTCAATTGTTTTTTTTAGTTGAGAAATTCCCTTCTGTTTTCTGGGGTTTACTTCCACTATGGGAACGCCCAAATCCCTCTGCAGTTCTGGAATATTTATTTTGATGCCTTTGCGTTTGGCAATATCCATCATTGACAAAGCAATTACTACCGGCACTTTCAGGTCAATGATCTGCGAACAAAAAAGAAGATTGCGTTTCAGGTTGCTTGCATCAGCTACAACCACAAACACATCCGCTTTAATTTCTTTATCCTGGTTTAATAAAACACGGTAGCTTACCCATTCATCCAGTTGTTTGGGATAAAGGCTATACGTGCCCGGCAAGTCAATAATCTCTGCCTGCAAATTGTCAGCAATAGAAGTGAAACCAGTTTTTTTATCAACCGTCACTCCCGGAAAATTACCCACCCGCTGGTTTAGGCCTGTTAAGGAATTAAACAAGGAGGTTTTTCCGCTATTGGGATTACCAACCAGGGCAATATTTATCTTTTTTATCTTCACAAAAATTCAATCTGCAAAAATATCGGCCGCTAATGATGCAGGCTTACGAAATACGATTTTTAACTTACGGTTGTGGATGAAATAACAGCGAAACAAATAAAGAGTTTAGCACTATCAATACCTTTGCGTTACTAACTACAGTTATGAAATTCCATCATCTATTTCTGTTAATTGCCTTTCAATTTTTCTTAACACCATCTTTTTCTCAAAAATTAAAAAGAAATGACCGGCTGATTGTTGACAATTTAAAAACGCATATTGCTTACCTGGCTGATGACAAACTGGAAGGCAGAAGAGCTGGTACAAACGGAGAACAACTTGCAATGAATTATATAGCCAGCCAGTTTGAGAAAATAGGATTGATAAAAAAAGGCAGTAACGGATATTTTCAGGCCTTTGAAATTAATGACGGCAAACAAATAGACGCTTCAACAAAACTATTTATAAATGGAGAAGAATTAAAACAGGGAAAAGATTTTTTTCCTCTCTCTTTTTCAGCGAACGGATCGGTTGAAGCTAACCCCTCTATTGCTGTTCAGGAAAAAGGAATGCCCTGGTTTATTGATTTAAAAGAAGCATTGGCAGACAATCAGAAAAATCCGCACTTTGATTTAAACAATTATTTGCAGGAACTGGTTTCTGATAAAAAAACCAAAGGAGCTACTGCCATTATTTTTTTCAACACTTCTTCTATTAGCGATGATTTAAAGTTTGATGCAAAAGATAAATCAACAGTAGCCGCAATACCGGTCCTTTATTTATCAGCGGCCACTGCTAAAAAATATTTGTCAGATGCTTCGGCAACGCTGCCGGTTAAACTGGCGGTGTCTCTTTCCGAAAAGAAAAGAACAGGCCACAACGTGGTTGGGTTTATTGACAATAAAGCCACAACAACTATTGTTCTGGGTGCACATTTCGACCATTTGGGCTATGGCGAAGATGGAAACTCAATGCTGCGTACTTCAGAAAAATTCATTCATAACGGCGCAGATGATAATGCCAGTGGAACCGCAGCATTAATTGAACTGGCGGGTTTATTAAAGAAGGCGAAGCTAAAAAACAATAACTACCTGTTTCTTGCTTTTTCCGGTGAAGAGCTTGGCTTGTTCGGATCAAAATATTTTGTAGAAAACCCAACCATTGATCTTAGCAGCGTAAACTATATGGTGAACATGGACATGGTTGGCCGTTTGAACGACAGTACAAAAGTTTTGACTGTTGGTGGTTTTGGCACTTCGCCGGAATGGAGTACACTCATCAGCCCCACCATTAATAAAGCTGGCTTCGTGATCAAGATTGATTCAAGCGGAAGCGGCCCCAGTGATCACACTTCTTTCTACCGCAAAAACATTCCTGTTCTTTTCTTTTTTACAGGTCTTCATGCCGATTATCACAAGCCAACAGATGATTTTGATAAAATCAATTACAACGGCGAGCTGCAAATTGTAAAATACATTTACTCTTTAATTGAGAAAGAAAACAAGAAAAACCAAAAGCTGGTATTTACTAAAACCAGGGAAACACAAACTACCGCATCCGCACGGTTTACTGTTACAATGGGTATAATGCCCGATTACACCTATGCGGGCACCGGCGGCGTGAGGGTGGATGGAGTAAGTGAAGGAAAGGCTGCACAAAAAGCAGGGCTACAGGCTGGTGATATTATTTTACAATTAGGAGATGTAAATATATCCTCACTTGAAAATTACATGCAGGCATTGAGCAAATTCAAAAAAGGTGATACGACAACAGTAAAATTTAAAAGAGGAAATGAAGTGTTGGAAAAACAAGTTCAGTTTTAAACGCTGCTTATGAAACTGGTGTTGGATAATGAAGGAATGACTGAGGGTTTTTTTGAAGATACCCGCTTGCTGGGCATTATGGTGCCGGTGAAAGATTACCAGCTTTGCTGGCAGCTGAACAGTTTGCTGGGAATGGATTTTAGAATCAACAACGATATAGAAATTCAGCTCAGTAAAAAAAAGCGTAATTATTTTTTTGCAGTGTATGAATTTGCCGAGCCTTCCACCTCCCTGATACATTATGTTTACAACAATCGTTTTGATGGCGAATATTTATTGCCGGAGTTTAAGCATCTTGATTTTTTGTGGCTGATGAAAGGAGATCCTGTACCGGAAGAAAAGTTTTTACACCTGATAAATACAGTAAAAACGATAAACGGCGTACAACTTGTGGTTGAATTAACCATTGAAAAGATCCGGAATAAAGACCATCTTGTCTTCTAAAAAAGAAAATTATGTGGCAGGAAAAAAACAATAAGCTCTACAGAAAATTTGAGTTCAAAAATTTCAACGAGGCATTTGGATTTATGACCAGGGTGGCGATGGAGGCTGAAAAAATGGATCACCACCCCTTATGGACAAACGTTTGGAATACCGTAGAAATCTGGCTTAGCACTCACAGTGCCGGTGATGTGGTAACAGATAAGGATAGAAAGCTGGCAGAAAAAATTGATACTATTCTGGCTTCACAATAATTGTTTTCTCTTCCTTCGGCATCATTCTGCCAATTGGCTCGCAAAATTTTTCAAATCCTTGTTGCTGTAAAAAATGAGTTACTTCTGCTGCCGATTCTTCTTTTACAGAAAACAACAATCCACCGTTTGTTTGCGGGTCTGGTAAAATGGTAAATGCTTCCATAACATTTACGCCGGGTTCAAATTTTATTTTATTGCTATAGCTATTCCAGTTTCTGAATGTGGCATCAGGAGAAATTCGCTGAGCAACATAATCTTTCACTCCTTCAACCAAAGGAATTCGATTGTACCACAACTCTGCTGATAAACCACTGCCTTCAGCCATTTCAAGCAAATGACCAAACAAGCCAAAGCCTGTAACATCCGTCATCGCTGTTACTGCTTTCATTTTTCCAAGCTGTTCACCCATTTTATTCAATTGAGAAAGCTGATTGATGAGAACCGGTAAATGCCCTGGTTTTAATGCTCCTCTTTTTTGTGCAGTGGATAAAATACCAACGCCAAGTGGTTTGGTAAGAAAAAGAAGATCTCCTTCCCCGGCTGTATTGTTTCTTTTTAAATTTTCTATTTCAACAATGCCGCTAACGGCTAAACCAAAAATTGGCTCGGGTGGCCCCCCGCCAATGGAATACTAGCTTCTTTGCAAATAGTGCGGCCACCTTCAACAACTTTTTGTGCAACCTCAGCCGGAAGCTTTTCAACGGGCCATCCTAAAACCGCAATAGCCAACAACGGTTTTCCGCCCATTGCATACACATCACTTATGGAGTTAGCCGCAGCAATTCTTCCAAAATCAAAAGCATCATCAACAATTGGCATAAAAAAATCAGTAGTGGAAATTAAAGCCATTCCATTGCCAAGATCATAGGCAGCTGCATCGTCTTTGCTGCTGTTACCAACCAGCAGTTTGTCATTATCGGGTAAGCTAATATTTGTTTTTAGAATTTCATCCAGCACCTGGGGAGAAATTTTGCAGCCACAACCAGCCCTATGCGAAAATTTTGTGAGTTGGATTTCTAAAGTTTGTTCCATCAAACAAATCTCGCAGATTTGTTGAACATCAAAGTTTCTTTCTTTTTAACATGATAGAAGCGTTTTTGCTGAGATCTGCGCTAAATCTTACCTGGTATAAATTGTCGCCGTCTCTTATAGTAAGCAAGCCGGTATTTGGAGGAATGGTTCCCAGGTTTTCAGCAAACAATACCAGCTCAAGCTGGTCGGGCATATCCCGTGTTATGTAGATAGTTTTCTTGGTTGCCGATTCTTTTAATTTTTGTTTAGAGATAATTTCGGCGCCGTTTAGAAAAACGCTAACTGTATCCCCGTCGACAATTCCATTATCATAAAGCGATAACACAAGGCTATCGGCTTTGAAATAAATATCCTGAATGGTTTCTGTTTTTCTTGTACTAACAATTTGCGGCAGTGGCTTTAGTTGCTCCGCTGATTTTTTTTTAGCAATAACAGGCTGGTTATTGTTAACAGCAATGGATGTGTTCGAGAATGTTTTTTGTTCTTTTGGTTGTTCCATTTTTGTTTCTTTTGCCACAGGCTGCGGAACAACATTGTTGTTTGCTGCAATCATTGTTTTTTTCTCCTCGGTTTTTGGCTGTACAATGATTTCTTTTTTCAGCTCCTGCTTCGAAGCATTTTGCGGTTGATTATGATTAACCACCGGTTGATTGATAACCTGCTGCTGTGGTTTTTTGCTTTCATCCTGCACAGGTTTCTGTTCCAAAGCAGGAGAATTGTTTGAAACTGATGTCTTATCATTTGCTGAAAAATTATTTGATTTAGTGAGCGATTGGTTTTCCTGTTTTGATTCTGAAACAGGTTTTGAAATCACAACTTCTTTTTCATTTTTCTGAATTACGGGTTGTGTGTTATTCTGCAAATTATTGTTCAGCGTTTGCGTATTATTAGTTTGTTGGGGTGTAGATGAATTTTTGGCTGTTTCATTTTTTTGTTGAATAACAGGCGTTGGTTCTGTTTTTTTGTTTTGAGCAATAGACGTTTTTGTAATGCTTTCGTTTTTCTGCGGCTTGCGGGCGGCAATGTTTGTCTTCACTTTCATTTCTTCAAGATGAGCCAGCAAATCGGAGTTACTTTCATTTTCATCTTCCTTAAGAGCTGCTTTGCCTGTAAGTGAATAATAGGTTTTTGTTTTATTGGTGTTCCAGGTTCCTTTGGATACATCAATGGTTGTATCATTGATTAAAGGGAACAGTGTTGTTTGCTTTACTTTTTTGGCAGCTCTCTCGGGAAAATTATTGCCAACCATTTCCACATCTTCTACTATCAGCATACCGTCAACTCTTTCGGCTTTTACTTTTTTAATGCTGTAGTAAAAAGTATCGTTTTCTATAAAAGTTGTGTAGGTATAGCCGGTTATTTTGCCCCGGGCTTCGCTTAAGCCCATTTCAAAATTTTGCTGTTTGCCGGTGCTGTCGTTGGTTAAAGTGCCCGACCAAAGGCCATGAATTGTTTGAGCAGATAAAAAAACGGGAAGAAAAAAAAGAAAAAAGAAAAAAACTGGCTTATTCATGCGGTTGCAGTTTGTTCAACAGGATATTGATATTGGCTACCCCGGTTTTGGTAGCCGGCAGCACTTTTAATAACGAATTTATGTTCTCCCTGTTGTGCAAACTTTTAAAATACCATTTATCATAATACTTCAGTAAAATGCGGAAGGCTGCTTCATAATTGTTTTCATATATCAAATTGATGGCATTTCCGGCTTCCAGGTAACCGAGGCGTTTTTCAATTCTTTTAATAGAATTGATCAATCTCTCTTTATCCAGCCTGCTATATTCGTCTGTAATATGTCTTAGCCTTTCTTCAAAAGAAATTTCCAAAAAATACAAGGGTGATTTGCGCATTGTCTTCCATAATTCAGGCGGAATATTTACATCACCAATACGCTGGCTTTCATCTTCCAGCCAAATAGAATCAGATATGCAGCCGGCAAACGCGGTTTCCCTGTTAACGGCTGTCAAAAGTTCTAAAGCCAGCAAATTTTCAAACATTTCCTGCGAAGGTTGTTTGGGCATATTGATGTTGCCAAATGCAGAGCCTTTGTGGCAAGCAAGGGCTTCCAGGTCAATGACCTTCTCGCCTTCTTTTTTTAATGCATTCAACAATTCGGTTTTCCCGGAACCTGTATAACCGCCAAGAATTTTAAATGAAAACGGCAGCCTGAAAGTATCAAGCACATAATTGCGGAATTTTTTATAACCGCCAATAAGTGTATACACTTTAAAGCCATACAAGTCCATTAGCCAGGCAACGCCCGCACTGCGCATGCCACCCCGCCAGCAGTAGATCAATATGATTTTTGATTGGGGATTTGCGATTTCAGATTTTGTATCTAAATCCAACTCCCTGAATCTAAAATTGAAAATATCCTCTACCTCTTCTATCATTCTCTTCATCTTCGGGCCAAAAAAATCAAGACCAACTTTTATAGCTGCTTCACGGCTTTTTTGTTTGTATGTGGTGCCCACAATTTTTCTTTCTTCATCCGTAAACAATGGCAAAGAATGTGCTCCCGGAATATGTGCATGATTATATTCTGCCGGTGAACGTACATCAGTTACCGGGTGGTATTTGGCAAGTGTAAGAAATTCTTCAATATTTATTTTCTGAACCAAACAAACAGGTTTGAAGGATTAAAGATTCTAAGGAAAATTAAGAAATACAGAATAAAAAAAGAGTTCACGATTTCTGTGAACTCCATTCTATCCTTCCAATCAATTAAGTTATGAAAATGCTGGTTCTATCCATTCATGCTTGCCAAAAACTCATAATTGTCTTTCGTGCCCTTCATTCGCTTTAGTAATTCATTCATCGCTTCTTCGGTGTTCATATCGGTTAAATAAACACGAAGCAGGTTCATTCTTTGCAGTACGTCTTTTTCCAGCAACAAATCATCGCGGCGGGTAGAAGAGGCTGTAAGATCAATAGCGGGATAAATTCTCTTATTCGCCAATCTCCTGTCAAGCTGCAATTCCATATTACCGGTTCCCTTAAACTCTTCAAAAATCACCTCATCCATTTTACTGCCGGTATCAATTAATGCTGTGGCAAGAATGGTGAGTGAACCGCCATTTTCAATTTTACGGGCTGCACCAAAAAACTGCTTTGGTTTTTGCATGGCGTTAGCCTCCACACCACCCGATAAAACCTTACCTGATGCGGGTGCCACTGTATTATGTGCACGGGCAAGGCGGGTAATAGAGTCAAGCAAGATGATAACATCATGTCCGCACTCAACTAAACGTTTTGCTTTTTGCAAAGCAATGGTTGAAACCTTTACGTGTTTTTCAGCCGGCTCATCAAAGGTTGAAGCAATCACTTCTGCTTTTACACTTCTTTCCATGTCGGTTACCTCTTCAGGTCTTTCATCAACCAGCACAACCATCAGGTAACATTCAGGATGATTTTTTGCAATGGCATTTGCCACAGCTTTCAGTAACATGGTTTTACCTGTTTTTGGCTGGGCAACAATCAACCCCCTCTGTCCTTTACCAATGGGAGTGAAAAGATCCATGATGCGGGTTGAATAATTATCCGGAGAATCAAACAAGTTGAGTTTTTCATGTGGAAAAAGCGGAGTGAGATAATCGAACGGCACACGGTCACGGACTTCTTCTGGCCTTTTGCCATTAATGTGATCCACTTTAAGCAGGGCAAAATATTTTTCACCTTCTTTCGGCGGACGAACTGCACCGGAAACCGTATCACCGGTTTTCAATCCAAATAATTTTATTTGAGAAGGAGAAACATACACATCATCAGGAGAAGAAAGATAATTGTAATCAGAAGAACGCAGGAAGCCGTAGCCGTCCGGCATCATTTCTAATACACCCTCCGAAAGAATTACGCCGTCAAACTCAATATTAAAAACCTGGTCGCGGCGTTGAGGATAAACCCTGGCCGGCATTGACGGTGTTGCTTCTGAAGTTTCGTTTGCTTCCAGCGCAGGTTCAGCAACTTCAGGTTCATTTTCTGCAACAGCATCTACCGTTGCTTCAGTTTCAGTAGCCGGTGGCTCTTCTTCTTTTTTGCGGTGTTTTTTATTAACCGGCTTTTCTTCTTTTTCTTTTTTATTGTTTTTTTTCAGCGCTGGCTTTTTTGATTCTGTTGATTCAACAATAGCTTCTTCTGTGGTGTTGGCGGTACTTGCTTTCACAATTCTTTTCTTCCTGCCTTTTTCTTCGATGTTATTTGTTTTTGCCCCGGCAATAGCCTGGCTGTCTAAAATTTTATAAATAAGACCTTGCTTGTCTAATTTCTTGGCATTGGGAATGTTCAGTTGCTCGGCAATGTCCAGCAATTCAGGAACGAGCATGTCATTCAGTTGAAGGATGTCGTACATACAAAAATGTTGAGGTTAAAACACAAGTCCGTAACACGGAGATTTAAAAAACTGAAAATTTAGGGTTAAAGATGAATGGGAAACCTTGAATTTATCTGATGAGCCAATTAAGAGGTAAAAAACTTATCAGCTCGTTTACACCGCAATAATACAGCGAAATGACGGAATTTTAAAATTTTTGTCGTTTGGTCCAATGGCAAGCGGCTGATTTTTGTCAGTTTCCACAGCGCCGAGTGGTTATCTTTGCCAGCCTAACAATAGTAGAAATAAAGGTAATGTTTAATAAAAGAACAAAAATTAAAGAAATTCTTACCTGGCAGCCCAACAATCAGCAGGTAACTGTAATGGGTTGGGTAAAAACTTTCAGGAATGAACAGTTTATTGCGTTAAACGATGGTTCAACGAATACCAACCTGCAGGTTGTTGCCGAGTTGGGAAAATTTGATGTTGAGTTGCTGAAGCGAATCACGACATCTGCCGCATTAAAAATTGATGGAATAATTACCTCATCCATTGGCAAAGGCCAAAAGCTGGAAGTAAAAGCAAGCACTATTGAAATTTTGGGTGATTGTGATGCTGACAAATATCCGCTTCAACCCAAAAAACACAGCCTTGAATTTTTAAGAGAGATAGCCCATCTGCGTTTTCGCACCAACACATTTGGTTCTGTGTTTCGTGTTCGTCACTCACTTGCTTTTGCCGTGCACAAATTTTTTAATGATAGAGGATTTGTGTACATGCACACACCCATTATTACGGCAAGTGATGCAGAGGGTGCCGGTGAGATGTTTCGGGTAACTACCTTGCCTTTTGATCAAACTCCACGTAATGAAGATGGCAGCGTAAATTTTAAAGAAGATTTTTTTGGAAGACCAACTAACCTGACTGTAAGCGGACAATTGGAAGGCGAGCTGGCAGCCACCGCTTTTGGAGAGATCTACACGTTTGGTCCAACTTTTCGTGCAGAAAATTCAAATACAGCAAGACATCTTGCAGAGTTTTGGATGATTGAGCCGGAAATGGCTTTTTATGATTTGGAAGATAACATGAATTTGGCCGAGGAATTCATCAAATACATTATTGGCTATGTTATAGAGCATAACCGCGAAGATTTGGAATTTTTAGCACAGCGATTGGCTGATGAAGAAAAGCAATTGCCGCAGGATAAACGCAGCGAAATGGGATTGATGGAGAAACTGGAGTTTGTACTCAATAATAACTTTGAAAGACTGAGTTACACTCAGGCGATTGAAATTTTAAAAGAAAGTAATTACAATAAGAAGAAAAAATTTCAATACCCCATTACCGGCTGGGGAATGGATTTGCAAAGTGAGCATGAAAGATATTTGGTAGAAAAACATTTTAAAAAGCCGGTGATTCTTTCTGATTATCCTAAAGAGATTAAAGCATTTTACATGCGGCAAAACGAAGATGGAAAAACAGTTGCTGCTATGGATATACTTGCCCCTGGCATTGGCGAAATTGTTGGAGGCTCACAAAGAGAAGAGCGACTTGACAAGCTGGTGGAAAGAATGAAAGAAATGCATGTGCCGGTTGACGAGTTATGGTGGTATTTAGATACACGCCGTTTTGGAACGGTGCCTCATGCCGGCTTTGGTTTAGGCTTTGAACGAATGGTGCAGTTTGTTACGGGCATGAGCAATATCCGCGATGTAATTGCTTTTCCCCGCACGCCAAAGAATGCAGAATTTTAAATAGCTTTAGCTATATAAAAACGGATGCTATGAGAATGTTAGCTTACTGCTTTGCAGTTACCCTTTTGTTTACTGCTTGTCAAAAGGAGATCAGTGATGAAGTAACAGGCGGCGGAAATGCCGGCGATTACCAGCCTGTTTCAGCCAACTCCGAATGGAATTATCATTCAACTTCACAAGGTGATTATACAGTGAAGGCTGTAGGAACAGATACCATGATAAATGGATTGAGGTATTACAGCTTTGATAACATTAATGCGGGCATCACACAACGATTTTATGTTAGCAAGGAAAGAGGTGTTTATCATGAGTACACATTTTTCCCTCCCGCAGCAACAAAGCTGGATATTGTTGTGCTGAAAGACTCTGCGGTTGGCACTTCATGGATCAATACTTTAAACAGAGGCGGAGTGTTTAGCTATCATAAATACACAATTTTGGCAAAAGGACAGCAACGCACTGTAAATGGAAAAACCTTTAACGATGTGATTGAAGTGGATTATGAAATGTCAATTGATGATCCCTTTGGCGGAAACACACCACTTAAGCTGGGTACCGGAAAAAACTACTGGGCAAAAAATGTAGGAGCTATTGAATCGTTTTATAACATTAGTTTTCTGGGAATGCCTTTGGTTACTGATACAACAAAACTGGTTAGCTACACCATTCGATAAATTGCCTGGAAAGTTTGTATAAATAAAAGCGGATGATTTTTCTTCCGCTTTTTTATACTTTTCATTTTATTCATGCACACACATCACAGGAACATGACTTTCAAAAACCAGCCTGCGGGTATGGTTTTTTCTAAATAGTCCTTCCAGCAGCTTGTGTTTTTTAGGAATGGCAATAACCAGGTCAATACTGTTTTCATCTGCAAACCGGTTGATGCCGGTTTCAATATCCTCATCATTTAAAAAATGATAAATCGGATCTACATCCTTAAGCATGGTTTGTAATAAAAGAGATCCTTCCGATTCTTCACCCGATAAAGGTTTATGACTTACATCAATATTCAACACATGCAGTTCGCCATTAACTTCTTTTACAAACTCGCAAATTTGCTTGGCAGGTGTAGTTTCAACCACTTCTTTTAAATCACAGGCAAATCCAATTTTTTTTATATCGTGATATTGTTTTCCCGGAGGCACAACAATAACCGGCCAGGTTAAATGACGGATAGCTGTTA
>PSMD01000019.1:2435-46326 GCA_040289925.1 Chitinophagaceae bacterium | reverse complement strand
AAGACTTGCAGTTTGACAAAATAACCGACGAGTTAATTCATGTTGACCTGCTGGAACTGGTTGAAAACAAAAAAGTGATCGCTACCATTCCTTTGAAATTTGTAGGCGCTGCAAAAGGAGTAAAAGATGGTGGAAAGCTTAACATTAAAATGAAAGCTTTAAAAGTAAAAACCTATCCAAAGTATTTAAAAGAATTTATTGAGGTGAACATTGATAACCTTGAGCTGAATGGAAATATCAGGGTAGAGGATATTCAAGTGGAGAACTATGAAATTCTGAATTCACCTCGTATTCCTGTAGCTTCTGTTACACTTACCAGGCAATTGAAACAGGAAGAAGCTGCTACCACAACTGCAGCTCCCGCCGCTGCAACTGCTGCACCAGCACCTGCTGCTGCGCAGCCAGCTAAAAAATAACAACACCGTTAGTTGGTTTCATGAATTTTTACTGATGATATATCTAACCTGCCCGAAATGGCGGGTTAGTTTTTTTATTGCATTCAATTGCTTTAATTCGTGTAATTCTTGCTATGAAATTTTTGATTGTTGGTTTAGGGAATGTAGGCAATGAGTATGCTCATACACGTCACAACATTGGCTTTGATGTGGTGAATGCGTTTGTTGCAAAACATAATGCAGATTTTAGAACAGATCGCCTGGCTTATGTGTCAGAATTTAAATGGAAAGGGAAAATTTTTATCTGCATTTGCCCCACTACTTACATGAATTTAAGCGGCAAGGCTGTAAAATACTGGATGGATAAAGAAAAGATTGCACTGGAGAACATGCTTGTAATTGCAGATGAAGTTGCCTTGCCTTTAAACAAGCTCCGGTTAAGGCCGTCGGGTAGTGACGGTGGCCATAATGGTCTTAAAAGCATTCACGAATCAATTGGCACAACTCAATACCCACGACTGCGGTTTGGTATTGGCAACCATTACCCTAAAGGCATGCAGGCAGAATTTGTGTTAAGCAAGTGGCTGAAAGAAGAAGAGCCTATTGTAAAACTAAAAATAGATGCCTGTGTAGAAGTAATTGAACTGTTTGCCACAGCTGGTATTGTAACCGCTATGAACCACATTAATCAAAAAGAATTTTTAGTAGCTTGAAATCGTTCTTTCATTGTAAGTTTTATTTTGGTTTGTTATGATTAATGATGTGTATTACTTATTTTAGCGGCCTAACCTTATTTCCCCCTAAGTCCAATTTCGCTGATGAACGACCTAAATATATGGGATAACAACCCTATGAGGTATCCGATGTATTTACTTAAATCACCTCAGTTATGAAGATTTTTTGTGTAGGCCGTAACTATGTAGCACATGCCAAGGAACTGGGTAATGAGATACCGGAGGAGCCCGTTATTTTCATGAAGCCTAAAAGTGCTTTATTGCAGCCACATACACCTTTTTATTATCCTGAGTTCACAAACGAATTGCATTACGAGTGTGAACTGGTGTTGCGTGTAAGTAAAAATGGAAAATATGTACAGGAAAAATTTGCAAGCAAATATTACGATGCAGTTTCTGTAGGCATTGACTTTACTGCCCGTGATATTCAGAATGAACTAAAAGAAAAAGGCCTGCCCTGGGAAAAAGCAAAATCCTGGGACAACTCTGCAGCAGTAGGCAAATGGATTCCTCTTGCCAACATTAAAAACAAAAAAGACATCAATTTCGGCTTGTATAAAAACAAAGAGCTGGTGCAGCAGGGCAACTCTTTAAACATGATTCACAACTTCGATAAAATTGTTTCTTACATCTCACAATTTTTTTCAGTGAATATTGGGGACTTAATTTTTACCGGTACGCCGGAAGGCGTAGGAGAGTTGGTAGTAGGTGATGAACTGGAAGCATTCATTGAAGACCAAAGCTTGCTCACTCTTGAAATAAAATAGCTTTTTCCCAACAACCGGCACTAACTGCAATGCTTCATCCCGGCCTCAGCGCCGGGATGTTTTTATGGTAACCACAACCAATGCTTACTTTTGCTAACCTTTTTTGCCATGAATCAATCACTACTTCTGAAAGCTTACCGGTTAATGTATTCTGTAAAAATAATGGCAGAAACCTACGATGCTAACCGGCAAATTTGTAAATACGTTCATTCTACATCCCGCGGGCACGAAGCCATTCAACTGGCAACAGCTTTTCAACTGAAGCCTCATGATTGGGTAAGCCCTTATTACCGTGATGAAAGTTTATTGCTGGGATTAGGCTATTCGCCTTACCAGTTAATGCTGCAGTTACTCACTAAAGCTGATGATCCATTTACCGGCGGACGTTCTTATTATTCTCATCCTGCTACAAAAGATGAAGACAAGCCAAAGATCATCCATCAAAGCAGTGCTACCGGCATGCAGGCCATTCCAACTACTGGTATAGCCCAGGGAATAAAATATTTTGACTCGCTGAATTTGTCGAAAGAAAAAGATGCAGTTGTGGTTTGCTCTCTTGGTGATGCAAGTGTTACTGAAGGCGAAGTGAGTGAAGCTTTTCAATTTGCTGTGCTAAAGCAACTGCCTGTTATTTATTTAGTACAGGATAATGATTGGGGCATTTCTGTTTCTGCACAGGAAGCAAGGGCTATGGATGCTTATGAATATGCAGATGGCTTTAAAGGAATAAACAAAGTGAGAGTAGATGGCACCGATTTTTTGGAGAGCATGAAAGTAATGGGTGAGGTGATGGATGATGTCAGAAAAAACAGGCGGCCGTGGCTGGTGCATGCAAAAATTTGTTTGCTCAACCATCATACCAGCGGTGTAAGAAAAGAATTTTACAGAACTGATGAAGACCTTGCAGAGCATTTTAAAAAGGATCCGCTGCCCAGGCTCAGAAATGTTTTATTGCAAAATGGTATTGATGAAAGCAGTTTGCTGCAAATAGAAAATGAAGTAGCCGGTGAAGTAGCGAATGAATTTTTAAAAGCAGTTAATGCACCTGAGCCTGATCCAAAAAAAGTTTCTGAATTTGTTTTTGTACCAACTCCAGTCACTGAAGAAAAAGGCGAAAGATCTCCTGCCGGCAAAGAAAAAGTGATCATGGTTGATGCAGCTTTGTTTGCCATCAGGGAGATCATGGAAGAATATCCGGAAGCCGTATTATATGGGCAGGATGTTGGCCGAAGATTAGGCGGGGTCTTTCGGGAAGCTGCCACACTGGCCGAGCAGTTTGGTGATCATCGTGTTTTTAATACAGCTATTCAGGAGGCTTATATTATTGGTTCAACAGTAGGCATGAGTGCTGTAGGCATTAAGCCAATTGTTGAAGTGCAGTTTGCCGATTACATTTACCCGGGTTTTAACCAGCTGGTGACGGAAATTTCAAAATCATGTTATCTTTCCTGTGGAAAATTTCCGGTGAGCACAGTTATCCGTGTGCCCATTGGTGCCTATGGAGGCGGTGGCCCTTATCACAGCGGCAGCGTTGAAACAACTCTTCTTTCTGTAAAAGGCATTAAAGTGGCTTACCCATCCAATGCCGCTGATATGAAAGGGTTGATGAAAGCTGCTTTTCTTGATCCGAACCCTGTTGTCATGCTTGAGCATAAAGGTTTATACTGGAGCAAAGTGCCGGGCACTGAAGATGCAAAAACCATTGAGCCCTCAAGAGACTATATTTTGCCTTTCGGAAAAGGAAATGTTTTGTTGAAGGCTGAACAGCAAAAAACAGAAAATGGGGAAAGCTGCTGCATCATCACCTATGGTATGGGGGTGTATTGGGCAAAAACGGCAGCTAAAAATTTCCCCGGGCAAATTGAAATTGTTGACCTGCGAACATTATTTCCGTTGCACGAAGAGTTGGTTTTTGAAACGGTAAAAAAACATGGTAAATGTTTGGTGTTAACAGAAGAGCAGCAAAACAATTCATTCGCAGAAGCCCTGGCTGGCCGTATTGCAAATAATTGTTTTAAATGGTTAGATGCTCCGGTTGAAGTTTTGGGTGCCTTAAATCTTCCCGCCGTTCCGTTAAACATGGGATTAGAAGCTGCGATGCTGCCAAATCCGCAAAAGGTATCGGAAAAAATAAGCCAGCTTTTGAAATACTAATGTTGACAAGAATACAATTGTTGACAAGAATACAATGCGGAATATTTATGTTTCATTGAAAACGGAAAATTGAAATTTCTATTCTTTCTTGTTTTGCATAATACTTGCTTCGCGTATGAAAAAAGATTATGCAGAAAGGAAATCCCAAAAAGCAAATCCGCAAGCCTCAACAGCAACCGAAACCGGGCGAAGAATTGAAAATGAAACCTCAGCCCGTTTCTGATAAGCCTGAACAACCCGGTACCGGAAAATTGCAGAACAAAATTGCGTTAATTACCGGCGGAGATAGTGGTATTGGAAGAGCCGTGGCTATTTTATTTGCAAAAGAAGGTGCTGATGTGGCTATTTCCTATTTGAACGAACACGAAGATGCCAATGATACTCGCAATATAATTGAAACCGAATATGGCCGCACTTGCTTATTGCTTCCCAGTGATGTGAGTAAAGAAAAAACCTGCATTTCTATCGTCAATAAAACAATAAAAAAGTTTAACCGAATTGACATTTTTGTAAACAACGCCGCTATGCATTATGAAAGCAAGAGCCTTGAAGATATTACCACCGAACATTTGCTGAATACATTTTACACCAACATCATCTCTATGTTTTGGATTACAAAAGCTGCTTTGCCCTACATCAAAAAAGGCAGCAGCATTATCAATACTTCTTCGGTAACAGCTTATCGCGGAAGTGCAGCGTGGTGGATTATGCTTCAACAAAAGGGGCAATGTTTCTTTTACACGCAGCCTTTCTGCCAAACTTGCTGAAAAAAGGAATTCGGGTAAATGGTGTAGCTCCCGGCCCAATCTGGACACCACTGATTGTTTCTTCTTTTGACAAGAAAAAAGTAGCACAGCATGGCAGCGATGTACCGTTGAAACGTGCTGGCGAGCCGGCCGAAGTAGCACCCTGCTATTTTTTTTTGGCCAGTGATGACGCCAGTTACATAACCGGCCAGTTTTTACATCCTAATGGCGGGGAGATTGTGAATGGATGATGTTGTTTGTAGAAGCCTTTCCCCATTGTTATACGCAGCCTGCAATACGCAGGGTACGTTTTGCAATTGAGAATAATGCGGCTGGCACAAATTAAAAAAACAGGTATGGTTTTTGGCAACTAAACAAAAAGATTGATATGAGGTTATTCATTTTTTTCCTTGCAACTTTATTGGCTTTGGGGCTTAGTGCATGTGAAGTAGTGGGTGGAATTTTTAAAGCGGGAATGTATTGGGGTATTTTTTTAGTAGTAGGCTTTATTGCGTTGATCATTTTTATTATTGCTAAAGTAAGAGGAAGAAAATAGTGCAGGCTAATCTAAAAAGAAAAGCTACCCTTGCAGGAAGCTTTTCTTTTATCTGCCGTTTCCGGCTTATAGTAAGGGTTAAGTTAAGCCACAGCTACTGAACGGCGGGAAACAAATCCGGCAAGCATAATTACAACGCCTAAGACAATGTGCAGGTAATTATCCATTTTATTTACATGCAAAAAGCCAAACAGCTTCATCTCAGCATGTCCAATTTGCATAGCGCCAATTACACCAAGAGCAAGATAAATGAGGCCAAACAATATCATAAAGCTACGGACGACTGAGGCGGCTGCAAACATTGCAAAACAAACGAACAGTACACCGCTTACGATGTGTACAATGTTGTGCAGCATATCTGTACGAAAAATTGCATTTTCAGACTTGCCGACAATCGGGTTATCAATAAAGCCTAAAATGCCAACTATAATGAAAATGACACCGATGATAGTGGCTAAAGATTTTGCTGTCATAATAGTTAAGTTTTGTTTCCATTAAGATACGTTAGATTCTTTATCAATCCAACTAACGTTATCAACAGTTCATTCAACACATCCTTTTAGCCACAGAAAGCACAATTAGTTTTACGCTGCAATCAAATCAATCAATGCACAACCTTTAGTCATGAAAAAAATTATTTTTTTATCTGCAACTGTTGTTTTGCTGATTAGCATAAGCGTTTTCAGCTGTACTGAAAGTAAAACCACAGAGCCCAAAACGGAAGTTAAACAGGAAATGAGCCAGGAGGCTCTTATTAAAAGGGGCGAATACATTGTATTAACTGCTGCCTGCGATGACTGCCATTCACCCAAGTTAGGAAATAGTTTTGAAATTGATCCTGAAAGAAGATTATCAGGCTACCCTTCAAATGTTCCGGTTAAAACAACAAATACTCCTGCATTAAAAGATGGTTATTTGCTGTTTGGTCCCGGCCTTAATTCAGCTATTGGACCATGGAGAATGTCATTCGCCGCTAATCTTACTTCGGATTCAACCGGTATTGGTGCATGGACAGAAGAACAATTTTTTAACGCCATTCGCCACGGTAAATCAAAAGGATTAATGAACAACCGGGACTTGTTGCCTCCTATGTCATGGCCGGTGTATAAGAATTTAACTGATGAAGATCTGCGGGCTGTTTTCGCTTTCCTGAAATCAACAAAGCCGGTTAGAAATATTGTACCTGCTCCTATACCTCCTGATCAACTTAAATAACCTGCCGCATGAAATGGATAATTGTAATAGCAGTCATGATAACAGCAGCAGCTATGTTATCTGCAAAACCAAAAAATTTCTCGGGCGTTTGGGTAAACAATAGCCAGGTGATCAGGCTGCAAAAGGCAGAAGGATATTATACGGCCAGGATGGATGCACCGCAACAGCAGTTGTATAATAAAACACTGAAGGTGCAAATGAAGGGAGATAGTATTTATTTAACGCTGCAATTCTGTGGCAGTTTCATATAGCATGGCCCGCAGGGCTTTGTGTATTTGATAAAAAATGTTATATCGCATAATTGAAGTTTTTTCTTGTTATCAGACGGCTATTGATGTATTTGCCTCTTTTTCATGCCGTCGTATCAGCGTTACAAAACTGTTTTTTACGGACAGTTCTTTATTCTGCAACAGTTCGTTGATATATTTTTCGAAAAGTTGAATGGGCTGGTATTCATTAAATTCATTTGCCAGCTTTTCTACGTTCTTTTTATACTGCTTATTGGTAAAAATGGTTTCAACAGCCATTTTTATTTTTCCGGGTGAAGGTTTTTCTGTTTTTAAATTAATGCCAAGCTCAAAATAACCAATACGGGCATTTATTTCATTTTTGCCTTCATGCACACCGGCAACAACCATTGGCAATTTGTTTTGAATACCTAATAGCACTCCGCCATATCCCCCATTGGTTATATATGCATTGCTGATGGGCATGACTTCATTGAACGGAATAAAATCTTCAATTAAAAAATTGGCATCCGGAAAGCGGTTACGCAATTCTTTTGTTTGCGAGCCGCCGGTAGTAGCAATTACCAGCACATCTGTATTGCGAAAAGCCTGCAGGGTTGGAACGATAATTTTTTCAACATCTGTTTCTACCGTACCCTGGGTTACCAAAACTTTTTTGGTGTATGCACGGTATTGAAAGGGCAGTTGCCAACTGTTGCTGGGATGGCTTGTATAAGGCAACAGCGGTCCGATAAAGCGAACATTCTTTCCTAAATCACTGCAATGATACTCAAAGCCCGGAGTACCGCTTTGTAAAAGAAGATCTGCTTCGCGACAAATCATATCAAACACATTACCCTTAGCTGGCTTCATGTTATACTGCCTGTACAGTTGTTCAACCAGTTTCTTCGAATCTCTAAAAATAAAACGGTCGGCAATGAAGCGCAGTAATTTTTGTTTTAGCCTGCCTGCCGTTGTATAAGATGGTGTGATTGCAAGACCATTTGGCGGCAGATCTTTTGAGGTTTCAACAAGTGGAAAAACGCTGATAGCAATTACCGGCTTGTTTAATTTTTGTTTGACAAAGGGAATACCTGTAAAAGCAACATCTGCCACTAACAGGTCAAAATCAAATGACCGGTTTATTTCCTGAATGTCTTCGTAAAACTCCGGGCCGCGGAGTACAAATGCATTCTTGATATTAAACTTCAATTTAGCTATTTGACTGTTATATTTTTTTCTTTCAGGAAAAACAGTATCTGGCTCACCTGCAGAAAAATCAATTGCTTTTTGCAGCGGATAATATTGGATGCCCAGTTTTTCAATTTTCTGTTTGTACCGCTGGCCGGTGTACCATCTCATATCATAACCCTGTTGCTTTAAATACACAGCTAAGCCTGTCAGCGGGTTTACATGGCCATCTGCCGGAAATGTGGCGAACAAAATTTTTTTTCCTTTCATGGTTTTTAATTGTTGAATGAAAAATGTGAATAGCCAGCACAAGGCCGGCCATTCACGATAGCTATACTTTAAGACGCCTGCCTGTAAACAAATCCTTCCAGGATTATATTGGTTACGCCATTTATTTTCTCAATCGTCATGCGGGTCGGGTAATAACCGGCTGTTTTAAATTTTTGTGCAACAGGAAACGTTCTGCTGAATGTTGGATTAGCATCTAAAAATGTCTTAGTGATCATCGGCTCATAAAAAATAACCTGGCTGTTGTAAGAACCATACAGGAAAGTTTGAGTAAAGGCACCACCATTAATTTCAGGTGTAGTTACATCAATCCAGTGTGCACCCATTTGCGGAACACCACCCGGCGTGAGAGATGGTTTGAGGTATGATAATTTTCAGCAAGCCGGTGCATTTAAGCTTGATAACCGGTTGATTTTTTTAACCGAGCATAGTTTTATTGCCTTTGATCCAGCTAAGGTTACAGCATCTTATCAAAACCTGCCGGTGGTTATTACAGACTTCAAGCTTGGTAATCGTTCTTTGTCGGTTGATTCACTTGAAAAGTCGGATCGCATCTCATTGAATTATGATAATACGTCCATAACTATTGAGTTCAACAGCCTTGATTTCTCTCATCAAAAATCCATATACTATTTCTACATGCTTGAAGGTGTTGATAACACCTGGCAGAGAGCTAATGATTTAAACCAGGCGGTATATAGTCACCTTCCTTCCGGAAGTTTTCGGTTTAAAGTAAAAGCAGAGAATGCAGATGGCACAGTAAGTGAAACGATTGTGCCTTTCACTATTAAAGTAAATCCGCCATTTTGGAAAACATGGTGGTTTTTGGGCATGGTAGTTCTTTGCATAATCGGTGTATTTATCTGGCTGGATAAACAGCGAATTCAAAAGGTGAGAGATATGGAAAGCATTCGCACCCGTATTGCCACCAGTTTAACAGAAGATATGAGCAATTCTCTCAGCAGCATTAATATTGCCAGTGAGCTTGCCTACATGAAGGTGGATAGTGACAAAGAAAGAACGAAAGAATACATTGCCCGCATTAGCGAAACAAGCAACCGTATGGTGAATGCGATGTATGATATGGTTTGGAGTATTGATTCCAACAACGATAACATGGAAGATGTGGTTGACCGCATGAAAAATTTTGCATTGGAGATGGAAAGCCTGCATGATGTAGCTATTATTTTTGATGTGGACGAAGAAGTGGTGAAGCTTGACCTGGATATGCAAAACCGCTATGAGCTGCTTGCTATTTTTAAAGAATCAATACACAATGCTACACAACATGCATGTGCGAAACATATACAGGTTGTTTTGCGCAGGCAGGGAGGCCGCTTTTTTATGATCATTGAAGATGATGGCTGTGGCTTTGAAGTGGAAGAAGTAAACTGCACCCGTGGTATTAATGATATGAAACGGAGAGCCGAAATTATTCGGGCGTCCCTGCACATTGAATCAGAACGAAACACAGGCACAGTTATAAAACTGGAAATGCCGGTAGGTTAATAATAATTTCGTGGACCGTTTACTGCTCTTCGAATGAGGCCTACTATTAAAGTAAACAACGCAGACCCAATTACAGCCCAGATAATGGGAAAAGTTTTACCACCGATTTTTATTGCTAACAATTCAGGCAATCCCATTTTGCCGGCCAGCCAAAGACCAATATAAGCACCAATAAGGCCAACTACAATTGAAACCAGGCAACCACCTAAATTATAACCAGCCAGGGATTGGCCAATGCCACCGCAAATGGCAGCTATAAGCAGTAATACTAAAAATTGAACGAGGGTCATAACAACTGTTTAGTTACTGCCAGCAATTTGAATGCCGCAGTTTTAAAATGAGAAAGTAAAACAATTAGTGTTTTTTCTTTTTCTTCTTTTTGTTAGATGTTTTGGTTGGTTCTGTTTTGCCGGCATTCATCTCATCCTGTTCTTCCGGCTTAGCCGTTTTGAATTCTTTTAGAAGCTGGTAACACCATCGTAATATTTCATCACCGTCAGGATTGCCTTTTTCAAACTGCCTTTTTACCAAATAAACCGGGTTGTTGTTTTGATAGTAATAATCAAAATCTACTTTAAGCAAAGAACCCTGCCATTGTTTTGAAGTAAATAAAATAGGAGAGCTGGCCCGGTAATAAACAATTATTTCTGTGGTTAAACCCTGGTAAATTGTTTTTTCAATCACCTTTTCTATTTCATTGCTGCTGCGGTCAACAAAAAATTTTGTGTAAACCGTAATGCTGCCGCTTTCATCGGTTATCGTTGTGTCTTTACTCACTACCATGTGCATAGGTAGCCGGTCTTCAATGCGGTCAACAGCAAGTTGCAGGTAATAGGCCGAAAGTGAGTCACGTTGCGCAGTTGCACACAGGCAAACACTGGCGGCCAGGCTGGTGAAAAGAAAACGCATTACTGCTGGTTTGGTGGCAGTTCCAAGATACAAAAATCCATTGCCCGCTGCAAGGCTGCTTCCTGTTACAAAGTATTAAATGAAAGGGCTAAATCAATTCATTCAGCTTTTCAACAACAATATCAATTTCTTCTTTGGTATTGTGTTTACTAAAAGAGAAGCGAACGGTTACACGATTAGGATCGTTATTAATGGCACGAATGACATGAGAACCCTGGTTGGCACCACTTGAGCAGGCACTGCCGCCAGAGGCGCAAATATGGTTAATGTCAAGATTGAAAAGAATCATTTCAGATTTCTCTGTTTTTGGAAAGCAGGCACTCAGCACAGTATAAAGGCTTCTTCCTTCTGCATCGCCATTGAAAGAAACTTTCTTGCAATTCTCTCTCAGCCTGCTGATCATGTAAGTTTTTAAGGATTGTATGTAGGCACTGTCTTTCTCAAAATTATTCATGGCAATTTCAAGGGCTTTTGCAAAGCCAACTATGCCATAAAGATTTTCTGTGCCTGCCCGCATATTTCTTTCCTGTGCACCACCAAAAATGAAGGGAGAAATTTTTACATTATCATTTACATACAAAATGCCGCAGCCTTTAGGCCCATGAAATTTGTGGCCTGAAGCAGAAATAAAATGCACCGGCGTTTTGCGCAGGTCAATGGGATAGTGCCCTACTGTTTGCACACAGTCAGAATGAAAAATAGCGTTGTATTTTTTGCAGATGTTGCCTACTGCATCAATATCCAGCAGGTTACCAATTTCGTTGTTGGCATGCATGAGTGTAACCAGGCATCTTTTTTCCTGTGCAGCTAGTTGTTCATCCAAATCTTTCAAATCAACATGGCCATCGGGCAATAATTTTACAAAGCTGTAAGTAACCTGTTGCGTACAACCATAATGCTCTACCGTATGCAATACTGCATGATGCTCGATAGGAGAAGAAATAATGTGCCGGCAACCCAGATCTCTTATAGCAGCGCAAATAGCCGTGTTATTACTTTCTGTTCCGCCGCTGGTAAAAAAAATTTCTCCCGGGTTGGCATTCAGCAAACGGGCAACGGTTTTTCTTGCATTTTCAATTGCCAGCCTGCTTTCACGACCATAGGAGTAAATAGAAGAAGGATTGCCAAACTGGGTAGTCATGTAAGGCAACATGGCATCCAGCACTTCTTTATCCAGTGCGGTTGTAGCGGCGTTGTCCAGGTAAATACGGTTCATAATGCGGCCTTTCGTTCGGGCGGGCAAAGATAAGGATTGGTGCATAGCTGTATATGATAAAACCTGTTGACTACCCCTGATCAGTTTTTTAGTAAAGCTAAATTTGCCGATCACCATTAATTTAGCAATTATGAAAAAGCTATTAGGTTGTTTGGTTTTGTGATCTGCATTATTTTTTGTGCAATGCAGTTCTTCTGCGAAAAAAAAATCACTGGTCAGGGAGTGGGAGTTTGTACCCCCCGGAGATCATGAACAACTGGAAAAAATGCGGTTGCAACTGGGCTTGCCGGTAACAAAGTCCTACCTGGTAATTAATGCTGATAAAACAATTATCAATGGGGGTCAGGCAAAAAGATTCTGTGATCCGATCCAGCGCAGCGACATACGAACTAACCGATGGCGGTAAGACTTTAATAGTTTACAGGGGCGGAGAGAAAACTGAGAAAAATGCAAGTACAATAGTTGAACTGACCGAGTCTGTTTTGCAGTTAAAAGATGTAGCTGGAAATATTTCTGTGCTGAAAAGGCTAAAATAAAATGGATAGAAAAGAACTCATACGGAAATGGGTAGACGTTTTTAACGAGGCCAATCCAGAGAAACTGGCTGCTTTTTACAGCGAGGATGCCATTAATCACCAGGTAGTGCAGGAGCCACTGGTTGGCAGGGAAGCCATTCAAAAATTTTTTGAACAAGCTTTTGCTGAAGCAAAAATGGTTTGCATCATCGAAAATATTTTTGAAGATGGTGAATGGGCCATACTGGAGTGGAGAGACCCGCTGGGTTTAAGAGGCTGCGGATTTTTTCATATTGCAGATGACCAGATAATTTTCCAGAGAGGATATTGGGATAAGCTAAGTTTCTTGAAGCAGCATGGATTACCGGTAGATGCTAAATGATTAGTGGAAAGATGTTAGCGTAGAAGAGTTTATTATCATCTATCAGTTCTAATCTATCCGTTACATAAACTCCCTGATGTCCTGCATCAGTCTTAATGCAATGTTATTAGCCTTGGTTTCAAAATCGCTTTCTGCATAAATGCGAATGATAGGCTCTGTGTTGGATGTGCGCAGGTGAACCCAGTCGTTCTCAAATTCAATTTTTAATCCGTCTTCGGTATTAATGGGATTGTTCTTGTACTTCTTTTTTATTTTTTCAAAGATGTCTTTTACATCAAATCCATTACCACCTGCAGCCGATGACAGCTCAATTTTATTTTTAGAAATGAAATAATCAGGATAAGAATTCCGAAGTGATTTGATGGATTTTTTAAACTGGGCCAGGTGTGTCAAAAACAATCCAATACCAATGAGAGCATCACGGCCATAATGAAAATCAGGAACAATAATGCCACCATTGCCTTCGCCACCAATTACCGCATTTACTTCTTTCATTTTTTTAACCACGTTCACTTCACCCACAGCCGAAGCAAAATATTCTCCGCCATGTTTCAGCGTAACATCTCTTAAAGCACGGGTGCTGCTCATGTTGCTTACGCTGTTGCCTTTCTTTTTGCTGAGTACATAATCGGCTACCGCTACCAATGTGTATTCTTCGCCAAACATGCTGCCATCTTCACACACAAAACACAGGCGGTCCACGTCGGGATCAACAGCAATTCCAAAATCAGCATTGCACTTTACCACTTCAGTACTTAGCTCTGTTAAATGTTCGGGCAAAGGCTCAGGGTTGTGAGCAAATTTTCCGTTTACTTCCTGGTTTAAAACCACCACTTCATTTACGCCAAGAGCTTTTAATAATGCAGGAATAAAAATAGCGCCGGTAGAATTCACCCCATCTACCACCACCTTAAAATTTTTCTTTGCAATTGCCTTTGCATTTACCAGCGGGTAATTCACTACTGCCTCAACATGCTTTTGTAAATAAGAATCGTTGTAACAAATGTTCCCTAATTTTTCTACTGCAGCAAATTGAAAATCTTCTTTTGCCGCTTTTTCCAGTACGGTGGCACCCAACTCTGCAGAAATAAATTCGCCCTGGTTATTTAACAGCTTCAGTGCATTCCATTCTTTTGGATTATGGCTGGCAGTTAAAATAATTCCGCCATCCGCTTTTTCCATTTGTACAGCCAGCTCAACGGTGGGTGTGGTGGAAAGACCCAAGTCAATTACATCAATGCCCAATGCTATCAGCGTACCGGCAACAAGCCGGCTCACCATTTCTCCACTTATGCGGCCATCACGGCCTATCACAACTTTTGACGTATTGTTTTTGGGAGAGCTTTGCTGAAGAAGACTGCCAAATGCAGCCGTAAATTTTACTATATCAAGCGGTGAAAGTGTATCGCCTGGTTTTCCTCCAATCGTTCCTCTTATGCCTGAAATACTCTTGATCAATGCCACTGGCTAATGGTTTAAGGACTGTAAAAATAAAGAACCTGCAGTTATCTTCTCCCAATCTTTTTAATCAGCTTGTAATGGAAATTATGTTAGGCTAAAAATGGCAAAGAAAGAAATCCTGCTGTTCATTGCCTGCCATTTTTTTAGATGGCTTACCTGCTAAAAACAAAGCACGCCGTTGGATTATATTTGTAAAAAATTTCGGGATGGTTATTTCGGCAAGGTCATGGTATAAAGATTGGTTCAATTCACCTTTTTACCACAAATTATATTTTGAGAGAGACGAACAGGAAGCCAAAGATTTTATTGAGCGGTTGATTGTTTTTTTACAACCACCACCTGCCAGCAAAATGCTTGATGTGGCCTGTGGCCGCGGCAGGCATTGTAAAATTCTTGCAGAGTTGGGTTTTGATGTAATTGGCATTGATCTTTCACCAAACAGCATTGACTACGCCAACCAATTTGTAGCAGCCGGAAAAGACAACCTGCAATTTTTTGTACATGATATGCGGCTGCCCCTGCGTGTAAATTATTTTGATTACGCCTTTAACCTTTTTACCAGCTTTGGATATTTTGCCACCCGTCGTGAACATGATGATGCCATGCACGCCATTGCTGCCAGCTTAAAGCCCGGTGGCATATTTGTAATTGATTACCTGAATGTGCATTATGCAGAAGACCATTTAGTGCATGCTGAAGAAAAAAATATTGGTGGAACGTTTTACAACATTCACCGCTGGCACGATGAACATCATTTTTATAAAAACATACAAGTAGAAGACGCCTCGTTAACCGAGCCGCTTGAATGCACTGAAAAAGTTGCCAAGCTTTTTTTGGGAGATTTTACAGACATGCTGGCTTACCAGGGCATGCAGGTGCTTGAAGTATTTGGCGATTACCACCTAGCGCCTTACGATGTGAAAAAAACTCCAAGGCTGATTATTATAGCTAAAAAAAGCGGTGGAGATAAACCTGCAGAAAAAGAGAAGCGGTTATACAGTGATGGCCGGGCAACTGATGCGCTGGCTTAAAAATTTTTATTACCCATAAAATTAATCCAGGCCAATTTCAAAATGCCGTTCGGGAATTTCAACGTCAACAAATCCTTTGCGGATCAATCGTTGCTTAAACTCCAGTTGCACATCATACTCACCGTGTACTAAAAATAAGTTTTGCACCCGTTTGGCATCCTGGCAGGCCAGCCATTGGCAAAGGTCTTCATAATCTCCATGAGCACTCATGCTGCGGATAGAGCCAATTTCGGCATGCACTTCATGCCGCACACCTCTTTTGCACCTGCCATTAAGCGACCACCTAAAGATTGCGGTTCGCAATAACCTGTGAGCAAAATGGTATTGCGGCTGTTTTCAATAGTGTTACTGATGTGGTGCTTCACTCTGCCGGCTTCTGCCATGCCACTTGCAGAAATGATGACGCACGGTTCATTGCGGAAATTCAGCAGCTTTGATTGATCAACCGTTTTTATATACTTCAATCCTTTAAATGAAAAAGGATCCTGGTCTGTTTGTAAAATGCGTTGAATGGTTTTATTGAAGTACTGGGGGAATTTTTTCAGCAATTCCGTAGCTTCCAAACTTAAAGGGCTGTCTAAAAAATAATCCAGGTCGGGCAAACGGTTTTCCAACTCCAGTTGATTGAGCGAATACAAAATTTCCTGCGTACGCCCCACACTAAAGGCTGGCATAATCAGCTTTCCTTTTTTTTCGATGCAGGTTTTTTCTATCCACTCCAGCAGCATGTCCGGCGTGGTAATGTTTACACTGTGCAAACTGTTGCCGTAAGTTGATTCAAGAATAATGTGATCAGCCTGCGGAAATTCAGCCGGTGATTTTAAAATCATATTTCTGTAACGGCCCACATCGCCGCTGAAAGTGATGGCTTTTGTTTTTCCGTTCTCAGTAATCTTTAAATGCACACAGGCACTGCCGATGATGTGGCCTGCATCAGTAAACATAGCCTGTACTCCCTCTGTTACATCAACCCAATTGTTGTATTCAATAGAATAAAACAGGTCGAAGCATTTTTCTGCATCTTCTTTTGTATATAATGGCTTTAAATAGGGCTGGCCGGTTGCTGCTCTTCTTTTGTTTTCATATTTCACATCGTCTTCCTGTATTTCAGCAGAGTCAATTAATAATAGTTTGCTGAGCTCCTGTGTGGCAGGCGTGCAAAATATTTTTCCTTTAAAGCCCTCCTTCACCAGCTTTGGAATTAAGCCGCAATGATCAATATGTGCATGAGAAAGCAATAGCACCTTCACCGTTTCTGCTTCAAAACCAAACTCCCGGTTCAGTACATCGGTTTCTTTACCCATGCCCTGGAACATGCCACAGTCGAGTAAGATTTTTTTACCATTTTTAAGAGTGATAAGATGTTTGGAACCGGTAACCGTTCTGGCTGCACCATGAAAAGCGATCTTCATATTTTTTACCCGTGAAGGATTTTTTTTGAAAGATATTTAATCTTATTCACACAAGGCCATTGCTCAGTAATTTTATTGCAATGAAAAAAAGTCTTTTGCTTCTGCTGGTTGTCTTTTCCCTTTCTGTTTGCCGGGCCGGCACCACAGATACAGTTTCTATTTACAGTACAGCCATGCAACGAAGTTTTTACTGCGTGGTAATAAAGCCGTCTTCTTACAAAAAGAAAAAAAATGTTTACCCGGTAGTTTATTTGCTGCACGGATACGGCGGCCGCTATAGCGACTGGATTAAAAAAATGCCTTCATTAAAAGATGAAGCAGATAAAATGCAATTGCTGATTGTTTGCCCCGATGGGGGTTACAGCAACTGGTATTTTGACAGCCCGGTTGACAGTAGCATAAAATATGAAACTTACATTGCTAAGGAAGTGCCTACTTTTATTGATGCACATTATCGCACCATTAAAAGCAAAACAGCCAGGGCTATTACCGGCCTGAGCATGGGTGGCCATGGTGCTTTATTCCTCGCTTTTCGTCATTCAGAAACATTTGGTGCCTGCGGCAGCATGAGCGGCGGCATGAACCTGGCAGAGTTTGGAAACAAATTTGATTTGATGAAACGGTTGGGAGATACCATACAACATGCAGCTAACTGGAAGAATTATTCAGTATTGCAGGTGGTAGAAGCTAACCGCAGCAGTTCATTGAAAATAATTTTTGATTGCGGACTAGATGATTTTTTTTACCACAGCAACAAACAGCTTCACGAAAAAATGCTACAGCTGCATATTGCGCATGATTATACGGAAAGACCGGGAAACCACAGTTGGGATTACTGGATGAATTCCATTCAATATCACTTGTTGTTTTTTAAAAATTATTTCCGTTCAGCGGCGGCTAAGTAGCAAAAGAAAAATCAGAAACCGGTTTTTCCGTCTCTCACTTTAATTTTCTTTTTCCCGGAATTCTTTTTTTCGTAATCAAGTACGGCTTGTGGTTTTGGTTGATTTTTTTTGGTAAGAGAGTCTGATTTTGCTTTGTTGGAGTTGTCAGTTATATCAACAGGCTTCAGGTCGTCATCATTCTTTGGGTCGCCGGTGGCGGGTTTATCCAAAAACCATTTTTCTGTTTTTACCACGGTTCCATAATTCGGATCATAATATTTCCAGGTACCATGCTTTAAAGTGAATCCTTCCAGCTTTACAATGGTAGTGCCTATAATTTTGTTGGGATCGTTTACATCATATACTGCTACCGTATCGTAAGGGTCATCCGGATTTACGGCTTTCCAACTTTCTTCTCTCACCAGGTCACCCATGTTATTAAAATACTGGCTGCGTCCGTCTAAATTTCCCCAGCGGTAATTTTCTATGGCCAGTATATCACCTTCCAGCGAATAACGGCGCCACGTTCCCTCTTTTTTACTATTTACAAAATAACCTTCTTCCTCATAACCTCTTTCGCCTCGTGCATCATCCACATGTATTATCCATGGGCCTTGCTTCAGGCCTTTCATATCAACACGGTTCAGCGTATCTTTTTTAGGGCCGATGATGAAGCTTTTATACTGCCCAAATACGTTTACAGAAACCAGCATGAATAGTAAAAAAATAAACCGCATTGTTAGTATGTTTGATAAAATGCTCTGCAATTTACTAACGTTAAACCACTGCTTTTATGACCTTCCTGTTAAAAATAATTTCAGTTAAGCCTGTAGTAAATTTTGTTATTTGTTTGATTGCCTGCCTGCAAGTCTGCAGCCTTGTAGTGGCACAGGTTAACCCTACCCCCGCTACCGAACGATTGAAGAGCATTGAACAAAGAGCTGCACTGGAAAAAAAATCTATTCTAAACGACATTAAGTTTCGCAACATTGGCCCCAGTATTATGAGCGGGCGTGTGGTTGATTTGGATGTAAATCCCGAAGACCCCACTGAGTTTTATGTGGCTTATGCTACGGGAGGTTTGTGGTGGACCACCAACAATGGCCAAAGCTTTACACCGGTTTTTGACAGCACTGACGTTTTGTTTATCGGAGATATAGCAGTGAACTGGAACAAACCTGTGCAGCAGCGAATGATTTGGGTTGGTACCGGTGAAGTAAACAGCAGTCGCTCTTCTTATGCAGGCATTGGGGTTTATAAAACTTCTGACAATGGAAAGCATTGGGAATACCTTGGACTTCCCGAATCTCATCACATCGGAAAAATTCAATTGCATCCCGCTGATGAAAATACGGCATGGGTAGCAGCGCTTGGTCATTTGTATTCCGCCAATAAAGAAAGAGGGGTTTACAAAACAACCGATGGCGGCAAAACCTGGAAACAAACTTTGTATGTGGATGATAATACCGGCGCTGTTGATCTTGATATTAATCCGCAAAACCCAAATGAATTGTATGCAGCCATGTGGTACCGTACAAGGCGTGCCTGGAAGTTTGAAGAAAGCGGTGCAACCAGCGGCATTTATAAAAGTAATGACGGAGGTGAAACCTGGAAAAAACTTTCAGGAGACGGCTCAGGATTTATGACGGGGAATAAAATCGGAAGAATTGGCATTGCAGTTTTTCCAATAAATCCTTCAATAGTTTATGCCATTGTTGATAACAACACACCCCAGCCGGATAGTTCTGCAAAAAAGCAAGACTCTCTTTATAAAAAGAATGATTTTAAAGATATGGGTGAAGACGCCTTTTTGCTCCTGAAAGATAATTTGCTGGATACGTTTTTGCGCAACAACAATTTTCCGCAGAAGTACACCACTGCAGTTGTAAAGGAAATGGTGAAGAATAAGAAGATAAAGCCCACAGCCCTGTTTGACTTTTTGGATTTTGATGATGGCTTTCAAAACACAGGCATATACGGTGCTGAAGTGTACCGTAGCGATGATGGAGGGATGACCTGGAAAAAAATGAATGAAAAGTTTCTCACTCTCTACAGTACTTATGGTTATTATTTTGGGAAGATTTATGTATCGCCGGTTAATGAAAACAAAGTGGTGATTACCGGTGTGCCTTTGCTGATGTCAACCGACGGAGGAAAAACATTCAGGAATATTGATAAAAGAAATGTTCACGGAGATCATCATTCTATTTGGATAAACCCAAAACGTGATTCTCACATCATCAACGGTAATGATGGTGGTTGTAATATTACCTATGATAATGGCGAGCATTGGTTTTTTGCAAATACGCCACCAGTCGGGCAATACTATGCAGTCACTACCGATAATGACAGACCCTACAATGTATATGGAGGCTTGCAGGATAACAATGTTTGGTATGGCCCTTCCACCAACCGCGATAATGAAGGCTGGCAAAGCACCGGTGATTATCCTTACAAATCCCTGGTGGGTGGAGATGGCATGCAGGTGCAGGTAGATACGAGAGATAATGCAACCACTTATGCAGGCTCGCAATTTGGTGTGTACAGCCGCCTGAACAGAAAAACAAGGAGTGACAGAAAAAGTGTGAGGCCGGTGCATGAGTTAGGTGAAAAGCCTCTTCGCTTTAATTGGCAATCCCCCATTTTACTCAGTCGCCACAACCAGGACATCTTTTACATTGCTGCCAATAAATTATATCGCTCATTAAATAAAGGTGATAGCCTGGTGGCTATCAGTGAAGATTTAAGTAATGGTAAAAAAGAAGGCAATGTGCCTTATGGAACCATTACCAGCATTGCAGAATCACCTACAAGATTTGGGTTGCTGTATGCCGGCACTGATGATGGGAATATTTATGTTTCAAAAGAAAATGGTTACAATTGGCAAAAGCTCATTCTTCAAACAAAAGCGAAATCAGGTAAAAAAGAAAAAACAGAAACACCGCCTGCAGGTTTGTGGGTAAGCCGCATCATTGCTTCACAGTGGAAAGAAGGACGGGTATATGTTTCACTGAACGGTTATCGCAACGATCATTTTCTGCCCTATTTATTTGTAAGTGATGATTATGGCATGAACTGGAAAAGAATTGACAACGATTTGCCCAACGAACCCATTAACGTTGTAAGAGAAGACCCGAAAAATGACAGCATTTTATATGTAGGCACAGATGGAGGCCTGTATGTAAGCTTTGACCAGGGAAATCATTTTATGATGTGGAATGGCGGCTTGCCTAAATCGGTGCCTGTGCATGATATTGCCATACAAACAAGAGAAAATGAAATTGTGCTGGGCACTCACGGCCGCAGTTTGTACATCGCTAAGCTGGATGATGTACAAAAATTAAAGCAGGATCCTGATTGGCTGAAAAAAAAGCCAAAGGAAAAAACACAGGAAAGCCCCGAAAAATTTAGTAATCTGGAACAGGAGCCCGACAGAAATTGACTGCTCAGAAAAGATAAATGAGTTGGGATCTTATAATGGATAGTTTCCTGTATTCATTTTCTGATCACCACGAATAAGTTTTATCTCAAGCCATAGCATTAGATAATTGGTAACTCTGAAATCACCAAAGATTTTCTCGTTTGAATTTACCGGTTACGAAACTTATTTTAGAACGTTTGTAGCGGTACTGATGGTGGCAAATGACGTTACGGAACAAATGGCCACTGCCCGGGCTTTGGAAATAGAAAAACAGAAAAAACAAAAAGCAATTACCGAAGCGGTGATTGCTACCCAGGAAAAAGAAAGGCAAAGAATTGGTGGGGAGTTGCATGACAATGTAAACCAGATACTGGCTACATCCATGCTTTATCCCGGCCTTATTAACAATGACATGCAGAATAAAAAAATGGTGGATGAGGCAGGCAACCTGACACAAACCGCTATTGAAGAAATCAGGAACCTTTCACACTCAATTATACCGCCAGCCCTGCAAACAAAAGCGATGGAGTTGGATTTATGAATATGCACACACGGGCTTCACTTCACCATGGCTCAGTTGAAGTAATTTCAGCACCCGGCAAAGGATGCGAAGTGAATGTGGTTTTTGAAACATCGCTTGTTGCTATTTGATAAGCTATTCCCGGCAGTTAAATAAAAAAGCTGCCGATTACAGGCAGCTTTTTTCACTTATACAAATTACGTTAAGCAGCTTTTCTTCTTCTTAACAACAAAACCAACAGCAAGCCGATAACTACGATACCCCCACCACCAATGTAAAAATACATGGGGTTTACGCCTGAGGGTTCCTTATCAAGTCCGCGGTCAATATTTCTTTTTGAGTCAGCAATATATTTATCAATAAATGGAAAAGCTGAATTCATGTCCTTTACTTCTTCAAAAACCTCCAGTGCTTTTTTATAACGGGCATTATCAAAATAGTCCATAGCTTCTTCATAAGCCAATGATAGCTCACTCATTTTTGGATGAATGCGGGCCTTGTTAATAAATTCTTCCACAATAGTGGTTGGTACAATAAAATTCAAACCCTGTACTTCAACTCCTCTTTGTTCATCGGCACTGCCAAAGGTGGCGAGACCAATTACTTCTCCATATTCATTCAGCACAGGTCCGCCACTGTTGCCATGAGTAACGGCCGCATCTGTTTGTAAAACTTCCCAACCTCCTATCATATTCTTTTTAGCACTTACCAACCCTCTTGTTAGCGTAGCTTCTGAAATAGTTTCTTCTGATAACAAAGGATGGAAAGTAGCAACACCGGGATAACCGAGAACAAACACCTGGTCACCTACACGCATCTCTCTGTCATCGCCAATATGCAGTGTAGGATAAATATGTTTTTGTGTGAGCTTGAGTATAGCAACATCTTTTCCCGGAATAGGATTACCCTGCTCCACCACTTTTGCCGGAACGATCATGGGCTCAATTTTTCCTTTACGGCCTGTAATACCCATTACCACACTGAATTCTTTTTTGATATCGCCAACATCCATGGTTTGAGAATAGTACCAGGAGTATGCATCTGTAAGAGCTTTGGTTTCCTCATCAGTCATGTTGCGGTTCATGCTGTTCTCCAATGTCTCAATATCTCTTTTTAAAATTTTAATGAAAGCCTGCTGCGCAAAGCTTTTTTTGGTTTCCTCATCATTCTCGTCCACTACATGGCAGTTGGTAATTACGTAGCCATCGGGAGTAATGATAAAGCCGGAATATCTACTTCAATGGCGCTGTTAATGGCCACCATTTTATCATTGCGACGAATAACGTGCGGGTCGTTTACATAATCAATATCTAAAAACTGAAAAGCGGGATTATCATTTACATAATCATACAGCCTGCGTGTACCCAATGCGCATGCGGTAACAGATTTGTTGGGATGAATTTGTTTGTATTTATTGTTGATGACATCTTTTTCAAACAAATCAATAATTCCATCCGAGCACATTTCGGTATGAATGCCCAGGTCTCTGTGGTTGGTGAGGGATTGTAATACCGCATCAGGTATTGAGCCGATGCCCATTTGCAGGCAGCTTATGTCTTCAATTAGCGGTGCTATATTTTCTCCTATTTTCAATTATTCAGGGCCAACATTGTCACTGTATTTTACCTCAAACAACAGATCTGTACATTGCACTACAGAATGAAACCGGCTGCTGTGAATTAAACCATCACCATGTGTACGGGGTACATTGGGGTTTACCACTGCAATTACATGCTTTGCTGTGTTTACCGCAGAACGGGCAATATCTACTGGAACTCCTAATGAGCAATAACCATGTACATCAGGCGGCGATACCTGTACCCATGCTACATCAATCCCTAAAATATTTTTTTTAAACAATTCAGGTATTTCACTTAATGGTTACATTAAACGGGCGGTAATCTTCACTAACACGGTTTACAATTTCATCCTGCTGTGCCTGTGTTAAGTTGGCCGGTGCAGCATTTATGTCACCGGAGGTATTCCAGCAAGTTGCTGATACTAGCTGTCCGTCAAAGTCAATTAATATTACAGATTGAGAAGGGGGGGCGAAGGATTTTGCGGTGATTGTGGACGTTTTTCTGTACCGGGTTGTACAGGGCTTCGCAAAATGGTGTTGAATTGTGTTAAACCAAAATTGCAAACCTCTGGTTGCTTGCGTTGATTCTTTGACACAGAGGCATCTTCAATGGTTTTTTGCAGGCAGGCAAAAATATGGCTGCTGCCAGCACGGATAATAGTTTATAGAAACAAATTATAGTTTATGAATAGGAACGATAATCTTTTGAGTACGGAATAAAAACGGATGGATACGGAGGTAAAAAAAACACTGAAGCGGATAAGGCGAATGAATTTCCTAGAGGGCTTTTTCTAACTATAAATAATTATTACAAATTTTTATGCCAAAAATTTTAAAGGGGGAAGTAAGAAGGAACAAAGAATCAGGATTTGCGTAAAAACCATTCAACGGCCAGTTCGTAACCTTCCAGGCCAAGGCCGGCGATGCAGCCTACCGCTTTTGCCGAAATGTGAGAAAGCTTTCTGAATTCTTCTCTTGCATAAATATTTGAAATATGTACCTCTATGGTTTTGGCAGTAATAGCAGCAACAGCATCACCAATGGCTACCGAAGTATGAGTATAACCGCCAGCATTTAAAATAATGCCATCATGGTCAAACCCCACCCGCTGAATTTCATTGATCAATTCACCTTCTACATTGCTTTGAAAAAAGGAAAAATGCAAATGCGGAAATTTTGCCCTCAGCTTGTCAAGAAAAACTTCAAAAGGCATGTTACCGTAAATGTCTGTCTCCCGTTTTCCCAGCAGGTTCAGGTTGGGGCCGTTAATAATGGCAATCTTCATAAAAAATGCTGTTGTTTTGCTTACAGCATAAATATAGTAAACAAGTTCAGAAGCCGCCCGGCTGTTTTCTCTCTTGCCGCTTGCCATCTTTTATCTACTTTACAGAATAATTATACTGTATGAGATCAGTGATAATTTTTTTGAGTTGTAGTTTTTTAATGCTGCAGGCATATGCCCAGCAACTATCGGATGAAATTGCTGCTTTTGAAAAAGACAGGCAGGTTGAAATGCAGAACTACGACAGCCGTTCTGTATCATCCAACAACTTTGATGTAACGTATTACCGTTGCGACTGGACAGTGAATCCATCAGTGCGTTTTATTTCCGGTTCTGTTACCAGCTATTTTACCATTAGCATAACCACAAATAATATTGTGTATGATCTTGCTTTTAACTTAACAGTAGATAGTGTGGTTTATCATGGGGCAAGAATTTCTTTTCTTCAATCAGCCAATAATTCTTTACAAATAAATTTCCCGTCCCAGCTCAATCAAAATCAAAAAGATTCTGTTTCTATTTTCTATAAAGGTGCTCCCACTGCAGCGGGTGGATATTTTGTTGTTTCATCTCATGCTGGCACACCAGTATTGTGGACATTGTCTGAGCCATATGGTGCAAGCATTTGGTGGCCTTGTAAAGATGTTTTAAAAGATAAAGCTGATTCAATTGACATCATTGTTAGCTGCCCATCAGCTTACAGGTCTTCTTCAAATGGTTTGCCTGTAAGTGAAACAATTGTTGGGCCAAACCGAATTGCTTACTGGAAACATCGCTACCCGATAGCGGCTTACCTGGTTGCAATTGCAGTAACGAATTATTTAATTACAAATGATGCTATACAACTAAGCCGTAATATGCCTGTTGTTACTTATACCTATCCGGAAGCCGGCACAACTTTCCAGGCAGCCATCAACACTTCAAAATTCTGCCTGCAAAATTTTTCTCCTCTCATTACAGAATATCCGTTTGTGAACGAAAGATATGCGCAAACACAATTTGGTTATGGCGGCGGAATGGAACATCAGACAAATAGTTTTATTACCAACGCAAATGCATATTTGGTGGCACATGAGCTGGCACATCAGTGGTTTGGTGATAAAGTAACCTGTGGTAGCTGGAGCGACATTTGGTTGAATGAAGGATGTGCTTCTTATATGGAGTTTGTCTACACGGAGCTTTCAAATCCTTCTGCTAAAATTTCTTTTTTACAAAACTGGGCTAACAATATTACTATCACTCCCGGCGGTTCTGTGTTTGTGGCCGATACTTTAAATGTAGGCCGGGTGTTTGATGGCCGGCTTACTTACCGCAAGGGTGGTTATTTATTGCACATGCTGAGAGGAGTTTTGGGAGACAGCGTTTTCTTTCGTGGCATACGCAGATATTTAAATGATCCTCTGCTGCGATACAATACGGCAACAACAACAGACCTGCAGCGAAACCTGGAAGCCGAAAGCGGAAAAAATCTCAGTGAATTTTTTAATGATTGGTTTTATGGGCAGGGTTATCCCGACTATCATGCAAACTGGGGTCAACTGCCGGGCAATGTTGTAAGACTGCAGCTTTATCAAACTCCGGTGCATCCTTCCGTAAGCTTTTTTGAAATGCCGGTAAGATTACAGTTTAAAAATGCAAGCAGGGATACAACTATCATCGTGCAGCATACAATCAACGGCCAGCTATTTACCCTAAATCCCGGCTTTGCGGCAGATCAGTTGATCATTGATCCGGATTTATGGATTTTATCCAAAGTAAAAACAACCACAAAGCTGGCAACTGTAAAAGGAGATAACAAATTGCTTGTGTATCCCAATCCTTCTTCTGATAACGTGAATATTTCCTTGCCTGCAGTAGTGAATAGCGGAGTGGTTGAGTTATTTAATTCAGCCGGTCAAAAAGCTTATGCTGCAAAGCTGCCTGCATCGGCACTGGAATATTCTTTGAATGTTTCAAAATTTGCAGCAGGTGTGTATTGGCTGAAAATAAGTGGCGATGGCTTTAAGCAGGCCACCAGGATTTTAGTGAGCCACCGTTAACTCTTCAACATGAAAATTGCTACTTATAATGTAAATGGTATTAGCAGCCGTTTGCCTGTTTTATTAAGATGGTTAAGTGAAGCAAAGCCCGATGTTGTTTGTCTGCAGGAATTAAAAGCTCCGCAGGAAAAATTTCCATTGCAGGCTATTGAAGAAGCCGGCTATCATGCTTTGTGGCACGGCCAAAAAAGCTGGAATGGTGTAGCTATTTTATCAAAGAATGAGAAACCTGAAGAAATAAGAAAAGCATTACCCGGTGATGATGAAGACACACATAGCCGTTATATTGAAGCAAGAGTGGGAGAGATGATCATCGGCTGTTTGTATTTGCCGAATGGAAATCCGGCGCCGGGGCCAAAATTTGATTACAAGCTGAAATGGTTTGAACGCTTGCAAAAGCATGCTGCCGATTTGCTTGCATTAAAACAACCTGTTGTTTTAGCTGGCGATTACAATGTAATGCCAACAGAAAAAGATGTGTACAAGCCGGAGCGGTGGGTGAATGATGCTTTGTTTCGGCCGGAGACGAGAACAGCATTTAAAAAACTAACAGACCAGGGCTGGATAGATGCGATACGAAAACTTTATCCGGATGAAACCATTTATACTTTCTGGGATTATTTCCGAAATGCTTACCAGCGCAATGCCGGCCTGCGCATTGACCATTTCCTGATCACTCCTGATCTTACTTCAAAACTATCAGGAGCTGCAGTTGATAAATATGTTCGCGGGTGGGAGAAAACCAGCGATCATGCACCAGTATGGATTGAGTTGAAATAAAAGCTGCCCCGAAGAGCAGGTTTTAATCTTGCTTTTTTACGATTAGTTCACGCTTATCATTTTTTGTGTAATAATAAACTTTGCTGAACCATGCCAACTGCTGATTGCAACTTACATTCCCTGTGCTGCCAGCATTTTTGCAATTCCAGGGCCAATACCTTTACTACCGCCGGTTATATATGCTACTTTGTTGTTGAGGTCAGTCGTGCCTTTAATATTACATCGGAATTAAAAAAGAAATGATGCTGTAAAAATTCAGCAGTTGTTGTAAAGATGTACACGCAGCAATGCGGTTACATGTAATGTATTTGCAAACTGTTTTGTGAGGAAGCCCATGATTTGGGTTAGGATGAATTATTTTTTTGTTGAACTGTTTCATTTCCTGTTGTTGGTCATTTTTTTTTGTAGCAATTGAAAAACAAATTAAACAGTATATGAAACAAAAATTGATGATTAGCTAGCTAATGGCATTTGCATGCATTGCCTGCAACAAAGATGATAACAAGAACACTTAAATGCAGGGGGATAGTTGGAATTACCCTTGGTGGCACACCACTTACCGGCACAGTTACACTGGCTGATACAGCCGAAGCACATTTGCTGGCCGGCAAAGTGTATTTCAATTTGCATACAACCAGCCACCCAACCGGTGAGATCAGGGGACAGGTAGCAGCTACAAAAGACTGATTGCGTTCTAATGCAAATTGACCAGTTAATTATATGTCACTGCAAAAGGCAGGGTTAGTCTGATTACCCCTGTAAATAAGAAAGATGTCAGAGGCTTTCAAGGCCTGGCTTCTGTTGTTGGTAAAAACACCAACAACGGTATGGGTTAGTTACAACTGGCGGAGCCGCCTTCAATATCGAACGTGTCAATTAGGATTTTTTGATAAAGTCGTTTTTTCTTTTCGATAAAAACATAGCCGAAGACTTTTTGCCCGGTGAAAGTTTCGCGTGGAGCTTCATACGAGTAGGTTACCGTTTTAGAATAAAATACGATAATCGTTTTCCCAAACGAGCTCTATTGACTAGTTTCAATTACCGAATGTGCAACTTCAGAACTGTCTGGTTTAATCCTTAATGCAAATTCTGAAGCCGTTTCATTATTTAAACGCATCACGAGCTGGCCTATAGAAATACTCGCAACTGATAGTAGCACTAGCAAGAATAAAGTGGGTTTGAACAAACGTTTAAAGTTTAAAAGTTGTAACATGATTGCCGCTAGAACTCTAATTTATGCTATAAGCTGCCGTTTGAAAATTTTCAGATATTTTTTGCCGTTGTTGGCTTCCATTCAGTTTTTTCTGTTTCATAGGAAGGAAATGATAGTATTCATGTATTTGATTATTTTTTGCTTTTATTGCCTTTCAGGATTAAGGCAGAATATAAATTCTTTCAATTTTCTTTTCAAAAAAATAACAATTCAGAAAAATGTTGTTTCAGTTTGTAAAGGTCTGTTGCCTGCAAAAGCCTATCTTTACAAAACTGGGCACTGAAGCATTTGACATCTTTCCACCCGTTTGTCAGATTGTATTTTACCAATAAGTCTTCCGGCTCTCAACACAACTTTCAACAAAAAAAAACAAACATGACAAACGAAGCAATTGCCAAAGTAGTAGATCAAAAAAAAGGTACCACGGCTGTTAATATACATTTTAAGCAACGTACAACTATTACCGGCATTTTTGTAAAAGCACATGATTATGCAGATTTAAAGGCAAAGAACCTTTGGCGCATTGTTACTGAAAAGCATATGGATACCTGGAAAAGAACACAGGACATTGCAGTGGCAAAAATTTTTAACGGCGCTGATTTCACCAAGCTGGTAGAAGCAACACAGATTAAGATTTAAACAAAATTTACGAAAACCAAAAACAACTTACATGTTTACTCAAACCTGGAGGAAGTATCTGCCAGTGATTAAGCTGTTCTTAAAACGATCGCAGAAAGCAGATCAGGTAGTTGAAATGAACAGTACTGATTTTTTAAAAGCCGCCGGTGGCAAAAAAGTAAAATTTACTTTCAGTTTTAAACTCACTCACGGGAAAATTCTGCATGTTGAAACCGCTCCAGCTATTGGCCGTGAACTGGTGGATGTGATGCTGGAAGAAAAGCAAACAGAGGAATTTTTAAAAAAGAGCATTGTTGAGTTTACCCTCAAAAATAATTTTCAGCTTGGCATTAAAAACCTTACACCTGCTGAAGAAATACCGGTAGAAAAAACAATAAAAAACAATGACAGCTTACCTGCAGAGGAAAAAGTAGTTGAAACCACAGAAGAAAGTAAAGCCGATGAAACAACAGGATAACAATTCATTGGGCAAATTAATTACTGTTGTTATTGTTTATTCACCTATCTTCGCCATCTATACGTTATTGCTCTCTGATTATTGGTTTCCTACATCAAATTTTTGAAGGCTTAATGTAAGGCAGGTAATGTGTCGCATTCATTTAGCGGTAGCCTTACCAATTTTTTCAATTAAAATTTATATCGTGTCATTTAACAAATTACAGCTCATAGAGCCTGTGCTGAAAGCATTGCATCAGCAGGGCTATCATCAACCCACTCCCATACAGCAACAAGCTATACCGGTGGTTTTAAATAAACAAGACCTGCTGGCCTGTGCACAAACAGGCACTGGAAAAACGGCAGCTTTTGCTATACCTGTTTTGCAATTAATGTTTTTGCATAAGCAAACCCGGGTAAATGAAAACAAACTGAAACAAATTCAAACACTGGTGCTGGTGCCTACCCGTGAGCTGGCCCTACAGGTAGAAGAAAGCTTCCGTGATTACGGCTGCTATCTTGGGTTTCATCAACTGGTTGTTTTTGGCGGCGTTTCACAATACAACCAGGTTAGCATGTTAAGAAAGGGTGTTGATATTTTAGTAGCCACACCGGGCCGCCTGCTCGATCTGATTCAACAACGGAAAATTTCATTGGAAGCAGTTAAGTATTTTATTCTTGATGAAGCAGACCGAATGCTTGATATGGGTTTTGTAGATACGGTGAGAAAGATCATCGCTTATTTGCCTGTGCAAAGGCAAACCTTATTTTTTTCTGCTACTATGCCTGCTCCCATTCTTCAACTGTCAAAGCAGCTATTGGTTAAGCCTGTAAAAGTAGAAGTAACACCACCTTCATCAGTAGTGGAAATTATTGTGCAATCGTTGTATTATGTTGAGAAAACAAATAAGCGGCACTTGCTGGTTGAAATTTTAAAAAATCCTGTACTGAAAACGGTACTGGTATTTACTAAAACAAAATATGGAGCCGACAGGCTGGCCAGGGACCTGGGCCGCAGTGGTGTAAAAGCCGATGCCATTCATGGCAATAAGTCGCAAAACGAAAGGCAGAGAGCTTTGCAAAAGTTTAAAGACGGTTATGCCCGTGTGCTGGTTGCTACTGATATTGCTGCACGTGGTATTGATATTGATCAGCTGAGCATGGTGATAAATTTTGATTTACCTGATGTGCCGGAAACTTATGTCCACCGCATTGGTCGTACCGGACGTGCAGGTGCAACCGGAGTGGCTGTGTCTTTTTGTGATTATGAGCAAAAGATTTGCCTTGCAGATATTCAAAAACTCATTGGTAAAAGTATTACAGTGGTAAAAGATCATTTGTATGATGTGCCGATGATGCATCCGCAGCAGCGTTCAGAAAATCATTATTCACAGCTTGTGCATCGCAAAAGATCGGCAGGAAAACGCTACGGCAGGGTGTTTATGCAGGCTTCAGTGAAAAGTTAACCGGCTTCGGTTAACTCCGCTTCTATGCAATTGTGAAGTGTGGCTTCATGTTCAATGATCCATTCAGGCAAGCGATCGGCATGTATTTGCCAGGTGTTATTTGTTTTTTGCATTACGAATGAAATGCGGTTACTGCGTTCATCAGTAACATCTATTTTAAAGATCACCTCGTCGTCACTGAAAGATTTCAGGAAGTTAAATTCACTCAATCCGCGTTGGCCTTTTAGTAAGCGGGTAAACTGCACATTTTTTCTTACGCTCATGCCTTTGTTATTTGTTGCAAGTTACCAAATGATGGCTGTGCAAAACAGAAATGACTGTTAAGTTATACACAAGATGAAAAATTATATTTACAGTTTTTTTTAAAACCGCTTTGTAAAATAAACAGAGGAAGATTTTTGCTAACAGGGTTGCGGGGTAAAAAGCAAAAATTATTTTTTTAGCTTTGATTGCCAGATTTCATAAAAATAATTCACCACTTCGTCAAGTAATGGTATATGTCCCTTGCCTTTTATTTCTGTTTCGGAAATTTTTTTGTATCCATGCCACATCGCCAGCTTTTTTGCTTCGAGGTATTGAGAATAGATACTTCCTTTTGCGCCAAAGTATTCATCTTCTGACCCGGTAAAATTCCTGATAGTTAGCTGAGCCCTGGATGGATGAGATGAAAATGAATTTGCTTCTACACAACGGCTGCGGTAATTGCCTGCAACCGGTGCTGCTGCTTATAATAATTCAGGATGTTAAAAGATGAAGGCCCAGACCAAATGCGTTCCTGCTTCAAAGCCGGTGATAAATATTTTATCAGTGCCTGCATAATTTTTCTTTACATCTTTAATAATGCTTTGCAAACCATCCATATCAAATTTGCAAATAGAAACTTTGTCAATTTCATCCCACACTGCTTTTGAATAGGGGTAGATGCTTGTGTCGCGATGGCCCTGGCCGCCATTGGTGGTAATAAAAGGTTCAACAATTATGAAGGGCAGATATTTTCTTGCAGCAATGAACTGCTCTGCATCTTTTTTAAATTGTTTTTCGGCCTGCTCAATCACAATCATCACCGGCCATTTTTTTGCAGGCAACCAGTTGTTGGGCAGCGAGAGATAGTACTGCATAGCATGATCACTTGCTTTTTTTTAATTGCAGGTTAGATGTTTGCGCTGAAGCGGAACTGAATACAATTATTCCGAGGAAGAACAGCCGGAGTTATTTCATTGCGATGATTTTAGCTGGCTAAGATGGCGGGAAGTAAAATATCCATAACCAAATGGATGAAAGGCAAATGGTTTATTTAAGTACGCTGAGCTAATGTTATAAGGCCCCGAAGGATCAGCATATTTACCGGAATGCATTAAAATTCTTGCGTCTTTGCGTGAAAAACTTTGTTCCTCTGCGCCTTCCTGTCCTTGTGGTTTAAAAAAATATTTCATCATACAGGGTTTATCATCTTTTATTTTCTGTGAGACGCTCAGTTTTTTAAACTACTAAGACTCTGTAGAACGAAGTAGCACAAGGCTCCAGGGATTAATGCCGGTAAATGATGTTTCTTTCTTTAAACCATTTTAAGGAAGTTGAATCAGGGTCGCCTGTGTAATTAATTGTGAGTTCTTCATCTGCTTCAATATTTTTTGTACTGTAAAATTCAATCATCTCTGTTTTGTAATTGATCACAGATGAGCTTTACTGTTTTTTTGTAAAAAGGTTTTGCAAAAGACCCTTTTTTTATTTCAACATTTGTATTGAAAGAAGTCTTGAAGCACTGATAAAGCCAATGCATAGAGGCGCAAGTTTTTCACGCCTCTGCACTTCCTCATTTGCAAAGGGTGAAATGAAACTGTACAACAGAAGAAGAGGTACGTAGGGGATTAAAAAACCAGACAAGAAATCTGCATCGCACTAATTTCCGAATTTGAAAACGCTCTCCACTACAAAGGGGGAGATGAAGCTGTACAACAATAGAAAAGATGCTAGGGGGATTAAAAAAGCACCCATTTCTGAGTGCTTGAAAATCTTTTAAGCAATTCCAAATTCCTTCTCCTACGCATCCTTCCCATGACAATGCTTATACTTGCCCGACGCTGCGGTCGGGATTTCGTCGCTTCGCTCCTCAACTTCCTATGCATCTTTCCCATGACAGTGCTTATATTTTTTCCCTGAGCCACAAGGACAAGGATCATTCCTGCCAATTTTCGGAGAAGCTTTTACAGGTGCCTGTTTTACTCCTGCACCTGAAGGGTCGTAATAATCATTTTCATTGGCTGCATAATCTTCGCCGGCACGGTCAACAGCTTCTTTGTTATCCTTCATCTTACTCATGTCGGTTTTTTCCTGGCGGCCTTCTTTCAATTGTGCATTTTCCTGCTGTATGGGTATAGATGAGTGGCAGAGGAAGGAAACAATATCCTTGTTCAATGTCTCACTCATGTTGCGGAACAAATTGTAGGCTTCCATTTTGTAAATCACCAACGGATCTTTTTGTTCCAGGTAAGCTGTCTGCACACTTTGCTTTAAATCGTCCATGGCACGCAAATGCTCTTTCCATGCATCATCAATTACTACCAGCGTAATTGTTTTTTCCAGCGCAGTGCAAAGCTCTTCGCCATTTGTGTCCAACGTTTTTTGCATGCTGGTGAGTACATTTATTCCTTTGCGGCCATCGGTAAATGGCACTACCACATTTTCTATCTGACTGCCTTGGGTTAACCGGATATTTTTAAACACAGGCACAGCCTGCTTTTTCAACTCTTCTTTTTTACGCTGGTAATTTTCCATGGCCTGGTTATACAGGCGGTCAATCAGCGTATTCTGGTCTTCTCGCCTGAAGGCTTCTTCATCAATTTGCGGGTCAATGCCAAAGTTTACAATACATGCCAGGCGAAAACCTTCATAATCTTCTTCTGCCTTAAAACCGGCTACCAAACTTTCGGCAACAAATGAAAATGCATTGTCAATATCAAGAGCCAGCCTTTCACCAAACAAGGCGTGGTTGCGGCGACTGTAAATAACGTTACGCTGGTTGTTCATTACATCATCATACTCCAGCAAACGCTTTCTTATTCCAAAGTTGTTTTCTTCTACTTTCTTTTGTGCCCGTTCAATGCTTTTAGTAATCATGCTGTGCTGAATCACATCACCTTCTTTATAACCCAGCTTGTCCATTAAGCCAGCAATGCGTTCACTGCCGAACATACGCATCAGGTCATCTTCCAGCGACACATAAAACTGTGAAGTGCCGGGATCACCTTGTCTTCCCGCACGGCCACGCAATTGCCTGTCCACACGGCGGCTTTCATGCCTTTCGGTACCGATGATGGCAAGACCACCGGCTTCTTTTACACCGGCGCCCAGTTTAATATCTGTACCACGACCGGCCATGTTGGTTGCAATGGTAACAGCACCGGCTTTACCTGCATCAGCAACTATCTGTGCTTCCCGTGCATGCTGTTTTGCGTTCAGTACATTATGCGGAATCTTTTTTTGCTGCAGCATGCGGCTGAGCAATTCACTCACTTCAACAGAGGTGGTACCTACCAGCACCGGGCGGCCTGCGTTGCGAAGGTTTTCTATTTCTTCAATTACCGCACGGTATTTTTCCCGCTTGGTTTTGTAAACAAGATCCTGTTTATCCTTACGCACCATTTGCCTGTGGGTAGGAATGGTAACCACATCCAGTTTATAAATGCTCCACAACTCAGCGGCTTCGGTTTCGGCAGTACCCGTCATGCCGGCCAGCTTGTGGTACATGCGGAAGTAGTTTTGCAAAGTGATGGTAGCATAGGTTTGCGTAGCGGCTTCAATCTTTACATTTTCCTTCGCTTCAATTGCCTGGTGCAAGCCATCACTGTAGCGGCGGCCTTCAAGAATACGGCCGGTTTGCTCATCAACAATTTTAATGGCGCCATCAAGCACAACATACTCCACATCTTTTTCAAATAAAGTATAGGCTTTCAGCAATTGCTGCACGGTATGTATGCGATCTGCTTTTTGTGCATAGTCGTTAAGAAGCGTTTCTTTCTGCTTTAATTTTTCTTCATCGTTCAGCGCTGCATCTTTTTCAATTTCATTTAAACGGGTGCTGATGTCGGGCAGAATAAAGAACTCAGGATCTTCACCGCTTTTGGTGATCATGGCAATGCCTTTGTCGGTAAGATCAACGGAGTTGTTTTTTTCATCAATATGAAACAACAGGTCTTCATCAACAATGTGCATGTTGCGCTGCTGATCCTGTATATAATAATTCTCGGCTTTCTGCAGCTTTACTTTAATGCCGGGCTCAGAAAGGAATTTGATGAGGGGGCCATACTTTGGCAAGCCGCGGTAAGCACGGTAAAGATTTAACCCGCCACTTTTTGGATCGTCATCTCCTTCAGCAAATTTTTTACGGGCTTCATTCAGGTTGGCACGTACAATTCTTTCCTGTGCTTCTACCAGTTGCTGCACACGCGGTTTCAGAATATGAAATTGTTGCTCATTGCCACGTGCCACAGGGCCTGAAATAATTAATGGTGTTCTTGCATCATCAATCAATACAGAGTCCACCTCATCTACCATGGCAAAATGGTGTTTACGCTGCACCATTTCCGAAGAGGAGTGAACCATGTTATCGCGGAGATAATCGAAACCAAATTCATTGTTGGTGCCGTAAGTAATATCGGCCAGGTAAGCTTTTCTTCTTTCTTCACTGTTGGGCTGGTGCTTATCAATACAATCAACGGTAATACCCAGCCACTCAAAGATGGGGCCGTTCCATTCCTGGTCGCGGCGGGCCAGGTAATCATTTACGGTTACAATGTGCACACCTTCGCCGGCCAGTGCATTTAAGTAAGCAGGCAACGTTGATACAAGTGTTTTACCTTCACCGGTTGCCATCTCTGCAATTTTGCCCTGGTGCAAAACCACACCACCAATCAACTGCACATCATAGTGCACCATGTTCCAGGTAACTTCTCCGCCGGCGGCTGTCCATGTGTTTTTAAAAACAGATTTATCTCCGTCAATGGTAACGTAATCTTTCTTTACGCTGAGGTCTCTATCAAGTTGGGTAGCGATAGAAATAATTTCTGTATTTTCTGTAAAGCGGCGGGCTGTTTCTTTTACAACGGCAAAAGCTTCGGGAAGAATTTCGTCCAGAATTTCTTCAATCTTTTTATCTCTTTCTTTTTTCAGCTTATCCACTTCCTGGTAAATAGCATCTTTACCGAGCAGGTCGTTGAAAGGAAGTTCTTCTGCTTTTTTATTTTGATGGGCAATTTCTGCGTCAATGTCTTTCAAATATTCTTTAATGCGCTGGCGAAATTCAGTTGTTTTGTTGCGGAGCTGATCGTTGGTTAGTGAATTGTATTGAGCAAAATATTCGTTGATCTTTTTTACTCGCGGCATAATCTTCTTCACATCTTTCTCCGACTTACTGCCGCCAAACAGTTTTGAAAATAAGGCCATGATTACGTGTTATTGGGATGATCCCGGTTTTGATTAAGTTTTTATTCTGTCAAAAACTATGCGCAGACGAAATAAGGTCAATCTGGCAGCCCCACACAATAGGAAGGGGGTGCAATTTAACGATTAGTCGGCAGTTTGCCGTTGGTGCTAGTGCCTGTAAGACAGAAAATAATTGCAGCTTCACCATTTGAGTTTTTCTGTTATTTTTAGAGTAATTAAAACTTTATCATCATGAAAATTCTCTTCTGCCTGATACCTAATATAGCTTTTTCATATAACGGGCCTATTACCTACTGCACGGGTAAAATGACACAGCAATAGAGCTGAGTTTGCTGAAATTGCCAGCCGGGGAAATTGGTTTACGTGTTATTGGGTATTGTTAGTAGCTTTCTGAATAAAGAATTTTACGGCAATGATCGGGAATGCATTCAATCGCTTTGGCGTAAATGAATCATAAATCCACCTCCGCAATTCCAAAAACACGTACAGTAATAAATAAAAAAAACATCACACAAAACTCTTCACATGAAACAATTTTTTCTTTTGCTGTGTACGCTGTTGTTTTCTGCTGCAATTTTTGCGCAGGTTGTTACCACAGGCCGTATTGAGAATTTAAAAGATGATTGGGGCACATCTTATACCTATGTCGGAGAAATTAAAAACAAAATGCCCAATGGTTTGGGTATGGCTATTTACAGTAATGGTCATGCCCTGAAGTATGCCGGCTATTTTTTAAATGGAAAATTTCATGGCAAGGGTGCTTTGGTTTTTGAAGATGGCAGCTTTTTAAGCGGTGACTGGAAGAACGGTAAGCTGGATGGCAACTGCGCATCGCTGAACAAAGACTGGGACCTTTTTATTGGTGCTTATAAAAATGGTAAGAAGGATGGCAGGGGAACTTATTTCTACAAGGATAAAAGTTTTTTAGTTGGTCAATTAAAGGATGACAACTACAATGGCCGCTGCATTTTTATCAATGCTTCGGGCACCACGCTGGCAGACAACCTGTATGTAAACAGTAAAAAAGACGGCACCGGCTACCAGTATGAAGTGGAGAAAAAGAAATTATATGAAGGCACATGGCGTGGCGGCGAATGGGTGAGCAGTGGTACAGCAAGTTTCAAAAGTTTTGTAACCAATACAAGCTTTACCGGTGAAAGCACTGCAGACCAGATCATCATGGGTTGTACGGACAAAGACCGCTACCTGGAAGACACTGCATTTTGGTATGATATAAAAAAATCGGTTCGCTATTTTGGCAAGCACAAAGCCGGTTATTTGGTTGATGGTTTGATCATTCGTGACTCCAGCCGTTTTTTAGGCAAAGTGAATGACAGAGGTGTTTATGGTTATTGCAGCTTTTTAAAACTGGGCAAGTATTATGATGAAGGCATGTACAAAAATGATTTTTTAGAGGGCGCCAATAACCTGAGCATTAATCTTGATAAAAAAGCAATTTACTACGGCAATACCAAAGAAGGCAATTTTACCGGCAAGGCATGGTTGGCCACCGCCAGCAATGATATGTATGTTGGCAGCTTTGAAGGTGGACAGTTTACCGGTACGGGGTACATGTTATTTAGAAATGGCAAATGCGTAAAGGGAACTTTCAAAGATGGATCTACTGAAACAGTAACTGCATTTATTGATGAGAATGGAAAACCCATCTCATTAAAACCAAAAACAACTGCAGAAGCTTTAAACATTGTGGTAGGAGAATATGATAACAACTATGAAGCCCTGAAAGGCTCCACCATTTTGAACATGAACGAATATGATACTGCTTATTACCGGGCTGAAAAAAGCATTATCAGCTTTCCGGGCAGTGTAAGACAGAACCTGGTATTTGAAACCTGGAATTTTTATATTGGCTACGAAGCTGCTGTTTACAAGGGGAGCAATTTTGCTGCAGCCAAAACACAATATGATAAGCTTTGCAAAGAAATAGCAGCCACGAGCATAAAAAGTAAAAACGGTACAGTAAAGCCAACCGGAACCAAAGTGAATGCTGAAGAAGGTAACACAGTGAATACCCGTTTTGAAATTGCCCAAATGACCGATTATAATATTTGGGTGCAAATAAAATATGAAGATGGTAATTACATTGTGCGGCTGATTGCCGGCGATTATAAACTGGAAGATTGACGAGTCCTGAAAAAGGTTGATTGATTAAAATTTTACCCCCGGAAAAATCCGGGGTTATTTTTTTCAGATTCTCTTAACTTACTTTGTGCCCCACTGTGGAATAAATAATAAAACAATATGTTGAGGCCCGCCCGATTTTGCTTTCCTGTCATATTTTTTTCAGCCATTATTTTTTTTAGCTGCAGCAGTAATGAAATTGGAAATAGTAAAGATGTAAATCCTGATGCCATTTATTTTGAATACAAAATTTGGGGAGAAGAAAAAGACAGCCTGGTAACTGTGTTACTACAATACCGCATGGGAGGAAAAAACGGAACAACGCTGCTGCCGTCTTCACCGGCTGTTGTAAAGCTGGATGGTGAAGCATTGGTTGTTGACAGTGCCCGCCTCACGGGTGCGTTTTATGAAAAGCAGTTTCCAATAAAGCAGTTTGCAGGCAAGCACCAGATCAGTTTTGTGAACTTAAAAGGAAAGGAGCATAAAGAAGAATTTTCTTTTGAACCGTTTGAGCTAGTAACAAAATTAGACAGCCAGGTTAAAAGGGGGAAGATGATCTTTGAGTTGAGTGGATTGAGTGACGGAGACAGTATAAGAGTGATTGCGGTTGATACCGCTTTTGAAAGCAATGATATTAATGATTTTTTTGTGGTGAAGAATGGGAGAATAACAATTCCTGAAGCGCAGTTGAAAAACCTGGTAAACGGGCCGGTAAGCTTTGAATTTTTTAAAGAAGAGGAGAGGGAACTGCGCAACCCCTCCAGGGAAGGTGGAAAGATTTTGGTGACTTATGAATTGAGGAGAGAAACGGTAATAATTGATGATTAATAATTAATAATTCCGATGATTGCCGACTGCCTCTGCGGTCTGTTTTCAACATTCTTCAGACTGTTTTGAAATTTCCCTTTACACCCTGTACTTTTGCGGCCAAATTCCTCACCCCCTTTTCCTCTCCATAAATAGAGAGTAGGTTGATTTAAGAAATGAAAAAGCGGGGAGACGCAAAACAAATTTTATGGCCGGACAACTGAAAGAAGTACGCAATAGAATTAAGTCGGTACAAAGCTCACAGCAAATTACCAAGGCAATGAAGATGGTGAGTGCAGCGAAATTGCGCCGTGCACAGGATGCCATTGTACAGATGCGTCCTTATGCCCGCAAGCTGCAGGAAATGCTTAGCAATATTGTAAGCAACAGTGAAGGTGGTTCATCTATGAGTCTTGCCGCAGAAAGACCGGTTGAAAAAGTATTGCTGATTGTCATTACCAGCGACCGGGGATTGGCTGGGGCTTTCAATTCAAATCTCATCAAGCTGGCTAAGCAAACCATCCAGGAAAAATATGCTGCCCAATTTGCAAAAGGCCATGTTACCATTTGGAGCATTGGTAAAAAAGGCTATGAGCATTTTTTCAAAAACAATTATAAAGTTGACGCCAGCTTTAAAGATATCTTTCTTCATTTAAGCTTTGAAGAAGTACAAAAAGCAGCCTCTGCTGCTGTGAAAGCTTTTGAAGAAAAACAGTTTGATGTGATAGACATTGTGTACAGCGAATTTAAAAATGCGGCTACTCAGCGCTTTGTTGTAGAAAGATTTTTGCCCATTCCCAAAGTAGAAACAACTACAGGGGTTAAAGAAAAACGTACGAAGAAAGCTGATTTTATTTTTGATCCGGAGAAAGAGCAGTTGATTGCCGAATTAATGCCAAAAATTCTCAATACTCAATTATATAAAGCCGTACTGGATTCTCACGCCTCTGAACATGGGGCCCGCATGACGGCCATGGACAAAGCCAGCGAAAATGCCAATGAAATTCTTCGCACGTTAAGAATTGCTTACAACCGTGCAAGGCAAGCTGCCATTACTACCGAGCTCACAGAGATTATCAGCGGCGCCGCAGCATTACAGGGGTAGAGACCTTCTCTGTCCCCTAAAGAGAGGATTAGAAAGGTTTTTCACACTGTTAATAAACATTTTCAATTCAAAGCACTAACATGCTTAGTTTAGCGGATAAATTATTTTAAACGAAAAGCCCTTTAGGGGTTGGGTAACTATGGAAATAAACAATCTCATTCCTCACGTTGAAGCATTGATCTTTGCAAGTGATAAACCGCTTTCAACTTTAGAGCTGACTGACCTGGTGAATAATGCTTTTGGTTTTATGGAAGATAAAGTGAGCCTTGACCAGGTAGAAGCTGCCGTTGAAGGCATTGTTGAAAAATATGCTTCAGAATTTTATCCGTTTGAAATGAGAATGAGTGGCGGCGGCTGGCAATTTTTAACCAAGAAACATTATCATAAAACCGTTGCACAACTAAACAGTGATAAATTTTTAAAGAGACTGAGTGCCGCAGCATTGGAAACATTGGCCATTATTGCTTACAAGCAACCCATCACCAAAGGTGAAATTGAAGCCATACGTGGTGTGAGCAGTGATTACACTGTGCAGCGATTGCTGGAAAAAGAATTGATTGTAATCAGTGGCCGCAATGAAAACCTGCCGGGCCATCCGCTGGTGTATTCCACTTCTAAAAACTTCATGGATTATTTTGGCATTAACTCCGCTGATGATCTTCCACGCATAAAAGAGGTGCTGGCCGAACAAATGGTTGAGCCCACCTACATTGCTTCAGAAACTGTACAGGCTGAAGCTTCTGCTGAATCAGAAACTAATTTGGCTGTAGGAGAAAATGGTGAATTGATTGGCGATGCAGAGAGCGAGGAAGAAGAAGAGAGTTAGAGAATTTGATTAAACTGTATTTCTCAACTAAAAATTATCTCGCCAGAATTTATTGTCCTGTACAGGCATTATGAAATAAGAACAGGGATGAGAAAAAGTTTTACTGAACTTCAATAATTCATGGAGGTGTGTTGATCAGCCTAAAAAAATCCCTGCAAGTTCAGTACTAGCAGGGATTCATTTTGTATGAACTATGTTTTGTAGCCCGTACGGGATTCGAACCCGTATCACCACCGTGAAAGGGTGGTGTCCTAGCCCTTAGACGAACGGGCCGGTTAAATTTTTTTAACTGTTCGTCGTCCCTTTTTCGGGACGGCAAAGATAGCCTTCGACAAAGTTGCTTCCAAAAACTTTTTAAAATAAAAAGCCCCCAAAATTCGGGGGTGCAAATTCTAAACCGTCCGTACAATTCGGTTACCTGCCGGCTAAGTCATTAAATTTTTTGAAAATGCTTTTTACCGCGTTGTTGATTTCTTTGCTGGAAAGATTTCTGCTGTTTAACTGATCAGTTGTCCAACCCTGCCAAATTACCTTATCTGTTTTTGCATCAGTAACTGTTATGGTTACTGTTCCTTCTCTTACCGGCACTGAATAATTCTGGTAACCGATAAACTCGGAAGGATAGTAAACTGTGTAATAACGATGTGAGTAAGGGTTGTAATAAGTGCGGTAGTAAGGCTCGCTGTAAACAGCTTCTCTTTGCCAGCTTTCTGTTTTTTCAACCAGCACATCATAGCTAATTAAAACATCAGGCTTTCTCTCGTCTTTTCTCCAGCCTTGTTTTTCTAATTCGGCTGATACCGCCTGCTTGAATTTTCTTTCCATTAAATCATTCACCTGGTTTTCATTTCCGCTTTCATTTTTTTCTACCCAGGCATAACTGCGATATTTTGAGAAGTCAACGCTGTCGTCTTTTTCAACATGTACAGGAGCCGAACAGCCCACAATAAAAAAGGCAGCCCCAGCAAGCATGCCTATCCATTTTAATTTAAGTGTTTTCATAGTATGTGTTCCTCTTGGTTAGGTTATAGTGACGAGAATAAAACGTCAAAAACTATGCTGCCCTTATTAAAGCATTGTGAAAGTTTTTTGCCTGCAGAGAAAGGAAAAAGGAGCAATTTTTTTTTAACGCATGCTTTTTTAATTCGTTCAGGAAGATGACATCAATCTTTATTATTCATCAACATCCACCGGGCTGTTTCGTAGTAAGCCGTAGTAACTTCTGATAGTTTTTTGCAAATGCTGTCCTGCTGTTGCGCTGAATAGTGAAGAGGAGAGTGAGATAGTGAATACAACTTTTCCTGGGGAAAGTTCAGCTTTTTGGTAAAGTAATATTCATCTGTTACCATGCCAATGGTTCCATCCTGGTTAATGACGAATGCATAATTATTTTTCTTTCCTTCCTGCAAAACATCCCTGCCAAGCGTTGTATTCACATAAGGCTGGTGAATCATACCAGCAATAGTTGGCAGTATGTCAATTTGCGAAACTACTTCCGTTCTGCGTTGAGCAGGCAGTAAATAAGGTGCATAAAAAAGCAAGGGAACATGTTCATTCGTCAAACGCTGGTCTGTCCATACAGCGGGATAAATAGCTTTTGAATTTCCGGAAACACCGTGGTCACCAACAAACACAAATATGGTGTTATGAAAATAAGCTTCTTTTGATGCTGCTTCAATAAATTTTTTAAAGCAATAATCGGAATAACGAAAGCTGTTAAACTCATTCACCGATTCAAATCCATATTTGCGCAGCGTATCAAGAGGTGGATTCAGCTTTTCAAAATCTTTGTCTTCTTCGGGTATCATAAACGGCCGGTGGTTATCGGCAGTTTGAATAATTGCAAAAAATGGCTTCGCTTCTTTTTTTAAACGTTCATTGGCTTCTAAAAAAAGATTTTTATCACTGATGCCCCACACATTCAGTTTTTGACATTTGAATTTTCCTTCAGTAATCATTTGCAGGCCATCAATATTTTTTAAAAATCCTTCAAAGTTGTTGAAGCCCGGGCTGCCACCTAAAAAATAATATTTGCTGTAACCTTCAAAATTGTTGATGATGGTATGTTGATCCAATGCCAGCGGGTTGCGTGTAGAAAATTTATATAACTGCACATCAGGAATGCCGGTTACAACCGCAAACAAACCACGGGCAGTTGAAAAATGCGGAGTAAAACATTTTTCAAAGAAGATGCCCTTATTGCATAGCTCATTAAAATAGGGTGTTGTGTTCAGCGGGTTGCCACTCATGCTGCTTTTGTACATGCTGAATGATTCGCACAGCACTAGCACTACATTCGGCTGACTTTCCAATGCATGGCTGCCGGGCATTACCTGGCGGCGATAAGTAAATTCATTTTTATTTTTCAGGCCCATCCAGTCTGCCATCACCGGAAAATAACTCCTGGCTTTGCTTTCATTAAACTCAGGACGGCGCAATTTGAGTGTAGCAAAAAAATTCTGCAGCGGGTTTAGTGCCAGGTAACTTCTGAAATTATCATTCAGCACAAATGCTTTATTCCATTTCAACGGAGTAATACCAATATTTCCATGAACAAAAAGGCCAAGGATAATAGCAGTAATAGCAAACCACTTACGGCGGTG
>PSMD01000019.1:0-2417 GCA_040289925.1 Chitinophagaceae bacterium | reverse complement strand
CCTAATCCATCGGTTTTTGTAACAACCCGCCAATGCCTTTGACTATATAACCACCGAAAAAACATAACGGCAGTAAACAACCCCAGCAGCATCCATGTCATAGGATAAGTTTGCCAAAGCATTTTCATAGCAATCACCGGGTCTTCATAAAAATTAAGAGCACCGGCATCAAGCCTTGTGTTGTTGTATGAAAAATTTCCAAAGTCGGCTGCAAAAAAGAAGAAGATGAAAAATGTGGCAGCAGCCAGGTAAACCGTCCACCATTTTTTATTTCGTTGCGAATAGAAAGGTGAAAGCCTTGGCTCAAAACTGAAAAAAACAATTGGCAATAAAACAATAGATATCCAACGAAGATCAAACCTGAACCCAAGAATAAATGAAGGAACAAGATCAAAGAAACCAAGATCTGCCGGCCTGAATGCAAAAAAAGTTGCCAACCTGAACAAAGTAAATATGAGCAGGAAAATAAAAAACAGGTGAACCACCCACAAAATGGTTTTTGGAAGCCGCAGGCGTATCAGCATGGAATTGTACAGTTTTTTCCCGAAAGCAACCACAAAAGAATAGATTTTGGATGGTTTCAGCAACAGCAGCCTGTTAATATTTCTGCCAAAAGTGCAACGCTTACTTTTGCAGCCATGCCGGCTTATCTCAGCATTCTTGAAACCCTTAACCAGTTTGACTGGTGGCTGTTTAAAAAAATCAACAGCCAGTGGACGAACCCTGTGTTTGATTTTCTCTTTCCATTTCTTCGGGAAGCTTATTTCTGGATGCCTTTATATCTTTTCATTTTTCTATTCATTGGCTTTAATTACAAAAAAAATAATTGGTGGTGGATCATTTTATTTTTATGTACTGTGGCAATTACTGATTTAACGGGCACACAAATTTTTAAGCAGGAGTTTCAGCGCATACGCCCCTGTAACGATTTGCATTTTATGGACCAGGTTAGGTTGCTTATTAAACGTTGCGGATCTGGGTATAGTTTTATTTCCAACCATGCAGCCAATCATTTTGGTATGGCCACATTTCTTTTTTTAACGCTGCCCCATTTTTTTAAAAGATGGTTGTGGCTGGTGTTTGCCTGGGCTGCACTTATTACGTATGCGCAGGTATATGTAGGCATACATTATCCGCTTGATGGAATTTGCGGTGCCGTTTGGGGTATGGCTATCGGCTTATTTACCTCAGCGGTTTTCAATAAAAAATTCGGATTTACTAACTTCGATAAACAACCAACTGTTACTCCTTAATGGATATAATTATACTGTTATGTCTCATCCTGGTAAATGGCTTATTTGTGATGTCGGAAATTGCACTGGTTTCCGCAAGAAAAGCACGGCTTGAAACACAGGCAGAAAAAGGAGATAACAAAGCAAGGGCCGCTCTTCAACTTTCAAACAACCCGGAGATTTTTTTATCGGCTGCACAAATTGGAATTACTTTAATCGCCATTTTAACCGGTGTTTTTTCCGGCGAAAGGTTCGGTAAATATCTTCAGCCTTATCTTGAAAGGATTGAATCTATAAAACCTTACGCGGCAACCATTGCCACTACAATTATTGTTATTATCGTCACGTTTCTCTCCATCATTTTTGGTGAGCTGATTCCAAAAAGAATTGGATTAATAAAGGCTGAAAAAATTGCCAAAGTGGTAGCCGGTCCTATGCGGATTTTTGCCCGCATAACACACCCGATTGTTTGGGTGCTGAATGCCGTTAGCAATCTCTTCTTTTCCATTTTTAATATTAAGCGTTCAAAAAATGATGCAGTAACCGAAGATGAAATTAAAGCACTGGTTACAGAAGGCACTGAGGCCGGAACGATTGATGAAGCCGAGCAGGAAATTATTGAACGTGTTTTTCATTTGGGCGACAGGAACATTACTTCACTAATGACACACCGCAGTGACATTATTTGGTTTGACCTGAATGACAATGAAGAGAAAATCAAAGACAAGATCATGAAAGAGCCGCATTCGGTTTATCCTATTTGTGATGGGGATATTGATCAGATAAAAGGTGTGGTTTCTATAAAAGATCTATATGTGGCCGATGATATGACCTTGTTTAAAGACCTGATGAGACCGGCCATGTTTGTGCCTGAGAATAATTCGGCTTACCAGGTAATGGAGAAATTCAGGGAATCAAAGATACACTCCTGCTTTATTGTGGATGAATATGGCAGTGTGCTGGGCATGATTACGCTGACCGATATTATGGAAGCCATCATTGGCGATATTCCGCAGCCGGATATGCAGGATTATGAAATTGTTTCAAGGGAGGATGGCAGTTACCTGGTTGACGGGCAAATTCCTTTCTATGATTTCCTCACCTATTTTGAAAAAACAGAATGGATGAATGAAGGCGAACACCAGTTTGATACGTTGGCCGGCTTTGTATTGCACGTATTAGAAC
>PSMD01000073.1:0-7980 GCA_040289925.1 Chitinophagaceae bacterium | reverse complement strand
TCGCAATGGCTGTATCATCCTTGATCCAAAAACAGGTGAAACGCAGAAAAAAAAACTTGCCTCAACAAAGGATGTTGATCAAGAATCAGAGTCCGTCATTTATTCAGACTCGAAAGGAAATTTGTGGATAGGAAACTATGCTCAGTTTTTTGTTCGCAAGGCAGGGCAACAAAATTTTATTCCCGTTCATTTAATGAAACCTGCTTTCCCAATTACCGGAGATGTAAAACCGCTTGCTATTTACGAATGGAAGGACACAGTTTACTTAAGTACAAGCTGGGGGATTTATGGTGCGTACCAGCAGGGTGGCAAGTTCAAAGTTCATCATTACACAGAGTCAGGCGGGGGATATTACTACGATATTTTTGTACCAGATAACAAGAGCTTTTGGCTGGCAACAGAAAATGGCATCTTCTGTAAATCTTCGTTACATGATGAGAAGCCGGACTCGATCCTTTTCAAAGATTTTGGAATAAAATCTTTTCACCGGGATGACTTACACGATCTGATATGGATTTCTACAACCAATGGCCTGATAGCTTATCACCTTCCTTCAGGAAACTTTAGGCTGTTCACCGAAGCAAACGGTCTCGGAAATAATTATGTGTACGGTATTCTTCAATAAAAGAATCTGCTTTGGATCAGTACAAACAAAGGATTGAGCCGTGCGGTTATGCATTTTGAAAACAAAAACATTTTTCCAACGCTGGTATTTAATAATTATACCAGCAAAGATGGATTACCTGATGATGAATTCAACAGCGGCGCCTTTCACAAAGGCAAAAGCGGAACTTTTTACTTTGGAACCATAAAAGGCCTTGTGTGGTTTAAGCCGGATAAAATTCAACCCGACAGTTCGATTGCAAAACCCATCATCACTGAATTGCTGGTAAATGATCAGCGATGGGATTCTTCAACTGCACCGGCGTATCTGCAAACACTCAGGCTTTCTCCTTCACAAAACAATTTGTTTGTTCAGTTTCGGAGCATCGAAATGCTTAATGCACCACTGGTACAGTATGCTTATAAGCTGGAAGGTTGGGATGAGAATTGGATTTATAGCAAAATCATTAACCAGGCCCGTTACAATAACCTGTTGCCCGGCAGCTACACCCTGAAAATAAAAGCCGCCAATGGTTCAGGCATTTGGAGCGAACCAACAACCATTCACATTTACATCAAGCCGCCTTTTCGGAAAACCTGGTGGTTTTATACTTTGGTTGGCGTTTCCATATTGGCGCTGGTATTCTTTGTAAACAAGTGGCTGCTACAGCAAAAATTAAAAGATCAGCTACGAGAACTTGAAAAACAAAAAGCGATTGAAAAAGAAAGAAACCGCATCAGCAAAGACATGCACGATGAAATGGGGAGTGACCTCACCCGAATTTCGTTAATGAGTGAATTGATATTAACGCAGCAAAAAGCAGAGGAAGAAATTAAAAAAGACGTTGGTAATATTTCATCCACGGCAAGAAAACTGGTAGAAACAATGAGTGAGATAGTTTGGGCACTCAACCCGAAAAACGACACGCTGGAAAACCTGCTGGCTTACGTGCGAGAGCAAACACTCAACTATTTTGAGCCGTTTGGTAACATTCGCTATAAAATTTGTTTTCCTGATTCAGTGCCGGACATAAAGTTAACCAACGAGCAGCGGCGAAACCTTTATCTGGTGATTAAAGAAGCGATGAATAATGCATTGAAACATTCTGCCGCTACTGAAATACATTTACAAATGAACTTTACCAACAATAAAATTTGTTTCAGCATTACTGACAACGGCTGCAGCTTTGATGTACAAAAAATAAAAATTGCATCAAACGGCTTAATTAATATGAAGAAGAGAATGGAAGAGATTGGTGCCAGCTTTGCCTTGCATACAAAGCCCGGCCAAACTCAAATTGATATTTGTTTGCTTGTTTCTTAAAAAACATTACTACTTTTTTCACATGATTAATAAAGGCTTTAGCTATTATTTTTAAGCGAATGACATCTATTGCCATACTGGAAGACGATGAAAAGATCAGGAATTACCTGTCAGCATTAATTGCCGGTTCGGAAGAATTTAATTTGAAAGCAACTTTTTCTTCAGCTGAAGAGGCCATTGAGTTTTTTGAAAAAGATCTTGGTCATGATATTGAAATTTTTCTCACCGATATACAATTGCCCGGCAAATCAGGAATTGAATTGTTAGGCTGGCTAAAACCTTTGAGACCGGATATTCAATTTATGGTGTTAAGCGTATATGATGATGCCGAACGTGTGTTTAAAGCACTGAAAGCCGGCGCCAGTGGTTATATTTTAAAAAACACACCAGCCAATAAACTGGTAGAAAGCCTGCATGATTTAAAAAAAGGCGGCAGCCCCATGTCGGGTCAAATTGCAAGAATGGTAGTACAGGCTTTTCAGCAAGATATCTATATGGATCCTCAAGCCAATCTTTCCATTCGTGAAAAAGAGGTGCTGGAATGGCTGGCAAAAGGTTACCGTTACCAGGAAATAGCAGATAAACTTTTCATTTCTATCGAAACCGTTCGCACACACATTCGCAACATTTACGAAAAATTACAGGTCCGCAATCGAACGGAAGCAATTCGTAAGGCTGGGCTAAGCTGATACTACTTTTTTCACATTTTTTCTGATAATCTCCATTGCTATTTTGCATCACACAATCTTAACTAAAATGAAATTTTTAAACATCTTATTCTTTGCTGCACTACTTTCATTTGGCTTTACTTCCTGCGATCCGAGTGCCAATAAACCTGATCCAACAGGCGATATTAAAGTTGGAAGCAAATGGGTTTACAAATACACTAAATTCAACAGTGGCGGAACAGTTACAGGAACACGTAACCTTGAGTTAACTGTAACTGCTGAACAAACAATTAGCGGGCAAACATGGTGGGTATTAACAGTAACCGGAACAGGTGAGGTAAGTTACCTGCGCAAAGCCAGTGACGGATACTGGACGATTAAAAACAATACACCACAATTGCAGTTTAAAATTCCTGCTGCAATGAATGACACGTGGAGACTTACTTTTAGCAATTCACCGGGAGACTATTCTGATTTCATCGTGAAAGATGTAGCTGCATCTGTCACAGTTCCCATCGGCACAGTAACTACATACTATGCTGAAGGCTATGACAGCAATAGTATTGAAGACAAAGTTTGGTATAACGAACAATATTCATTGGTAAAGTTGCAGGAATTTGATGAAGGACCTACCGGTATGTATGTGGATTACCAATTAGAACTGGTAAGCTTTACGCCATAAACATCTGGGCCTATTTCACTAATAATATCGGGTCCACATAGAAGGTAACTTAAAATAATCCCCTCTTCGCAATTGAAGACGGGGATTCTCTTTTTTATAAGAAGTTTAATTCTTGCCATCTAAAATAATCGGCGTGTTTCCTTTGCTCATCACAATAATTTTTGAGTTCGGAGATTGGGCCAGTTCCTTGTAAGCTTTTATCTGTTCGTATTGCAATTGCCTATCGGTTAAACTTTCGCTGATGATGCGCTGATAATCTGCAATGCCTTGTGCTTCTACTCTTTTTCTTTCTGCCTCTTGTCTTTCTTTAGCCAGCACAAATTGCATTTTTTGTGCTTCCTGCTCGGCTTGTATCTTTTGTTCAATCGTTCCTTTTACGGTGGCAGGCAGTGTAATATTTCTTACCAATAAATTTTCCAGCAGCAATCCCCGCTTTTTAAAATCAACTTCAATGCCTGTAAAAATGCGGTTTTGAAATTCATCTCTTTTTGTAGAGTAAAGTGAAACAGCATCGTAATAAACAGCGTTATCACGTATGCGTGTACGTGAAATAGGCCGCACAATTTTATACTCGTAATCTGAACCAATTTCTTTTACCAGGCGTGGCGCTTCAGATGGAATGACACGGTAAAGCACAGTCAGGTCAATGGTAACTTCAAGACCATCGGCAGTTAATACGCGAATGGCATCATCTCCGGATTTTTCTCCTTCATCATGCACGCCACTCATGGTATAGTTTTGTGTTTTTACATCCAGCTTTTCTATTTCATACAGCGGATTAATAAAATGCAAACCGCTCTCCAGTACCTCCGGCTGCACTTTTCCAAACAGTTTTTTCACGCCAATCTGGCCTGCATCAATTTGCACAAATGATTTGAGGCTGATGCCGATTAAGGCTAGAATAATTCCGCCCAGGATAAATGATTTTGCATAACGGGCAAGATGTACTACAGCACGAAAGCTAAATCCTAAAATAATAAGGAGGAAGCCCAGAATGAGTAAGAACATGGTGGATAGTTTTTGAAAAATAAATTTACACTTTGTTCATCGTTCCCGGTGTAATGTGAATGAGGTGATGATTTTATTTGTAGGAAGTTAAACTCTTAAATTTTTAATTGTAAATGCCAGGCAGATAACCTCTCCCTTGCAAAAACCAGATTCCCCTTATCTTCGCAGCATGCTTCCCAAATTCAAGAGAATTCTTCTCAAACTCTCCGGTGAATCATTAATGGGTGATAAAAATTTCGGTCTTGATCCTTCGGTTCTTTGCCAATATGCACAGGATATAAAATCAATAACCGAACTGGGCGTGCAGGTGGCCATTGTTATTGGCGGTGGAAATATTTACCGGGGAATGAATGAAGCGGAAACCGGTATTGAAAGAGCTCATGGAGATTACATGGGCATGCTGGCAACCGTTATTAATGGCATGGCGCTGCAGGCAGCGTTGGAACGAATTGGGGTGTACACCCGTTTGCAAAGTGCTATTAAAATGGAACAAATTGCCGAGCCCTATATTCGCCGCCGTGCTATACGGCATGTGGAAAAAGGCCGTGTAGTTATTTTTGGTGCAGGCACCGGCAATCCTTATTTCACCACTGACACTGCCGGTGTGTTACGTGCCATAGAAATAAAAGCAGATGTAATTTTAAAAGGTACAAGGGTGGATGGCATTTATACGGAAGACCCTGAAAAAAACTCTTCTGCAACCAAATACGATCGCATTAGCTTTAGTGATTGCATATCCAAAAACCTGCGGGTAATGGATATGACAGCTTTTACGCTGTGCATGGAAAATCATTTGCCCATTGTTGTGTTTGATATGAATAAGCCGGGTAATTTGCGCAGAGTTGTTACCGGCGAAAAAGTGGGAACTCTTGTTGCAGATTAATCTCTAAAGCAATTTTTTGAATTCAGGCTTCAGCCAGGGAGAAAGTTCCGTGAACGGAATAAAAATGCTTATTTCACCCATGGCATAAGGCCCAATTTCATAAGGCTGGTAATCGAAACAAATTCCTTTGGCTGTCACATAAAAATTATCGTTCGGTTCAATTTTATTTTCAAACAATCCGCCTTTACTCAAAGCTTCGGTTGACTTTAAGCCATAAGATTTGCGAAAATATTTTTCCAGCAATGGCTGAAGTTTTTTCTGGCCATCCTTTGTAAGCACATCATCTATTGTAAGCTGCCTGTTTTTGCTTAAATCAATTGATACATAATTGTAGCCATGGTTGCCATGTGCACCGCCGGTGTAAGCGTAAAAATAACTGCCCAGGGTTAGCAGCTTAGGCGATTGAAATACTACGTTTACTTCCTGCGTTTGATCCATATTGTAGCTGTAACTGTATTGCTTCAGGTCATCGTCACTTACATCGCTGTATTCTTTTTTATAGTTATCAAAAAAACGCTTCTTCTCTTTCAAAAAAATCTTACCAATATCTTCCTTTGTGTTTTCTTTGGTAAACCAGGCAGCTATTTTTTGTTTGATGAACTGCGCCTGTGCAGAATTTCCTTTCGGCCAAACAGCAGCAGCTTCATAGCTGGCCACCGGTGAATCATTATTTTTTGCACGCAACGGCGAGGTGGCGGAAGTAAAAACATAATCCCATGCCGGCTGCTGAATAATTTCGCTGCCGCTAAAATTTAATTTCTTTTTTAAACTGGTATTGCTCCATTCGCCTGTCACTGATTTGTCGGAAATAGAAAATACAAGGTTTTCGTCCGTTTCCCTATTGGGTAAAAATGCATAGAGCTTAATTTTTCCCGCCACGGAGGTATCTTCACCTGAAAAATAAACAGGTTGCTGAGTTGATTGATAATAATAATAGCCGGAATACTGATGCTGTTGCTTGTGGAGATGCATTATGACAGGATGCTTATCAATTTTTCCTGAAATACACTTATACCAGCTTATTTGTGCAGGCAGTGTAAAAGTCATTAAAGTGAATAGAGGGCTGAAAAGCAGTTTCATAATCAAATATAGCTAAACTGCCGGGGGGTACTGTGCACAACTGTGTAAAATTACTATTTCCAAAAACGAGTGTTTTTACATAGTTTAACCTCTAATTTCGTAACCCTTCTAACTGCGCAGCATGAATTTATCGGTCATTGAGTTATCCGTTCTCTTGTTTTGTGCCGTCATTCTCGGCATCGTTATTCATTTCTTTTTGGTAAGCCGCCGCAATTTTTCAAACTTGCCATCGGAAACAGTTAAGCTGAAAAAAATTATTGAAGGTTGGAAGCTGAAATATTTTAATGATACAGAAATTAAAGACAGGCAAATTAATGAACTGCGATCCCAGTTATCGGCTGCAAAAGAAAATCTTGAAATTTTAGAAGTAGAACTTGAAGAAGTAAGGAAGCACAAAAGAAAAGCAGAGCCAGATCCCGTTTCTATTCACAAAGCTCAGCCATCAACCACACGGCCCGATTATGTTGAACAATTGAGGCAGGCACAGCTGGGCCTGGCAACTCATCAGCAAAAAATTGAACAGTTACTTGAGTCCATTGATGTGATTGCCGAAACTGAAGAAAAGCAGAAAGAGTTTGAGCTGGAAAGGGAGCAATTACTGCAGGAGGCAAAAGAATTAAAATACCTGTTAAGCCAGCGTGAAGCGGAGCTGACTAACCTGAAGCAACAACAATCATTGAGTAAAGAAATGACCTCAATGCTTGACAGTGCGTACAGTGAATTTAATACACTGCAAAGTAAAATTCACTCACTGGAAACCCAGCTTTCAGCCAGCAAAATGACAAACATAGAGTATGAAGACCTGAAAGAAAACTTTTATAAAGTGAGCCGTGACCTGGAAGAACAAAAATTAAAACTGCATGCAAGCACATTAGAGAACCAGCAGTTGACATTGCAGCTAAATGAAACGGAAGACAAACTGCGTGAAGCCAATTTTCAAAGACAGCAATTGCAAAAAAGAGTGGCTTACCTGGAAGAACTGAACACTGACCTGCAACTGGTAGCTGCAGCCAATAAAAAACTGGAACACCAGTTAAGAAGAATCGGAGAGTTGGAAAGTATGCTGAATGTGGTATCAGAAGAAAGAGATGAATTGCTGAAAAAACAGTCGCAGCACTGAATGGTATCCTCAACGACCTGCATTGACCTCAATGCAGGTCATTTTTATTTACTGCCATATCCAATAAATTTGTGGAAACTTGATGTAATGAATGAACGAATTGCTTCTCTCAGGCTGGAGTATTCACAAAAAAGTTTGCTGGAAGAAGATGTGGCTGCTGATGCGATTGAACAATTTGACCGCTGGTGGCAGGAAGCATTGAATGCAGAAATTATTGAGGTAAATGCAATGACACTGGCAACTGCTTCTGCTGATGGCATGCCTTCGGCCCGCATTGTTTTACTAAAAGATTTTTCAAAAGAAGGATTTGTTTTCTTTACCAACTATAATAGCTACAAAGGCCGGCAGCTTGCAGAAAACCCAAAGGCCTGCCTTGTTTTTTTCTGGAAAGAACTGGAAAGGCAGGTTAGAATTACAGGTGTTGTAAAAAAAATTGCCCATGAATTGAGTGACCGTTATTTTTTCAGCCGCCCTTATGAAAGCCAATTGAGTGCTCATGCCTCGCCACAAAGTGAAGTAATTGAAAGCCGTGATTGGCTGTACCAAAATTTTAAAAACCTTTCTTCCAAATTTGAAACAATAAAAATCAGCCGCCCAACATACTGGGGCGGT
>PSMD01000018.1:36592-47182 GCA_040289925.1 Chitinophagaceae bacterium | reverse complement strand
CCCATCCCCGCTTTTTCCAAATCGCGGATGTGCCATAGCAGCTCTTCACTTCAAAATCCTTTCCTAGAATTTTTTCAATGGTTTTTGCTTTTGCCGGGCTCTCTACTATTAAAAGATTTTTTGCCATTTGCTCAATAAAATCGGTGGTCAGTAAGTAATTCGTTTGGTAAGCGGGTAGGAAGTTTTTTTGCTTCAAACACGCAACTCTACAGCTATTTATTCGGTGCAAGTATAAGCTAAGAACGTGAAATTTTCAGTTTAAGATGGCCGCTGGCAGTTTTGAAAGAATGATAATCAGTTGCCTGAATAGCTATTTTTCGTGATAAGATCTGCAATTTTTTCAGCCCATCTTTTATATTCTTTTGCAGAAGGATGAAGACCATCGGTGGTTAAAAAAGAATGGTCATTTTCTGCTTCACGGGTGCCGGGAGTAATATCGAGATAATGAACACCATAATTTTTTGAGATCATTTGATTCACCCGGTTAAATTCATCAATTTCTTCTGCAATTTTTTTCCTGTCCCTGCCTTCTGCGTAAGGTGTCACTCCCCAGTCGGGTATGGAAAGTACAATGACATGATCATTTTTTTCTCCGGCAAACTGTATAGCTTGCTTTAATAAGCTTTCAAATTCCGCACTGTATTCTTCAGCCGATCTTCCGCGGTATTGGTTGTTTACGCCAATTAAAAGTGTAACCAAATCGTAAGGAGGATGTAATTCATGTTTAAGAATGGCAACCTGCAATTCATCAGTCGTCCATCCGGTTTTTGCAATGATCTCCGGCTCTGCAAAATCAAAACCTTTCTGTTTTAAAATCTCAACCAGTTGATGTGGAAAGTTTTTGTTGCTTTCAACCGCTTCTCCAATGGTATAGGAGTCGCCAAGTGCCAGGTAGCTGCGTTTGTTTTTTGGCATGTTAATGGAAATATTGTTTAAAGAAAAAGAAAAAACAACAACGGCAAAAATGAAGAAAAGAAGTTTCATAAAGGCTCGTTTACTAATTACGTAATTGCAATTGCTGTAGTTTTCTGATTAATTTCACTGTTGAATGAATATTGTCATCATCGGAACGGGAAATGCAGCTACCGTGCTGGCAAAAAAATTTGTTGCAGCAGGCCATCACATAATACAGGTGTTTGGCCGAGACCTGCATGCAGCCAGCAAGTTGGCTTATGAATTTGATACCGAGTCAACCAACTATTGGTCGGTTATTCGCAAAGATGCGGATGTGTACATCATCGCTGTATCTGATGATGCGATTACAGAAGTGGCAAGGCATTTACAACTGCCGGGCAGAGTAGTGGCTCATACTGCCGGTTCAGTTTCCAAAGATGTGTTGAAAGCCATCAGTTCGCATTACGGAGTATTTTATCCGCTGCAAAGTCTGCGGAAAGAAATGAGCACACTGCCCGAGATTCCTGTATTTATTGACGCCAGCGATGAAAAAGCCAAAGACGTGTTGAACAGGCTGGCCGTTTCTATTTCACCTGAAAAAATTATGCTGGCAAATGACCAGGATCGCAGAAAGCTGCATATAGCAGCCGTTGTGGTTAGCAATTTTGTTAATCATCTTTTTGCACTGGCTGAAGATTATTGCAAAAAAGAAGGGTTGGATTTTCAGCAACTATTGCCGCTGATTGAAGAAACAGTGATGCGATTGAAAACTGTTTCTCCAAAACATGCACAAACAGGCCCTGCTATTAGAAATGATCAGCCAACCATTGACCAACACCTGCAGCTATTACAATCTCATCCGCAGCTAAAAAAAATTTATGAGCTGATGACAAACAGTATCCAGTCTTCTGCAGGTAGTAGCAATAATTAATCAGCTAAGGCACCTGTATGTAACAACCAGCAACAAAAAATTCCTTCTCTCGAAATATCATTTCAATTCTTCATTTATCAAAACTGCCTGCACTCAGTTATTTTTGCGGCCTAAACAGAAGGGTTGATGTACACGATCAAATTTAATTTTGAACAGAAAGGTCTTGAACCGGTAACGTTAACGAATATTGAACCGGGCCTGAGTTTGCTGGAAATTGCATTGATGAACGACATTGAACTGCATCACAACTGCGGGGGTGTTTGTGCCTGCACCACCTGCCATTTATATGTAGAAAAAGGGATGAACAATATTGAAGAGATCACCGACCGTGAAGAAGATTTTATTGACAGAGCTGTAAATCCAAGATTGAATTCGAGATTGGGTTGTCAGTCAGTATTGCTGGAAGGCGAAGGTGAAATTGAAGTGACCATTCCTGATCAAACACAATTTTTGGGAGAATAAAATAAGACATCAGGCATTATAAATCATACACCATACATCTTTTGCTATGACACATTTTGAACCACCGATACACTGGAATGATTACGAGGATATCGCTTTGAAATTGTATGAACGTTTTGGCGATGAATTTAACGAGGGCAAAATTTACCGTGTGCGGTTTACCGATTTGCTTGAGTGGGTTTTGCAAATACCCAACTTTGCCGGCAAAAGAGAAGAAAGCAATGAAGGACATTTAGAGATGATTCAAAGTGCCTGGGTGTACGAGTGGAGAGATAATCAAAAGTGATTTCTATTTAAGCCGCCATTAATTTTTGTTTTCATTTAGGCTGGGCATTTTCATATTTTCACATTCATGAATGTTCTTGCTGAATTTAAAAATATCACCACTTTTATTTTTGATGTGGATGGTGTGCTAACCGACAGCACTGTTTACTGCATGGAAAACGGCCTGCAGGCAAGACGGATGAATATTAAAGATGGGCTTGGTTTGCAAATGGCCATTCGCAACGGCTTTCAGGTGGTGATTGTTTCAGGCAGTTACTCAGAGCCGGTTGTGATGAGGTTAAAAAAATTGGGGATCACAGAATTGCACATGGCCATTGGCGATAAAAAAATTTTTGCAGAAGAATTTATAAAGAACAATAGCCTGCAGTGGTCAGAAATCCTTTACATGGCTGATGATCTTCCTGATCTTGCGTTAATGAAAAAAGTAGCCATGCCCTGCTGCCCTTCAGATGCAGTACCTGAAATTTTAGAGGCGGCAAAATATATTTCCCCGGTTGCAGGTGGCATGGGCTGTGCAAGAGATGTAATTGAGAAGGTGCTGAAGGTGCAGGATAAATGGATCTTTCACCAGGATGTAGTTTCCCAATAGCCTGTTTTTTCAAATTTGTTATTTGAGCGTTGGAATTTGATATTTGAGTATTGGAACTTTACTTATGAGATTAATTGCAGCCTTTCTTAAGCTTATTCGACTGCCTAATCTCATCTTTATTTTACTCACGCAGCTTTTATTTCATTTCAGCATTCTCCACCGGGTTTTAAAACCATTAGGCTTACAACCGGCCATTAACGGGATGAATTTTGTTTTGCTGGCGGTGGCATCAGTTTTAATTGCGGCTGCCGGTTATATTATCAATGATTATTTCGACATCAATATTGACCAGGTGAATAAACCCCGCCAAAATGTTGTAGATGTCGCCATCTCCCGCAGGTGGGCCATGCTCTGGCATTTTATTTTAAGCAGTGCAGGGGTTGTGTTAAGTCTGTGGCTGTCGTGGCAAACCGGCTTATGGTATATTGTGCTGGCCAATACACTTTGCGTAATGCTGTTGTTTGGTTATTCGGTAGCGTTAAAAAGAAAATTGCTCTCAGGCAATGTGCTTATCTCTTTGTTAACTGCCTGGGTAATTCTGGTTTTATGTTTTTCAGAATGGCATTTATTCAAAAATGCTACTACAGAGTTGGTTGAAGCCAGCAATAAAATTTTACGTTTGGGATTTTTATATGCCGGCTTTGCGTTCATTCTTTCTCTCATTCGCGAAGCGATAAAAGATATGGAAGATGTGCCGGGCGATGTAAAATACGGAAGTAAAACCATGCCCATTGTTTGGGGCATACAGGCAACGAAAATTTATTCTGCTGTATGGCTGGTTGTGCTGGTAGCCGCACTGGTTATTGTGCAGTTTTATGTTTTGCAATTTCACTGGTGGTGGCCGGTGGTGTATAGCATTGGCTGTATTATTGCGCCGCTGGTATATGTTTTTATTAAACTGTTTAAAGCACATGCGCCGCCGCAGTTTCATCATTTAAGCAACATAACGAAGCTGGTTATGTTTACGGGCATATTATCTATGTTGTTTTTCTATTATTATTTATGAAGAAGATTATTCTCGCTTCACAATCACCAAGAAGAAAACAGTTGCTGGCGTGGGCTGAAATTCCCTTTGAAGTGGTGGTAAAAGAAACCGAAGAAATTTTTCATCCGCATTTAACCGTGAAAGAAGCTGCCATAGAAGTGGCAAAACAAAAAGCACTGGCTGTGCGGCAGCTTGTGACTCCCGGCTCCATTATTCTTGCTGCTGATACAATTGTTGTTTTAAAAGGCCGCATCATTGGCAAGCCGGCAAACCGGCTGGAAGCCATTCGCATTTTGCAGGACCTTTCCCGGCAGAAACACATTGTAATTACTGCCGTGGTTATTACAGATGGAGAAAAAGAAATTTCATTTACCGACAGCACCGAAGTTTATTTTCATGAACTCACCACTGAGCAAATAGAGTTCTATGTTGACAAATACCAACCTTACGATAAAGCCGGTGCTTATGCTATACAGGAATGGATTGGTGTCATCGGCATTCAATCCATCAACGGAGATTTTTACAATGTAATGGGGTTGCCCGTTAGTCGTGTGGTAAAGGCTTTACAAAGTTTTAATGAGACGGGTTGATTCCTCTTTATTGAAAATTTGTTTAAGTTCATTCTCTCATTTGTTATGCAGGCAAAAACAAAAAAAGAGAGAAGTCCTCAGCTTCCTTTTGGGAACGCAGGAGAAATAACCGAAAGGCTGCTGCAGTTTATTTGGCAATTTCAATATTTTAATAAAAGCTCTCTCACTACTGCTGCCGGAGAAGAGTTGAAAATTATTTTTCCCGGCCGGTTTAATACCAACCAGGGACCTGATTTTTCAAATGCAAAAATTATTGTTGGCAATACTACCTGGGCCGGCCATGTTGAGTTGCATATAAAAACCTCTGACTGGAAAAAGCATAATCATAATGCTGATAAAAATTATAATAACGTTGTGCTGCATGTGGTGTGGCAGCATGATGAGCCAGTTGAAGAAAAATTTCCCATTCTTGAATTGAAAGATAAAGTAGCGAAAGTTTTATTGCAGCACTATAGCTTTTTGATGAATGCGACCGGCTTTATTGCCTGCGAAAAAATGATCGCTGCAGTTTCAGCTATTGCCTTAAAAAGCTGGAAGGAAAGATTGCTTGCTGAAAGGCTGATGAGAAAAGCGGGAGTGGTGCTGGAATACCTTTCGGAATCAAATTTTCATTGGGAAGAATGCTTTTGGTGGCTGCTTGCCCGCAATTTTGGGATGAAGGTAAACGCTGACGCATTTGAAGCCATTGCCCGAACCATTCCTGTAAATATTCTTGCCAAACATAAAAATCAAATTCACCAGTTAGAAGCTTTGTTGTTAGGGCAGGCTGGTTTATTACAGGATGATTTTTCCCAAGATTATCCCGCCATGCTGAAAAAAGAATTTTTATTTCTTCAAAAAAAATACAACCTGCTGCAGCCGGCGCAGCCAGTATATTTTTTAAGCATGAGGCCTGTAAATTTTCCAACTATTCGTTTAGCGCAGCTGGCCATGCTGATTCATCACTCGGCTCATCTTTTTTCAAAAATAAAAGAAGCAGATTCTGTTATGCAGGTAAAACAGTGGTTTGATGTTACAGCAAACGATTACTGGCATTATCATTACCGCTTTGATGAGCCATCAGCATTTAAAAAGAAAAATCTTGGCAAAGCCATGATTGAAAATATCATCATCAATACCATTGCCCCTGTGTTGTTTGCCTATGGAAATTACCATAGCGAAAGCAGGTGGAAGCAAAAAGCGTTAGACTGGTTAGAGGCTACAGCGGCTGAATCCAATTCCATTACCAATAACTTTGCAAAATTGAAAGTGGAAAACAAAACTGCTTTCGATTCACAATCTCTTATTGAACTTAAAACGCAATATTGCGATAAGAAACGTTGCCTTGAATGCGGAATTGGCAATGCTATTTTGAAAAGCGGTATGTTAAATGTTGAATGATGAGTGTTGAATGGGTAAGCTGGGGCCTTTAGGTTTTGAATGATCTGTGGAAACATCAACCCTCAAACTTTACATCTCAAACGCTTTACTCCCAATCTCCCCAGCTAACTTTTACATCAATTTCAGGATTCAGGCTTAGCCAAACCGGGCAGGTTTCGCCGGTATGTTTTAAAATGGTTTTGTTTTTTTCATCAATATTTTTCAGACTTTCAGGTATATGAAAATATACATTGATACCACCCACTCTTCTTGGGTCAGATTTCATGATCTTCTCCACTTCAATTTCTACTCCCTTTAAATCAAAGCCCATGGTTCTTGCTTTTATACCCATTACAGTCACCATGCAGGTGGCAAGCGAAGTGGCAAGCAAATCGGTAGGAGAAAAGCGTTCGCCCTTGCCATTATTATCCACAGGAGCATCTGTTTCAAAGTTTGCTCCGCTTTTTAAATGGGTGCAAATTGTACGCAGTTCGCCAGTATAAACAACTTTAGAAGTCATTAGAATTTTTGGCCTAAATTTACGGTTACTTAAAGAAATTCATTTTGTGAAAAGACTTATCGCAGTAATTATCGTTACATTTTTTGTTGCATCAATTTTTGCGCAGGACAGAAAAACAGCAAAAGCTGAAAGAAAAAAAGAAAAGCAAGACAGGGTAAATGCGTTGATCAAACAGGAAGAGGAAGGTGCATTGATCTATTCCAAACAAACATCATTTGGCCTGCAACTACGTACAAACGGTTATGGGGGTTTTGTAGAACTGGGCTGCCTGAAAACAAGACGCAAATCCAATTTATATACGCTTGAGTTGACGGAGATAAAAGATGCAAAGGAAGAAAAAAGCTCAAACGGCTTTTTATCTTTTAATCCATACATCTATGCCAAGCAAAATAATTTTTACCAGGCAAAGCTTGGGTTTGGCCAGCAATACCTGCTTGGGCAAAAAGGAAATAAAAACGGCGTGGCGGTTTTGATTATCTATCACGGAGGTTTGTCTCTTGGCTTGTTGCGGCCATATTATTTAGAAGTTGAAGACAATGGTAAAACAAGAAAAATAAAATACAGTCAACAGGATAGCAGCCTGTTTTTAAGCACCAATCCCGACATTGTTAAAGGAAGTGCTGGCCTGGGAAAAGGCTGGAATGAATTAAAACTGAAGCCCGGTGCTTATGCTAAAGGTGCCATTCGGTTTGACTATGGACGGTATAATGAAATTGTTTCAGGTATTGAAATCGGCATCAGCGTAGATGCTTACTCACAAAAAATACCCATCATGGTATTTGGAGATCCCAGGCAATTCTTCTTCCAGGGCCATATTGCCATTGTGTTTGGCCGCCGCAGGTAATCCATTTAAATTTGCAGAATTATTTTGTGACCAGCAACAGCAATACTATGTGACTTTTGTTGTATCACTTACTTCAGCGTTCGGGGGTTCTTTTCAGCAAGGCTATGAACCGCGAACCATGAACTTAGAAACTATGATTGAACTACCCGTTGCAAAAACAAAAAAACCAGATTGGCTGAGGGTGAAGCTGCCAATAGGAGAGAACTACAAGCATGTTCGCAGCCTGGTTGATACACATAAACTTCATACAATTTGTGAAAGCGGCAACTGCCCAAACATGGGTGAATGCTGGGGAGCCGGTACGGCTACTTTCATGATTCTTGGAAATATTTGTACCCGCAGTTGTGGCTTTTGTGCGGTGGCCACCGGCCGCCCGGAAGCAGTAGACTGGGATGAGCCGCAACGGGTAGCCGAAGCTATTTACCTGATGAAAGTGAAACATGCGGTGATCACTTCTGTTGACAGAGATGAATTAAAGGATGGCGGTTCTATTATCTGGCACAACACCATAAAAGCTGTAAAAGCTCTTAACCCTGATACAACTTTAGAAACTTTAATTCCGGATTTTAAAGGTGAGAAAGAAAACATTCAGCGCATTATTGATGCTGCGCCTGAAGTGATAAGTCACAACATAGAAACGGTAGAACGTTTGACGAAGCAGGTAAGAATTCAGGCAAAGTATTGGAGAAGCATGGAAGTTTTGAAATATCTGAAGCAAGGCGGTATGCGTACAAAAAGCGGAATTATGCTGGGCCTTGGTGAAACAAAAGAAGAAGTGGTGCAAACAATGAGAGACCTTGCCAATGCCGGTGTTGATGTAATTACATTAGGCCAATACCTGCAGCCCACCCCCAAACATTTGCGTGTGCAACGCTTTGTTCATCCTGATGAATTTGCTGAGTATCGTGAAATTGGTTATAGCCTTGGAATAGATTATGTGGAAAGCGGCCCGTTGGTTCGCTCATCTTACCACAGCGAAAGACATGTATTTCCTGGTTTAGGAAGACAGGAGTGGTTGAAGAATAGAAGATAACTGATGATAGTTAGAATGTGGCTAAGGTGTTTGTGTTAGGTATCATAACTTTTCTGCCAACTTAATAAAATGAACAAACTGCTTAAGCCTGTCAGTCTTTTTCTTTTTGCAGTTAGCTGTTCATTTATTTCTTATTCACAGTATATCCTAAATGGTTCTGCCACCCAAAACAGTTGCAATTGCTACACACTTACCCAGGCTATAAACACACAGGCGGGCAGCGTATGGAATTCAATTAAGATCAACCTGAATAATTCTTTTGATTTTTATTTCAATGTTTTTTTGGGTTGTGCCGATGCCAATGGCGCCGATGGAATTGTTTTCATGCTGCAGCCAAACAGCACCAGCGTGGGTGCATCAGGAGAGGGCATGGGCTTTCAGAACGTAGATACATCCGTTGGAATTAGCTTAGACACCTGGCAAAACACAAATCAAAATGACCCTTCTTTTGATCATATCAGTATTCAAACAAACGGATACATAAATCATGATGGCTCGCTGAATAATTTAACGCCGCCTATGCAGGCATCTGCAACTAACATAAATATTGAAGATTGCCAGTGGCATGTTTTACGGGTAACGTGGGATGCTACCACTCACTGGCTGCGGGCTTATTTTGATGAAGTATTGAGAGTAGAAGCACAAAAAGACCTGGTAAATGATATTTTTTATGGCGACCCTATGGTTTACTGGGGATTTACAGCTGCAACAGGCGGTGCAAACAATCTTCAACAATTTTGTACGGCGCTGAATCCTGATTTCACAACTAACTTTTCCAACAACGTCACTTGTTTGGATAATCCTGTTCAGTTTACAGATGCATCGCAATCCTTCACAAACATTCAAACGTTTTATTGGAATTTTGGCGATGGTAATACCAGCAACCTGCAAGATCCGGTTCATAATTATACCTCGCCGGGTGTTTATACTGTAAAGCATGTTATTACCGGTGCAGATGGATGTGTGAGTGATACCATGACAAAAACAGTCACAATCGGTTCCATACCTGTCGCTGATTTTACAGTAATTGATACCTGCTATGGTTTTTTACCACAGGTGGTTGAGCAATCAACCAGCACTGTAGGCGTAGTTAACCAATGGACCTGGGTGTTGGATGGAAATTTTCTTAGCAACAACCAGCAGCCAACACTTCCGGTTTTGCCAGCGGGTGTGCATACACTGCAATTGTTTGTAGCCACTGAGTTTGGTTGCAGCGGCACACCCCTAACAAAATCATTTACCATTAAGCCAACACCCGTTGTTAATTTTTCTGCAGGGAATGGTTGTGTAAATCAATTGTTGTCATTTAACGGCCAGCAAACGGATAATCAAACAACCATTCTACAGTGGAATTGGGATTTTGGTGATGGCAGCAGCTCTACACAACAAAACTTACAACATGCTTATTCAACAGCTTCAAATTACACTGTGCAGTTATATGCAATAGCCAGCAATGGTTGTCGCAGTGCCACGGTGCAGCACACCCTTACTATTGGAGCATCCCCACAAGCTCAATTTATTGTTGGCGATACCTGTGCAGGAAATTCTCCTGCACTTATTAATCAAACCACCATTTCATCAGGCTCAGTTGCACAGTGGAACTGGCTGCTTGATGGCCAGCCTTTTTCTAATACGCAAACACCTTCATTGCCTTCAAATTTATCACCGGGCAATCATACCCTGCAGCTAACTGCCACAGGTAATACCGGGTGTGTATCCAATAGCTATACGGCCAGTTTCGTCATCAGGCCAGTGCCTGCTATTACCGCAAATGTTCCGGCAACGAGTTGTTATAATCAGCCAGCGCACTTTACGGCTGCGCAAACCGACAATCAAACAACCATACAACAGTGGAACTGGAATTTTGGTGATGGAAAGAATTCTGCGCAGCAAAATCCTTCACATGTTTATTCAACCGGTGGAAGCTTTACAGCAACCATCCAGGCTGTTGCCAGCAACGGTTGTGCATCTGCGTCTCTAGCCATGCCTGTAAAAATTGACAGGCTAACAATTAATGCAGGTAATGATACCGTGGTGGTAAAAAATATTCCTTTCACATTACAGGGTGCTGCTGCGAGTGCTATTGCATCAAACCTGA
>PSMD01000018.1:12067-36512 GCA_040289925.1 Chitinophagaceae bacterium | reverse complement strand
TTCTATTTTACAAAACGATATAGTTTATCATTTAACGGTGCAAAGTGATGCAGGTTGCGTTGCAACAGATAGTGTAAAGATTACCGTATTTGCAAAAGCAGCCATTTATGTGCCTTCGGCATTTACACCCAACAATGATGGGTTGAATGATTTGTTGCTTCCAAAATATGCAGGCATGAAGGAGTTGAAATTTTTTAAAGTCTTTAACCGTTGGGGTCAGCAGGTGTTTTATACAACTGATATGAGCAAAGGCTGGGATGGAATGCTGAATGGCAAGCCCCAACCAACCGGTAGTTATGTTTGGGTTGTGAATGCAGTTGATGTGGATGGAAAGCTGCATATGCTTAAAGGAACTATTATCATTATCAGGTAACAACAATGATTTTTTAGAATTATGAGGAAGGCAATTTTACTCTTTGCCGGTTTTTATTCTTCTACTGCCTGCTTAGCTCAATCACAATGGAAAAATGTTGATTCACTTTATCAGCCGTTGCCTTCTTCTGTGCATGTTTATTATACAAATGAACCGGTGGATACAGGAAAGTTTAAAGCTTACTATGTAATTGCTGATTTAAAAGACAAAAATTTAGTGTTTGATGCTGACACAACCCTTAACCGCCGGTTAACGCCTTCGCAGTTTTATGAGAAAGACAATCATCCCCTGGTTGTAGTGAACTGTACGTTTTTCTCTTTTGAAACAAACCGCAGCTTAAATGCAGTAATTAAAAACGGCAGGCTGGTAGCTTATAATGTTCATAGTTTACCGGGTAGGGGAAAAGACACCTTAACCTATCGTCATCCCTTTGGAAGTGCAATAGGTATTTCCAATAAAAGAAAAGCCGATGTAGCCTGGCTTTACACTGATTCAACTTTGAAATACCCTTTGGCCAGTCAATGGGCCGTGGCAGTAATTAAGGATTCATTGTCAAACACAAATTTGAAAACCCAGCCAAAGGTTCCTTCAATAAAATCACATGTCGCTATTTCTCCTTCCTTCAAAAAATGGAAAATGAAAACTGCCGTTGGCGGCGGCCCGGTCCTCATTCAAAATGGTGAAATAAAAATCACAAACAACGAAGAACTAAAATTTGGTGGCAAAGGCATTAACGACAAACATCCCCGTACGGCGATGGGCTATACGAAAGATGGAAAGCTGATCATTTTAGTTATTCAGGGAAGAAGTGAAGCAGGGAGTGGTGCTTCATTAGTTCAGGAAGCAAAAATTTTGAAAGATCTTGGTTGCTGGGAAGCCTTAAATCTTGATGGCGGCGGCAGCAGTTGCATGCTGGTAAATGGTAAAGAAACCATTCAACCATCCGACAAAGAAGGACAAAGACCAGTGCCTGCTGTGTTTATTGTCCGACTCAAACACTTCAATAATCCCTAATTCTTCTCTGCCAGTATCTTTGCTGCAATGGATATCAATTGCACTGAAAAGGAGTTGTTCATTTTTAAAAAAATTGCTCATGCAGCATGGGAGCTGGGCATGCCTGCGTATTTGATTGGTGGTTTTGTTAGAGATAAATTAATTGATCGCAACACAAAAGACGCTGACATTGTTTGCGAAGGCGATGGCATTGAGCTGGCAAAGGCTGTGGCGAAAAGATTTAAGCCAATGCCTAATTTAAGTGTGTTTAAAAGTTTTGGCACTGCACATATTAAAGTCAATTTATCACACAGTTTAGATGTAGTGGCTGCAGATGATTCTGACGAAGCTGTTTTTGAGCTAGAATTTGTAGGTGCCCGCAAAGAAAGCTACCAGTACCATTCACGCAATCCGCAGGTTGCGCCCGGCAGTTTGGAAGATGATCAAAACCGCCGCGATTTTACCATAAACGCACTGGCCATTAGTTTAAATAAAAATGACTATGGCAAACTGGTTGATCCTTTTGACGGAGTAAACGATTTAAAGAAAAAAATAATCCGCACCCCGCTTGCCCCGCTTCAAACTTTTAGTGATGACCCGTTGCGGATGATGAGGGCTATTCGTTTTGCTGCACAGCTAAATTTTACTATTGAAGAAAAAACTTTCCAGGCTATTAAAGACAATGCCTACCGCATTAACATCATCTCACAGGAAAGAATTACTGAAGAATTGAATAAAATCCTCCTTTCATCAAAACCATCTGTCGGGTTTCATTTGTTATACCAGTCCGGACTATTGCATATCATTTTTCCGCAAATGGTTGATTTGGCAGGAGCAGAATTTAAAGATGGCATTGGGCATAAAGACAATTTTTATCACACCCTGCAGGTGGTAGATAACATTTCTAAAAAAACAAATGACTTGTGGTTGCGCTGGTCTGCCGTACTGCATGATATTGGCAAACCTGCTACAAAAAAGTTTGATGAAGAACATGGCTGGACTTTTCATGGTCATGAAGTAGTGGGTGCCAAAATGGTAAGGAAAATATTTGAAAAGTTCAGGTTACCGATGGATGCCAAAATGAGATTTGTTCGCAAGATGGTTGAAATGCATTTACGGCCCATTAGCCTGAGCCGGGAAGATATTACTGATTCAGCCATCCGCCGTTTGTTGTTTGATGCCGGTGAAGATATTGATGCATTAATGACTCTTTGCGAAGCAGACATTACTTCCAAAAACAAATTAAAAGTGAAGCGGTATTTGGAAAATTTTAAGCTGGTGAGGCAGCGTTGTGCAGAAGTGGAAGAGAAAGACCGCATTCGCAACTGGCAACCGCCCATTACCGGTGAAATCATTATGGAAGTGTTTGATATTCCTCCCTCGAGGCCTGTTGGTATTTTAAAAGCAGCCATAAAAGACGCCATTCTTGATGGTGAAATTGAAAACAATTATGATGCTGCTTATAATTTCATGATTGAAAAAGCGAGAGAATTAGGTCTTTCACCAAAGAAATCTAAAATCTGAAGTTGTTCTGTATAAATTCCGAAATCGTAAATTCGTAGCATGGCGATTTTAAAATTCAGGATCTATCTGGAAGAAGATGACAGCGTTTACCGTGATGTAGCCATCAGGCACACACAAAGTTTTTTTGATTTGCATGAAGCAATCTTAAAGGCTTATGAATTTGACAACAAGCATAAGGCTACTTTTTTCCGTAGTAACGATCATTGGCAAAAAGGAAAGGAAATTACACTGAAGATATATGAAAAAGATTACAAGGCAGCGCCTTTGTTGATGAAAGAAACTACAATTGGCTCAGAGATTCGCGACCCCAACCAAAAATTTATTTACCTGTATGATTTTAATAAGAACTGGACATTTTTGGTTGAACTGATCAACGTATCAAAGGAGGAAAATCCAAAACTCACTTACCCTGCTACAGTTCGTGTTGAAGGAATAGCACCGAGCCAGTATGGCACAAAAGGTTTACTGGGAGAAAAATTTGCTGATGTAGAAGAGAAATACGACCTCACACAAGAGGCAGAAGGTTTTGGTGAAGAAAGCGAAGAAGGATCAGGTGAGTTGGGAATGGGAGAAGAAACAGCAGGTGGTGAAGAGGAAATCGAATAAAATTTATTCCAATCATTTTTAGCCCCGCCCTTCAAGGCGGGGTTTTCAGTAAATGACGCCGGCACAAAAAAATAAAACAGTAATTGTGATTGTTGGCCCTACAGCGGTAGGAAAAACAACTGTAGCTATTGATATAGCCACCCGGCTGAACACTGAAATTATTTCTGTGGATAGCCGTCAGTGTTATAAAGAATTAAAAATTGGAGTAGCAACGCCTTCGGATGAAGATTTGCAGCGGGTAACCCATCATTTCATTACATCACATTCCATTCACCAGGAAGTAACGGCTGCTGATTTTGAACAATACGCTTTACAAAAAGCAGAAGAAATTTTTAAGAAAAAGGATTGCCTGGTAATGGCAGGCGGAACAGGTTTGTATGTAAAAGCTTTTTGTGAGGGGTTGGATGAAATACCGGCAGTAGATGCTGGCATTAGAAATTTAATTATTAAAAATTATGTAGAAAAAGGAATGGCGTGGTTGCAGGCAGAAGTGAAAATAAAAGACCCCGCATTTTATGAAGCGGGAGAAATTTTGAACCCGCAAAGAATGATGAGAGCTTTGGAAGTAAGAGAAGCGACAGGTAAATCAATTCTCGAATTCCGCACGGGGAAAAAGGCTGATAGAAATTTTCAGATCGTTAAAATTGGTCTTGAATTGCCAAAAGAAGAATTGCATCGCAACATAAATGCCCGTGTTGATAAAATGATGAGGCAGGGTTTGATGCAGGAAGCTTCTTCACTTCTTCCGTATCGAAACTTAAATGCTCTGCAAACTGTAGGATATACAGAAATGTTTGATTACCTCGATGGAAAGATTTCGCTGCAGCAGGCTATTGAGTTAATCAAAATTCATACAAGGCAATATGCAAAGCGGCAAATGACCTGGTTTAAAAAAGACAAAGAAATTTATTGGTTCTCTCCCGCATCTCAGTCTATTCTTTCTTTTCTTTCTGCTGCCTCTCTATCCGGCGAACTAAATGTTGATAGCAACCATTAAAAAACAGGTGTTGTTATTTTCTTTGTTGAGTTTGGCCAGTTATGTTTGCCGTTTATTATTTACTAAAACCTTAATTATGAAGAAAACGATCTTTGCCCTTTCAATGGTTTCATTATTATTTGCTGCCTGTAAGAAAAATGACAAAGAAGCACCTGACATTACTCCAACCATTCAAAATGTTGCTGGTAGTTATAAGCTTGCAAAAATCACTGTAAAAGTTGGTAGCAATCCGGAGCAGGATGTTACAAGCTCATACCAGGAAACCTGCGAAAGAGATGACATCAACAAATTTAATACTGATCTTACTTACAATTACATTGATGCGGGTACGGTTTGCTCGCCAGATGGCAGCTACGATGGTACCTGAGACTTACCAGGCACTGCTACAATAGAAATTGATGGAGAAGTTGGTTCTATTTTAAAGCTCAACGGTACTAACCTGAATATTTCTTACGATATGGGTTCAGGCACACTGATATTTTGCCTGGTAAAACAATAATTGCATTTGTTAGCTGAAACAAAAAAGCCGGGACTAACCCGGCTTTTCTTTTAAATCTTAAAGCCAACTGTTAGCAAAATATTTCCGTTACTGTTTTTAATTTTTGCGCCACTGTAAGCTGAGTTTTGCAGCCGGTAAGCAAAATGAACATCTTTACCAATAGTGTGTACATAGGTCAGGTCAACAAAAACTCCTTTGTTTCGGTAACCCAGGCCACCGGTTAATTGCATCTTACTTCCTTTTTCACCATGAATATTTTTATACGGATTGCCATAGTAAGCAAAGCCTGCACGGGCCATTATAGTGGTAAATTTTAATTCGCCGCCAGCTCTGAAATTGAACGCTCCTTTGTAAGCTTTGTCAATGGCTTTATTCAATTCATCCAGGTAGTTTTCAGTTGTTGCATCATTTTGGTTTGATTCGTCAAGGTGAAATGATGATGCTTTGTAATTTACATATTCAATATCTGCCGTTAAAAATCCTTTTTGTTTTCTTACATCTTCAATCTCTCTTAAAACATAGGATGCACTGGCAATAACACGGTAAGGTGTAAGCAGGGTGTATTTAAATTCGGCAGGAGTGGCTACGCCTATATCATCAGGTCTTTGTGTTAATGAGCCCTGGAAATTTTCCGTGTTGGTGGTTACCGCTACTTCATATTTATCTTTTAAAGAAAAATAAGTTGGAGAGTGAATAGCCAGGCCCAAACGGATAAATTCAACCGGTTTATAAATTAATCCGGCACGAAGGTTAATTCCAGCGCCGCTGGTTGAAAGTTTTTCATCAACAACTGCAAAATCAAACCTGTTATTTACATCGGAAGTAGCGTCGGCTTCGGTAAACTTGCTTGTTCTTTTATAATTCAATACAGGTACTGAAATGGTGCCGCCCACCAATAGCTTGTCGTTAAAATTAGTGGCCTCTGCCAAAGCAAATTCAGTAATGCCGCCGGAGTTTTTAATTACCTGCTCCTGTATAAGCCCGGTTGGCAATAAAGGTGTAGCCAGCGATTGAAAAGTTCTGTTGCCGGCTTTCCATCCGTTTGCTGTGTCAATCCAGAATGTATTAATGGCTAAGCTGCTTCCAAATGGAAATAGAAAAGCTGCCGATGAATCACGAATATCATTATTGGCCAGCTCTTCCAGATATTTTTGAGAGTACGACGATTGATGATTGATGCCTCTGTATAAAATATTGCTGTTGAAATCAGCCGTGCGGTTAATAGCCAGGCTAATAGCATGACTTTTTCCTTTTCTTTCAGGACTGCCAAGAACAAAACCTGTTGTTCCAAAAACAAACTTGTTCTTTTTATCTTTTTCCGTTCTGTCAAAATAAGTGGCTTTGTTTGACGTAAGGTTATAGCTTGGAGTTATTACAAAGTCGCCGGTTTTGTAAAACGCAATTCCCGCCGGGTTATAAAAGGTAGCGGAAATTTCTCCGCCAAGCGAACCCATGGCGCCACCAATAGCTTGTTGCCGGGCCGTGCCGCCGGGAATGATCCATGAATATCTTAATGCATCTGCAGGTTCCTGTGCAAAACTGTAACAGGCAGAAAATAGAGTAGCTGTTATGAAAAAAATCTTTTTCATTTTAAAAAATCTTTAAGTGAACAGGCATTGTATAAAAATCAGAATCTTCTTACCGGTGCAGTAGAGCTTCCTTTGTTAGAGCTGGAATTGTTTGAGCTGTTACTGCTTCCCGAAAAATTGTTTTTGTTACTTCCGGAAGAAGATGATTTGTTTGATGAGCCGCTGGTGAAAACATCTCTCAAAATATTTCCCGCATTATTGTTGTTTGATCGGTTGCTGTTGTTATTATTATTCCCGTTAAACACATTCACCGGTTTGTTGTAAATGTTCGGCTTGCTGTTAACCACAGCTTTTCTTACTGTGGGGTTACTGCTGTTGTAAACATTTAAATTAACTGTGCGGGGACGGTTGTAGGCAGTGCTGATTTTTGTACCCGGTCCATACATGCAGCAGCAATAAGGATTGCGGTAATAGTTCCAGGCGAAATAAGGATTCCATGAATTGCCCCAATGAGTATAACTGTAACTGTAGCGGTAAGGATTGTTGTAATAATACCAGTCGTTAATGCTCGACCAGCGGTAGCGGTTGCGAACTTTCATTCGTAAATAATAATCGTCATAATAGCTGTCATCGCCACGGTAGTAGCGGTCATCATTGTCATCATTCACTTTTACATATTCTTCCTGTGGCCGCTCGGGTGAGTAATAAACATCATCAGGCGTTTGCCCGGTTTTATATGCTGAAGAACAACTGGCAAAAACGCTGGCAAAAGCAACAAATAGAATTGGAGTTCTCATGGCAACAAGTTTAATTGTTTATTGAAGTTACTACTTTTGTGCCGCTCGTAAAATGAGCAACGGCAGTCTGATTATCCAGACATTAAAATTGATGCATTTGCTGTTAACAGAATTGTAAAGCTAAACAGTTGTTAGTTTCGCTTTTTATGAAGGCCGGAAACAGGAACTTCAGTTCATCGTTCCTTGAGATGCGGAGCCTGTATTGAATATGAGAAGTGTTCAGCTTTACCAATTCTATTGGGCAATTTTAAAATCACAACATGGCAAAAGAGATCACTTCAAGACAACAGGATTATTCGCAATGGTATAACGACCTTGTATTAAAAGGCGGCTTGGCCGATTATTCGGCAGTAAGAGGTTGTATGGTTATTAAACCTTATGGCTATGCTCTATGGGAAAACATGCGGGACCAGCTTGACCGAATGTTTAAAGACACTGGTCACCAAAACGCTTACTTCCCTTTGTTCGTTCCCAAAAGTTTATTTGAAGCCGAAGAAAAAAATGCAGAAGGCTTTGCAAAGGAATGTGCGGTAGTTACTCATTACCGTTTAAAAAATGATCCTTCTGCAAAAGGCAAATTAATTGTTGACCCCGAAGCAAAGCTGGAAGAAGAATTGGTGGTTAGGCCAACCAGCGAAGCCGTTATCTGGAATACATACAAAGATTGGATACAGAGCTACCGGGATCTTCCCATTCTAATTAATCAATGGGCTAACGTGGTAAGATGGGAAATGAGAACCCGTTTGTTTTTGCGCACCGCAGAATTTTTGTGGCAGGAAGGTCATACCGCCCATGCTACAAAAGATGAAGCCATGATAGAAACGGTAAAGATGCTGGATGTGTATGCAAAATTTGCAGAAGAGTTTATGGCATTGCCGGTTATTAAAGGTGTAAAAACAGAAAGCGAAAGATTTGCCGGAGCTGAAGATACTTATTGCATTGAGGCACTGATGCAGGATGGCAAAGCTTTGCAGGCAGGCACTTCGCATTTTTTAGGGCAGAATTTTGCAAAAGCCTTTGATGTAAAATTTTTAAATAAAGAAAACCAGCAGGAATATGTGTGGGCTACCAGTTGGGGCGTAAGCACAAGGTTAATTGGTGCATTGGTTATGGCTCACAGTGATGATGACGGATTAATACTGCCCCCTAAAATTGCTCCGTTGCAGGTGGTCATTGTTCCTATTTTTAATAAAGATGCCGAAGCCAAAAAGAAAATTGATGAAACAGCAGGGAGGTTGATGAGGGAATTAAAAGATATTGGCGTTCGTGTAAAGTATGATGATAGTGATAACAGCAGGCCAGGCTGGAAGTTTGCAGAATATGAAATGAAAGGCGTGCCTGTGCGTATTGCCATTGGTGCAAGAGATATTGAAAACAATGTAGCCGAAGTAGCCCGCCGCGATACAAAGGAAAAACAAACCGTTTCGCTGGAAGGCATGGCCGGTTATGTAGGTGGGTTGTTAAACGATATTCAGCAGGCCATATTTGAAAAAGCAAAAGCTTACCGTGATGCACATATAACCCCTGCCAATAGCTGGGATGAGTTTGAAAAAATACTGGATGAAAAAGGAGGCTTTGTATCTGCACATTGGGATGGCAGTGCAGAAACAGAGGATGCGATCAAAGAAAAAACAAAAGCAACCATCCGCTGCATTCCGCTGGATAATGAACAGGAAGAAGGCAAATGTATTTTAACCGGAAAGCCTTCACGGCAGCGGGTATTGTTTGCAAGAGCTTATTAATACATAACAAAAACACTGCTTATGGAAATTCAAAACTCACAGCAAAGCTCATCTTTGTTTGGATTGGCTATTGATCCAAATTCAAAAGCACATTTAACTGAAACAGCTAAATGGACAAAATTCCTGGCAATAGCAGGATTTATCATTATCGGCCTCATGATTATTTATGGTGTTGTTATTAGCAGTGTGATTAACCGTAGTTTTAGCAGACTGTCAGAAACAATGTCTGAAGAGTATCCTGATACTTACCCGGTTACTGCCGTGCGAACAATGATGATTATTTACATGGTGGTTTTAGGGTTGATCTACTTTTTCCCTTGCCTGTTCACACTTCGCTTTTCTAATAATATGAAGCTGGCCTTGCAAAATGGCGAACAGGAAAAACTGGCTACAGCTTTTCAAAATTTGAAAATCACCGTCAGGTATTTAGGAATTCTTACCATCATTGGATTAGTATTAATCGCACTAGGTATTATTACATTTCTTATTACTATCTCCACAATGCGATCGTTTCACTAAGCCGCTTCGATTTTTTTTACTAAATTCACTTAATCTTCAAACCTAAACTAAATACACATGGAACAGCAAACAACTTCTTCTTCACTTTTCCAGTTATCAATTGATGCCAATAATGCTTCTACACTGCGCAGTGCAGCTGGGTGGGCTAAGATTTTGGCTGTACTCGGAATAATATTCGGTGTCTTGTTCATTATTTTAGGCATCCTGTTTCAAAATGCGCTGAGTAATGTATCAGGCGGTTATGGATATGATGACGAAAGCAGGAGAAGCCTGGGTATTGTTGCTTCCGGCGCAATGGGAGTTTATATTCTTATGGGAATACTTACTATCATAGGATCAATTTTCGCATTGAATTTTGGCAATAAAGCATCCACTGCTCTTCGTACAAACGACAGCAACACGCTGCGTGGCAGCCTCGCTGGTTTAAGAAATTATTTTGCTTTCTGGGCTATTTTAATGATCCTCGGGCTGCTGATTTCTATTTTGGGTATTGCAATGGGTGGTATGAAAGGGATGTAATCATTTTCTTTGTTTCACCTAAAAACCCTTCTTCAGCGAAGGGTTTTTTATTTTGTGCTGAGACAATTATAATCTTTCAGCAACGTATCTAAAAAATCAAATGGAGAAAGTGAGGATTGTATGTTAAGATGTGCTTTGATTTTTTCTGCCGCCATAGCAGCCATATTAAAATCTCCACGCCTTCGTGAAGTGTCTAAAATGGTTTTAATAGCATTAATATCCTTATCGCTTAACCGCATAATTTGCGGAAAGACCGGCACATAATTTCCCGCCACTTCCATAAACACGGTTTCCTCCATACTGCCGCGGGTGGTGGTTTTTACAATAATGGTATGTGCCAGTATGTCCCCAAGCCTTTGACCTTTTTTACTGGCAGCAACCAGAATAATATCTGCTATCAATAACAAAATTGCTGCTGTAAATGCCATTCTGAATTCTGGAGAGAGAAATACATACACCCAAAAAAGCAGCAGGATCACAATAGCCCAGTCACCCGTTCTTACCAGCCAGCGAATGATGAATTGACTGACCGATGCTCTGCCGCTGTTTTCATTTACTACACGCAGACCAATAATTTTTTTTCCGATGCTTTGACCATTCATCAGTATTTCACAAACGGGATGATAAACTAAAACAGGAACAATCAGCATCCAGCTTAAACCCCAGCCATTGTACATGCCGTCTTCCGAAAAATAATCAGAGGCTGTAATGCTGTTTTTATAAATTTCAATGATGACACGTAAATAAATGTATTGAATCACTACATCAATCAGCCAGGCAAACAAACGCCGGTAAAATTCAGGTATCTCAAAGTCGAGATCAATATTAAATGATGTGGTTACTTTCAGCTCAGCCATGCATTCAAATTAATCTTTCTCAGCAAACTAAAAATTTTTCAGAACAAAATTTTAGCTGTTGCAAAAAATAGTATTTTACAAACCAAACCTTTCCGTTGAGAGAAGCCCTCTTCATAAAAAAAAATAAAGATAAGTGGACTCAAATCCAGCAATCGCCGGCTACCGATGCAGATGAGATGGCCGGGGATTTTACGAAGCTGGTTAACGACCTTGCTTATGCCAAAACATTTTATCCCTCCAGCAAGGTTACACAATTCATTAACGGGCAGGCAGCAAAAATTTATTTAAGCATTTACAAAAACAGAAAGGAAGACAGCAACCGAATTGTTTATTTCTGGAAATATGATTTGCCGCTAACCGTGCGCAGGTATTATAAGGTAATTTTTTTTACTCTCATTTTGTTTTGCATTTTTTTCCTCGTTGGTTTTTTTTCAAGCCGGCAAGACCCTGAGTTTACCCGCCTGATTTTAGGAGACGGTTATGTTGATAAAACAATCGAGAATATTGAAAAAGGAAATCCTTTTGGCATTTACCAATCCGGCAATTCATTTTTAAGCTGGATGGGCATTATGATCAACAACCTTTCGGTGGCCATCCGGGAGTTTATGGAAGGCATTCTGTTTGGAATTTTTACCATGAAATCAGTAGTAGAATTTGGTGTAATGGTGGGTGTGTTTCATGAATTGTTTTTTAGCCGTGGCCTTGGGCTTGAATGGGGACTGGCAGTTATGATTCACGGTACCCTGGAAATTTGGGGATTTGTCATTGCCTCTGCTGCCGGAATTATTTTGGGAATGGGCTGGCTATTTCCCGGCACTGCAAAAAGATTGGAATCATTAAAACGTGCAGCAAAAGACGGAACAAAATTACTGGTCGGTATCATTCCTGTTTTAATGCTCGCTGCATTTTTTGAAGGATTGGTTACCCGCCATTACAAAATGCATTGGTCGCTAAACATTTTAATACTGGCTGCTTCTGCCGGGTTCATTATTTGGTATTTTATTGTTTACCCTATACGCCTGCAAAAACAAGCTGCGGGTGTTACAGTGGAAGTAGATGATTAATGAAAAAATTGCCACCCAACATATCATCAGTAGTTCTTAAAGTTTTTTTTGTAGTATGTATTTGCCTCATTGCTGTTTGCGGGCAGGCACAGTATGATTCGGTAGTTATAGATACTGTAGATACTGTTTCTGCTAATGAACCTGAGGTAGAATACAATTATGATTTGGTTGACAGCTTTCAATTCAGAACACTGAAAGAAAAAGCGGTTAAAGCTTACAAAAAGCAGGACGATTTTTGGTACGCCGATTCTGCTTTCAATCAAAATCTGAAAGCAAACAATGCAAATACAAATTCTGAAGAAAGAGTGAGGCCGATAAAGCGCAGCCGCTGGCTGAATATGACTGCCCTTGTTATTATTATGACGTTATTCCTGGGACTTGTCATTTTCTTTTTGATAAAAAATAATGTCGTCACTAAAAGAAGAGTTGCTGAACAGCAGGAAACAGACGTGGCAGAAGCAGAAAATATTTTTGATATTCCTTACGAAACAGAGATTACTAAGGCGGTACAGGAAAAAAATTACAGGCTGGCCATTCGCCTGTTGTTTTTGCAGTTGCTTACAACCATGAATGAAAAGAAAATTATTCAGTACAAACCTGAGCATACCAATTTTGATTATTTAAGCCAGGTTTTTTCTTCAGGCTATTACAAAACCTTTTTTGGCCTTACCCGCCATTATGAATATGCCTGGTATGGAAAATTTGATGTGCCGGAAGAAAGTTTTTATAAAATAAAAACAGAGTTTGAAAATTTCAGGAAACAGCTGCCTTGAAAAAATATTTACCATATATAATTGTTGCGGCCCTTGTTGGTTTAATCGTTATTCTGTTTATGCAGGGCAGAAAACAATCACGGGAATTTGACCCACGAATTACATTAAGCCGCCGCGATAAAATTCCTTACGGAAGCTATGTGGCTTTTGAAAGTTTGGCAAGCTTGTTTCCGAATGCAAAAATCCAGGTAAACAAACTACAGCCCGATTATTGGGATACGCTGAGTCAATACCGGAAAAACCAGGCACTCATTATTATCGGCAGAAGTTTTTTGCCAGCAGAATATGAAATGAACGACCTGAAACGCTTTGTTGAAAACGGCAACACAGTTTTTATTTCGGCTGCCAGCTTTTCATCTTTTGCACAGGAAGCCCTGGGCATTGCCACACCTGAAGTGTTTCAATTGCTTTACAATTTTGGGTTGAATAACCTGGCTGATTCTTTTTATCTCAATCTTGACAAACCACCTTTTCAAATTGAACGTGATTTTATTTTACCCGGTCGCCGTTTTGAAACCTATTTGTCAAGCTGGGATAGAACAACTACAACTTTACTTGGAGATGGTGCTTACAAGGAGCCCAATTTTATTAATGTTCGCTATGGCAAAGGCAATTTTTTTGTGCATGTAAATCCGCTTGTTTTTACCAATTATTTCATTTTGCATAAAAACAACTACCAGTATTTCTCCCAGGTAATGTCAGTTATTCCTTCAAATACAGAGCTGGTAGTGTGGGATGAATATTTTCCCCGTAAGCGGCATGTGTATAATTATAATAATGATGATAGCAGCAAAGGGGCTTTATCCGGCATGCTGAAACATCAATCTTTTCGCACCGCATTTTGGATTACGCTGCTGTTTTTGCTGCTGTATGCTTTGCAGGAAATGCGCCGCAAGCAAAGATTTGTTCCGGCATTTGTAAAACCTAAAAATGACTCGCTGGATTTTGTAAAAACAATCGGGCGATTGTATTATGAGAAAAAAGATCATACCAACCTGGCCCGCAAAATGGCCGCTTATTTCCTGGAGCATGTGCGCAACCAGTATAAAATACCAACCGGCCGCCTGGATGAAAATTTTGTGAAGCTGCTGCATTTAAAATCCGGTTACGATGAATCCGAATTGCAAAACATTATTTCCTTTATAAAAAAACTGGATGTTGCCAAAATAAATGAAAATAAACTCGCAGATTTTTATAAACAACTTGAATCATTTTATCAATTTTCATAGCAAGAAAAAACCTGACATGGAAGAACAAATATTTACACCCCGCACCGATCTTTCAGCCTTGAATCATGCTGTAATGGCTTTGCGCAACGAAATAAAAAAAATAATCGTTGGACAGGATGAGATGGTGAAGCTGATAGTAACGGCGTTACTGGCTGATGGTCATATTTTAATTGAAGGTGTGCCGGGAGTGGCTAAAACGCTAACCGCCAAACTTGTTGCTCGTTCGCTAGACATTGATTTTTCAAGAATTCAATTTACACCAGACCTGATGCCCTCAGATGTATTAGGTACGCCGGTATTTAATCCACAGCAGGCCAGTTTTGAATTTAAAAAAGGCCCTGTGTTCAGTAACATTGTTTTGATTGATGAAATAAACCGTGCGCCGGCAAAAACACAATCAGCTTTGTTTGAAATTATGGAAGAACGCCAGGCCACTGTTGATGGAAAAACCTATGCAATGGCTGCACCTTTCATGGTAATGGCTACGCAAAATCCCATAGAACAGGAGGGAACCTATCGTTTGCCGGAAGCGCAGTTGGATCGGTTCATTTTTAAAATACTGGTTCCTTATCCAACCGAAACAGAAGAGGTAACCATTCTTTCGCAGTTTCATAACATGGGTAATGCAAATCCGCAGAATCTTGTAAAGCCTGTGCTAACAGGCAAAGAGGTCATTTCTTTGCGTCAGCAAATTAAAACCCTCATCATCCAGGAAAAGTTGTTGCATTTCATTGCCCGGTTAATTCATCAAACAAGAAATCATAAATCTATTTATCTCGGTGCATCACCTCGGGCCTCACTGGCAGTAATGAATGCAGCCAAAGCACTGGCTGCTATCAATGGCCGGGATTTTGTAACGCCGGAAGATATTCTGGATGTAGTGAATCCTGTGTTGCGTCATCGCATTATACTGGCGCCAGATAAAGAAATGGAGGGAATTACAACAGATGATGTCATCAGGCAAATTATTCAGAGCATGGATATTCCAAGATGATTTAAGCCTCTAATCAAATAGTCAATCAAATTGTTTTTTAACGCTATCATAAAATTCTTCACTCATTCATTTTATCTCAGTCGTACGGTATATTATATCGGCGGGCTGGCAGTTATTCTGTATATACTCAGTTTTTTTATTCCGGTGTTGTATGATGTGGCCACAGTTATTTTGTTGCTGTTGCTGGCCGGTGTGGTGGTAGATGCAGTGCTGCTTTTTGGAAAACGCTACGCCATGAGGGCAGAAAGAATTACTTCAGAGCGGTGGAGTAACGGAGATGATAACAAGGTGGTGCTGCACTTTCAAAATAATTATTCTTTTGCTATTGATGCCGCAGTTATTGATGAACTGCCTTTTCAATTCCAGGAAAGAAACTGGTTCAGGAAAACCCGTATCGAAAAAAACAGTGAGCAACAGATTGCATACACGGTACGGCCGCTTAGCCGCGGTGAATATGTTTTTGGCAACATCAATCTTTTTGCAAATGGGCCTTTAAAGCTGGCAAGGAGAAGATTTGTTTTTCCTGCAGAAGAAAAAATAAAAGTCTATCCTTCTTACATACAAATGCGTAAATACCATTTGCTGGCTGTAAGCAACCGCCTGCAGGAAGCCGGTGTTAAGCGGGTAAGAAAGCTGGGACACAGTATGGAATTTGAACAGATAAAAGAATATGTGAGGGGAGATGATTACCGCACCATTAACTGGAAAGCTACGGCACGCAGCAAAAGTGATTTGATGGTGAATACCTACACAGATGAAAGAAGCCAGCAGATCTATTGCCTGATCAATAAGGGCCGCACCATGAAGATGCCTTTTGAAGGCATGACTTTGCTTGACTATACCATTAATGCTTCGCTGGTGTTGTGCAATGTGGCATTGGTAAAGCAGGATAAAGCAGGCGTCATCACTTTCGCTGAAAACCTCGATGTTTTTTTGCCGGCTGATAAAAAGCCCACGCAAATGAACCTGGTGCTGGAAACTTTATACCGCCAGCAAACAAAATATCTTGAACCTGATTTTGAAAAACTGTATTCTATCATTCGCAACCGCATTACCCATCGCAGCCTGCTGGTGCTGTTTACCAACTTTGAATCAATGGATAGCCTGCAAAGGGATTTACCTTCATTAAAACTGATTGCAGCATATCATTTGCTGGTGGTTGTATTTTTTGAGAATACGGAATTAAAGCATTTAACCGAAAAGCCTGCAAGCACTACCGAAGACATCTATATTAAAACCATTGCTGAAAAATTTTGTTTCGAAAAAAGGCTGATGGTAAAAGAGCTTCGCAAAAACGGCATTATCTCCATTCTTACTACTCCGCAAGACTTAACCGTAAACACCATCAACAAATACCTTGAGTTGAAGAATAAGCTTTCTATTTAGTATTGAATATTCAATCTCCAATTCTGATTGAAAGTTGAAATTGAGTATTGAGCATTTCTTAAGTGCTATACATTTGCATGATGCCGGAAAATATTTTTGCACAGGGACAGGTATTGCTCATTAACAAACCATTGTACTGGACATCTTTTGATGCAGTCAAAAAAATTTGCAATCTCATTAAAATAAAAAAAGTAGGTCATGCCGGTACGCTTGACCCCCTGGCCACAGGCCTGCTCATTATCTGCACTGGAAAATTCACCAAACGCATTAATGAATACATGGCGCAGGAAAAAGAATACACCGGCAGTTTTACGCTTGGCGCAACCACACCTACTTACGACCTGGAAAGTGAACCGGAAAATTTTAAAAGCCTTAAAAATATTTCTGAAGAATTCATTCATGCCGCCACAAAAAGGTTTTGTGGTGAGATCATGCAAATACCGCCTGTTCATTCAGCCATTAAAGTGGAAGGAAAACGGGTGTATGAATTGGCAAGAAAAGGAAAGGAAGTCAAATTGCAGCCCCGCCCTGTTACGATAAAAGAATTCAAGATCATAAATATTCATTTGCCTGTTGTTGAATTTAAAGTGGTGTGCAGCACCGGCACTTACATCCGTAGCCTGGCTAATGATTTTGGTGAAGCATTGGGTTGTGGCGCCTATTTAAGTAGTCTCTGTCGTACGAGGATAGGAGATTTTAAATTAGAAAATGCTATGACTATTGACGAGTTTGAAACGAGTTTAAGAGGTTAATTGTTCATAAGTTTAAAAGTTTAGTAAAAACTTTAAACCTCCTAGAACGGATAGGTTACAGCAAACTGCAAATTGCCTCTGAAAGATGGGAACCATTTATACTGCAGGTAATATTGATCAGGCTCTGGTGACGGGTCCCTGGCTTTAATAGCATAATCAAGGCGAATGAGGAAGAAACTGAGATTTACTCTCACACCTGTTCCTACATCAACTCCAAGATCTCTGAAAAATTTGCTGAAGCGGAAATTGCCTTCGGGAAAAGTTGAATTATTTCTCCAGAACCAAACATTGCCAATATCTGTAAACAGAGCACTGTTTACATTGAAGCCAAAAATATTTGCCAAATGAAAACGGTATTCTGCATTGGCTTCAAACTGTATGTCACCAAACCTGTCTGGATATTCAGAGATGAATTTTACGGTAGAACCGGGTCCTAATCTCCTCAAGCCCCAGCCACGCATACTATTAGGTCCGCCTGCACCATAAGCTTTAAAGAAGGGTAAAAAATCACTGCGTCGCTTACCATCACTGCCGGTTAGTGGCAAGGTGTAACCAAAGCCAACAAAACTTCTTGCTACAAATTCTGATTCACCACGAAGCTTCCATACTATTTTAAAATCCTCATCAACCTTCACATACCGGTAAATTTTATCACGAATGAAATTATTGAAGACCGGCAGTGCTGAAAGTTCAAGATTTGTTTTTGTAGTTGTAATTCGCTTTTTCTGAATAAAGTTTTTCGTCAGGCTTCCGATTGCAGAAAAAATAAGACCATCATTAAAAATATTTCTCAGGCCCGGGTTGCGGTCAAAAATTGCAAGCAGGCTGTCTTTTGCATCCAGCAGGGAGTATTCAATGTTGGGGAATTTAACAGCATACAACGTACTGCGGTATGGCATTATCCATCCAAACGATGTGTTGAAAGTGGTAAGATTATATAGTTTTATGCGTTGTGTATTGGCAATGTTAAATGCAAGTACGGAAGTGGCTTCTCTTAAAAATATTTTTGTTTTCTTGCCAAACCATTTAATCTTGGGCACAAACCGCGGAAAGAAAATATTGTAACCAAGGCTGGCCTGCCTTGAGTTAAGTAACTGCTCATTTTTTCCAATATTCAGTTCGGTACCGTAGCGCAGGGTAATATTTTCCTGGTTGGCACACCCTGCAAAGTTCCTGTTTTGTAAACTGACATTCACACCAAGTCCAAGCAATGTGCGGTCAATAATCGTATTGTCGTTCTGGCTCGCCTCCACATTTGCAGTAAACAAATATTTTCGTGCAGGTATAAGCCTGATTTCAAAATCCACTGTATCGCTGCCTGATCTTGGCTTTGGTATGATATTCACCAGCCGCCAGGAGATGAGAGTATTAAAACGGCTGACTGTTTTCAGGTAATTGTTTTGATTATAAACATCACCTCTTACCATATAAATGTATTGCGGAAAAATTCTTGGTCTGAACAATGGCTGGCTGTAAACAACGGAATATGTTTTGTCAAGCACCACAGTATCTTTTCTTGCAGTCGTATCAGGTCCAAAATCCGGAAGAATAAAAATTCTTCCTACATAAAATTTTACAAGCTTGGCACTGTCATATCCAGGCCTCAACTTTATTTCAAGTGTTGCGGTAGGATGTTCTTTTTTCTCTATCATGCGGGCCAGCAGTTTCATCTCCTCTCTGAAATCTGTTGTGGGTTTTAGCAGGGAAACATCCAGTGTATCCCATAGGCCAATTAATCCTTCTGTTGTAAACTTTAAATAACCGTTGTTTCTGAAAAGGGTTACCAGCCTGTCAAGATCCATTGCAATGGTATCCTGATTAAATGTACTGCCCTTGTGCAGTATAGCTTCGCCGCCCGTGCTGTCGGTTAATCTTTGCAAAGGCTGGTTAATACCCAGTGTTACGCTGTCTTTTCTTTCCTTCTTGGCCGTATCTTCTGCTATTCTTTGCAACTCGGGTAAATGAAGATTATACCAAACAGAATCAAAAACAGTAACCGGCCCGGACCTCACGTTTAAGTTGATAATAGTGCGTTGCTGATCACCTTTTACAACCATTGTTGTATCATAAGTAACCGTATCAGAAAAATAGCCGGAAGTGTGCAGCAGCATTCGCATAAAACGGATTGACCGCTGAACGTAAGTGGTATCAAAAACAGGTGGCCGCTTAATGGTTTGCCACAATAATTTTTGCCTTGGACTTGGGTTAATGCTGTCTTCAAGTTGGGTGGCAAGCTTTGAGGTAAGCGTTGCTTTATGTGCTTTTGATAAGTTGCCTATTACCTTCATATTTGTTTTGTAAACAAAAGGTTTGTTCTTTGGATATTTGCGAACAAATGTGGGCAGCGAGTATTTTGTATCTGAAGTTTTACAGGAAAGAAAAGAGAGAAGGACAACAACCGAAACAATTATTTTCAAACAATTAATCAAACAACAGGGCTTTGGGTGTAACATAAATCGGCCGATAACTCATTATGATCTCCAAATCGCAGCTCAAATATATCCAAAGTTTAGGCCAGAAAAAACACAGGGATGATGCCGGTGTTTTTATTGCCGAAGGGCCAAAACTGGTGAATGAATTACTGAAAATGCCTTCGGCAGAAGTGCTTGAGATTTATGCATTGAACGATTGGGTAGTTCAGCAAAGGGCACTGCCGTCAAACACAAAGGTTTCTGTAATTACAGAAAAAGAGCTGGAAAGAATTACGCAGCTAAGAACACCCAACCAGGTTATTGCTGTAATAAAGAAATTTCCTGCAAAGCCAACCAGGTTGGCAAATCAATTAACACTGGTGCTGGATGCCATACAAAACCCCGGGAATTTGGGAACTATTTTACGCATTGCCGATTGGTTTGGTGTAAAGCAAATTATTTGCAGTTTAGAGTGTGCTGATGTATATAACCCTAAAGTTGTCCAGTCAACCATGGGTAGCATTGCAAGAGTGAGTGTAATTTATACAGATCTTGTTGAGTTTTTCAAAAAGCAAACCATGACTGTGTATGCAGCCATGCTGGAAGGCAAAAATATTTTTGAGTTGAGTGCAGTGAAAGAAGGGTTGTTATTAATCGGCAATGAATCAAAAGGCATTCATGAAAAATTAATACCTTTTGTGACTGAAAAAATCACCATCCCCAAAAAAGGCCAGGCAGAATCACTTAATGCAGCGGTAGCAACCGGCATCATTTTATCGCATCTTACCTGAATTGAATGGCTTTTACCGGCCTTACACGTTTTACAATGAGTGATGGTATCATCAATATCAAAAAACAAATTAACAATGTGCCGGCAAGTACAGCTGCAACTTCCCACCAAACAATTTTTACGGCAGCCTCACTCATGTAATAAGCTTCTTCCTTCAATTTTATAAAACCGGTTTTTTGCTGCAGCCAGCAAAGTCCCAGTCCAATAGCAGTGCCTGCAGCAATGCCAATGCCTGTTATAATAAAAGAGTATTGAAGAAAGATAGATTGCACCGTCCAGTCTCTTGCACCAATGGCTTTTAACACACCAATCATTCTTATTCTTTCCAGCACAAGAATAATGAGGCAGGTAGCCAGGTTCACAACTGCAACAAAAATCATAATACCCAGCAACACACCACGGGTTACATTCTGCATATTCAGCCAGTCAAAAATGTTGGGATAAATATCACGTATAGCCCTTGCATCCCAGGTTGGCGGAAAATCTTCATTGTCGTAAATATCTTCGGCAACTACCTGCATCTTCTGATAATCTTTAATAAAAATTTCATAACCGCCAATTTCATTTTCCTGCCAGCGATTAAGCCTTTGTATCAGCTTTAAATCAGCAATCGCAAATTGTTTATCATACTCTTCAATGCCTGTTTTATAAATGCCGACTATTGTGAGTTTATCTCTTCTGAAAATGCCCGGATCAATTTCATCGGACAAAGTATCTGATCTCCTGATGAATCCCACCATTATCCGATCATTCAGCTTTAAATTCAGTTGCCGGGCAGTGTATTCTGAAAGAATGATCTCACGGCTGTAAGTGCTGTCGCTGAATTGCAGCCATCTGCCTTGTTTAATAAACTGTTGCAGGTGTGCAGGGTCGTAGGTCTTATCATAGCCTTTCACCAGTACACTTTCCATTTCATCTTTGGTTTTTAACACAGCATATTTTGTAGCAAAAGGATGAATGCTGAGCACCTGCGGATTTTTTTGGATGGCAGCCACCACCGTGTCATTTTTTTCAATTTGTTCTTCTTCGGCAATGGATACCCGGTCAGGCTGTTTCGTTTGCACACGTATGTGGCCCCAAAAACTAAATACTTTCTGGCTAACCGTTTGCTGAAAGCCATTGGTAAAAGCCAGCGTAACCATCATAACAGCTACGCTGATAACAGTTGCTGCAATGGACAGGCGAATAATAAAACGGGAGAAGGAACGGCGACCTTCCTGATCACCGGAACGATCAAAAGCAATACGGTTTGCTATAAAACTTGCAACCTTCACAAATTATTTGCTGTCGTTTTTCAGTTCCGTCAAAAATAAGTTTACTGGCAAGATTTATGGCTTTTTTTACGGAATTTCACAATTATGGTTAACCAGTTATCTCGGCTCATGAAACAGGTGGGTTTGTGTTTGATATTCTTCCCTTTGTTTTTGCAGGCGCAAATGCCTGATCATATTTATAAGCCAAATATTAAAACCGTTACACTTACTCAATCCGGTAATATTTACAGCTATCCCGTTATTGCTTTAAATAGCGGAGAACAACTTGACCTGCATTTTGATGACCTGGATGGCGACGTAAAAAATTATTATTACAGTTACCAGCTTTGCAATGCAGACTGGACTCCTTCAACGCTTTTTTCATTTGATTACATTCGTGGATTTCAGAATGTTCGCATCACTACTTACAGAAACTCATCCATTGCAGTAACAAGGTACACACACTACCAGGCGGTGCTGCCCGATAGAAATTGCATTCCCACCCGGTCAGGAAATTATTTACTGAAAGTTTTTTTGGATGCTGATACTTCAAAACTGGTTTTTACAAAACGTTTTTTGGTTGTAGAAATGAAAGCTTCGATTGCTGCGCAGGTGCAGCAGCCATTTAATGCAACCCGTTTCAGAACTTTTCAAAAATTGCAGATAGGTGTTACGTTAAACAGCAACATTCATGTGTTTAACCAGCAGGATATAAAAGTGGTGGCCATTCAAAATTTTTCATGGCCAACTGCAAAATATTTAGGCCGCCCCGACATCTTCCGCGGAAATTATTTTGAGTATTATGATGAAGAATCCACTTCTTTCCAGGCCGGCAAAGAATGGCGCTGGCTGGATATGCGCAGCCTGCGTTTTCAAAGCGACAGAATTTTAAAGCTGGAGAAAAAAGCACAGACAACAGACGTGTATGTACGGCCTGATGGCAACCGCCAGCAGCAACCTTATGTGTATTACCGCGACTATGATGGTTTATTTGGCATTGAAACAGTTGACAACGTGAATCCATACTGGCAGGGCGATTATGCCTATGTGCATTTTAGTTTTTTGCCGCCGGGCAACCGCCCTTTTGAAGGCAAAAATATTTATGTGTATGGTGCATTGACGAATTACACTCCCGATGAAAACTCAAAAATGGTATTTAATCCTGAAAGAGGAGCTTATGAAAAAACCCTGTTTTTAAAACAGGGCTATTACAATTATTCTTACATCACTGTTCCTGAAAGAAAGGAGGAGGAAGAAAATTTATTTTTTGAAAATACCGAAGGCAATTTTTGGGGAACAGAAAATACCTACATGGTATTGGTTTATTACCGCTCATTTGGCAGCAGGGCTGATGAACTTATTGGATATACTACCGTGAGCTCACTGTTTCAACGACCTGGGTTTTAGTGGATAACCGATAGCGGAAAAAGGAAAGTTTTTATTCAGAATTATCATTTGTCAGTTCTCATCTATCATCCCAATGTTTTCCTGGCATCTTCCAAAAACTTTGCAAGGCCAATATCGGTTAACGGATGTTTCAGCAACCCGAGAATGGAATCAAGAGGGCAGGTGCAAACATTTGCACCGGCAGCGGCACAACGTACAATATGATTTGGGTTGCGAATAGATGCAGCTAATACTTCTGTTTTAAAACTCTGTACGGAATAGATCTGTACAATTTCTTCAATAAGCTGAACGCCATCCCAACCGCTGTCATCAATTCTTCCAATAAAAGGAGAAACATAGGCAGCACCGGCCTTAGCGGCAAGAATGGCCTGGCCTGCTGAAAACACCAGGGTACAGTTTGTGCGAATGCCATTATCCGTAAACCATTTTATTGCTTTGACGCCGTCTTTTATCATCGGCACTTTTACCACAATGTTGGGATGAATGGCTGCAAGCTTTTTGCCCTCGTCCACGATGCCCTTAAAATCAGTGGCTATTACTTCGGCGCTAATATCACCATCAACCATTTCGCAAATAGTTTTGTAATGCTTCATTACCGCTTCATCACCTTTAATACCTTCTTTTGCCATTAATGATGGATTGGTGGTAACACCATCCAAAATGCCTAATTCATTTGCTTCTTTAATTTGATCAAGATTGGCTGTGTCAATAAAAAACTTCATATGATTCCCATTTTTCAAAGAGGATTTGAGAAAGCTCTTTGATGTACTAAATTTTGTTGAATAATGTTTTGAACGATGAAGTGAGTGACACAACGAAAGATGATAGTAGCAATGCTGCCGGTCACAAAAATATCAGCGTTCAATTCCGCAGTGCAATTTAAGGAGGGAAAGTTAAAATCTAAGTTCCCTTTGGGGACAGGGCAAATAAAAAAGGCAGGCTAATTACATCGCACCGCTACAACCGCCTACCCTTGCTACCTTCCGGTCCTGGGGGAGTTCAGCAGGAGCTGGCCGTGTAAGACCTGCCGGCGCAAAATTAAGTGACAACCAGCAAAGGACAATCAGAAAATTGGAAAAGAAATTTTTTAACCTTTGGATTTTGATTTGGTCTTTGTCTTCTGCTTTAAAATTTCTTCATTAGTAGGTAGCTTGTCAGGATCAGGGATGGTTTTTATCCAAATCGTTATTTGCTTCCAGATGGCAGGGTTTGAACGTAAAACTGCCTTCACCGTAACTTTTTCTTTTTTAAAATCGGCAGGAATGACGAGCTCGTTTCCCTCAAATACTCCATCGCTGGCAGAAAATTTAATTTCTATATTGGATAAAGGCAGCCATTTGCCGTCGGAATATTTTCCATCAACATTAATGTAATTATGCTGGCCTTTTTTTAAGCTGTCAGTGTATAAATGAAAAGCAATGCTGTCAATTT
>PSMD01000018.1:0-11989 GCA_040289925.1 Chitinophagaceae bacterium | reverse complement strand
GGTCGAAAAAGAGGTGCAAATGGTTGCCGGGTTCCCAAAGCATTTATTACACCGAAAGTAAAATGGCTACATAATGACAAATGGCAGCGGCCAGCACACAAAAATGCCAAACGGCATGGCTGTACGTGTATCTATCCCACAAATAAAATATAACACCAAAGCTATACGTAACAGCTCCGGCAATAACCATAGAAAATACATCAGTCGGCATGGCACTAAAAAAACTATTGCCAGCGGCTAGCATACTCCAGCCCATCAACAAATAAATAATCGTAGAAATAATTTCCCATCTGCCACAGTAAAATATTTTGAAAATGGTGCCCAGCACGGTTAATGACCATAAAACTGTTAGCAGCGTAAAGCCAAAACTGTTTTTGTTGTAAATAAGAATCAGCGGCGTGTAAGTACCGGCAATTAAATAGTAAATGCTGATGTGGTCAAGAATCTTCAGCGTTCGCTTTAGCCGCTGGTGCTGAAAGCCATGATATAAAGTAGAAAAGGTGAACACCATTAAAAAACAAAAGCCATAAACACTTGCACCTATTACATTATTGAAATTATCTCCCTTAACAGCCAGGGTGATCAATACAGGGAGGCTGATGATGCCAAAGAGAATTCCGAATCCGTGCAAGAGGCTATTGGCCAATTCCTGTCTGAGCCTCAGTTCGGCATTATCTGTTTGCATAGAGTTGAGAATTTGCGGGGCAGCAACCTCACTATGTGTACTGCAAAATAATTGCCATAACATTTGCGCTTTGGCTTATTTGTAAATTTTCTAAATTCCTCAGTTTTTTGGTACCGAAAACGCAGGAATAACATAATTGCATTCAGCAGCACGGAAAATGCATTGGTCACAATAATCGCCCAGTCATTTTTCATAACTCCATACACAATCCATAAAACAAGGCCAAGAAAAAGTATAAGCAGCATCCAGGGAGATACGTCTTTCACTTCTTTATCTTTCATCATTTTTAATAACTGAGCAAGCAAAGAAGCAGATGTTAATACACCGGCTGCTATGTCCACCAGTTGTTCCGTATTCATGGCTAAAGCATGCAAAAAAGCGGGCCAGACTTTTTATAGGCTTACAGTTACGATTTTTGCTGTGTAAACAATTTGGTTTATGACAGAAGTAACAAACAACAGCAGGCGGATTTTATTTATTGACAGGGATGGTGTGTTATTGAAAGAAGTGCCGCCCACCTACCAGGTTGATTCATGGGATAAGCTTGAATTTTACCCGCAGGTGTTTAAATACATGGGCAAAATTGCAGAGGAGTTTGATTATTTGCTGGTGATGGTATCAAACCAGGATGGTTTGGGCACACCATCGTTTCCGGCAGAAAGTTTTTGGCCTATTCATAACCATGTGATCAGAACGTTTGAAAACGAAGGGGTGAAGTTTCATGCTGTGCATATTGATACCAGTTTTCCCGAAGAAAGATCACCCAACCGCAAACCGGGCATAGGTATGCTGAAAGATTATTTAAACACCCCGGCTTATGATATTGCCCATTCATTTGTAATTGGCGATCGCATAACTGATGTGGCTCTTGCAAAAAACCTGGGCTGCAAAGCCATTTGGTTAAATAATCATCCCGGCCTTGGCGGAAATGAAATTGATGGCCAATTGGAAGAGCTGAAAAAAACGGTGGTTCTTGAAACGCATAGCTGGCAGGCCATTTATGCTTTTTTAAAAGCAGAAAATGAAAAATACTTCAGGGCAAAGCAACCGGGAGCAACAGGATAAAACTGCTTTTGCCATCATCCGCAATTTCTTCTATCATTCCGCCATAATATTCCAGGCGGTAAGTAATATCTAAAAATTCTTTGCTGGTGTTCTTAAATGAAAATGCAGGGTTATTATGCTTCAGGTTTATATGCAACTTTCCTTCTTTCACCTGCAGATTTATTTCAAGCGCCATTTGGGTTTTTTCTTTAAATAAAATGATAAGCATGTTTTGCAGCATACGAAAAACAAAAAGCTTATCTGTCACTGCCAGCTTCTTAACAATATCTTCAGCCCTGAATTGAACAGTGATTGATTTAATTGATGTGAAATTCTGCAGGTAGTCTTCAACAGATTGCGTAAGGCCGAAAATTTCAATGTCTGATGGCATCAGGTGCAGGCTAACTGCATTCAGTTCATTAATGGCTTTTTGAATGTTTGCCGCTAATTTTTTGCTGGTAATTTTCATCCCTTCTTGTTTCGGGGTTTGAAGCAATCAGTTTGCAGTACACCAGGGTTTGATTAATGTTATCCCTTAACTCTGACACAATGTCAAGCCGTTCCTTTTCCTGCATTTATATCAAGGCACGCAGCATTTCCCTTTTGGTTTTGGCAAGTTGCTGTTCCAACTCTTTAACATAGCTTACATCCACTACCGGCACAAAAATCCTTTTACTTTGCCATCTTTTACATTGGGAAAATAAGTGGCTAAGGAATGCCTGATCTTATTGGTTTCCGGAATGGGAATATCTCTTTCAAATACCTGTTTTATTCCTTTTAAAGCCTGGGTTATGTGCGGCAGATTTTTTTCATACAGAGGACCCAGCAGTTCCTTCATCGTTATTTTACCAATCATTTTTTCTTTCGTTACCAAACCATTCGCGGTAAGCATTATTGGTAAAACGGCAAACCCGGTCTTTATCCCAATAGGCCAGCATGGCAGTAATGTGGTCAGTTACCCGCAAGCCAAATTCAGCCAGGCGCATATGGTCCTTATCTGTATATCCTTTTTCTGTTTCAGATAGTTTCAGAGCCAAACTAATCTAACTAAGCCTTAAGGTAAGAGTAAATACAAAAAAATCATTAATATCATTTAATAAACGGAATAATGACGGTGAATAAAAAAAAACGACCGGCGAAATTAATAGACCGGTCGTTATAAATGCTGATAAGCATTTTAATAAAGCAATTCTTTAATAGAATCAAACAGCTCCTGCTTTTTAAAAGGTTTGGTTAAAAAGCGGTCAGCACCATTTTCCAGAGCTACATCTTTAGCGGCTGAATCATAACTGGATATCATAATGATCTTTACATCCGGGTAAACTTGTTTAATGTGGCTGATGTAATCAATTCCAAAACCATCAGGAAGTTTATTATCTAAAAGTACCACTGCGGGTTTTTGCTTTTCCAGGTATTCTTTTGCCATTGCCAGGGATTTTAGATGATCCAGTTCCATTTCGTCATCATCCAGCAAAATATTCAGCAGTAAACACATTTCGCCTTCGTCTTCAATAATCAAAACCTTTTTGGTTTTTGTGGCTTGCAAAGTTGTATCAGACATGATGTTGTTTTTTTGATTATTTGAAAATGCAGCAGTGGCAGAGTGGGGATGTTTCTACCAATTACTGTTGTCTTACAGTAATAATAAAAAAACGTTCCAAAAATTTTTGACGGAAAAAATACTTTGCAAGCAGGAGGATGGGACTGTTATTGCTACATAGTCACCTCAACATCTTTTCCATTTAACCAAACGGTGCGGTAAGTATTTAAGCTGTTTTTTTCCAGCAGCCTTACTTTAAAGAAATCCATTCCCTTTTTGCTTTTCATGCGGGTTATATCAAACAAATTAGCTCCGTAAAGCTGAATGGCTTTGGTAATAATGCTTTCAGGTACATAACCGGATAATGAGGGAAGTGTTACACTATAGTTTTGAGAGTTGGGATAATAATAAACATTTACAATGCGATTATTTTTATTGTAGCTGGCTCTCCACAGTGCCTGCACAGGTTCCCAGCTTACCACCACATCAGGATAATCTCTCTGGAATGTAACCAGTATGTGTCGCGGCGGAGTATAAACCGGCATTTCATTGGTAACCCGGATCTGGGCGAAGCCTATAAATGCAGAACACAGCGTGACTGCTGATAGAATAATCTTTTTCATAATTAGGTTTTTTGAATTCAACAATTACAAAATAGGATACTAGATTAATGCCCGCCACAATAAGGAAGATTACATCATCTGTTGATTTCTTTGAATAAAAAAAGGAAATCTGTTGTTAATTATTTAGCACCTCAAAATGCTGAATCCACCAGTTCATGCCTGCATATTTATTACCACTGCAGGCTGCATGCGTCCATGAGGGATTTAATAAATTATATCGGTGTCCATAACCGGGAATTCCTTCGTCAATCAAAAGTTGAAGAACTATGCCCCTGGCAGTTGCAACACCTGTTTGCCAGCAATATTTTCATTTCCGAATTTCATTTTAGGTGAGAATTTCTTGATGCGGTCCCATGGCTGCGAACCATCACTGCCTGTATGCATCAATTTCCATTCATGGTTGTTTTGATCGCTGATGTGTTTTTTTACTGCCTTGTAAATGCCGGGGTCTGGCTTTAAAATAGAAAGCGGTTTTAGTTTTTCAGCTCTTCCATCAGTGTATGGATGGCATTCACTCTTTCTTCATTCACATAATGCCAGGTAGTGTCTATAAATTTTTCTTCTACGCCGTTTTTGTAAATTATTCGAAAGCTAAGGCTGTAATTTGGCTCCCCCTTTCCATAAACTTTCAGTTCTGCTTTTGCATAGGCTAACAAGGGGTTCAAGATATTGCAGGTAAGATTTTGGGTTGCATCTCACCCGGTTGATCTCATAGATCATTTTTTTATCGGCCGTCATATAGGTGGCATTCTTTGCAGTGTTTAAAGAATCTATCTTTTGTACATGGGTGTAAGAGGAAATAAAGATGAAGGCGGCAAGAATTGATTTCATAAAAATGAAAATAGAAATTGCCGTCTTAATAAAAAGTTAGATTCTATAAAATTGAAATGGCCGATTCCAGCGCAAGTGTTGTCATTTCGCCTAACGACCTTTCTCTTTCTTCAGCCGTGATCATTTTACGTGCAGGAATTATATCCGAAACAGTCAGCAGGCAACCTGCCTGTTTCTTAAAATGCTTTGCATTGGCAAAAAGAGCAAAAGCTTCCATTTCTGCCGCCAGGCACTTATTATTAACCACAATTTCAGGAACCGCAGGATCAATGCGGTAAAATGGATCGCTGGAATGTACCGGGCCGGTTAACACCGGCATCTTTAGTTTTTTTGCTGTTGCATTTATGGTTTGAAAAACATTTCCCTGGTGGGGAAAGCCATCTTCTTCATACCCGAAAGCAAATTTGGCATAGGTACTTTCGCTGAATGCTGCTTCAGCATTAATGATATCAAACAAATTGATGTGAGTATAATAAGCACCGCAGGTACCTATACGCATAATACATTCCACACCGTATTCATTATATAACTCGTAGGTGTAAATGCCGATGGAAGGACAACCCATGCCGCTGGCGCCAATGGTTAACCGCTTACCTTTATAATGGCCGGTAAAGAAAAAAATGTTTCGGGTAGTGCTGACCAACTTGTAATCTTCTAAAAAATTCTCGGCAATGTGTTTTGCTCTCAATGGGTCACCGGGCATTAAAACTATCGGCGCAATTTCTCCAGGCTTAGCAGCAATGTGAATGCTCATGAATGTATGGTTGTTGGGGGTGAAGATAATTTTTTATTTTTTCTTTCGGTTCTTCTACTATTTTCTGCAAGTCTTTTGTTTTGCTTATCTCCACTTTCTTTTGCCTCTGCAAAAGAAAGTGGCAAAGAAAAGCAGAGGCAAAACGGATGCCTCCGGCCGTTTTGCCTGCCCACGCACAAGAACGTTACTATTATTTTGAACTTTTCTTTTCAAAAAATAGTTGAACACCCTGCTGCAGAAAATTGGGAAAGTGAAAGAAGAAAGAAGAAAGAAAACAACCGCATAGAAACAAACAAAATCATCCACCTAACTTTGTCTCTCCATAAAAACTTTGCAATTTTCGGTAAATAAATTTCATCACAATCTTATCGTCCACTCAAATCATGATTCAGACAAACACCTACAACCCCATCAAATACAAAACTCCTACAGGTACACAACTCTCCTGCAAAGGCTGGATACAGGAAGCAGCCTTCCGCATGTTGCTCAACAACCTCAATCCTGATGTAGCGGAAAAGCCGGATGAATTGATTGTTTATGGCGGTCGTGGTAAAGCAGCCAGAAATTTTGAAGCTCTCGATAACATCATTGCTGCTTTAAAAATTCTGGAGAATGATGAATCTCTTCTGATCCAAAGTGGCAAGCCTGTGGGCATTTTAAAAACCCATAAAGATGCGCCGCGGGTTCTCATCAGCAACTCACAACTGGTACCTAAATGGGCAACCTGGGAACATTTTGATGAGTTGGAGAAAAAAGGATTGATGATGTACGGGCAAATGACCGCCGGCAGCTGGATCTACATCGGCAGCCAGGGCATTGTGCAGGGCACTTATGAAACTTATGCAGCTATTGCCAATAAACATTTTGAGGGTTCATTAAAAGGAACGCTCAATGTAACTGCCGGTCTCGGCGGCATGGGCGGTGCACAACCGCTGGCCGTTACCATGAATGAAGGTGTTGCACTCATTGCTGAAGTAGAGGAGTGGAGGATTGATAAACGTCTTCAAACAAAATACCTCGATGAAAAATATACCAACATTGATGAGGCCATTGCCCGAAGCCTGGAGCTTAAAGCTCGTGGCGAAGCAAAAAGCATTGGTGTTTTATGCAACGCTGTTCATTTGTTAGAAAAACTGATTGAAAGAAATATTATTCCCGATACACTCACCGATCAAACTTCTGCACACGACCCATTGATTGGTTACTGGCCTCACGAAATTTCTTATGAGGAGGCAAAAGTGTTGCGTGAAAAAAATCCGGAGCAATATTTAGACTATGCTTACCGCAGTATGTACCGCCAGGTGCAACTGATGATACAACTCATGGACAAAGGCGCCATCACTTTTGATTATGGTAACAACATACGTGCAAGAGCAGCGGAGTATGAGCAAAACCACAAACAACAGATCACAAACAACAAACCCGGCCGTTGCTTTGACTTCCCCGGCTTCGTTCCGGCCTATATCCGTCCGCTTTTTTGCGAAGGCAAAGGTCCTTTTCGCTGGGCAGCACTTAGTGGCGATCCGAATGATATTGCAATAACTGATGAAACGATTTTGAAACTCTTTCCCGAAAATCAATCTCTCAAACGCTGGATAACTCTTGCCAAAGAAAAAATTGCTTTCCAGGGTTTGCCTGCACGCATTTGCTGGCTCGGACAAGGTGAAAGAGAAAAAGCAGGCCTGGCATTTAATGAGCTGGTTCGCTTTGGAAAAATTAAAGCTCCGATTGTTATTGGCCGTGATCATCTCGATACCGGTTCGGTTGCATCGCCCAACCGCGAAACCGAAGGCATGATGGATGGCAGTGATGCTGTTGCCGACTGGCCTTTGCTGAATGCACTGGTAAATACAGCCGGCGGTGCAAGCTGGGTAAGCCTGCATCATGGGGGTGGAGTGGGCATGGGTTATAGCATACATGCCGGCATGGTGATAGTTGCAGATGGAAGTGATGATGCTGCAGAAAGATTAAAACGAGTTCTTCGTAACGACCCCGGCATGGGAGTGATAAGACATGCTGATGCGGGATATGAAATAGCAAAGGAGACTGCCAGGAATCACAAGCTTGATATAGCTGGTAAGATAACAAAAACTGAAGGCCAGTAAGCTGCAGGGTTTTCAATTTCTTCCTGGATAAATTCCCCGGAAGAAACTCCTGCTTACGGTAATTTCAACGATCGTTCTAATTCTCTCCAAAGCTTTTTTGTGCTTTGGGATAACCTGTTGTACTCACATTCAGGCCCTCCATGTTTTTTCAGCATCAGGGTTTCCAGTCTTTTTCTGTCAGATTTTTTTCCAGTTTTGCAAACCCTGCAACAGTGCGGTTAACAACATCCAGCTTTGTTTTTGCTCTAAAGAAATTTTTTATCAGCCAGGGGATAATAGTTTTCTGAATTGACGTGATAGCAGATCAAAAGCTTTTCTTCTGCCTCCACCAAATTCTTTATTGATCATTTCGTTAACCGCCCTACTGATTTCACTGGCATCAATTACCGGGTAGCTATTGCCCAAATTCAATTCAAGGTTTGATGCAGTAAATGCCTGCAGTTGCTGCAACGAAGTTTTGTGCTTTGGCCTTAAAATAATTTGCTTCCATTCTTTTGCTGCCTCAACACGCAGTTGTTCATTTACAGGTTTAAAACTCAGCTTGTAATAAAACCAGAATGCCCCGCTTTTCAATCCTTTTTCATTTCCTTTTCCAAACTGGTAATGCTTCACAATAAATTTCTTTACGGCAAATTGCTTTTGATACAATCTCAGCACCTGCTAAAATAACCGGGCTGATTCACCGCGACGAAATGCAGGGTAAATGTTTACACCGATCTTGCATCGTTGGCCAAATATCCATCCGCCACCATAACCAACTGGCCAGCCATTTTTAAAGGCCATGTAGCCAATGTAATTTTCCAGGCTTAGCAATTTGGAAGAATGCAATCCTACCAAAACAATTTGTAATCCTCTGCCCACGTTAAAAAGGGTCAGCGTTTTCATTTGAATAACTCATCGGGTCAGTTTCTTTGCATTGCAGGGCCAACCAGGCTTTCATAATGCCGGCTATAGATCTTTTTTGCACAAGTGTTAACCTTATCTGTTTCATTTTTTGCTGAAGGCCATTATACCTGTGTGCCCGCTGAAATTTTGGTTGAAAATAAATTGCATTAACAGGCAAACGTAAGCTGCTGCGGTTGTAAAAATCATTATTCAGTTTCCAGCTAATAAAAATTTTCAGTTGCAGGTATAATTCATCTTTCACTGCTTCCGGTAAGTGGCTGTGATTAAAAAAATGCAAAAGCCAGCTTAGTTGTTCAGCAGATGATTTTATGCCCTTTAGTTTTTTTTATTCTTTGCGGAAGCTTATCATTTTCCCTGGAAAATATTTTTGTACTCAATTTTAGGCAGCACAAGCTTAAAAATGCTTCTTACAGCATCTTCGTTTGCTTTGCTTGCGTACAATTGAACTGATGCCGGAAAATTTATTACCAGCCAAATAGCTACCGGCCTGCTGAACAAGCAATGGATCTTTGTAGATGGCAAGCCGCTGCCGGTTAAAGTAAATGACAGGGAGGGCCTATCAGCCAGCAAAGTTTTTATTCGCTCTAATGCTTCCAGACATAGTTTATAAATAAATGGATTTGGCGGATAAGCTGCAAAAAACAAAAGCTGGTCGTGGTAAGCTTTAATAACACCAGGGCGGTTAAGATTGCAATGAAAAAATTTTTGCAGAAGCTTCGCAATTAATTCTTCTTCCCTGCATTTTTTTAAATGCAGCAAATGATTTGCGTTCAGAGCAACAGGCATTTCTAAATCTAAACTCAATTGTCAACAATGCTGATGATATTCGTCAGTACAATGACATTATAATGTCCTGATCTCAAAACCCGGTTTTTACTTTTTTATCTACTCTCAGCACAGATTGTTGTTGTAAGCTTTGCTGATACCAATGTCGCAGACTGCCTATCTGCTTATTTAATTTAAAGCTGCGTTTGTGAATATAGCTAATAAGATAAGTGGGCTCTGTAATTAGTTATTTGCTTACGGCATCTTTCCACATGCCTTTAATGTGATGGACGGAACAACCTTCCCTAAAAACATTTGTTACGTAATTCTTTTTAAACTCATTCCATTCTGCTTCGGAAATCAATTCACCGTTCGGCTTCGACTGGCCAAAATATAATTCTGTTTGCACAAGCCGGTTGCTGCAAGCCACCAGGAAAAGGCATGCTGAAATAATCATTATTCTCATTAACAGTAAGTTTTGGATTTAAATGGCATCTTTATTTTACTAAGCTAATTATGCTTATTCATTTTTTACATAATAGCAATTGTTAGTGTGAATTGTTTCAGTAATTTGCTATAAACTCTGCCATATGCAACCGTATTTCCTCATGTTACAGGCCGATGCCGATGACCGTTTTATTACTGAGGAAACAATGGCTGCTGCAAGCCTGGATGTATCTCTTAAATTTTTAAATGCGTTTGATGAGCTTTCTTCTTTTATTGCCATTCATGGCATGCCCTGCCTGTTTTTGGTAAATGAACAAAACGGCAAATATTCTGCTCTTGAAATTTTAAAAGCTTTAAAGCAAAATCCGGATCATGCACTGGTTCCGTCTGTTGTTCTTTCAGAAAAAATGATGAGCGATTACATACAGAATTGTTATGCGGCGGAGGCTGCCAGTGTTATTGTAAAGCCTTCATCGCTGCAACAAACTCATCAAAAAATTCACTGCTTCTTTCAGTATTGGTTACAAGTAGCAGAGCTTAACCTTCAAACAAACGCAATAGTATAAATTATACTGGTAGGTTGATTGTATAAATAAAAAAGTTGGCTATGATAAGAATTTTAGTTTGTTGCGCTTTTGCAGCCAGTTTCTTTTCAGCAACCTGTGGCCCTAAAAGCAGTGGTAATAATCCCAATAATTCCGACTCTACCTTGCCGCCCGTTGAAACCAGAAGACCGAACACTAATTACAAACCTGCTTTCAACGGACAAACCCGCATAGCAGGCGTTCGCACCACAACACCTTACGAATTCAGCATTCTCACCCGTGATTTAAATAAACCCTGGGGCATTGCTGTTATGCCAGACGGACGTTTGCTGATCACCGAAAAAGAAGGAACGATGCGGATTGCAACCACATCCGGAAATGTTTCAGCCGTCATTACGGGTTTGCCTGCTGTCAATTCATCAGGGCAGGGTGGTTTGCTTGGCCTCACTCTCGATCCTAGTTTTGCAGGCAACCGCATGGTGTACTGGAGTTTTTCAGAACAAACGCCGCAAGGCAACCTGACGGCAGTAGCCAAAGGAAAATTATCGGCTGATGAAAGAAGAATAGAAAATGCTACCGTTATTTACCAGGCCACACCTGCTTTCAATAGCAGTTTGCATTACGGTTCAAGAATTGTTTTTGATAAAAACGGAAACTTGTTTGTTAGTACCGGTGAAAGATTCGATATGACAACAAGGCCGCAGGCCCAATGGTTAAACTCTGCACTGGGAAAAATATTGCATATTACAAAAGATGGTGCTCCTGCTGCCGGCAATCCATTTTTCAATACGCCAAATGCAAGGCCTGAGGTTTATAGCTATGGCCACCGCAATGTGCAGGGCCTGGCTCTGCACCCTGAAACTGGCGATTTGTGGGAGAATGAATTTGGCCCACGCGGCGGCGATGAATTGAATTTGATCAAGCCGGGAAAAAATTATGGCTGGCCAATTATTACTTACGGCCTTGAGTACAGTGGTGAAAAAATAGGAGAGGGCATTCAGCAAAAACTCGGAATGGAGCAGCCTGTGTATTACTGGGATCCTGTGCTTTCACCCAGCGGCATGTGTTTTTACAGTGATAATAAAATTCCTGAGTGGAAAAATAATTTATTCATCGCCGGGTTAAACAGCAATCACATTGCAAGGCTTGTGATTACGAACAATAAAGTAACCGGCGAAGAAAGATTGTTGGCTAACGAAGGACAGCGTTTCAGAGATGTGCAGCAGGGAAAAGATGGAGCCTTATATGCTATTACCGATGAAGGCCGGCTCTATCGTATTGCCAAAAAATAAATTCAGTTACATCAAATCGTTTTCAGCTTCATCAATCTTGCAAAGTGGTGAAGCTTTTTTGTGCGCCGTATTTCGTAGTGCCATCGCTCAATCTTTCAAAAGCTCTAACGTATTATTTCACTTTTGATTTTAGGCCTGTCATGGTTGCTTTACCTTCCTGTCTTTGTGCAAGCCTTTTACTTACCTTAACACCAATGAACGTAAAGCATCCGGGGTCTTTTACTGTGGGGGTTGCCATCTTTATTTACTACTACGCCATGATTAATGCGCTGGTTACTAAACCAGGTAAAATAATAATTATACTCCGCACCGCTGCTTGTAATATTTGTGATGTAGCCGGTGGTTACTTCAATTTGAGCTAAAATTATTTTTTCGGATGAAACTTTGGCTGCCGTAAACAGTAACACCAGCAGGACTGTTCCCACACTCCAAACTATTTTTTTTCATAACAG
>PSMD01000072.1:3914-8445 GCA_040289925.1 Chitinophagaceae bacterium | reverse complement strand
CTTCACCCCAACAAAGCGCTTTATTCTTTTCAGCTTTGTAGTGAAAATGACAACATGAGCAACCGCGTAATGTATTTTGAAATGCCTTCGGCAGACCCACAAAAAATATGCTCTTCTATAAGCAGGCATTTGGCTGTAGCTTTCAGTAATTTCACCACCAGGAGTATTGGTTTGCGATCACAGGGAACGAAGGAGAGCAGGGAATCAATGGCGCTGTTATGAAAGAAGTGAGTCCAAAACAAACATTGATTAATACTATATTGTTAGATAATATAGACGAAGCGATGATGGCAGTAGAAGCTGCCGGCGGTACCATTATCCGGCGTAAAAAAGCAATTCGTTTTATCGGATAGATTGCATTCTTTGCCGATCCCGATGAAAATATTTTTGGTATGATGCAAGAAGACAGCAATACAGAATAATCAAACAGTGGAAATATTTAAAACTAGTATGACGATTGCTGAAGATGCAAGCAAACTGATTGAACTATTGCAACAGCAACTGCCGTAACACAAAATCAATTTTGATTTGCACGATTGTGATAAAATTTTGCGTGTAGAAGGTGACCAGTTTATTGTTACGGAAATATTAGAAACTGTTCAGGCAGCAGGTTTTGCCTGTTCGTTAGTAGAATAAAAACTGCCGGTGTAATACGACTCTTAATCATCAATAGAAATTTACAAACCAATAAATCAACTTTATGTAAAGCGTATCTATTTACCTAAATTTCAAAGGCACTACAAAAGATGCTTTTAATTTTTACAAGGAAGTTTTTGGAACAGATTTTCAAGGGCCAATGATGTTTCACAATGACATTCCTACTCAACCCGGAATGCCTACTTTTTCTGAAGGAGATCAGGCCAGAGTAATGCATGTAGCCTTGCCTATTCTTGGTGGCATTCGTATTATGGGTACTGATTTCCTTGAATCAATGGGGCATAAATTAATAGAAGGCAACAACGTAACGATTAACCTGGAACCTGATAGCAGGGAAGAAACAGATCGCTTGTTTGCTGCGCTATCGGAAGGTGGGTCAGATGTAGCTCCGATGCGAGATGAGTTTTGGGGCTATTGGGGCTGTTGCAAAGACAAGTTTGGCACTCGCTGGATGTTCAACTTTAGCAATGCGCAACCAAGCTGAGATGCAAAAGAGAGTGACGAATCACAACAGGCAATGCACTTTATAGTTTTCGCAACCTGGTTTATTGACAATTCTTCTGAAGTTTACGCACTTGCACTGAGTCTTGCAGCATAGCTTGTGCACTATCGAGGTTAGGATACTTTTCTTTGATTTGATTCAGCATACAATTACAAGAAGCATAAGCTTTCTTTTCATCACCATTCAAGCGAGCCTTAGCCACTTCCACGCAATTGCTCATAAATTCTGCTTCTTCCTCTTTGGTTAGATCAGGGCTGGCAACTGCTTTAGCACTATCCGTTGATTGCATGGTTCCGGAACCAGAGTTGTTGTTTTTACAAGCGAAAAATAAAAAAACCGTTGCTATAAAAAGAATTGACTTCATAAAAAAAGGTTGGGTGAGTAATCGTTTCTCTAGTACAATCAAAGATAATGCCCGAGGTAAAGTTCTGCTATTCATTAATATAAATCAATAAATTTTCTTAGCATTCGTGTAAAAACAATAATACCGTTACCTTTAGTCTCAATTTTTTAGAATGAAACTTTTTGTTGCCGGCTTACCCTATGATCTTGATGATGCAGAATTGGAAGAAATTTTTGAAAAATTCGGACCAATTAAATCTGCAAAAGTTGCTATGGACAGAGAATCTGGAAAGAGCAGGGGCTTTGGATTTGTGGAGATGGAAAATGAAGCAGACGCCAAAGATGCGATTGAACATTTAAACGATATTTCTCTTGGTAAGAAACCGTTGGTGGTAAAACCTGCAGATGAACGTCCGGGTGGCGGTTCTTCTGGAGGTGGCTACTCTGGTGGCGGCTACAAAGGCGGAAGTGGCGGCGGAGGAAACAGAGGTGGCTACGGTGGTGGCAATAGCGGCGGAGGCGGAAGTTATGGTGGTGGCGGTAACCGTCGTGGCAGATACTAGTTTTTACAGAAAATACTGTTAATGCAATAAGGAGACGGAGCAAACACACAACGTTTGGCTCGGTTTTTTCTTCTTATAAGAGCTGCGGAAAAACCGCTCCTGTTAAGCCATGAAACAATTTTTTTTTAAAAAGAACACTGTTCCTGTTGAAAAGCCAATGCCTTCTTTAGCAGCTTGTCTTTTGATGGATCTGTTGGGTTTTGCGTTTGTGGCCATCCCATTCTTCGGGCCTTTTGTAGAAATGTTATTTGCGCCTATTTCTGCTATTATTTACTGGCGCATGTTTGGTTTTCGGAAAGGCTTCTTTGGCGGTGTATTCAACTTTATTGAAGAGTTAATACCAGGTGTAGATCTAATCCCAACCTTTACTATTACATGGATAATACAGTACTTAAAGCATAAGCAAACAATTACTTATTATCCAGTTAAACAATCGTTTTAATTAGGTTAAGATCGTTATCAATAACAACAAATTGCTCTGTATACCCCGGCGCAATTTTCCCATATCGATCATCACATTTTAGCACTTGCGCTGGATACAAACTACACATGCGTAAGGCTTCTGCAACATCAACAGCTACATATTTTACTAAATTATAGAATGCCTTGTGCATGGTAAGTGCTGATCCGCTTAATGTTCCGTTTGCCGTATACCGATCACGCTCTAATTGATGCGGATAAGCGCCTTTGCTGGTTTCTGTTACAGCATCAGTAATGACAAACAAACGTCCGCCCATAATTTTTTTGGCAATCTGTATGGCACCATAATCCACATGATACCCATCAGGAATAACACTGCTGTACACTTTAACATGATTGAAGATAGCACCAACCATACCCGGCTCCCGATGTTGCAGCGGACTCATAGCATTGTATAAATGTGTTGCCGTTGGAACACCATTATCGAAAGCTGTTGTCGCTTGCTGGTAGGTAGCATTGCTATGGCCTGCAGAAATAATTATGTTTTTCGATTTAATGCACTCTATCACCTCGTCACTGCACACTTCAGGTGCTAAAGTGATCATTTTTATAACACCATCGCCATAAGCTAATAACGTCTTTACTTCATCAATAGAAGGATAATGAATGAAAGCTTCGATGTGTGCTCCACGTTTTTCTTTGCTGATCCAGGGGCCTTCCAAATGCAAACCGAAAACACCCTTGCCTCCTTGTTGCCAATATACTTTTACTGCATCAATGCATTGATGAAATACTTCGATTGAATTGGTGGCAACAGTAGGCAGAAAAAGCGTTGCGCCTCCCTTCGTACAATAATCATTCAAAGCAAACAAAGCGTCTGCTGTTGGATAAACTGCGAGCAGCTTTCCATGTGCGCCATAAATTTGTAAATCTATAAAAGCAGGTGCAAGAAAATTATCAACAAAGTTTTCTATTTCAATAGAACCATCCAATTCATTACGCGAAACAACACTTTCAATTATACCATCACGTGTAATGATAGCATGATCAATCAACCATTGATTACCAGTGAAAATTTTATCAGCCTTATAAGCTTTAAGCATTGCCTAAATTTACTGCCTGTAAAAGCAAAATGCCGGAAGACCTCCCGACATTTATATAGTCAAAAATTTCATTAAGCACTTTTCAGATTCTTCTGCAACACTTCTTTTACAACAGCAATCATCTTTTCGCCTTTTTCTTTGATTTGCTCTTCGCTCCATAATAAAGAAATAGAAGTAGAAATACAACGTTTCATTACAGCATCGCTAGCCGAAAAGTCTTGTGTAGTTAGACTGCGCAAAGCATGTTGTTGGTCAGGATGTAAGCGATTTAATGAAGCAGCATTTTTCAGATGATCCCATTTGCGTATGTAATGCCAATTGTTATCGTACCAATAAAGGTTACCCACTAATATATTTTGAGCTTTTAGTTCTGTTATTACAGCTCGTGTAATTTCTTCTGTAGGCAAAAACCAGCTGATGAATGAGCAGCTATCGCCTTCGGGATCAGGAACAACACGGAAAGAAATCTCCGGCACTTGTTGCAAAATATTTTTTAATGCTGTGTAATTTTTCTTTTGAATAGAAAGAAATTCATCAACTCTTCTTACCTGCGCTAAACCAACTGCCGCATGCAACTCAGAAATACGGAAATTATAACCTAGAAATGGATGAAGGTCAGCGCCACGATCTACACCTTTATGGTCATGGCCGTGATCGGTATAACCATCACATTTGGTATAAACATCTTCGTTGTTTGTCATTACTACACCACCTTCGCCGCAAGTCATTGTTTTTACAAAGTCAAAGGAAAAGGTACCAGCGTCACCAATAGTACCCAAACTCTTTCCTTTATATGTGCCGCCAATACTTTGGCAAGCATCTTCTAGCAAAACCAAATTATGTTCTTTACAGATTGTCTGTAATGCATCTAAATCAGCCATGCTACCGCACATATGTACGGGCATAACGCATTTGGTTTTTGAAGTGATTGCTTTGAGAACAGC
>PSMD01000072.1:882-3839 GCA_040289925.1 Chitinophagaceae bacterium | reverse complement strand
AGCACCAATGCTTAATACCGCTTCAAACGAAGCCACAAATGTAAATGAAGGCATGATCACCTCATCGCCGGAACCTATACCTAACGCTGTCAGAGCAGTGGTTAGGGCAGCCGTACCACTGGAAAGAAGTTGAGCATACTTACTGCCAAAGCGATTGCAAATAGCTTCTTCCAATTCTTTGGCTTTCCAAATTCCTTTGCGTAGGCCATCAAAGCCATAACGCATGAGGATTCCGGTTTCTAAAACATCATTTACTTCTTTACGTTCGGCATCACTCCACAATTCAAAACCAGGCATATAAAAAAGTTTAAAGTTTAACGTTCAAAGTTCGAGGTTAATGAACCCCGGTAATAAACAGCAAAGATAAGTAGGTGAAAAAAGAAAAGTCCCGCCTGAACGGGACTCAGTTGTTATAATAAAACAGTTAAGCTTTTAATTACGGCGCCTAAACGTACTGCATCATGAATACGTTGTTTGCTGCTGCCATGACCAACCAATGTTTTTTCGTGAGAAGTAACGCAGAGTTCGCAGCCGTTCAAAGCACTTACTAAAAGGCTTACTAACTCAAAAAACTCTTTTCCTAAAACAGGGTTTGCCATAATGCTCATGCGAATGCCTGCTTGTGCATTGTTGTAAAACTCATCATGCATAAAATGGCGAAAGCGATAGTACACGTTGTTTGCATTAAGCAACGAGGTACAACTAAGCACTTCTGCTAATTCTTTATCCGTTGCACCTTCGTTCATGGCTGATTGCGCAAAGGCTTTTTGCAAGGCATCTGCTTTTTCATTTGTTGCAACAGCATAGGCTAACAAATAGGCTTCCTTCTTCGTTAATGTTTCTGCACCTAATGCATTGGTTATATTGATTTTCAAATCACGCAAATAGCGTGAATCAGTAGCAGCCAACAATTTTAATCCTTCACTTACCTGCTCTTCTGATAAGCCCAGCTCTTTTACCAAAGCCACAGCATTATCTGTAGTGGTTGTCATTCCAAACATAAAATCTCCTTTTTCTGATAAGAAGAAGTCCCGCTTATTGCGAGACTTCTGTTTGTTTAATTATGCAGTTAACGTTGCTTCGCCTTTTTGCCAGTTGCAAGGACATAATTCATCAGTTTGCAATGCATCCAGCACACGCAATACTTCTTTTACACTACGACCTACATTCAAATCGTACAAAGAAACCCAGCGAATAATACCTTGTGGATCTACGATGAACGTAGCACGGTAAGCAATTTTTTCTTCTGCTTCTAAAATACCCAACTCCTCGGCTAATGATTTAGAGGTATCTGCCAACATAGGGAATTGTAAGTTGCGCAAATCTTCGTGATCTCTTCTCCAAGCTGCATGTACAAACTCGCTATCGGTAGAAGCACCAACCAATATGGTATCACGATCCGCAAAGTCTTGATACGCTTTGTTGAATTCTGCAATCTCTGTTGGACAAACAAACGTGAAATCTTTTGGCCACCAGAACATCACCATCCATTTACCGCTGTTCTTAATCTCCTCATAGGAAAGATCATAAAACTCTTTTCCTTTTTCAATGGATATAACTGCTTTTTTGTTGAAATTGGGAAAGCTTGCCCCTAGTGAAAGTGTCATATTCTTCATACTCAAATACTTTATTTTATCGAGCTGCAAAGGTAGTTGTAGACAAACAGTAATACAAATGAATAGCACTGATTTTTGTTAGAACAACGTAATCATTTCGTTAAAACATTTTACTGGCTATAAAGTGAAAGGACGTAGAAAAGATTATAGTGATTCTACTTTAATCACAGCATCCAAATTTATTGGACCATAAATGTGCGGGAAGGCTTCATTGATGGATGGTGCGAGGTCGTATTGTAAACGTGACGTCAATTTTTCTGTGTCAATTACCAATTTCAACAGGTCGGTTTTGCCTTTATAATAACGTTCAAGGACTCCCTGTACCTGGTGTGCTTCACTGTTATGAATGAAGCCTTCTGTTTCTAACGAGGGTACTGTGTAAAAACCTTGCTCTTTTGCTCTTGCCCACTCTTTTTTTGTAGTAATATGATAAATGACTGCCATGAAATTTTTGGCAAAGATTAGGAAAGCTGAATATTTAATTGCTGTCCTTTCCATTCGCCAAATAATTCATTCACTTTACCAAAGCGAAAAGAAAATATTTGCTGAAGCTTGCTTTTTACAATTAAGGGATGCACCATTCTTCCCAAAATACCAAACGGCAATCGGTAATGAACAATATCCGTCATTTCTACGCCGCCATCTATTGCTTTAAAGTGATGCTGATGATGCCATAATTTGTAAGGGCCTTTTCGCTGTTCGTCTACGAAAAATTTCATCGGCTGCACATGCGTGATTTCTGTCATCCAAAAAAGTGGAATGCCTAAAAGTGGCTTCACGGTATAGGTAATGATTTGTCCTGCATAGGCTTCGTTACCATAAATTTCATTGGTCACTTTCAGGTTTAAAAAAGGAGGTGTAACGGCTAGTAAATTATTAGGATTGGAAAAGAAATTCCATGTTTCTTCCAGGCTTGCCGGAATCTTTTGAACACTTTTTAATTGGTAGACTTTACTCATTTGTATTATGACAAGTAACGAAGGTTTTTGTTCATAACTAACTATTAAAAAAGCGAAGTCATAATGGCTTCGCTTTCTATCTATAAATGTTCTATAGGTTAATAACGACCATCTTTTTTATCCTTGCTTCTGCCAATACCACCCGCAGCACGGTTACGACCATTGATAATAGCACCTGCGGCAGCACCACCAACACCACCAATTACCGCACCTTTAGCAGCCTTACTCCAACCTTTTTTAGCCGTGTCTGTATTGGATGAAGTAGACGAAGCGGTAGATGTACCAGAACTTGACGAACCACCGCTGCTTCTTCTTGCTGAAGAAGAGGATGATTTAACTGATTTTACAATTTTTCGTGTAGGAGCAGCATTAGGAGTGGCAG
>PSMD01000072.1:0-793 GCA_040289925.1 Chitinophagaceae bacterium | reverse complement strand
CCCAGCCGTATCGGCTGCCAGCTTAACTGAATCTTTATAGTGCTGCAGCTTTGCATTCTCCAAAGCTACCTGGTCGGTATTATTATGACAAGCGGTAGCTGTTACTAATGTTGCACCTATTGTGATTACGGCTAATATTCCTTTCATAAAGTAAAATTTTAAAATATGGTAATCATTTAGTTCAACATTCTAAATACTAAAGCCGTGCCATAGTGCCGAATTTTGTTAACATACTTGTTAATAGAAATGAGCTAAGTTGCTGAAATGCTTATCTCATCTGTATTTGAGGCAATTCTTAACAAAGAAATTTTTTAGATGGTACTGATGACTTGGGCACATAATTGGTATCTACTCTTTATATCATTTATCCATCTTACAGCATCTGTACCTTCTTTTATCCTGAAAAGCCTGCTGTGAGTGTTCTAAATAGTGAGTTATGAAAAAGGTTTATCGGCTTTTGCGCAACAATGTCCAATCTGGGCCCTTTACTATTGATGAATTATTGCAACAACACCTAAAGGCATCGGACCTTGTTTGGGTAGAAGGGAGAAATGCATGGCATCATCCGTTTGAAATGGATGAATTTGCAGTTATCATAACTAAAAAAGAAGGCTATGTAGAAAAAAAGCGCCGGTTACCAAGCGAAAAACAATAAAAGCAAATGCAGCAGATCAACCAAAACAAGAAACACCTACTGCACCCACCTCGCCAATTGACAACCCTGAACTACGGGCTGAGGAAATAAGGCGCAGAGCACTGAGCTATCATCCGAGTGAATATAATCCGGTGGCGT
>PSMD01000017.1:42552-49816 GCA_040289925.1 Chitinophagaceae bacterium | reverse complement strand
CTCGGAAGTAATAAAGATGGAAGCTTTGCTGATGGCTTCATTCAATTGCCTGTTTTCTTCTGAAATTTTTGCAATGCTTTCCTGCAGTCCTTTTATTTCGCTGTTCAATTGTGTAAGCACATCGTTCAAGCGGTCTCGTTCTGTTTCCAGGTCTGATTTCTGAGCTCTTACAATATCAAGATTCTGGCGGTATTCCTGTATCAGCAGATTTGCTTTATCAAGATCTGCTTTTGTAATGCTGTTCTTTTTTAAGATGCTGCCAATTTCAGTTCTTAATTCATTGATGCGGCTTACAGTGGGGGTAAGATGCTGGCGTAATGAATCCGAAACAATCTTCGTTGTATCCAGTTTAAAAATTTTTTCGTTGTAGAGTTGTTGTAAAGAATCCTGAATGGCTTCCTGCGTGGCCAGTGAATCCTGCACCAGCACATGAACTTATTTGGAAACATGATGCGACTTATCATAGAAATGATACGCCCAAGTTCCAAACAAACCAACAGAAACAAGAATAAGCAGGCTGTTGTGGGAATGTTTCATAGCTCTGTGTGAAATTATTTTGACCGGGTTTCTTCAACAAAAGCGGATATCCATCCCACCTGGCCATTCTTTACCAGAAAGAATTGTTTTTTCTCATACAGGGGTTCGAACTGCCGCATAATTTTTAGAAGCAATCCTGTGCCGGCCAGCAAAGCTTTTTGATCAAACACCAGATGTACAAGTTTGATCTCTTTACCGGCAGTTGTTTTATTTTCTTTTAAATTTTTAGTGAGGTCAGCATCGGATAAAGCCGAATAATTTGAAGAAAGCTTCTCGTAAAATTTTTGCACCTGCTCATAGGTTACCGGTACCACCGGCATATCCGTCAACTCAGATTAAAGCAAAGTGGCTATAGACCAGGCAATGCCTCCGCTGAAAGCTATATTATCACTAACCAGGTAGGCACTGCTTGCGTTTACAGCATAAATAATTTCAGAATTTTCGGCAGTATACAACATCCGGAACAATTGCTTTTTAAAATTCTCCAGGCTCTTGTCTTCACCACAATTTCTTTCTGTTGCATTGGCAACGCTTTTCGTTCCCCAGGTTAATTGAAACAACTTAAAATAATTGGTATTTCCATTGGGGAAATAGCCACCCTTTGTATTGCCGCTGCCAATGTCAATTAAAAAAGTATTGTAGTGCCGGCTGTCGGGCACAATACCAAGGTGGGAGAGGCGGGCCTCTTCAATAACATCAATTACTGCAACATTTCTTGCCGGCTCTTGTATGTGCAGGCGAAAAGAATCAATCAGCTGATCAATCATTGCGGTTTTATTGTCTTTTTCAGCCTGCACTTTTACGCCGCTGCTGATAACCGTAAAAATATTTGAAGAAGGTATGTTGTAATTTTTTTAGGTCACAATAAAACAGCCCGCATAAGCCGTTGAGGGTTGCCTGGAAAGATGCCGGGGTAAACGAAATAAAATCTGTGTTAACCGAACTGTCTTCTAAAATTTAAAAAGCTCCGCTGGCCTGTGGATTTTTTCCAATTTCAACCACGCTAAGCTTTACACCTTTTGAACCTACTTCAATACCGATGTAAACAGTGGAATTATTGAATTTTAAAGCCAGCTTATCCTGGGCAAATAATAAATTGGGAAGTAAAAAAAGAGCAATGGATAAGGTGGTTTTCAGGTTATGCGGAACATGTACAAATGTTTGCCTGAAAGTACTAAAACACCGTACTGGGTTATTTTATAGTAATACACATTACTCCTGTTGTGAAAAAAAATGTGCTTTACTGTGTAATCAGAATTTTGTAAATAAAAAACCGCCCCGATAAGCCGGGGCGGTATGTGTAGTTGAAATTTCAATTAACCGAAAATTCCACCTTTTTTCAATGTTCTGATACCCTCGCCAATTTTAAAACCATTGTGATATACTTCAATTCTGTAATCGCCGGTTTGAAAATCTGACTGACGAATAGGAATAACAACAGCTTTACGTGTTCCCTGCTCGTAGTCTATGCTTTGTTTTGCGGTATAAATTCTGTCACCTTCGTTGCGGGCAGAGAAAGTAGCACCACTGGGGTCAGCAATTACTTTACCAGCAGGGGTAGTTACAATTACATACATATCAGCTGCGCCAGATTTAGCAATGCGGTTCTCTACATCAAAAGTCAGCACCAGTTTATCCACTCTTTTTGCTATAGAAGTGGTTTTTTCTTTCCCATTCTTCTTTTCATTTACTGGAGTGATTTTGATATTGGATGCGCTGAATGTGCTGGCTACATCAACAGTTGAAGCCAGTTCATTTTTTTCAGCTGTAGTTACCTGCAAATTTTGTTCAAGCACTGATTTTTCCTGGGTTAACTGCGTATTGGCAGCAGTCAGTTGCTGATTTTCACGGGTTAATCTTGCGTTATCAGCTTCCAGTGTTTCAATTCTTGAATTTAACTGGGCAATTAATTGTTTTGCTCTTGCCAGTTCAGCCTGCGTGGCGTTTCTTTTCTTTAAAATAGAGTTGATCTCAGCTTTCAGCTTTGAGATTTCACTATTGCGGTCTGCAAGTTGTCCCTGTAAATTATTGTTGGTGCCGGTAATAGAATCCAGGCGGGAAAGGGCATCGTTGTACAACAGTTGAACAGAATCCCGCTGCGTCATAGCAGTAGAAACCTGTGCTTGTTGTGTATGTATTTGTTCAGAGGCCTGGTTATTCTTATAAAGCCAATACCCCCAGGTACCCAAAAGTGCAGCAGCTAAAACGCCGATAACAAGGTTTTTGTTATTGTTGGTTCTTGTTGGCTGGTTTTGCGGAGTAGCGGACGGATAATTAGTGTTTGTCATTGTCGAAGGTTTTATAGTATAAAAAATTGTGCTTTGACGGTTATAAGTCGTAAAATGTGCACATTCTTTCTCATTTTGATGCTTAACTAAGCGCCCCTCATTCCGAAAACCATGCCAACGTGGTTTTTTTTGCAGATGAGGTTAAAAAAATGGTGTGGTGTGCTTTTGCTTAGCTTGTATCTTAGTGCTTTATGTCTGCCACTAAAATTATTTTAGATCTTAAAAAACGTAATTACAGCCCTGTTTATTGGCTGGAAGGTGAAGAGGATTATTTTATTGACCAGGTAATGAACTTTGCTGAAACCCAAATTTTGAGTGAGTCGGAGGCTGGCTTTAACCTGACTGTGTTTTATGGTAAAGATGCCGATTGGGCTGCAGTGGTAAATGCCTGCCGTCGCTATCCCATGTTTTCAGAAAGGCAGGTTGTGCTTTTAAAAGAAGCCCAGCAAATGCGGGATATTGAAAAGCTGGAGAGCTATATTGAAACGCCATTAAATTCAACGCTGTTCTTTGTTTCTTATAAAGAAAAAAAAATTGATGGCCGAACCAGGCTGGCTAAGCTGCTGAAAGAGAAAGGCGTGGTGCTCTCTACTAAAAAATTATATGAAAACCAGCTGCCGGAGTGGACGCAGGAATTAATTGAATCGAAAGGCTATACCATTACTCAAAAAGCTTTGGGCATGCTGGTAGATCATATTGGAAATGATCTGAACCGCATCAATAATGAAGCAGATAAGATGATTGTTAACCTGGGTCAGCGTAAATCAATTACCGAAGAAGATGTGGAGCAGTATGTGGGAGTGAGTAAAGAGTTTAATGTGTTCGAATTTCAATCTGCAATTGCCAATAAGGATTTACCAAAAGCTATACGCATTATTCAGTATTTCGAAGCAAATCCAAAGGCGGCTCCCATTCAGCTTATATTCACTTCGCTTTACAGCTTTTTTAGCAAACTGTTTATGATTTATGGCCTGAATACAAGAGAAGAGAAAGCGGTTGCAGCCTCGATTGGCGTAAACCCATTCTTTATAAAAGATTATTTAAAGGCCACCCGTTTTTACGATTATCCGCAGGTGGAGCAGGCCTTGTTACTTTTGAGTGAGTACAATTTAAAAAGCATAGGCATTAACAACGCCGGCACACCCGAAGCTTCATTATTAAAAGAAATGGTAGTAAAGATGCTAAGCTGAACACGAAGAATTATTTTTGTGGGCAACTTTTTGATTTTATCAACCGTCCTAAAACCTAAAATAAAAAATGAAAAGACTATTTTTTTTTCTTGTTGTAGTTACGCTAACTGTGTTTGCCGGCTGTTTTGAAACCACCGAAGAAGTGAACCTGAATGATGATGGCAGCGGCACCTATTCACTTACAAACGACATGGGCAACCTGATTGGAATGGCCCGGCAGTTTGGTGGCGATAAAATGGATAAAGTAAAGAATGCTGTAAAAGACACTGTACTATCTCTTGCCGCCATTGCTGATAGTGTTACCAGCCTTACCCCAGCTGAAAAAGAACTTGTGAAAAACGGAACCCTAGGCATAAAACTAAATATGCAGGAAGATATGTTTGTTTTAAAAATGAATTTTCCGTTTAAAAATGCAGCAGACATTTCCAAACTGCGTGAACTTTCGCAGAAAATGCTTTCTGAAACCATGCAAAAGCAAATGGCTTCCGGCGACATAGGAATAGGCGAAGAATTGAATATGGGCGGCAGCAATAGCGAAGGCGGAGCAGTGCCCAGGCAAATTGACGATTATTATACGGTAGAATACACCAATGGCACTATTAGCAAAAAAGTAAATAAAGAAATGTATGCAAAGCTTGCCAGTGATGAATCAATGACCCAGTTAAAAGAAATGTCATCAATGGGAGCTCCGATTACCATGAACTATGTTATTAATTTACCAAAGCCGGCTAAAAAAGCAAAGGGTAAAAAAGTGAAGCTGTCTGATGATAAAAAACAGGTGATATTAAAAGCTACTAGCGAAGATTTTTTTGACGATCCTTCGGCGTTGGAATACACCATAGAATATTAAAAAACTTTCCCGCCAACCGGCGGGACTTTCAATTTTGTCCTGATCAATTTGCTGTACAAGCTGTTCCAGGCTATCAAATTTCAATTCCGGACGTAAATATTTTTTTACATGCACTCGCAATATTTCTCCGTAAATCTCTTTATCAAAATCAAAAATATTCACTTCTGTTACCCGCTTTTTGCCATCAACCGTAGGACGAAAGCCAATACTCATCATGCCCTTCAGTTTTTCAGCATTGGTTTTTAATTCTGCATACACGGCATAAATGCCATTGCCCAGGCTTATTTTTTCATCATCACAACTTTTAAGATTGGCTGTAGGATAGCCCAGCTTGCGGCCGAGCTTGTCGCCATGCACTACTTGGCCTTCAAAAAAGAACTGGTAGCCCAGCAGTTTGTTTGCTGTATCAATATCACCATGCACAATGGCTTCTCGAATGTTGGTAGAGCTGATGGCAATTTCATCCAGCACATGCTTGGGAATTTCTTTGAGTACATAACCAAATACAGGAACCATTTTCTCCAGCAGTAAATAATCACCTTCCCTGTCGCGGCCATACCGGTGATCATACCCAATAATGATGGTATGAGGATGAAATTTTTCAATTAAAAAGTTTTTGATGTACTCCTCCGCCAACTGGTTGGCAAAAGCATCGGTAAAAGGAACAACAACTACATGATCAATCCCTTGTTTTTGCAGCAGCTCCAGCTTTTCATTTAATGTGTTGATGAGCCGGATGCCTAGAATAGGAGAGGACACCACCTTGCGGGGATGAGGATGAAAGGTGATGATAATAGTTTCGCCATTTACTTTGGCGGCTTCTTCTTTCAAATGCTCAATAATTTTCCGGTGTCCCTGGTGAACGCCGTCAAAAGTTCCGATGGTAATTACCCCATTGCGAAACTGCGGTAACTGGTCAAGGTCTCTGTGTACTTTCATAAAACAATGCGCAAAGATACCCTTCAGCCATTAAGAGCAGAAAATGAAAATTCGCCAGTTCAATTTTCGTTCAGTTATTTTTGCCGGTATCATTTTTAACAATGCCAGATAATTCAACAGACAAACCAACCGGTAAGCAGGACGGTCTTTATTCACAACGCGGCGTATCGGCCCAAAAAGAAGACGTGCATGCGGCTATTCAAAATCTTGACGCAGGATTATATCCTTTTTCTTTCTGCAAAATTTACCCCGATGCCATTAGCGGAGATGAAAATTATGTAAACCTGATGCATGCGGACGGCGCAGGTACAAAATCTATTCTTGCCTATTTATATTGGAAAGAAACCGGCGACCTTTCTGTGTGGAGGGGTATTGCGCAGGATGCCATTGTAATGAACCTGGATGATTTACTGTGTGTGGGCATTACCGACGCTATTCTTTTTTCTTCTACAATTGATAGAAATAAAAACTGCATACCCAGTGAGGTTTTAAAAGCAATTATTGAAGGTACCCGGGAGTTTTTTGATGTGATGAAAAACTTTGGCATCAACATTCATTACATGGGTGGTGAAACGGCTGATGTAGGGGATGTGGTAAGAACGATTACTGTTAATGGAACCATGATGGCAAGGTGGCCGAAAGAAAAACTGGTTACGAACGAAAAAATAAAAGTTGGAGATGTGATTGTTGGCCTGGCCAGCTTTGGAAAAGCGAATTATGAAACAGAATATAACAGCGGTATTGCCAGCAATGGGTTAACCAGTGCCCGGCACGACATGCTGCACAAAACTTATGCGGCAAGATTTCCTGAGTCGTTTGATAATTCACTGGATGAACCGGTAGTTTACATTGGGCCGCACAGGTTGACTGATAAAATTCAAGAAAGTGACCAGGTGCTGGAGGTAGGAAAATTATTACTAAGCCCCACAAGAACATTTGCACCTGTGATAAAAATGATGCTGCAGGAAAAGTTGGATGCCATTCATGGTTTAATTCATTGCAGCGGTGGCGGCCAAACCAAATGCCTGAAATATTTACCCGGTAATTTCCGGATTGTGAAGGATAACTTATTTGAGCCTGCGATTATTTTCAAATTAATACAGGAAGCAAGTGGTGCAAACGACAGGGAAATTTACCAGGTGTTTAATATGGGGACAAGAATGGAAATTTATACAGACGAAAAACATGCTGACCAACTGATCAGCATTTCAAAAAGTTTTGGAGTAGATGCACAGGTAATTGGCAGGGTAGAAGCTGCAGAAAAGAAAGAATTGCTGATTCAAACGCCAAGAGGCCAAATAATTTTTTGATTATTTTGAAATAGCTTCAAACCGAACCTCTGCAATCACTTTGTTTTTCTTTTTGTCGTAAATAGTAACCAAAACGTTCCCGGGTTTATCAACTGTTACAATATAATTTCTTTCACTGTCTCTTATTTTTCCGCCGGAAATAAATACATC
>PSMD01000017.1:41668-42542 GCA_040289925.1 Chitinophagaceae bacterium | reverse complement strand
TAGGTTTTCGGGCTTCACCTTTCGTATATCAATCGTCATCCAGTTTTCTTTACCAACATAAAATGTATATGGCGTTTGTGTTATTATATCTATTGACTCATCAATTACCACAAATGTTATTGGCTGTTTCCGATAAGCTTGTACCTGCTTGCCATCCTGCACAGCGGGTACCCAGGCCGGACTATTTTTTATGATGCGTACCACTTCGTTTTCCATACCATAGCCCCAATTTGTCAATGGCTTTACGTCAGTTATTTTTCCATTAGTGTTTACAATAAATTAAACCTATACCGTGTAGCTACCCATGGGCGCCATGTTTTTGACCGGGACGTCAGCATTTAAATTTTTTGCAGCTATTGAATCCAGCCATTATCCCCGCCGGGAAATGAAGCTTCTATTTCTACTTTTTAAAAAATGGAATTATCTGCAGTGGTAATAGTATCGGGGCTGTTTTGTGCAAATAACTTTATGCCGACAAGCAGCACCAGGAAGGCTAAAGAAATTTTCATAGCAGTTTATTTGGTTTTAGAAAGATAAAGATTTTGTTTTTCGTTTATAAAAAAAACTTACCGGGCTTATTTTCGACTACTTTACTTTGCAAAACAAATCTTCAGCATGGCAGAAACAATCATCGAGCTCAGGAATGCAAATATTTACCAGGGTGATAATCTCATCCTGCAAAACGTAAACCTTTCAGTTAGCAAAGGCGAGTTTGTTTACCTGGTGGGAAAAACAGGTACCGGTAAATCCAGCCTGTTGAAAACGCTTTATGGTGAATTGCCTTTGCGTGAAGGTGAAGGAACTGTTGCCGGTTTTAATTTGCGGCAGCTCGACTGGAAAAAAGTGCCTTACCTGCGCCGCAACCTTGGCGTGG
>PSMD01000017.1:41304-41630 GCA_040289925.1 Chitinophagaceae bacterium | reverse complement strand
AATGTAAACAACAACCTGAAGTTTGTTTTAAGAGCCACAGGATGGACAGACGACAAACTGATGGATGAAAAAATCATTGACGTGCTGGATAAAGTGGGTCTGAAAGCAAAAGGTTTTAAAATGCCTTTTGAGTTAAGCGGTGGCGAACAACAAAGAGTGGATATTGCCAGGGCGTTGCTGAACTCACCCAAAGTAATTTTAGCTGATGAGCCTACAGGAAATCTTGATCCTGAAACCTCTGATGAAATTATGCAGTTGCTGTTTCATATTGCAAGAGATTACGGCACATCTGTAATTATGGCTACGCATGATTACATCGTTATTCA
>PSMD01000017.1:39668-41294 GCA_040289925.1 Chitinophagaceae bacterium | reverse complement strand
GAGAGAGGGCAGGTGTTTGACAATGCTAATATAACCATGCGATAATTTTCTTTGCATTCTCATTATTATCATAAGCCGGTAAAAGCACCTTTTTACGCAGGCGAATTTCTTCTTCCGCAAATGGATGATGGTAAAGCTGCATAATAATGGAGGCAAGTGCCTCGGCTGAATTACCAATGTGACAAGTTGCTTCCAGTCCTGTGCCTTCCACCGCTGCATCATTCACCACGCAATGGCGACCTTCAAACAACGCATGTAATAATTTTAGCTTAATGCCGGTGCTGTTAAAAGAAGGAAGAATATTGATGTGAGCTTTTTGAACAAGATCATTCATTTCTTTTTCTGACGGATCAGCAACCAGGCAGGTGTGCTGGCATAAATGTGCCCGTTTTTTTATACAGGCTGATGGAGCTTTGCCTGCAATTACCAATGGCACTTTGATTTTTGTAAATACTTTATCCAGCAACCAGCAGGCAGCTTTTTCATTTTCTGCTACTGATAAATTACCATGGTACAAACAAAAGTTGCCTACACCTTCTTTGCCGATAACCTGTTGCCAGGCTACAAATGCACGCAAATGAAATGAAGACGGCAGATTATTCAGCCGCTGAAATTCTTCCGCATCGGCTGAAGAAATACTGGCATAAATACTATTTGCCGGCAACAACCGCTGATATTTTTTTAACAGGCGGCTTTCATTCCTAAAATAAAATTTGTTGAACCAGTTTCTTTCTGCAACAGAAAGTTTTTGGTAATACCGGCTTTCATCATTGTGCAGCCTCACCAAAACTTTTCGCTTGCTCATATCCAGCTTTTGCAAAATACCCGTACAATGCAGACCTTCTAAAATAATGGGATGATCATCGTTGTTCAATCTTGCAACTAACTCTTTGTTTATTCGGGAAGAAACAATATAAGGTAACCGGAAAGAAAATCCTTTGCTGCCGATCTGCCGCTCGTAACTGTGAATGCTGTAGCAATATTTTTTCAGTTCTTCTTCATTCGTTCTTCCATTATATGCAAAATAGTGAAGGTGGATGTGAATACCTGCTTTTTGCAACGCTACAATTTTGTAAAACATGTCAATGGCGCCACCATAATCGGGTGGGTAGGGATTATCAAGACAAACGATATGTAAATGCCGGCTCACTTTTTAAAAGGGATTTCTTTGTAAAAGGCAATGAATTTTTTTTCTTCCTGCTGCCAGGTTAAAATTTCTCTTGCCTTCAGGCAGTTTTGCTTTAGTTGCTCTAATAAAACATCATTTTGCATCAAATTGTTTATTGCAGCGGCAATTGTTTGCGGAGAAATATCACTCACCAACACAGCTACGTGGTATTCTTCGTTCAGTTTTTTATATTCAGGGTAATCAACCGTTATTTGAGGAAGCCCCGCATGCAGGTAATCAAAAAATTTATTGGGCAGTGCCAGCCATTGGTTTAAGCCATCTTTCTCAGGAAATGCAACACCAATGGTTGCCGTTTGGGCAAAGTGAAAAAGTTCATCAGGCTCCATCATTCCTTTTAAAACTACTTTATGTTCTACGCCACTTTCACTGATCAGCTTTTTTAATTGATCCATAAAATTTCCATCGCCGCAAATCACCAGCTTATAATTCACCTCCTT
>PSMD01000017.1:33449-39654 GCA_040289925.1 Chitinophagaceae bacterium | reverse complement strand
GCCGGTATTAAAAATTCCAAGCCTCTTGCTTCATTAACGGCACCCTGGTATAAAATAAATTTTTCAGAAGAAGATGATAATGCAGACAATGGTTTTAAGGCTGGCAGGTTTCGAATAGTGATATAATCTACACCATATCTTTTTTTAAATTCTTTGGCCAGGCCTTCACTAACTGTGTAACCAAGTTTGAAATGAGGAACAGTTGCTTTTTCAATTTTTGTCCAGATCTTTTTTATTCCCGGTCTTGTGATCACTTCTTTTAATTCAGTAAAAAATTCATGTGCATCGTAAATCCTGGGTATTTTTTTCAGGCGTGAAATAATATAGCAGGGGTAAATGGTATCCAGGTCAATGGCACAAATGGCGTCCATTTTTTTGAAGAGCAAAAACCAAAACAGGCGCAAGTTGTATTCTGCATAGAACAACTTGCCTTTGTTAAACCAGCAGCGAATTCTTTTTTGACTAAACGGTTTGCTTTTTAAAGGAAGAGAGGTGCCAAGCTTTCTGCCAACCAGAACCACATCAAAGCCATTTTCAGCCAGGCTGGTGCAAATGCGGTTCATCCGCTGATCGTAAGTCAGGTCGTTGGTGACTGTAAAATAAATTCTCTTCAACCTTTTGTTTTATTGTTGGCAAAGAAACAGAAAACAAAAAGGCCATGCAAGTTGCATGGCCCTGTTTGAAAAGAAGAATGTTTATTGTTGCGGATTGCCTAAGTCAATATTGTTTTCTGCTCTTGTGTTTTTGCGTTTGTACAGGCTGGCATCAAACTTACCAAAGCGGTAATTAAAGTTTAAGCGAAACACCTGCGGATCACGCCTTCTTTCAATATCCTGAACAAAGAAAGAAGATTGGGTATGTGCATCATATTTTTTAGTTCTGAAAATATCATTCACATTCAGGCTGAGCGAAGCTATTTTGTTTTTCAAAAACTCAAAGCGTAAGGCGGCATCTACTCCGAAGTTTGGCCTGATGTATCCCTGCGAAGCTGTGGCACCGCCACCCATTCCAAACATTCCTCCACCGCCACCCAAACCACCGCGGCCACTATTGGGAGATGTAATGATTTTAGAAGTATAGTCGCCTGAAATTTGCAGCGTAAAATTCTTTGGCAGCTTAATGCTGTTACTCAGCTTTATAAAATAGCTGGGGAACTGATCTGGATCGGGCTGATTTTCAAAATCAATTTTTGCAGTAAAGAGGTTGAAGTTAGAAGTCAGATCCCACCACCTGGTGATTTTATTCTTGCTAATGAGTTCTAGGCCGGTAATGTACATGCTATTGGCATTTACAAAAGTGTTTATGACATATCGCTTGCTGGTGAGTGTATCATAAAATCTTGTGATAAGGTCATTGGTTCTTTTGTAATATACCGTAGCCAGAAAATTATCTCTGTTCTTAAATGTTTTTGAATAAGACAATTCCAATGAATTGGTGAACTCCGGTTTCAGGTCAGGATTTCCGGAGCTAACATTAAACAGGTCGCTGCTATCAACAAACGGAAACAGCTGAAAAAAGTTTGGACGGTTAATGCGGCGGCTGTAGTTCAACTGCAACTGATCGTTATCGGTTATTTTTTGCGTGAGGAAAACGCTTGGGAAAAGACTGATAGGAAAATCATTTTTAAATGACTGGCCTTTATCTGGAATCGTTCCTTCATAAGAAGAGCTTTCTGCACGAAGGCCCAATTGGTATCCAAATTTTTTTATCTGATTTCCAAAATTTACATAGGCAGCATATACATTATCTGTGCTGTTGTACAAAATGCTTGAAGTTGGATAAAAATTTCCTTCATTCAATGAGTCAGCATAATACAGGCTTGAGCTGTTTATCTTTCTCACCGAAACTCTTGCACCGGCTTCAATTTTGGAAAGTTCAGTTAACGGATTGGTGTAATCAGTTTGAATGATCAGGTTTTCATTTTTGCCGGCAATGTTTTGACGCTGGGCAAATTCATCAGCCAATGTATTTTGGGGTTTCTGGTAATCAAGTGTTGTAATGATATTGCTGTTATCATTCCGGCCTTTATTATAAGTAAGGTCGGCAGTTAGCTCATGACCATTCTTGGGGAAATTGTGCTTATAACTAAGCTGTGTTCCCCAGTTGCGAAAATTTGATTTTGAATTAGAAGTTCTCAGGTCATATTTCGTCTGGCTACCATTTAAGAAAGAATCAATATTACTAATGGTTTCCGGTTTGCCTTGCCCTCTTGCAAAGGTTCCGTTAACGGTAATGGTGTTCCTGTTATCAATAAAATAATCAAACCCACCGCGCAGAAAACCGAAAATGAAGTTTTGTGTGCTTTCGTCTTTTTGATAGGTGTAAAAGCTGTTGCTGCCAAGGTTGGTGGTGCGGCTGGCTGATTGAAGTTTGTACTTGCAAACACATTTATTTTTTGCTGGCGAATATTAATATCTACGCCTAATCCAAAACGGGCACGGGTATCCATATTTGCCCGAACGCTGCCGCTGTATCCAACCCGTTTGTTTTTTTTCATTACAATATTTAAAATGCCGGCTGTACCGCCTGAAGCATCAAATTTTGCGGAAGGGTTGGTGATGATTTCAACACTTTCAATGGCATCAGCAGGAATTTGTTCAAGCGCAAGGTTGGTGGGGCGGCCATCAACAAAAATTTGCGGAGCATTATTTCTCAGCGTTACATTTCCGTCAATATCTACGTTCAGCGACGGAATATTCTTCATTACATCAACAGCGGTACCGCCGGTAGATGTAATGTTTTTATCAACATTAAAAACTTTTCTGTCAATGCGCAGTTGCAATAAAGGCTTGCTGGCGGCAACAGTTACATTGCCTAACACCTGCTGATCTATTTGCAATTTGATATTACCAAGGTCTTTATCCAGGTTGCCAAGTATCGAACTCATTTCTTGCATGGGATTACCTCCACCGTTACGGTTGCGCATGGCATTCATATCCACCAGCGAAACCATTTTTTCAAATGGCTTAAAGCCAATCGCCGTAATTTTTATTTTATACTGGCCCATTACAGGCACGTTCGGTATGTTGAAGTCGCCGTTAGGTTGTGTAAGCATTCCGCCTACTATAACTTCTTTTCTTTTTTTAGTAGCAGAATCAAAACGATTTTGAATAAGCTGCACTGAAGCGGCGTCAATCGGTTTATCGGTAATGGAATCAATCACCTTTCCGTAAAACGCCCCGGTAATTTGTGAAAACTGGTTATTTCGCTTCCCTTGCAGGTTTTGAGCAAATCCTGGTGCCGTAATTAGTAAAGCCAACGCTAATAAAATCTGTTTCATATTATGTTTTTTAAAACCGGCGCAAATGTCTTTTGATAAGGCCAATGTTTTTTTAGAAAATTGATGAATGGTCATTAGACGGAGATCACTCCAAAATCCTGCGGTTATATAGCACCCAGTGATAAATAAACTACAAGAGCGGTTAAAATACCTATTAAAAGGCCGATGCCGATTGCAAAAGACGCAGCCAGTCTGAGTTGCCTGGCTAACTTTTTTTGAAATGCCTGTTCAGCTTCTGTTAGTGAAATGGCTTTTATTTTTTCGGCAACCAGTGTTTTTATGTTGAGCTCGGCAACAAAATTTTCGGCCATTCTATTCATGATCTGCGGAAATAAATGTTGCAGTTTTTTAATAAATACTTCTTTTAAGCTGTTTATGGTTTTATCGCCTACAAACATGCTGATGACGGGCATTTCTTTTTTTAGTTTGTTTCTTAAAAAATCATCAACATACTCCTCGATCACCGGCATGATCTTATCAAAGTTTCGCGGATCAATTATCTTTTCCCGGATGAGAGAAGGAGAAAAAAAATTTTCTGAAACCATACTGCCCAGCTCGTTTGCCAATTGATTTTGATAAGCCGGTAAAATTCCCTGAATGTTAAAACCTGCAACCCGGATGGGTTGATGTGGCCTGAAAGGAATTGTGATAAAAATTTTAAAGATGAGCCAGCAGGCAAACGCGGTAGATAAAGGAATTAATAAGAGCGTAATCATTTTTGATTTTTGACTTCTGGCAGGGTTTGACAATACACAAAATTCAAATCCCAAATCCGGATAAAACAAAGCCCCAGTAAAATCGGGGCTTGGCGGGGTGGCCAATGGGGCTCGAACCCACGACCCTCAGAACCACAATCTGATGCTCTAACCAACTGAGCTATGGCCACCGTAAACTTGCCGCAAAAATAAGGAAACTGAATTAAGCAAAAAGAACAGAGAAGCAACAAATTTTTGTTGTCTTTACATAGCCTTGCAGCATTTCATTATAACTTTTCATCAAAAACCATTGTTAAAAGCGCCGCGCAGTAGTAAATGGCCCGTTTTTGCGTTATTTTTGATTATGCTCAAAGCAATTAAATATTTAACCGATATGAAAAGATTACCGATCCTATTGATGCTGGTGGTAACAGCTACTTTTTTTGCCTTTCAATCCTTCAGTAAAAGTTCAAATCCTCCTTCCAAATACGACGAAATTTTGAAGAATGTAGGTGAGATGCTGATGGAAGCTCACTACAGCCCGAAAGATATTAATGATAAGTTTTCAAAAAAGATTTTTCAGAAATACCTCAACGATCTCGACCCCGATAAAAATATTTTTCTAAGAGATGACTGGAACAGCCTGCGTAAATATGAAACAAGAATTGATGATGAAATAAAAGCAGAAGTACCGGTTGAATTTTTTTTAACCGCCGGCCAGATTTTTAACAGGCGGCTTGAAGAAGCTTCAAAAATTTATACAGACATACTCTCTTCACCATTTGATTACAGCATTGATGAAACGATAGTGACCGATCCGGAAAGACTAAGCACTCCAAAAAATGAACAGGAAAGAAAAGAAGCCTGGAGAAAAAAATTAAAATACCTGGCTCTTGACCGTTACGTTGAACTGCTTGACATACGTGATAAAAACAAAGGCAAGGAAGGTTTTGTAGTTAAAACAGATGCGGAGCTTGAAAAAGAAGCAAGGGAAAAAGTAAAAAGAGCTATGGACAGAACCTTTGATCGTTATCGCCACAAGTTTACAGATGATGATAAGTTCAACATGTTTGTGAACGACATCACCACTTCCATGGATCCGCATACTGAATTCTTTCCACCGGTTGAAAAACGATATTTTGATGAGCAAATGAGTGGAACATTTTACGGCATTGGCGCATCATTGATATATGATGATGGAAACATTAAGATCAATAGCCTTGTTACCGGCAGCCCCGCCTGGAAGTCAGGTGAAGTGCAGGTGGGTGATATAATCTTAAAAGTTGGCCAGGGCAAAAATGAACCGGTTGACCTGACAGGTTATGATGTTTCAGACGCGGTTAAAATAATCAGGGGAAAAGAGGGAACTGAAGTAAAGCTGACATTGAAAAAATTAGATGGTTCTATTAAAACGGTTTCACTCATTCGTGCAAAAATTGTACAGGAAGAAACTTATGCCCGCAGTGCCATTGTAAAAAATGGCTTTAAAAAGATCGGCTTTATTTATCTGCCTGAATTTTATGCTGACTTTGAACATGCAAACGGTCCACGTTGTGCTGCTGATGTTGCCAAAGAAATTATGAAGCTGAAAGAAGAAAAAGTGGATGGCATTATTATGGATTTGCGCAATAATGGCGGCGGTTCGCTATATGATGTGGTACAAATGGTGGGTTTGTTTATTGAAGACGGCCCGGTGGTACAGATAAAAGACCGTTCAGGAAAACCTACTGTATTAAAAGATAAAGATAAATCAGTTTTATATGATGGCCCGCTTGCAGTAATGGTGAATGAATTCAGCGCATCAGCGTCTGAAATTTTTGCCGCAGCCATCCAGGACTATAACCGCGGGGTTATTATTGGCAGCACCAGCACGTATGGTAAAGGCACCGTACAAAGAAATATCGGGTTGGAACCTTCCAGTTTGTTTACCTCTCATTCAGAGCTCGGAACTATTAAACTGACCTTGCAGAAATTTTACCGCATTAACGGTGGTTCAACTCAATTGAAAGGAGTTGCTTCTGATATTGTTCTTTCAGACAAATACGAAAAACTGAAGTTGAGAGAAAAAGACAATCCGGATGCTTTGCCCTGGGATGAAATTGAAAAAGCCAGTTTTTCCTCCTGGGATCCTGGTTATAATATTGATGTTATTAAAAAAATGGAGCAGGAGAGAATTAATAACTCCATTGTTTTTAAAACCATAAAAGAAAATACTGACTGGCTTGATAAG
>PSMD01000017.1:0-33439 GCA_040289925.1 Chitinophagaceae bacterium | reverse complement strand
CAAAACGACAAAGAACATCCGTTGCAACTGGAAAAATACACGCAGGAGCAAAAAGCCATCCTGGCTACCGTAAAGCAAAACGAAACTCTTGAAAAGCTAAAATATTCCCTGGATGTTTCTCCCTTGCCTAAAGAAAAAAATCTGTTTGCAAATGATAAAGCAAAGCAGGAAAGATTTGATAACTGGATTAAAAACCTGACAAAAGATATTTACCTTGACCAGGCAGTGAAAGTGATGAGTGATATGATCAACCAACGAAACTTAGCTCTTGCCAACAAAACAGGAGATGGAAAAAAATCTTTCTAAAAAAACCAGGTGAATTTAAAAAGCCCATTGCATTTGCAGTGGGCTTTTTGTTTCCACCGTTAAGCAGGTTGTTTATTCAAATATCGTTCACGAATGATGTTGATGTGGTGAGTGCAGTGCCCTGCAATAATGTATCCAATGCCCAGCACATAGTTTGAATGACTGTTAGCAACACCTGAAGCATCCAGTTGTTCATCATCGAATGATTGAAATAAAAGCTCTGTGGCTAATCTCACTGCTTTAAATTCCTCAATCATTTCTTTCCAGTTACGCTGTGATGCTTTGCTGTTTTTTGCATAAACATCTTCATCAAAGCCCGGCAAAGGCGTTTCATCTTTTCTTGCAAATGTTAATGCCCGGTAACAAAAAATTCTTTCCGTATCAATAATATGCTGCAGCACTTCCTTAATTGTCCATTTGCCTTCTGCGTAGGCATAATTTACTTTCTCCTCTGGTATTGTTGCTAAAAAATCAACAAAACGTTTTGTATGATTTTGAAATGCGGCTTTCAAATCATTTTCAGTTACCTGGCTGATGTAGCCATGATAAAATGAAGGAAAACGGCTGAGATACGGGGGCATTGTGATGATTTTAGGTTGCGATTTTAAATTTGAGAACAAGCAGTAAAATTCGGAAATCTAAAAGCTAAAAGTTCAAAATTATTTTTTCAGCGTAGTTTCAAACAGTTTAAATATTCGCTTACTCATCCGTCCAGCTACTGGGTTCAACAAATCCATGATCTTCCACTGGGTAAGAAGCCAGTTCCCAATTATCTTTTCCTAACTCAATTAATCGTTGCGCCAGCTTAACTGCATCCTGGTAATGTACGTTTACATCAACCATGCCATGGCAAATGAGCAAATTTCCATTCAGACCTTCTGCAAAGTACAAAGGTGAGCTTTTTCGGTAAGCCAGGCTATCATTGTAGGGTTCATTCAAAATATTTGATGTATACCCATGATTGTAATTAGCCCAATCAGTAACCGGCCTCAGTGCCGCTCCTGAGGCAAACACATCCGGTTCTGTAAACATTCCCATTAATGTTATGAAGCCGCCGTAGGAACCTCCGTATAAACCAACATTGTTTGCAGTAACACCAAAATTTTTCACCAGCCAGTTCACCGCATCAATATGATCAGTCAAATCTTTTCCACCCATGTGCCGGTAAATGCCGGTACGCCAATCTCTGCCATAACCTGCACTGCCGCGGTAGTCAATATCCATCACATAATAGCCATTATCGGCCAGCAAATTGTTGAACATATATTCACGGAAATAACTGCTCCACCATTTATGTGCATTTTGCAAATAGCCGGCGCCATGCACAAAAAACACTACCGGACTTTTTGCTGAAGCATTTTTTGGTTTATATAAACGTGCATACACGGTAGCTCCATCTCTTGCAGTAAAGGTTACCAGTTCCGGGTCGCGCCATGGATAGGACTTAAATTCATCGCTCATGGCTTTGTCTGTTATCTTCTCAATCTTGCCACCTGCTTTACCCTGTACGGCAGGTAAATTTTCCTGCAAATACAATTCCCATGGTTTGTTGCTGTATGAATAAAGAATGGCCAGGTATTTTTCATCGGGAGAAATAGTTACCTGGTTGGCGCCAGCCATGGTTGTTATTCGTTCCGCTTTGCCACCGCTAACAGGCAGGCGATAAAATTGCTGCTCACCTGGATGCACTTCGTTGGTGGTGATGTAAAAATATTTTTTGTCTTTTGATAGCTGTGCCTGCTGCACTTCATAGTTGCCACTGGTTAACACTTTCTTTTCGCCGGTTAAAATATTTTTTATGTAAAGATGAGAATAGCCGGTTGCCTCAGACTGAAACCAAAAATTATTTTCATCAATCCATCCCGTATTAAACATGCCGGGGCCACCAATCCATGCCTCATCACGTTGATGATCTACTTCTTTTAACTGGTAAGAAGAAGTATCAAAAGCCACGAGCCAACGGTCTTTATTGTCCTGGGATCGGATTTCCATTACTCCTGTTGTACCCCTGGGACTCCAGTTAATGGAAAATATCGTAACCGGCCTAACCGGCGGATTTTTCATCTTCTCTTTAAACTTTTCGGGATAATCCTTTACATAATCTGGTAATTTTCTTATACCGGAAAGTGAATCAGTTTTTATCTGGATCACACTATCCTTCCCCCGGTCGTAAATAAAATATTCTGATGAAGGTTGTGTGGCTCCCACTTTTGTTCGTGAAGGGATATCAGTAGTAAAGCCTGTTTCCGTAACATAACTTGGAACAATGGTGGTTTTTGCATCAGTAACTGGTTTGGCAAGGCGATAGCCAATGAATCTGCCATCGGGACTGATGTTGAGAGCCTGTATAGTTTTATCACCAAGAGGAATTGCTCTTAATTCTTTTTGTTTTGGTAACGATTTATTGTAAGCATCAGCAAGGTCTCGTTTTTCTTTTCTTTCTTTCAATACCTGGAACCAGGTTAACTGATCGTTTTTTAACCATTGCTCCTGTGCAGCATTGCCGGTTAACTCTTCATTGCGGTTTCTGTTTATTGTGGTGCGATTGGCATCAGCCTGGTTATTTTGTTGTACAACATTGGTGAGTTGGGTAATTTCTCCGCTTGCAATATCCCAGGCAAACAAATTATTGTTGCTGGCAAACACAATTTTGTTTCCGTTGAAAGAAAACACGGGGTTGGTTTCTCTTTCTGTTGTTTGAAGAATGCGTTTGGTTTTTCCTGTTTTTACATTAACAAAAAAAATATCGCCCTCTTTAGCATACACATACGCTGTACGGTTATAATTCCAGGTAACAGAATTGGCAGAAAGAATGTCCTGTTTTTCGATCACAGATGCTTTTACGGGTTGGTGTTTGTTTAAGGTGATATAATAGACAGAATCTGACGGAGCTTTGTCTGGATTCCAGTTAAAATACAACTTTTGCCCATCTGCACTCCAAAATGGTGAAGAAGGAGAAGTGCCAATCCATTTTGGATCTCTCATTATTTTTTCAACAGTAAGCTGGCAAAAAGAAAGCAGAGGGATAAGGAAAAGAATAGTGGTAATAATCTTTTTTTGCATAAGCAGTGTTTGGATAAATGTAAAATGAAAAATGCAAAATTGAAAAGGACGTTTTACTGACGGTTAGTCAGCTTTTCATAAACGGTTCAGGATTTGAAGAATCAACTATCTTTCAATTAACATGATTACAGTATGGCAGGTTCTTTCGGTAATGTTTCTGATCTGGCTGTTGGTAATGCTTGTTTTCCGCCCGGGAAGAAAAGAAATGTTTAAGCTGACAGAAGAAGATAAACAACTGCTGAACCAGCATGTACAATTTTATCAAAGCCTTTTCCCTGATGAAAAAGAAAGATTTGAAGGAAGGGTAGAGCAATTTCTATCTGCTATAAAAATTACTGGCATTAAAACAAATGTTGAGCGAGGGGATAAGTTATTGATAGGTGTAGCCGCCATTATACCTGTTTTTGCTTTCAGCAAATGGGAATATACTAACCTGCACGAAGTATTGTTATATCCTGCCGAATTTAATGATGAATTTGATCAGCAGGGTTGGGATAGAAATTATGCAGGCATGGTGGGCACAGGTGCCATGCAGCATGTAATGATTCTTTCGAAAAACGGGTTGCACTATGGCTTTTATGCAAACAGCAGCCGCAACGCAGCCATACATGAATTTGCACATTTGATTGATAAGGTGGATGGAGCTATTGATGGCGTTCCTGAAATTTTATTACCCAGGCAATTTGTGCAGCAATGGCAGCAGCTAATGCACACAACGATACAGCAAATTGAAAACGGGCATTCAGGAATTGATGGTTATGCTGCAACCAGCCAGGCAGAGTTTTTTGCTGTAGTAACGGAATATTTTTTTCAGCGGCCGGAAATTTTACAGCACTACCATCCAATGGTGTTTGAAATGCTGGCAAAAATGTTTAAGTCGGAAATGGGGAGGTGGTGAAATAAAAAAGCCCACGCCTGAAAGTGGGCTGAGGGTAAAATCTTTAACCTAAGCTATCGTTACATCTTTATCCAGGTACACATCCTGTATCGCATTTAAAATGCCAATGCCTTCTTTCATCGGACGCTGAAAGGCTTTGCGACCCGAGATCAATCCCATACCGCCGGCACGTTTGTTAATGATAGCTGTTGTTACTGCTTCCACCAAATCACTTTCGCCTGATGATGCACCACCTGAGTTGATCAGGCCTGCACGGCCCATATAACAATTGGCTACCTGGTAGCGGCAAAGGTCAATAGGATGGTCGGTGGTTAACACCTCGTAAATTCTTTTATCATTTTTACCGTAAGGAGATTCTTTTGAGCTAAGTGCATTATAGCCGCCATTGTTCTCCGGTAATTTTTGCTTGATGATATCTGCTTCAATCGTTACTCCCAGGTGATTTGCCTGACCGGTTAAATCAGCAGACACATGGTAGTCTTTGTCTTTTTTGAAAGCCGGGTTTCTTAAATAACACCAAAGAATAGTTGCCATACCCAGCGAATGTGCCATTTCAAATGCTTTGCTTACTTCCTGAATTTGGCGGGAAGATTCATCGCTACCGAAATAAATAGTTGCTCCCACAGCTGCTGCACCCAATCCCCAGCTTGCTTTAATGGAGGCAAACATGATCTGGTCAAACTTATTAGGGTAAGTGAGAAACTCGTTATGATTTATTTTAAGGATGAAAGGAATTTTGTGAGCATATTTTCTTGCCAGCAAACCAAGCCCACCGTAAGTAGTGGCTACTGCATTGCAACCACCTTCAATAGCCAGCTTAATAATATTTTCAGGATCGAAGTAAATAGGATTTTTAGCGAAGGAGGCTCCACCACTATGCTCAATTCCCTGGTCAACAGGTAAAATTGACAAATAACCGGTACCGGCCAATCTTCCTGTGTTGTACATCAATTGAAGATTACGAAGCACCTGCGGATTACGGTCACTCTGCAAAAAAATACGGTCAACAAAATCAGGACCTGGCAAATGCAGTTGATCTTTTGAAATAGTTTTACACTGATGCTCGAGTAAATACTCAGCCTTGTCACCCAACAACTCAGCAGTTTTACTTGCTACGGAAGTTTTTATCATGGTTTAGTTTTTTTTTGTATTAACGGCCAAAAATCGTTTGCCGCAAAGATAATTGTTATGTGGTTTGATTTGTATTTGTACTCCCTGCCGCAGAGGCGGGAAAGAAACGTCCGGGGCTCTAATCATCAAACCGGCTTTGGTTGCGGGGAACCTGCTTTAAGTTCCGGCGTAGCATTACTTTCATATTCGTTCTCACCAAATCACCGGCGGTTTTGCATTTTAGAAAAGAATTGTTTTTATGATACACGGCCAACTCATGCTTTAGCTGGTTTACTTTTTCTTCCGGCATAATCGGATCCGTCTTCATAATATCCAGCAAATGCTTCACCCTATATTTTGAAGAAGCCAGCCTGAAAGCCATCATGGTTCTTTCTTCGGTTTGATACTGGTCAATGCTGTCTTTTTCCAGGTTTTGCAAAACCAGTTGCACCAGCGGATAATTTTCTTTAAAAAACTGCGGCAGATAAAGATTTTTTCTGCCTTCATAACTCTGCTGGTCAAAGTCAATAGCCCGGATGCGATACTGGTAGTCTTCAACATCAGGTGTAATGTTCAATACAAAATTGTAACTGCGCATATCGCCGAGTAATCTTATGAAACAACGTTCATTAAACTTCACAAACTCTTTTGCCAGCCTGATTTTGTTTGTAGTAGGCTCATTCAATGATTTTTCAATAAACACATCACCGGGAATTCCGGGAATATGTTCTTCAACCAGCGTATCGCCGCAGGTTAAAAAAGTAATACGGCTGGGGGAGAGAATATGTTCCAGCTCCAGGCCATAAATCCTGGATGCATCAGCAATTTTAATGTAGTAGTGATCGTAGTTATCGTTGAATTTGTTTACAATACGAATGCGAAAGGGATTTGAATTTCCAAATGAACAATAATCAATTCTTGCCACATCCAAATGCTTGCTAAAACTCATATCGCCTTCTGTTTTCAGAATGGCATAAATCTTTATCAATCCTTCACGCAAAAACTCCAGTTCCTTCATATCATACAAAGTGGTTTCCCAAAGGGTTTGATTGCCGTTTTTATCTTTTAATGGAACTGAATAGGTAAACTGCAACAAGTCGGTATACCCTATGGGCAAACTTACCTCCCGGCCATAATGTTTTAAATAGCTGCGAAGTTGCTCCCTTACCGGAAACATTGGCTTTTTGCGGGAAGGTTTGTTTTCTTCCTGCACAATGTGGTTGCTTAGGTTATCAATAAAGGCCATGAGAATGGTTTACAGGACGGCTGCAAACATTGAGCAAATTAACATAGAAAAAAGAAGGGGAGAAGAATTTTGGGGAGAGCCACCGTGACTCCACCTGTTAGACAAGCTAACAGGCGGGTCGGATTGTTGTAAATTTCATTGGATTTGGACTCGGACGTTCGGCGGCGAAAAATCAATTTCAGGGTTAACCTTCATTGTTTTTCAAGGATTGGATGTTTCAGGATCTTGGACTTTAAAAACGGTTTTCAAAGATTTTGGTTTCTGTTTGGTTATAGGTTATGTTGGTTTTACACAGGATGAATATAAAAAAGAAGTTGACTGATATTGGATTTTCTGTTTTTCTCCGAAACGTTGTTCGGAATCGGACATTGGATTAAAAAAACTTTGGACGGTTTGGACATTGGATAGATTGATAGCATATCAATCAACTTCTGAGTCAAAAGTATATACGAGATGTTAAATACTAAAGAGCAGAACTGCCCTTTTTTCAATCATCAGTATTTACCACTGATATAGTAATACAGCGAATTACTTAATAAAAATGATTGCGGATTTCCACAAGTAGAATTACGAAAATTAATGAGTAAGAGCCTGTATTACATCGTACTTGGTAACGATGTGAAAGTTGCCGGCTTCATCTTTTGCCAGCACTGCACCATTTTCTTTATTGATGAGTGAGCTTAATTTTTCAACAGGCGTATCAAACTCAACAATAGGAAACAGCGGTTCTATCACTTCTTCAACAGTTGAATTTTTTATTTCAGGATTTTCGAAGATTTTTTGAAACAATCCGCCTTCGCTGATGGCGCCAATAAGTCCATTGCCATTTACTACAGGTATATGTTCAATGTCGTATTTCTTCATTAACTCAACAGCCTCAGCAACTGTTTGCTTTGGCTCAACCGTAATTAATTTTTTTGTTCCTCTTGCACTCACAATGTCTTTAAAGCTTTTTACATCCAAAAAGCCACGTTCCATCATCCACTGATCGTTGTAAATTTTTGCTACATAGCGGCTGCCATGATCATGGAATATACAAACCACCAGATCACCTTTCTTCAATTTGCTTTTTAATTGAAACAAACCCTGCAAACAACTGCCTGCACTGTATCCGCAAAACAATCCTTCTTCTTTTGCCAGGCGGCGGGCCATAATAGCTCCGTCTTTATCCGTTACCTGTTCAAAATGATCAATCACACTCATGTCATAATTCTTCGGAACAAAGTCCTCACCAAATCCTTCACTGATGTAAGGATGCACTTCGTTCATATCAATTTCACCGGTGCGGAAATATTTTGTGAGCAATGAACCATATACATCAATAGCCCAAACCTGTATGTTTGGTTTTTTTTCTTTCAGGTACATAGCTACTCCCGTAATAGTGCCGCCGGTACCAGCCGTGCAAACCAAATGAGTGATCTTGCCATCAGTTTGAGTCCAAATCTCCGGGCCGGTGGTTTCATAATGTGCCTGCCTGTTCGCAAGATTGTCGTACTGGTTCATGTGGTAAGAGTTTGGAATCTCCTTCGCCAGTCTTGCTGCTACGCTGTAGTAGCTGCGTGGATCTTCAGGCATTACATTGGTAGGGCAAACAATCACTTCAGCACCCACTGCTTTCAATATGTCAACTTTTTCTTTTGATTGTTTATCGGTAGTAACAAAAATGCATTTATAACCTTTTACACAAGCTGCCAATGCCAACCCCATACCGGTATTGCCACTTGTTCCTTCAATAATAGTTCCGCCGGGTTTTAATTTTCCCTCCTGTTCAGCCACCTCAACCATCTTCAAAGCCATCCGGTCTTTAATGGAATTACCCGGATTAAAATAATCAACCTTGGCAGCTACAGTGCATGGAAAATCTTTTGTGATCTTATTTAATCTGATAAGAGGAGTGTTGCCAATTGTTTCTAAAATATTGTTCTTAATATCCATGGTTTAGCATTTCGCCGCAAAGGTAAGATTATGAGGCAAGATGAACGGTCTTTGCGGGGAATAGAATGTTCTTTGTTCCTATTAAAAACCTTCAGCGGCATCGTCGCCCCTGCGGTCGGCCACAGCTTCTATTTTTTTATTGGGCAGAACTTTTATTACTTCAGTTCGGCCAATGCTGCTGTGCTGGAGAATTTTATAACCTATTTTTTCTAACTCACTTCTTGTGTCTGCCGAAAAACCTTTTTCAATGTATAAAGTATCAGGAAGCCATTGGTGATGAAATTTTGGTTGATTAATGGCGTCTTCTGTTGTCATGTTAAATTCTAAAATATCAATCAGCGTTTGAAAAACTGAAGTTGAAATAGTTGTACCGCCGGGAGTGCCAAGCACCAGGTAGGGCTCATCATTTTTCAATACAATGGTTGGCGACATTGAGCTCAGCATTCTCTTGCCAGGCACAATGGCATTAGCCTCTCCGCCGATGGCTCCATACATATTCGGTACGCCGGGTTTTGCACTAAAATCATCCATCTCATCATTCAAAAAAAATCCGGCACCCCCTACAACTGTTTTACTTCCGTAAGAATTATTCAGCGTTGTGGTAACTGCTACTGCATTGCCGTCTTTATCAACCCCACTTAAATGGGTGGTTTCCTCGCTTTCTTTTTTTACAATTATTCCCGGCTGCACATCATGGCTGTTGCCTGCAACACCCGGCACAAAATTTTTCATTCTTTCCGTCAAATATTCTTTGCTCACCAATGTTTTTACAGGCACGCTATAAAAGTCAGCATCACCCAAAAATTTTGAACGGTCGGCAAAAGCTCTTCTTTCTACTTCTGCCATTAATTGCACGGACTGTGGCGTTTCAAAGCCCATAGCAGCAATATTTCTTGCTTCAATCATCTCTTCATCATTTGGTTTATCAATATGCCACCACTGCTTGGCATAGGCATCCCAACAATTTTATATCCTTTGTAATCGAATACCAGCGGTTCTCTTTGTTTTGCCTGGTAATTTATTAAATCCTGCTCTGTAATAATGCCACCGCCTCGTTTCATTTCAGCAACAATCAGCCGGGCTGTTTCACCTTCATAAAAACCTTTCTTTCCTTTTTCTTTTATTCTTTTTAAAGTATTAGCAAGATCAGTTTGCACCAGTATATCACCGGCTTTCCATTTTTGCTTTTTTAAAAAAGCGTTTGGCGTAGTATTATAAATTTACAGCTCATCAATGATGCTGTTGAAAGATGCTGCCTGGTCGCTGGTAATCACAAATCCTTTTTCGGCCAGCGCAATAGCTGGCTCAATTAATCTTTCAAACGAAAGCCTTCCAAACTTTGCTGTTTCAAACAAACCGGCCACCGTGCCTGGTACGCCGGCAGACAAATGGCCATACTGACTTTTTTCCAAATTCACTTCACCATTTTCTTCTACATACATATCCCTGTGTGCCTGCGCAGGAGCCATTTCCCGGTAATCAATTGTTACCAGCTTTCCCTGTTGCGTTCTACCACCAAAAAACCACCACCACCCAAATTGCCTGCACCGGGATAAACGACAGCCAATGCCAGTTGCGTGGCAATAGCCGCATCAAAAGCATTACCCCCCATTTTTAAAATATCAACACCCACCTTACTTGCCAGCGGATGAGCGGACACCACTGCGCCATTCGCACATTCAATTCGTTTTTGAATTTTGTACTCATAAGCATTGAAAGACGAAAGCGATTTAGATGATTTTTCGGAAGGATGGCAACAGGCTAAAACCCCAGATAGAAAAGTTATCCAGTAATAATTCTTCATAAAATAAAATTAGGGAGTTGTTATAAATTGCCTGCTTAAATAAAAGCTATGATAAAGGCCGCAGCATTGTTTTTCTTTTTTGGCTTTTTTCTTTCTGCCAATGCACAACTAAAATCGCCGGATGAATTTTTAGGCTATAAGCTAGGCAGTCATTTTACTCCGCACTGGAAAGTGGCGAATTATTTTCAGCATGTGGCTGCCAATGTACCCACAATGGTAAAGCTGCAGCAATATGGTGTTACCAATGAAGGCCGGCCGTTGCTGGTTGCTTTTATTTCATCGGCAGAAAATATTTCAGACCTTGAAAATATTCGTAAAAACAATTTGCGGTTGGCTAATCTTGCTGCCGATAAAATGGCTGCCACAGAAACAACTCCTGTAATTGTGTGGCTGAGCTACAATGTGCATGGCAACGAAGCTTCATCAACCGAAGCTGCTATGCAAACTTTGTTTGCCTTGGTTGACCCATCAAACAGCAAAACAAAACAATGGCTGAAAAATACAGTAGTGGTAATTGATCCCTGCCTGAACCCTGACGGCAGAGACAGGTACGTAAACTGGTTTAATTCTGTTGCAGGAAGAGAACCAAACCCGCAGATTGATGCAAGAGAGCATAATGAACCCTGGCCAGGTGGCCGTACCAATCATTACAATTTTGATTTGAACCGCGACTGGGTCTGGCAAACCCAACTTGAAAGCCGGCAGCGTTTGCAATTATACAACCAGTGGCTTCCCCAAATTCATGTTGACTATCACGAACAAGGTATTAATAATCCTTACTATTTTGCTCCAGCCGCACAACCTTATCATGAAGTCATCACTCCATGGCAGCGGGATTTTCAGGTAACTATTGGAAGAAACCACGCAAAATATTTTGATGAGCAGGGCTGGCTTTATTTTACCAAAGAAGAGTTTGATCTTTATTATCCTTCTTACGGTGATACTTATCCGCTTTACAATGGAGCAATTGGTATGACCTATGAGCAAGCCGGCCATGGAATGGGTGGTTTAGCCGTTATTAACCAGGAAGGAGATACGCTTAGATTGCTTGACCGCCTCACACACCATTTTACCACTTCGTTAAGCACAATTGAAGTAGTATCAAAAAATGCTTCGAAGCTGGTAAAAGAATTTAGAAAATATTTTTTAGATGCTGTTACAAAAGGTGAAGGGGATTTCAAAAGCTATGTAATAAAAAATTCTGAAAACAACACAGAAAAATTAAGCAACCTGTTGCAGTTGCTTGATAAAAACAAGATAAGCTATGCTTCGGCAAAGCCGGGTGCTGCAAGCGGCTATAATTATCTTAACAAAAAAGATGAAGCATTTACCATTAATGCAGGTGATATTGTTATCAGCAGCCTGCAACCAAAATCGGCATTGGTAAAAGTGTTGTTTGAGCCAAATTCGAAATTGGTTGATTCGGTTACTTATGATATTACTGCCTGGTCGCTGCCATATGTGTATGGATTAAATGCCTATGCCTGCAGGCAGGTGATTGCAACAACAGGAACAGTTCAACCCAAAACACAAGTTATCAATCCATCATCAAATTATGGTTTTGCCATGAGATGGACCGGTATGCAAGCTGCCCGCTGTGTAGCTGAGTTATTGAAAAAAGGAATAAGATTGCGGTTTAGCTACGAACCTTTTGAAATGAACGGAAAAGAATTTGACCGCGGCACTATATTGATCTTAAAAAATGGAAACAATGCAGTAAGCTGGGATACAATAAAACAGGTGGCTGCTGAAAATAACATTGAACTGTTTTCGCTTTCAACCGGTTTTGTTGACCGCGGATTTGATTTTGGCAGTACAAAAGTGCATTTAATGAAGGCCCCGAAAGTGGCATTGTTGACAGGTGAAGGAGTAAGTTCTAATGCCGCCGGCGAGGTTTGGTATTACTTTGATAACGAGCTGAACTACCCGGTTACTCTCATCAATCAAAAAGATTTGTTTGATGCTGACTTTAGCAAGTTTGATGTACTGATTATGCCCAACGGAAATTATTCTTTTTTAAATGATAAAAACAATGCAGAACAATTACGCAGTTGGGTACAGAAAGGCGGAAGGTTGATCGCCATGGAAAATGCAGTGGCACAGCTTTCAAAATCAGATTGGACTGTAAAAATGAAAAAGGGCGATGAGGAAAAAGATTCAGGCTATGCTTACCTAAAAAAGTTTGAAAACCGCGACCGTGATTTTATTGCCAATGTAACTGCCGGCTCAATTTACAAGGTAGAATTAGACAATACACACCCGCTGGCATTTGGCTATTCTTCTTATTATTTTACATTAAAGCAGGATGATAATATTTATGAGTTTATGAAGGATGGGTGGAATGTTGGTGTAATTAAAAAAGATGAACCTGTAGCCGGTTTTGTTGGCTACCGTTTAAAACCAAAGCTGAAAGACGGATTGTTGTTTGGTGTGCAAAACATGGGCAGCGGAACCATTACTTATTTTGCTGATGATGTTTTGTTCAGAGATTTTTGGGAAAACGGAAAGATGCTGTTTGCCAATGCGGTTTTTATGGTTGGCCAATAGTGCAGAATAAAAACGAATACTCAAATTATTTTAGCGGCATTTACCGGTGATAATTAGCCAGTATATTCGCTGATAAATCTCAACATGCTGAGAAAACTTGCCATTACTTTTCTGTTTGCTGCTTTGTTTTTTCCTGTTGTTTATTCACAGGCCCCGGTTTCTTGGACGTCTGCCGACATTTACCTGGCCCTGCGCAAGCTAAATGTGCTGGGTTCGGTGTTGTACATTGCTGCGCATCCTGATGATGAAAACACAAGACTTCTTACTTATTTTTCCAAAGACAGAATGCTTCGCACCGGCTATCTTTCTTTAACCCGTGGCGATGGAGGGCAAAATTTAATTGGAGATGAGCAGGGTGTTGAGCTGGGATTAATCAGAACACAGGAGCTGCTGGCCGCCAGGAGAATTGATGGCGCCGAACAATTTTTTACAAGAGCATTTGATTTTGGTTTTTCAAAAAACCCCGAAGAAACTTTTACTAAGTGGGATAAAGAAAAAATTTTGAGTGATGTGGTTTGGGTGATCAGGAAATTTCAGCCGGATGTAATTATTACCCGCTTTCCAACCACAGGTGAAGGAGGTCATGGCCATCATACCGCTTCTGCTATTCTTGCCAATGAAGCTTTTATTGCAGCCGCCGATCCCAAACGTTTTCCTGAGCAATTAAAATTTGTTACTACCTGGCAGGCCAAACGTATACTTTGGAACACGTTCAATTTTGGCTCAACCAATACAACCAGCGCTGAGCAATTTAAGTTTGATGTTGGGGCATATAATCCTTTGCTTGGAAAAAGTTATGGCGAAATTGCTGCAGCCAGCAGAAGCCAGCACAAAAGCCAGGGTTTTGGTGTACCTGCAGGCAGGGGAGAAGCCATTGAATTTTTTAAAACAACAAACGGCCCTGCACCGGTGAATGATATAATGGATGATGTGCAGCTTACCTGGAACAGGGTTAAGGGTGGAGAAAAAATTTCCAGGCTTATCAATGATATTGCTGCAGGCTTCGATTGGCTGCATCCTGAAAAATCTGTGAAAGGGCTTGTTGAATTATACAACGCTATACAAGGCTTGCCCGATGGTTACTGGAAAAACCACAAGCTGAAAGAAACACAACAGTTAATTGAACAGTGCAGCGGTTTGTTTATTGATGTAACAAGTCCTGAGCAATTTGGCGTGCAGACTGATTCAGTAAAATTTAATTTTCTGCTGAATAATCGCCTGGGCGTTTCTGCCATGCTAAAAAATGTTTCTACCGATGGGTTCGATTCTTCTTTTAACCAGCCGCTCTTAAAAAATAAAAACTTTGGCTTTGCAAAAACGTTTTATGTTCCGGTTGAAAAACAAATTACGCAACCCTACTGGCTTGCCTCCAAAATGGAGGAAGGTTATTTTAATGTTAGTGATCAGCAAAAAATTGGTCAGCCTGATGTGGATCCTGCATATACTGTAAGTTTTTTAATCAATATTGAAGGTCAGGATTTTTATCTTAGAAAGCCGGTTAAATACAAATTTACAGACCCGGTTAAAGGTGAATTGTATGAACCGCTGGTGGTTGTGCCTCCTGTATTGCTTTCTCCTGACGAGAATTTGAAAATCTCCAAAGACAATAATGAGTTTACTGGTGAAATTGATATCACCGCCAAAAAAAGTGGGTGGGTTACAACTATTTCTGATGTTGGCAGGGAAAACCCTGACAACCCCATTGTGCAAATTGCACCCAATCAACTTGTATTTGAAGACAAAAATAAAACCATCCCGGTGAGCTATTCTATTAAAGCAGGCAGAGATAACCAATATTATTTTGCCGTTAATGCAGGCAATGGAGGAAAGGATGTTTTTTTTGCCGGCATGAAGGAGATCCGGTACGATCACATTCCTTTCATCAATTATTTTTTCCCGGCAACAGTCGTTAATAAAAAAATTGATTTAAAGATTTACGGTAAAAAGATCGGCTACATAGTTGGTGCAGGTGATAAAGTGCCTGAAGCCCTGGAGCAAATGGGCTATGAAGTAACGTTGCTTGGAGATAAAGAACTTTTACGCAACAACCTGAAGCAATTTGATGCCATCATAACTGGCGTAAGATCACATAATACCAACGACTGGCTGAACAAACATTACGACAAGCTGATGAATTATGTAAAAGAAGGTGGCAATTACATTGTGCAGTACAACACCAGCAATAGTATTGGCCCGGTGAGAGCCAAAATCGGCCCATTTAATTTTGACATTTCACGTACGAGGGTTACTGATGAAAAAGCTCCTGTAAAAATTTTAAGCCCGGAGCATTCTGTTCTTCATTTTCCCAATGAAATAACTGAAAAGGATTTTGAAGGCTGGATACAGGAGAGAAGCATTTATCATGCAGCCAATTTTGACAGAAAGAATTTTGAAACGGTGTTTGCCATGAATGATCCGGGTGAGAATGCAGATGACGGCAGTTTGATCATTAGCCGGTATGGGAAAGGAACATTTGTTTATACCGGTCTTGTATTTTTTAGAGAGTTGCCCGCAGGTGTGCCCGGTGCTTACAGGTTGCTGGCGAATATAATTGCTCTCAACCGGCAAAAGCCATTTTAAAAATATTCAGATTGAAATAAACGATGAATTCAAGAGATACAAACAGCAGGAGAAATGTAGCAGGAGTTTTTGCGATTGTGTTAGGATTGGCTTTGGGATTATTTATTAAACGGGTGGCCATTGGTTTATTTATCGGAATTTTACTGGGCTTTGCCGCTTATTCCTTATTTACAAAACGATGAACGACGAAAAAGATAAAATACCTTTTTTTAAAAACTGGCAGCAATGGTATGTGTTTGAGATTTTATTTTTGATTTTGCTGATCGGTTTGTTTTTCCTGTTCACAAACTATTTCTCTTAATAAGAACACCGGTTAAAAAGACGGAAGCTTTATTACAGCAATTTTTTACCGGCCAATTAACCAAAACAACGAATGACTCCGCTGGATTGGACAGTTCTGGTTCTCACACTTGCAGGCATTATTGCTTATGGGCTTTATAAAAGCCGCACAACTCATAATCTTGATGGTTATTTCCTTTCCAACCGCAGTATGCATTGGGGCCTTATTCTTTTAAGCATTATGGGCACACAGGCCAGTGCCATAACTTTTATTTCTGCACCGGGGCAGGCATACACTGATGGGATGCGGTTTGTACAATATTATTTTGGTTTGCCACTGGCCATGATTGTTGTGGCTGCATTTTTTGTTCCCGTTTTCCGAAAGCTAAAAGTATATACTGCTTATGAATTTTTGGAAACAAGGTTCGATGTAAAGACAAGAGCTCTCACTTCATTTTTGTTTTTGCTGCAAAGAGGTTTGTCAACCGGCATCAGTGTTTTTGCACCTTCTATTATTCTTTCTTCATTACTGGGATGGAATATTTACTGGACAAACCTGTTTATGGGAGGATTGCTGATTATTTATACCATGACAGGCGGTGCAAAAGCTGTAGCATACACCCAGCAACTGCAGCTCATTATTATTTTCATTGGAATGTTTTTGGCAGCTTATATGGTTGTACACATGCTGCCGCAGGGCATTGACTTTACTGATGCATTGCATGTAAGCGGCAAACTTGGCAAGCTGAATGTAATTACAACCGGTGTAAAAGAAGGAAAATTTAACTGGAGTGATCAGTACAATTTGTTCAGCGGAATTATTGGCGGATTTTTTTTAGCACTCTCTTATTTTGGAACCGATCAATCGCAGGTGGGGCGTTATTTAACGGCCAGCTCAGTAAAAGAAAGCAGGCTGGGTTTATTAATCAATGGCCTTGTAAAAGTGCCCATGCAATTTTTGATTTTACTGGTGGGAGCGTTGGTATTTACATTTTACCAGTTTAATAAGGCGCCGGTATTTTTCAACGATATACAGTTGACCTCCATTAACCTGGTGTATAAAGATTCAGTAAACGATGTAAGCCGGCAATACGAAACCCTTAATCTTTTAAAGCAAAAAACTGTTTACGATTATTCGGTTGCACGTAAGCAGGCAAACGATGCAGCGGCAGAAAAACACATTACCAGTTTACGCCTGTTGCAGCACCAGGCCGATAGCTTGCGTAGCAAATTAAAAAGCTGGATCACCAAATCGAAAGGAGACAGCAACGATACCAACTACATTTTTCTGCGCTTTGTTGTTGACTATCTGCCTGCCGGGCTTGTGGGTTTATTGATCGCAATAATTTTCCTGGCATCATGGGGCAGTATAGCGGCTGCGTTAAATTCCTTGTCTTCTTCAACTGTTGTTGATTTTCATCGCCGGTTTAGTCGGCATAAAATTTCTGCAGAAAAAGAATACAACATTTCCAAATGGTGGACGTTGGCCTGGGGCATTTTTTGTATTGTAATAGCTATGTTCACCTACAACATCGGCAATAGTTTGATTGAAGCGGTGAATGTACTGGGCTCTTTGTTTTATGGTGTAATACTCGGCGTGTTCCTGGTAGCTTTTTTTTTTAAAAGGATAAAAAATGGCAATGCTGTTTTTGTTGCTGCACTTGTTACTGAAGTAGCCGTCCTCGCCATTTTTGCATTAATTAAAACCGAATACCTGAAGCTTGGATTTTTGTGGTTAAATCCTATCGGTGCCATCGGTGTTATTTTGGTCAGTTTAATTTTTAATTCCGTTCTTACCAAAAAAAATAATTGTGGTCCTTTACTTCAATTCAGCCAATAATTTTTCATTCAACCGCACATAATCGTCATTTTTTTGTGCTTTAGCCAACTCCATTGACTTTTCTGCAGCAGTTTTGGCTTCAGCCTTTCTTCCCAAACGTGCCAATGCATTTGCCCGCTGGTGATACACCCAATAAGCGTTGGGCTGTTGCTGCGCTGCTTTATCCAGCCAGGCCAATGCCTGGTTTAAATCTTTGCCTGTTTCCATGTAATAAGAAGCAGCAGCATAATAAGGACGGGTATCCTTGTTCATGATGTTATCAATCTGTTTCATTACCTGCGTTTCTACATCGGTTGTTATTGGCAAGCTAACCATTGTATTTTCCCAGGCTAATTGCAATTCACAACTGGATGGCTTTACATTGGCAAACTGCATGGTAAAAGTTTCTACCTTATCTTTTAAGCCATAAGTTTTTGCAGTGTATCGGGCAACATCATTTTCCATATTATAATCAACAGAGCTTGTAACATTTGTTGCTTTACTGATAATAATTGTCCAACTGTCTTTATCAGGAATTGTGAGCAATCCATATTTCCCCGGGGCAATTTTAGTATCTGCAATAGTTACTGTATCGCCAAACGTAATGGTAGTAGCATTGTTTGCACCGGTACGCCAAACTTTACCAAATGGAACAAGGTCGCCAAAAACCTTGCGGCCTTTTACTCCCGGTCTTGAATAGCTGATTTCAACTGAGGCAATTCCAAAATCCTGTTTGATAGTTTGGGCTGGACTGGCAGCCGGTGTTCTCAAAGTTTGAGCGTTTACAGCAAAACAGGTTATAGCAATGGCTGTAAACAAAAAAAAATTTTTCATAGCAAAATTTTTAGACACCAAAAATAGGAAAGTGTAAGAGAAGAATTAAAGCCGGAACGGAACAGTTACCGTTACTCTCGAGTTGACACCTTTGCTTTTCCATTTTGGCCCCTGTTGAATTAAACGAATGGCTTCTTTATCGCAATCAGAGCAAAGTGATTTTTCAATTCGAATGTTAACAGGATTACCATATTCATCAACTTCAAAGGAAAGTTCAACCTGGCCGGTACGGCGTTTATTTTTTACTTCTTTCGGCAAAATAATGTTGTTAATAAGATAGGTATCATAATTATACCAGCCATCCTGCGGCTCCGGCTCTTCAATTTTTACATGAGAATCTCTTGCCCTGTTTGTATTAAATACACGGTCGCTTAAAATGCTGTCAGGCTTATTTTCATCCTCCTGCAATATCACACCGTTTGCCGGAACGTTGTTTCGTAATTGCACACGGTTATTTTCAAATCCAACTGAACGAACCTGTACATCCAATACAGAATCGGGAGAGATTAATATAAAATAACCCTGGGCATCTGCATAAGTTCCAACATTGTCATTTGTATTGGTAACATTGGCAAAGGGTAGTGGATTGTTGTTGGCATCTACCACCTGGCCGCGGAAATAATTTGTTTGTTGCTGTGCCGCTTTCTTTTTTCCTGATTGATTTTTTGCAGTGACAAAGACTGAATCAGCCCTGGTATTAACAACTGACGGTTTCACGATTTTTTTATCATTTGCGTCTTCAGCTTTTGCAATTTGAGAAGCTGCCTGGTTAGTAACCCCCTGTGGTTGCTCAATAACTTTTTCCTGCATCGGTTCTTTAGTCACCGATCTTCCTAAAACCACATTGTTTGTTGCCGGCTTGGTTGTAGCTTTCGACTGCTTGTGATTTTGCCTTTGTTCATCCTTTGAAAAGTGCACAGGAAGCCAGGAAAGCAAAAGATTTAATTGAAAAAGCGAAGAAAGAAGGCAAGATAAAAGAAGATAAGATTACTGAAGAAAATCTGAAAGCTGCCGGTGCTTCAGTAACGCAGGCAAAAGAATATGTAACGGCATACAACATAAATGAAGCCAATAAAAAAGAAGCCTTGCGGGCAGATGTAATGAGCGGCTTTGGCAGCAATGGAGGTGAAGAATATTTGAGTTACCTGATGACCGGTGAATCGTTATTGATGCAGGGAGGCAATGAATGGAAACAGTGGTATGAAACGATGATGGGTAAGCTGGTGCAAATCCAAAACCAGGACGGAAGCTGGAACGGTCATCATTGCATTACCAGCCCTGTATTTTGTACCGGAACTTGTTTGCTGATACTTTCTATACATAAGGATATGCAATTTTCAATGAAACTGCATCCATAAAACAAACGAAAACCTTTATACTAACAGCCGGTTAGTGTATCCGGGCTCCGTTTTTACGGAGCCCTTTTTTGGAACCATGATTTATTGGGATTTGATGGGATTGTGACGACCAGAATTGTCTAAACCGCCAAAACATTTTTTATAAGCAAAAAACTACACTTGCAAATTCCAACTCCCTGCCATGAAGATTGGGATAAAATAACTCCTGTTGAAAAAGGAAGGTTCTGCGGGACTTGCCAGAAACAGGTTGTTGATTTTAGTGAGATGAGCGACAGGCAAATTGCAGAGTTTTTTAAAAACCATTCAACAGGTTCTGTTTGCGGAAGGTTTATGACAGACCAATTGAATAGAGACATACAAATTCCCAGAAAGCAATTGCCCTGGATAAAATATTTTTTCAGTTTCTTATCCCCACATTCTTAATTTCTCTGAAAGCTTCTGCACAAAAAGAAAAATTATCGGGCAAAACAAGCAATGTATCATGTGCAAAACCGGTGCTTGACAGTATTCCGAATTTTTGGGGTGAGGTTGTTGTAACTGCAAACATAAAATTCAGAGGCTTAGTAAAAGATTCCTTAACCGGAAAACCAATTCCCGGAGCTTCAATAAAAATTGTAAATACTGAAACTGTTACAATTTCAAATGAAGACGGAAGTTTTGAATTGCAGCACACCAGAAAGCTTCAACTGATGGAAATTAGTTGCACCGGATATGAAACACGCCGCATTGATGTCAGAAGCTTTCGTAATTCCCCTGCAGAGATATTTTTATCACCGCATACTATAAACTTGCCTCAAGTGGTAGTTACCACTACTTGCAGTTACCGGACAGGACGGCTTGTAATGGGTGCATATTACACTATATCAAAAAGCGAAAAAAAGGAATTGAACGATCAGAATCCGATTTCCATTTTCAAAATCTTTCTTAATCCTGCTCAGTTTAACTCCATCATGCACATTGAATGGAAGACGAGTGAGGAAGGTTATTATACTTTACAGCTATTAAGCCAGTCAGGTGAAATTGTTTTTAAAAAAAGATATACATTGATGAAACAGCCCGTTTGTTAAGCATAGATATCCCTGACCTGGCTGCAGGTAATTATTTTGTTCGGATGATCAATAAACAGACGCAGCATTCATCTACAGAAAAATAATTATCTGGTAAACTATTGGGATGAAATAAATGCCGGATGATATTTCTCTAAAGTCTTTCTTAAAAACTCACGGTCAAGGTGCGTATATATCTCCGTAGTGGTAATGCTTTCGTGCCCCAACATTTCCTGCACGGCACGCAGGTCGGCGCCTTCAACCAAATGCGTGGCAAAAGAATGGCGAAAGGTATGGGGTGAAACATTTTTTTTGATGCCTGCTTTGCCGGCAAGATTTTTAATAATTAAAAAGATCATTACCCTCGAAAGCTTTGTGCCCCGGCTATTCAAAAACAGGATGTCTTCATTGCCGGGTTTTGGCTGCAAATGATTGCGGATATTGTTACGGTATATATTGATGTACTTAACCGCACTGCTGCCGATGGGCACCAGCCTTTCTTTACTTCCTTTACCAAAAACACGAATGAATCCAACATCCAGGTAGAGCTGCGAAATTTTCAGATTCACCACTTCACTTACTCTTAACCCGCAACTGTACATCGTTTCTAAAATAGCTTTGTTACGGCTGCCTTCGGGTTTGCTCAGGTCAATTTGCGAAATGATGCTTTCAATTTCCTCAAAGCTTAAAACATCAGGCAAAGCTCTTTTCAGCCTGGGTGCTTCCAGCAGCAGTGTAGGATCTTTTGTGGTGATATTTTCCAGCTGACAATATTTGTAAAAAGATTTTATGCCCGAAATCATTCTCGCCTGCGATGCCGGCGTCATACCCAGTTCAGCAATCCACTTTATAAACTGCTGCAAATCTTTTAAAGAAATTTCGTAGGGGGTTTTCAGGTCTTTGCTTTGCTGCAGGTAATCCGTAAGCTTTTCAATATCCCGCAAATAAGCTTCAATGGAATTATCGGCAAGAGATTTTTCCAGTTGCAGCCATGCTTTGAATCCTTTTTTGTAGCTCTCCCACATTGACATAAATTATTTGTAACGGATTGTACAAAGCAAAATTCTCACTGCAGGCTTATCTCTTTCTGAAGTTCTTTCCATTCACCATTAATTTTCACTTTCACCCAAATTTTATTGCGGGAGATTTTGACTGAATCAATCGTTTTATGCAGCGCATCATAGTCCGTTTCCAGGTTTTTGCCAAAAGTCATCATGGCCTGTTTGTCCGTTGCCATGTCTCTTACAAAAATATTTCCACGGTCGGTATAAGCAACCAGGCCGTCTTCTATTTTAAATTTTGGATCAAGATTATTGATGCCGCTGCTTTTGCGTTCAATTGTTTTATCACTGGCAAATGGCAGCTTCAACACATAGCCGCGGCCGGTCAAACAATCATTAAACATAACCCAGGCATGGCTGGTGTCAAAAATATTCACCTTAATAAAATTCTTGTTCAGCTTCACTTTGTTATTCAGTAAATCTTCCAATCCCATTTTTTTATTCACGCCTTTACCAGCATAACTCCAGATTATGCTGTCAGCATTGCAATTCTTTGCGCTGATATACACATAGGGCTTCAACTTATGATCTTCCTTGATGAACTTAATTGTATCATTGAGGCAGGCGGTATCGCAAAAGCCGGCATTGCCTTTACCTGAATTACTGCAAGCGGCAATTGTTGCTACAAGAAGGACAGGTAAGATTATTCTCAAAAGCATAAAAGCAGAATTGATTGCAACAAACTTAATGTAGTTGCTTAAATCTTTTCAGAATATTTTCTTTTATCTTCGAACCCTACTCAACTCCTTATGATAATTAGCCTGCGAACATTTAAGCTGCGTGTAATGCGCCGCAAAACAGCTTTGAGAAGATTCCTCACCCGGCTTGAAAAAAAACCGCCAAAAAAGCTTGATGAACTAACCGCCACAGTTGAAAAAGATTTGTGGAAAGAAATTGATTGCCTGGCTTGCGCCAACTGCTGCAAAACGATGACGCCTACTTACACTGCGAAAGATATTAAACGAATTTCTGCCCATTTAGGAATGACGGCGCAGCAGTTTAAAGATAAATGGCTGCGGAAAGAAAGAGGTACCGGCGACTGGCTGAACAAAACTAACCCCTGCCAGTTTTTAGATCTGAAAACGAATATGTGTTCTATTTACGAAGTAAGGCCGGCTGACTGTGCAGGCTTTCCACATTTACCAAAAAAGAAAATGGTTGATTACATGCATGTACACAAGCAAAACGTAGAGTATTGTCCTGCTACTTTTAGAATGGTGGAAAAAATAATGAAAAAATTGAAATAATGAGTTACGGCGCAGCAAAGCTTTTGGGAATGCCGCCCGAACCTTCAGACCGGCATCGGCATAAGCAGGTAATTAAAGATTTATTTTAGAAATAAACATCTTCAATTAAAAAATACTCCGGCTGGTTATTGGGGTGAATGGTGATGGATAAAATTTCGAAGCGTACATCTGTGTACTGCGGATGTTGGTAAAGAAATTCATCAGCGGCTTTCAGCAGGTAATTAAATTTTTTCTTTGTTACACTTTCTTCGGGAAAACAAACATCGGTTGATTGAAGGGCTTTCACTTCTACAATGCGAAGAATTTTATCTTTCATTCCAATAATATCAATTTCATAATGCGAATGCTTCCAATTGCGATGAAGGATTTCATAACCTTTCGTCAGTAAAAAGTCAACAGCCATTTGCTCGGCTTGTTTTCCAAAATCATTGTGCGAAGCCATATGTTATCTTTACAGCAAACAATAGTGAATGAAATTTCCGGCTCAACCAATTTACAAATTAAAAGGTGTCATTCGTAATTATGATTGGGGAGGTTATGAATTTATTCCACAACTGCTTTCACAAAACAATCCTGAAAAAAAACCCGTTGCTGAGTACTGGCTTGGCGCACATGCATCAGCCAGCTCCAGGCTTTTGATGGATGGTGACGAAATCCTTCTGGAGAAATTCATTGCATTACAACCGGAACTTTTGCTTGGAAAAAATACAGCCAAAAAATTTCACAGGCTCCCCTTTTTATTAAAAGTTTTGGATGTAAGAGATATGCTTTCTATCCAGGTGCATCCTTCAAAATACGAAGCTGAAAAAGGATTTGCCAGGGAAAACAAGGAGGGAATTTCAATAGACGCTCCCCACCGGAATTACAAAGATGATAACCACAAGCCGGAATTAATGGTGGCCTTGAGTGAGTTTTGGCTGTTGCATGGCTTTAAGCCTGCCGATGAATTGAGTGAATTACTAAGCACTGTTGCTGAATTTCGTTCTTTGCACGAAATTTTTTCTGCTACCGGTTATGACCAGCTCTATAAAACAGTGATGGAAATGCCGCAGCAATCGGTAAACGAATTACTGAAGCCTTTGCTTGAAAGGATAATTTCACAATATCAACAAGGTCAGTTCTCAAAATCGCAGCCAGATTATTGGGCAGCAAAAGCAGCTTTATCATTTACTCTGGCAAACAATATTGACCGTGGAATTTTTTCAATTTATTTTCTCAATCTTATCCATTTAAAAAAAGGAGAAGGAATTTTTCAGGATGCAGGTGTTTTGCATGCATACCTTGAAGGTCAAAATGTTGAGATAATGGCCAGCTCGGATAATGTTTTACGAGGTGGGTTAACAACAAAGCATATTGATGTAAAAGAATTGATGAAGCATGTAAAGTTTGAGGAAACCAGGCCTGCCATTATTCATGGTCAAAATATTTCTTCAAAAGAAATACATTATCCCACCGGCGCCCCGGATTTTAAACTGAGTCGCCTGGTATTAAATAGGGGAGAAGAGTGCCGCATTCAAACAAATAGCGCAGAAATAATTTTGGTTTTGCAAGGAGAGGCAAAGCTCAGCAGCAAGCAGGCAGAACTAAAATTGGCAAAGGGAGGGTCTGCTTTTTTAAAAGCAGATGAAGAAATTTTAATTTCGGCAACTGCTGAAGCAGATATGATCCGGGCTTCTGTTCCTGTTCACACAAGTGAATAAGTTAGCCGGTTAATTTCATCAATTCAATTATTTTTGAGGTCTAAAAAAAATTTGAAGTATGAATAACAGAAAAATGATTGTCTTAGTATTTGCACTCTTAATAATTGCTTCAGCTTTGTATCGTGTTTGGGATAACCGTCCCTGGGGTTTTGCTCCACAAATTGCAATGGGATTATTTGCCGGCTCTGTAATCAAGGATAGAAAATTTTCTTTTCTTGTGCCTTTATTCTCAATGTTATTCTCCGATCTGATTTACCAGTTCCTGTACATAAAAGGTTATACAAACATCGCTGGCTTTTATGAAGGTCAGTGGGTGAATTATGTATTGTTTACCGCCATAACTGTAATTGGGTTTTTTGTAAACAAAAACAAAATCGTTCATATTGTAGCCGGTTCATTGGCGGGTGCGTTGTTTTATTTCATTGCTTCCAATTTGTTTTTATGGATAGGAGGTGGACTGGATATTAATAATCAGCCTTATCCAAAAACTTTTGAAGGATTGATGAATTGTTTTGCTGCCGGCATACCTTTCTTCCGCGGCAGTGTTTGGGCAACTTTATTATTCAGCGGAGTATTTTTCGGTTGCTACCACTTATATGCAAAATGGAATTTTAAAGCGCAGCTGAATTAAAAGTTTTAAGTAAGAATATGAAAGCCTCCTGACGGAGACTTTTTTATTCAAATAGGTTTCCGTTCATTTTCTCGTATTCTTCATCTACCAGTAAATTATCTCCATCGGCAGCAGCAGTTGCCAGTTGATCACAACGGTTGTTGTATGGGTTATCTGCATGGCCTTTTACCCAAACAAAATTGATGGTGTGTTTTTTTGCCAGCTCAGCAAATTCCATCCAAAGGTCTATGTTTTTTTTACCGCCTTTAAATTGCGTAGCGATCCATTTTTTTAGCCAACCTTCCTTTATTGCCTTTACCACATATTGACTGTCGGAATAAATAGTGACTAGTTGATTAGGCTTTTTTAATGCTTTCAATGCAGCTATCACAGCCATCAGTTCCATCCGGTTGTTGGTCGTCTTCCTGTATCCAGCGGAGAGTTCTTTTTGATAATTGCCGCTTTGCAAAATAACACCATAACCACCCCGCCCAGGGTTACCCCTTGCAGCACCATCTGCGTAAATGGTAATTTGGCTCACGTTCCGGGAAAGTGTTTTAGTTTAAATCGCATCAGTTCGGTGCATTGCGGAACCATGTATAAGGCATCAATGGGTATGTATCTTCTTTGCTCAATAACCTGACGCACTTTTTTAGGCGGAGTGTTTTTGGGGGCTTCTTTTTGAAAGAATTTGGTCATTACCGTAAGCATTGCCTTGGGTGTGGTCGTATCTTTTAAAACAATTCTTCCGTTGGTAGCCTTTATTATTGATTTAGCAATCATCTCAGAGCAATAAATTAATGAGTCATCGGAAAGATCAAAGCGGCGGTCAAAATGAACTTTACGCTCATGATAGCTGTTTAATTCTGCCACAAACTTTTCCCGCTCTGCATCTGAAAAATTATACCGATACAGGCCACACAAAAAATTTTCTTTCGGATTGATGAAAGAATCTATCGGATCATACCGCACTGTATCTATCCCCGGTTCATTGGCATCAATGTTACACACCATTTTTTTGCCATTATGCATCACTACAACACCAGCATGAGAAAATGACCGGTCGGTAGAATTAAAATTTCGAACATGGTAGCTAACCAGGTTATCATTCATGCGGGCAATTACATCACCTTCTTTACAAATAGACTTTAAGCTGTCAATATTTTTTTGAATGAGATGTTCTGGAGTTAACTGAACTGCCTGTTGTTCGGCAGTAGAGGAATTGCAGCTAACAAAACTAAAGGTGTACAAAACGGCAGCAGCAAGAAAAAAATTACGCATCATCAGGTTTATGAAAGCCATAAAATTAAATAAAAAAGGCTGTGAAAATCTTCACAGCCTTAATATCAAGACTTTCTATGCTATTTGTGAATAAATTTTAATTGGTCAACGCCTACAACGGAAGGGAAAATATCACCGTTGCTACCACCATACAAGCCACCATCATGAATATAGTAGCGGAAGGCAAAGCGGCCAGCCGGAATTGAACCCGAACCGGGAATACCGCTTACCACTAAGCGAATAAGCCTCCATGTAGTAGGATGTCCGCCTGCACTGTTCATGGCCATACGGGGGTTTGAATCATAAATCAGTCTTGTGAATTTTCCAACTGATGAGGTATCAGTACCTACATCAGCAGAGCCATCAGTAATGTTTAATCTTACCTGCAGTCTATCAGTGGTTGAAATACCATTTGTAGGATCTACCTCAATGTCATTGGCAATTGTATAAAAAGTGATTGAATCGCCATTTTTCATGGGTACGGCCGGAGAAATGAGCCATGCACTCCAACTACCAGAACCTGTTTGGTTACCACAGGCAGTGATATCGCAGCTAATAAAATCATGCGGATCATTTTGTGCAGAGTAAGCAGGAAAACCAACTGTTACAACACCTGTAGCCAGTTTTTTGTTGGCCAGGTTAATTTGCTCATACCGGCCTTGTCTCCATCCGGCTTCACCAATAGGATCACTATTGTTTACAAACACCCATCCTTTTGAACTAAGATCTGAAGCATTGGTGAATTCTTCAATAAAAGAACCTGTAGGTACAGGTGATGGAGTGGGCTGGGGAGTTACAGCCGCAGGCTTAAAATCCTTTTCGCAGGAAATAGCAATAACTATAACTGCAATGGAGAGAATTGCGGCGTAAAACTTATTGTAATTTTTCATTTCAGATTATTTAGAAGTAGTTTAATTTTTTAATGATGACTGGCACTTACAAAAGAAACTTTATCTACTGCAACTCCATTGGCTCTTCCATTATTTCCACCACCCTCAACAAAGTAACGGAAAGCAAAACGTCCTTTTACGGGTTGTGTTAAACCATACACAACAGCTTCAAATCTTGTCCATTTTGCAGGGTAAGCATAAGGAGAACTTACACTGGCAGTATGATATTCATTATAAAAAGGATTGATATCCAGGATCACGGTTGAAAAATCTCCCATATCTAATCCGCTGCCCACATTTAAACCATCATTATAACGATTAATAGCAACCTGTAAGCGATTTGCCCAGTCAGTGGAATCTCCGGTAACAAACGGGTTTTCTGTTACTAAAGCTTTTGTGTAGAAAATAATTTTATCTCCATTTTGTAATACAACTGGGGGAGAAACCAACCAGTTGCTGATTACACCCTGCCCGGCTGAAGTTGATGTATAATCCGCACCAATAAAACCAACATAGCTCCCATGTGAAGAATAAGCCTGGAACCATGGTGGAATGCCACCACCTTGTTGCCAAACACCCGGTCCAATTGGTTGACTTTTATTAATGAAATGCCAGCCTCTGTTTAATGCTGCTCGGGCGGTATCAAATTCTTCAGAAAAAGATTGGTCAGAAACTGCAGGTTTGGTTAACAGAGAGGAATCATCTTTACATGACTGTAATACAATAATGGATATAGCTATAACAGCAAGAAAGGAAAATCTAAGTTTTCTCATAAGCATTCAGTTAGTGTTAATTACGGAGTGAAAATACTTAAAATCATTCAATATAAAAAAATAGAAAATTTTTTCTTCTTAAACCTGAAAAACTCCCAACTTAAGATCAGACAACTCTGCATTGTGATTGGCTGCAAAGATGGCTTCAGATATGTATTTTCTGGTTTCAACCGGGTTTATGATGGCATCAACCCAAAGCCTTGCTGCTGCATAGTATGCAGTGGTCTGGCTATCATAACGGCTCTTGATCTCGTTCAATAAATTTTTTTCATCCTCAGCAGAAATTTCTTTGCCTTTGGCTTTTAAAGCAGCCACCTGTATTTGCAATAAAGTTTTTGCTGCCTGGTCGCCGCCCATTACAGCAATTTTTGCCGTAGGCCAAGCATAAATAAACCGGGGATCATAAGCCTTCCCGCACATAGCATAATTACCCGCGCCAAATGAATTGCCAATGATAATGGTGATTTTAGGGACAACCGAATTTGCCACGGCATTCACCATTTTGGCTCCATCTTTTATAATGCCTGCATGCTCACTACGACTGCCCACCATAAAGCCAGTTACATCCTGCAAAAAAACCAGTGGAATTTTTTTCTGGTTGCAATTCAAAATAAATCGGGCTGCTTTATCCGCACTGTCATTATAAATAACACCACCCATTTGCATTTCTCCTTTCCGCGTTTTTACAATTTTTCGCTGATTGGCTACAATGCCTACTGCCCAACCATCAATACGTCCGTAACCGCAAACAATGGTTTTTCCATAATCCTGTTTAAATTCTTCAAACTCCGAATCATCCACTATTCTTTCTATTACGTTCAGCACGTCATATGGTTTACCTTCTGCTGATACAATGCCCAGTAATTCTTCCTCATTTCTTTTAGGCGGCTTTGCCTGAATTCTGTCAAACCCCGCCTTCTCTTTTTCTCCCAGTAACGACATGATTTTTTTGATGTGATCCATGCAAGCCTGTTCTGTTGGAAATTTATAATCAGCAATGCCTGAAATTTCTGTGTGAGTAACTGCACCGCCTAAAGTTTCTGCATCAATGTCTTCACCAATGGCTGCTTTAACCAGGTAAGGACCTGCCAAAAAAATTGAACCATTATTTTCCACCATCAGCGTTTCATCGCTCATAATGGGCAGGTATGCGCCACCTGCCACGCAAGCACCCATTACAGCGGCAATTTGAGTAATACCCATGGCGCTGAGCTTTGCATTGTTCCTGAAAATTCTTCCAAAATGTTCTTTATCGGGAAAGATCTCATCCTGCATCGGGAGAAAAACGCCGGCACTATCAACCAGGTAAATAATTGGCAGATGATTTTCCATGGCAATCTCCTGCATCCGCAGGTTTTTTTTGCCGGTAATGGGAAACCAGGCACCTGCTTTTACAGTTTGATCATTTGCCACAATCACACACTGCCTGCCGCTGACATAACCCACACCTGCCACAGTACCACCGGCGGGACAGCCGCCTTGCTCTTTATACATTTCATAACCGGCAAATGCGCCTATTTCAATAAAGGGCCTGTCCCTATCAACTAAATAATCAATTCTTTCCCGGGGAGTGAGCTTGTTTTTTTCTCTTTGTTTTTCGATTGCTTTTTTTCCACCACCTTCAAAAATTTTTTCAAGCTTTTGTTGCATATCGCTCAAAGCCAGCTTCATTACATCTTCGTTCCGGTTAAAGTCGAGGTTCATATTTGCAGATGTTACTGCAACAAATATAATTGGAAAGGCACAAGGGGCAAGAAGACAAGTTTCAAATCAGGTTAGCTTGTCTCCTGTTACACAGCTAATGAAGAATGATGAAAGGAGGTGTATTTTGATTTAATCATCCTGCTCTTTGATAAAGCTTCCATCAGAAGAAAACTCTGCTTTTAATTTTTTGCCATTGAATTTGTATTTGCCTGATAGGTTTGTTTTCCATCTTCCTGTGCCTGTTTCCATTCTACATCAGTGGCACCGGGATATTTTGAATTGAAAGAAGAAAGAACGGCGGATGGCACAGCCGTTTCACTAATCTTGTTTTTATCATCACCTCAATTATTGCTGCAAGACTGACTAAAAAGAAAGAAGCTGGCAAACAGAATAGGCAATACTATTTTTTTCATGAGAAGAATTTTTGAAACAATAACAAGAAAAATGCCATGTGAGAAAAGAATTCATGAAGCTTTTGCAGAATGCAGTGGATGAATTTCATTCAAAATCTGTAATATTGCGGCCCATTGCCCAGATGGCGGAATTGGTAGACGCGTCAGACTCAAAATCTGGTGTCCGCAAGGATGTGCAGGTTCGATTCCTGTTCTGGGCACAACCTCATCACCCCAATGAGGTTTTTTCTTTTAGCAGAACTTAAACAATACTCAACTCTCTTTTCAGCCTGTCCAAATATTTTTTCTTGTAATAATATTCTTTTACTTGCAGCAACTCTTCTTCGGAAGTAACACCTTCCTGATAATTCTCAATAATTTTTTTAACAGGTTCATAAATCTGTAATTGCAAATTGTCAATTGTATGCTGGAGGTTTTTTCTCAGCTCAGGATCATCTTCAGCATCCATCAGTTGCTCATTGATCTCTAAAACTTCCATTAAAAAATCCTGTGGCAACTGGTATTTCTCTTCATCTTCCAACAAGCCTTTTAACTGCAAAACGTAGCGGATTGTTTCATCCTCATTCTTAAAAGTTTTAAAAGCTTTATTTAGCTGCGCAGAAATTTCCAGGGCTTCGGCCTGCTTTTCATACGGCGCATTAATAAAATAGTCGGGATGATAGCGGCGGCTGAGCATAAAAAATTTTTCTGAAAGTTCATCAGCATCTACTTTTAAGTGCACAGGTATTTCAAAAAGTTCAAAATAGTTCATATACAGGTCAGGGCGGTTATATAAAATTAATTTTAAGTTTAGGTTACAAAACTACATTGTCTGTTTACAAATAAACGTATTACATGGAGGCAATCAGGAAGTTTAGCGATCCGGAACTGGTTGAAAATTTAAGAACGGGACGGGAAATGGAAGCATCGGTAAAAGCCATTTACCGCAACTACTTGGAAAGCCTGAGCTGGTTTATTACAAATAACAGCGGCAGCAGGCAGGACGCTGAAGACATTTTCCAGTAAGTGGTGGTAAGTTTTATAGAGTTGTTGCGTAAAGACAGGTTTAGAGGTGAGGCCAGTATTAAAACCTTCCTGTTTTCTTTAAACCGCAACCTGTGGCTGAATGAATTGAAAAGAAGAGGCAGATCGGAACAAAAAGAGCTGAAGTACGAAAAAACAAAGGATGTTGCTGAAATGGATGTTAGCGGCCAAATAATAGACAGGGAATCGAGGAGGCAGGTTATGAAATTAATGGATGAGTTGGGTGAGAACTGTAAAAAAATTTTGCTGATGTTTTATTATGAAAATCTATCTATGAAAGAAATGGTAGCCAACCTGCATTATGAAAATGAGCAGGTGGTTAGAAATAAAAAATACAAATGCCTGAAACAACTGGAACAAATGATTATTAAAAACCCGGCATTAAAAGAAACCTTGAAAAACTTATTACATGAATAATTCTACACAAAATACCGAGTTGCTGATGCGGTACATTGATAGCGAACTAAGCGGAGCTGAAAAGCAGGCTTTTGAGCAGCAATTAACCGGCAATGCAGAATTGAAAAAGGAGTACAACAGCTTTTTGCTGGCAAAGCAGGCGGTAAACAGTTACGGTATTCAACAGCAGGTAGCAACTGTGCATAAAACCATGATGCAGGAATTTAAAAGCTCTGCAAAAGTGGTGGGCATTAACAGCAGAAGAAAAATTATTCGCTGGACGATTGCTGTAGCCGCCAGTGTTCTACTGATCTTTATCGGCATACAGGGCTATAATTTTTACCAGCTTTCTGCTGACAAACTATTTAACGAGCAATACAGTGGTTATGAGCTGGGCACAACCAGGGATAGCCAGAATTTATCATTAATTGAAACCGCCTATAAAAGCAACAATTACCAGCAGGTAGTTAACCTGGTAAAAAAGCAAGAGAATGCTTCAGCAGAAGATAGATTTTTACAAGGGCTTTCTTATTTACAGCTGAACAACCTCGCAGAAGCCATTCAATCTTTTAACGCAGTCATCTCTATCAATAAAGGCACAAACCAGGGTAGGTATAAAGATGAAGCCGAATACTACCTGGCATTATCCTATCTTAAAAACAGGGATTACGACCAGGCGGTGGCCCTTATGAAAAACATTCACAACGATCCAAATCATCTTTATCACAAAAAATTTTCTGATCGGTTTATCCGAAAGGTAAAAATGCTGAAATGGCGATAGTTTGTGACTTTTCCCTGTAAGCGATCCTTCCCATTTTTCGGGAAGGATTTTTTTTACAAAGAGAATGAAAAAAGAAGAGGGGAACTATTGATCTTTTATTTGTACTCTCAACTTGAATTTTTGCTGCCAAAAAAAAGCTATCACCATTTAAAAATCTTTTTTCATCTGTGGTTACAAAACACATCTATGGTATTACCAATATCTGTAACTAAAAATTTAGACCATGAAACAAAACATTTTTTCTGCGTTGCTAATTGTACCCTTAGCAGTTTCTGCATGCTCAAAAAGTTCAGATAATACTTCCACTTCCAATATTGCACAATCTGCCGGACAGGTTGTTTCTGTAGTTGGCAGCACCTGGCGGGTAACCTTATTTACCGATAGTGGCAATGATGAAACAGCCGATTTTGCCGGTTATAGTTTTTCCTTTAACACCGGAAATCAACTGGCCAAAATAATGTTCCAGTATTCCAATTTTTAAATGAACAAAAAACGAAAGTGAATCATTTTTGCCCGGCTGAATTTTGGTAAGCACGGTTTTGAATTTTTCCAGGGCCTGTTGATTCAATTGTTCCGGCAGGGCTTCATCCACATCATCTCTTTCTGCAATTACTTCGGCGCGGTGATAAATATTGTCTGCTTCTCTGCTTCTTTGTATAGCCGCAATAGTTCCTCATTTTTTTGAAACGGGTCTGTACCCTGTGAAAAAGTTGCGAGTATTAATAAGAACAGGGT
>PSMD01000071.1:5849-8965 GCA_040289925.1 Chitinophagaceae bacterium | reverse complement strand
ACTGCTATGAGTAACTATCTGTTGAGAAATCTGCTGGCTTTATTACTTATTGTTTTTGCTTTAGATACACTTTATGCTCAGGAGCTTAACAATAAAACTCAAAAACCCCACTGCACTTTCACTCCGAGCTTTTCTTACTTACCACTTAACCCCGTGGCATTTCAAAAGGTAACTTTTACCGACAATACACCGGGTGCCGTTCAATGGAGATGGTATATAAATAACCAATTGGTTTCAATCAATCCAGTATTCACCTATCAGATCCATTCCGGTGGTTTTTTTGTAACCCTCTATGTTTCCAATGGAACCTGTGAAGATCAAACGTCAGAATCCTTCAATGTTATGGAGGTTTGTAACCGTCAATCTTTTCAAACAAGGTTCAGTACATCGGGCTAGCTTAAGCTGATCTCAATAGAAGAAGGTGCAAACGGTAGTACTTTTTTTACTGGGTCTAATACCTTTACAGGCCACGAAGGTTTGTTCCGCAAACTTTCATATAGCGACGTTATACAATGGGCAAAAAAATATTCAGCGGCCAATTGTAGTTTTAACCAATTAGCAATCTTTAAAGACGGACAAGTTGCAGTAACCGGTGATTTCGGCAGCAACGGTAAAAAAGGTGTAGTGGCCCTATTGGATTCAATGGGAAATCAACTATGGTTGAAAGAGAGATAGGAGTTCCGGGAAGCGATATTCAATTAAACGGAATTTGTTTTTTGAATACCGGGACATTGATAGCCTGTGGTTCAATTCAAACGGGGGTCGACGAAAAAGGTGTTTGCCATTTTTTTTTGACATCAATGGCAATAAGCTATGATGGGAGAGACAGTATATAATGAACGGTAAAGAAGAGGCAATCCAGGCTTTTTTCAAGGCACAACTTTTTATTGTTGGCAATTCTTATATGACTGGAAGAAACCACAACTTATGTAGTGAAAGGAACAGATGCGAACGGTTGCAGTAATACTGATACAGTAACCGTCAATATTACCATGCTTAATAAAGGCGGTTATCTCATGCCCACAGCTTTCACCCCAAACAACGACGGGGTGAATGATTGTTACGGCATTCATTTGTGGGGAGTGATCAATGAACTGGAGTTTTCAATTTTTAACCGCTGGGTAAAAAAATATTCTTTACAAAAAATCCTGCTGATTGCTGGAACGGAGTTTATAAAGGGGAATTGCAAAAATCAGATGTGTATGTTTTCCTCATCAAAGCAAAAACAAGCTGTGGTGAAGTATTTAAAAAAGGAACTTTTGTTCTGATCAGGTAGTGGTTGTTCGTTTGCAAATAAACCAGCACATTGTTTTTTCACCTTCTGGCTTTTTGCTGTGAGCTGAAAAGCCGGCTTTCAACAAAACTTTTTGAGATAGCTCATTAGCCTCTTCTATCAGCCCGTAAATTTCCTGCAACTTCATTACCTGGAAAGCATGTTTCAATCCTGCTATGGTTAGCTCTGTAGCAAAGCCTTTACCCCAATGATTTTTTAGAAGCGCATAACCTAACTGAATCAATTCAGGTTCATTGAGAACTGGTATGATGACAAATGACCCTACATACAATTCCGAAGCTTTTTCAATAACGGCCCAACGGCCGAGGTGTGGAGCTGTTTCATAAGCAGCAATTACTTCGGCAAAAACCCTGTTCGTTTCTTCTCTCGGTTTCACCGGCCTGATGTGGCGCATCACCTCTTCATCGCCATTCAGCAGAAAAAATTGTCTGCATCAGCAGGTTCGTAGTAACGAACTATCAATCTTTCTGTTTCGAAAATGATCATGCGGTTTCTTTATGAACTTCGCTGGTGAAATGAAATTTAATGGCTGGGTTATTATTCCGTTCTGTATTTAAAAACCACTCACTTTGCGCCAGGTAAACCAAATGCTTATCCTTATCCTCCGCAATATTTGCCTGCTTAAAACGGGTAAACTCTTCCAGTTTTTTCGGATCGTCACTGGTAATCCAGCAGGCTTTATAAAATGGCAAAGTGTTGAACTGAACTGATGCTCCATATTCGTGTAACAAACGGTACTGAATTACCTCAAACTGCAGTTCACCCACGCAGCCAATGATTTTTTTATTGCCGCCGAATTGAGTGAAAAGCTGTGCCACTCCTTCATCCGTCAATTGCAATAATCCTTTTTCAAGCTGTTTGGTCTTCATCGGGTCCTTGTTTACTACTTCTTTAAATATTTCAGGCGAAAAAGAAGGAATGCCGGTGAAGTAAAAATTTTCTCCTTCGGTTAGCGTATCTCCAATTTTAAAATTTCCGGTATCAAACAAACCAACTACGTCGCCTGGATAGGCTTCTTCGATCACATCTTTTTGTCTCGCCATAAAACTGTAAGGATTGCTGAAGCGGATATCCTTATCCAGTCTTACGTGGTGATAATATTTGTTTCTCTCAAATCTTCCGCTGCAAATTCTTAAAAAGGCAATTCTGTCCCGGTGGCGGGGGTCAAGGTTTGCATGTATCTTAAAAACAAAACCGCTCAACTTTTCTTCCTGCGGACAAACTTCTCTTTCCGATGTTGGCCTGCACAGCGGCTTAGGAGCAATGCGAATGAAAGTGTCCAGCATTTCCTTCACACCAAAATTATTGATGGCACTTCCAAAGAACACCGGTGCCACATGCCCTGCTAAATATTCTTCCACATTCAAGTCTCCGTGCACTCCCTCCACCAGTTCTACGTCTTCTCTTAAAACGGCGGCATCTTTCTTCCCCAGCTTTTCATCCAATATTGGTGAAGAGAGGTTTGTAATATGCGCAACATCTTCATCACTTGCTTTGGTATTTGGAGTAAAAAGCAGAAGGTCTTTATCATACAGATCATACACGCCTTTAAAATCCTTGCCGCTGTTAATAGGCCAGGTCATGGGGTGAAGTGATATCTTCAATTCCTTTTCAATTTCTTCCAGCAAATCAAAACGGTTTTTTCCGTCCCGGTCCAGTTTGTTGATGAAAACAATCACAGGCGTATTTCTCATGCGGCACACTTCCATCAACCGCCGGGTTTGCTCTTCTACCCCGTTCACACTATCAATAACAAGAATTACGCTATCCACCGCAGTAAGAGTTCTGTAAGTGTCTTCCGCAAAATCTTTGTGACCGGGAG
>PSMD01000071.1:5482-5817 GCA_040289925.1 Chitinophagaceae bacterium | reverse complement strand
CGAAAGTCATTACAGAGGTTGCCACAGAAATTCCACGCTGCCGCTCAATCTCCATAAAATCGCTGGTAGCAAATTTTTTGATCTTGTTGCTTTTAACTGCACCAGCGGTTTGTATGGCACCGCCAAACAGCAGGAATTTTTCGGTAAGTGTTGTTTTACCGGCATCCGGGTGAGAAATGATAGCAAACGTTCTGCGTCTTTGTATTTCCTTTTCGTACTTCATAATGGGGCGCAAATGTAAGCCGAATTTGCAGCAGAATCAGCGGATGATGGGGCCATTTGGCAATTATTCAGAACAATTGAAAATATGATGAGATCAACTGATATGGCGGGGG
>PSMD01000071.1:3217-5472 GCA_040289925.1 Chitinophagaceae bacterium | reverse complement strand
TACGATTGAAATTGTTGTAAGCAGTTTTTTAATGGCAATGCAAGAGCTTTGGAAAAACAAGCTTCGCACTTTTCTTTCTCTTTTTGGAGTTACCATTGGTGTTTTTTGCATCATAGGAGTTCTTGCCACAGTTAACAGCCTTGAGCACAATATTCAAAACGAAATAAAATCTCTCGGCACCAATACAATCTATATTGATAAATGGGATTACAGTGCCGGCCGCGGACCTGATTACCCGTGGTGGAAGTTTGTAAAAAGGCCCGAGCCAAAATATGAGGAGATGTTTCAGATTATGAAAAGAACACCAACGGCTATGTATGCTGCTTTTGCAATTAATGGTAATGGTGCTGTAGAATACAATACAATTTTACTAAACGGGGTAAACCTGTATGGTATTACAGAGCAGTTCAATTCAATGCAGCCCACTGAAATTGCTTTTGGCCGGTACATGAGTGAAGCAGAGTTTGACCATGGCAGTGCGGTTATTGTTTTGGGTAATGAAGTAGCGGAAAAAATTTTTTTAACTGCAGAAAGAGCCGTGAACAAAGAAGTTTCGGTGCGAGGCAAAAAAATGAAAGTGATTGGAGTAATAAAGAAACAGGGTAAAACAATGATAGGCGGCTGGCAGTTTGATGCCAGCGTTCTTATGCCTTACAAATTTGCCCGTAACATTATGCTGGAAAAAAATTCCAACCCCATCATTATGGTTCAGGGGAAAGAAAAAGTGGGCAGCACGGCATTGAAAGATGATTTACGGGGAGCAATAAGAGCCATTCATAAATTAAGCCCAACGCAGGAAGATGATTTTTCTTTAAACGATGTGAACGAATTCAGCGAAGCTGTTAGTGCATTATTTGGCCCGCTGAATATGGGCGGTTGGATCATTGCTATTTTATCACTTGTTGTGGGTGCATTTGGTGTTATGAATATTATGTTTGTTTCCGTTAAAGAAAGAACCAGCCAGATAGGATTAAAAAAAGCAGTGGGTGCAAAAAGCCGTGTAATTCTTGCTGAATTTTTATTGGAATCTGCTTTTTTATGCATTGTGGGTGGATTGATGGGATTGATACTGGTATTTGCTTTAACGATGATTTTAACCGGTGCACTAAATTTTCCTGTTTTTATTTCAACCTCAAATATGATTTTAGCCATTACCATTAGTGTGATCGTTGGCATTATTGCAGGAATCATTCCTGCCTATCGTGCAGCGAGAATGGATCCGGTGGTGGCAATAAGAAGTAAATAATGAGTGTAACTATTCTTGCTATTGAATCCAGTTGCGATGAAACTTCTGCTGCGGTTTGCAGAGACGGAAAAATTTTAGCTAATCGCATCGCCAACCAGACTATTCATGAAAAATACGGTGGTGTAGTGCCCGAACTGGCAAGCCGTGCACATATGCAACACATTGTTCCGGTAGTAGATGTTGCACTGCAGGAAGCCGGCTGCAAATTATCCGGGCTGGATGCAATCGCTTTTACACAATCGCCTGGCCTGATTGGTTCCTTGCTGGTGGGTTCGCAGTTTGCAAAATCACTGGCACTTGCTTTGGGTAAACCCTTAATTGCCGTGCATCACATGCAGGCACATGTGCTGGCAAATTTGATTGATGAGCCAAGACCATCTTTCCCTTTTTTATGTTTAACCGTGAGTGGGGGCCACACCCAAATTGTATTGTGCGAAGCTCCCAACAAAATGAAAGTAATTGGCGAAACCATTGACGATGCTGCCGGCGAAGCTTTTGATAAATCTGCAAAATTGCTTGGGCTTCCCTATCCAGGTGGGCCTTTGATTGATAAATATGCCAAAGAAGGCAACCCGGAACGATTTCATTTTCCGGAACCGCAAATACCTGATCTGAATTTTAGCTTCAGCGGTTTAAAAACTTCTATTCTTTATTTTTTGCAGAATGCAGGCAAAAGCCAAACCTATAAGCCGGAATTCATGGCCAGAGAAGATGAACAAAAAAAATTTATTGAAGAGAATTTAAATGATATCTGCGCATCTATACAACATCGCATTGTTACAATTTTACTCAACAAACTAAAACGGGCTGTTTTGCAAACCGGTATTACAGATGTTTGCATTGCAGGCGGCGTGTCGGCAAACAGCGGGTTAAGAAACAGTTTTATTGAGTTGGGGGAAAAATATCACTGGAACACATTTATTCCAGCCTTTCAATATTGTACTGATAATGCGGCCATGATTGCTATTACAGCTTATTATAAATTTTTGGATAAAGATTTTTCAGAGCT
>PSMD01000071.1:1788-3207 GCA_040289925.1 Chitinophagaceae bacterium | reverse complement strand
CAGTTGCTGCCACTGCCAGGGCAAACTGGTAATAATAGTTTTGTCCCTGGTTTCTTGTAACTGGTGCTTGTAACTTGTGTTATGCCTAACCAGTACTTTCAATTCAAGCATTTTACTGTTCACCAGCAGCAATCAGCAATGAAGGTAACCACTGATGCCTGCCTGTTTGGTGCATGGGTGGCACAAGATGCGGCAAACGATAAAACAGCGATTAAAAATGCACTTGACATTGGAACAGGCACAGGATTGCTTTCTATTATGCTCTCCCAAAAAATCAGTGAAGCATTTGTTGATGCAGTGGAAATTGATAAGGAAAGCTACAAGCAGGCAAAAGAAAATATACAGCACTCGCCTTTCTCCGATTTCATTCATGTAATACACCGGGATGCCCGGGAAATCTTTTTTCAACGAAAGTATGATGTCATCATCAGCAACCCGCCTTTTTATGAAAAAGAACTGGCTTCCGGGTCTGACAGAAAAAATATTGCTCACCATAGCACCGAGTTAACGCTTGAAGAATTGATGAGCATCATTCAACGCAACCTGAAGCCCGGCGGCAGCTTTTATTTATTGCTGCCTTATAAAAGAAATGGAGAAATTCCTCAGCTTTTAAAATCAAATAACCTTGCCGTTGAAAAAATGGTAAATGTGCGCCAGTCATATAACCACGATTATTTCAGAATAATGCTGCGAGGAACTTTTTTCAAATCTGAAAAACAGAAAACGGAAACCAGTGAAATTTCAATTTGGAATGAAGAGCAGCAATACACCGAAGAATTTAAAACTCTGCTGAAAGACTATTATCTCCACCTGTAGTTATTACGCTTCTGCATAAGTTTTTAAATAAGCAAAATGCGGCGTAAGCTCACCATTTTTTACAATAATTGCTTTTTCAATAATTGTGGAACCGCCTTTCAGCAAATCGGGCAAAACATATTTTATTAATTGCTCACCAAAATACCTTGATGCATCGCGGGGCAATTCATTTGGCAAATTACCAACAGCCATTATATCAACCGAAGTTTTCAAATAAGGAGCTGTTTTTTCAAAACTGTTTCTGTCTACACCATATACCGGCTCTTCAATGGTTTGGTCGCCTAGGTTAATCGGAACAGAACCGTTTTTATCATCTGTAACATCTGCAATGGTTTGTATGTTAAATTTATCGTCGGCCACAGCTTCTTTCTCAAACAAACGTGGAATGTTTTTATCCCAATACACGCCATTCATTAAAATATCAGCCACAAAAGCATAAGGCAAAAATTTAGAAATGTAGTTTTCAGGATGCTGGTGAAAATCTTCCCGTGTATAGGGTTTACCTTCTTTATGCTTGTACAAGTCTGCTCCTTTCAACTGCGTGTAAACATGGTAAGGAAAATTTTTCTTCAGAAATTCATCCGCATCTGCTTCATGAATGCC
>PSMD01000071.1:0-1732 GCA_040289925.1 Chitinophagaceae bacterium | reverse complement strand
GGCAACCCTGCCGGAGCCCGTTACCACAATTTTCAGGTTGGGTAATTTCAATCCAAAATAGGTATGTATCAGCTCACGAAAACTTCTTTGCTTATACACACGGTCTAAAAAAAATTCTTTGGTACGGTTGCCATATGCCATCATGCCGTTATGTGCACCAACCACGCCGGCAAAAAAACCGAAGCCGATTATTCTTTCACCATCTTCATGTTCCAGGCATTCATAGTCAATCAGCGTAATTTTTTTTTCAAGAATGGTGTGCAGCAGCTTTTGATTGTGCGGCTGCATTTTTTTTGTGTGAGAAAAAAACAGGTAAGTTTTCCCGGGAATTAATTCCGTTACCGGCACTTCTTTAATGCCAAGTAAAATATCACAATCACTAACTGAATCTTTTACTTCAATACCGGCTATTTGATATTCTCTGTTTGCAAAGCATCGGTTTTGGGAGGTTTGAACAGAGATTTGAACCCCATCAAAATTTTTCTGTATCCATTTGCATTGGGCTGGTGTAAGAGCCACCCGGTTATCGACAGGTATTTTTCCTTCTCTTATTAATCCAATTTTCATCATTTGCAGTTATTATCGCGGCAAAATTGAATGTAAATGCTCACTTTAACAAAACATGACGCAAATCAAACCGTTTTCGGCCGGTTTAGAATTAATTTTAAACAACTTTTTACCGGAAGGTTACGTTTTTAATTTTAGCGGTTACCAATGAAAAATATCAATATGCAAGTCAGGCTAACTTTTTCTGCAGCCATAGCTGCAGTTCTTGTGTTTCTCTCCTGTCAAAAAAAATCCTGACAACAATGGCGGCAAGTATAAAATTGCTTATGCCGACTTAATTATCTATTTAAAAAACCACAGTGGCGACTATCTGGTTTATCCCACGCAATCGCCGGCGGGCACTTCACTTACACAGCCTTTGCTGATGGAATAGAAATTGACGAAAGCACAGGCGCCATTAACGTATCAAAAAGTGAAAGCGGTTTAAGATACCGTATTACCTACACCTCTCCTTCTGGTGATACTTCTTCTACCATTATTGTTTTATCAGGCATTACTTACCTGGATAAATTTTACAGGCTTTCAATGGGTGATTCAGTTGCCTTTCCTGTTTACAATGCCAGCATCACAAGGGTGGTACCCGTATCAGGTTCTGCTTTTGATGAAGGTAATAATGCAAACAGCGGTGGGTGTTCCGTAAGAACGTCAGACGGAAAAATCAATCTTGCAGAAACGGTAAGAAATGGTGTTTTTGGAGCTACACCAGCGAATGATGCCCGCCGGGATTTTGATATTTACTATCGCCTGAATGATGAAAGTGGAAAATCATTGAACAAGCTAAGGGTAAGATTGTATTACTATACCAGCATGAGCACAGTTGCTCCCGATTTGCTGCAAACATTAAACGAACGAGAGGCACAGGGTGTATTTTTAGGAACAACTTACCTGGCATCAACAGATGATAATCCTGCCACTTCCAGAACGATATCAACCGCCGGACTCGCAAAGCCACGTCCGCCGTGTGTCATAATAATCGGTAATTAATAAGCGGCAACAACTAAATTTGTAAGCAAGCGTATGAGCTTGCTTTTTCGTTTTATTACATCCACCACCCTGTTCTTATTAATACTCGCAACTTTTTCACAGGGTACAAACCCGTTTCAAAAAAATGAGGAACTATTGCGGCTATACAAAGAAGCAGACAATATTTATCACCGCGCCGAAG
>PSMD01000016.1:43695-50954 GCA_040289925.1 Chitinophagaceae bacterium | reverse complement strand
GTGTAACGGTAGCACTACAGATTTTGGTTCTGTCTGTTAAGGTTCGAATCCTTATGGGCCAACACAAGCAAAGAGGTTCTGCAAGCAGAACCTCTTTTTTTAAGATTACAGTTTATCATTAAAAAGCTGAAGACAAAAGAGCTTCAGCTTTCTTCTGCCGCAATAGCTACCAGCACTCACACAATAATAACCGCAGTCATAACCAATACCAATTGTAACGCCACTGGCACCACCGGGCCAGGTAGGTTGCTGGTATTTTTTTTCATATAATTCTTTTGATGAAATTACAAAAGCAATCAGTTGATCAATGCTTTTTTGAGAAATGATCAGTGAACCGCCTGGTGGAATTTTTGGCAAGGCAGGATTGATGTAATTCTCCACTTTAGTTACTGTTTGTGGCCCCGCAATACCGTCCACACCTGCGCCAACTAATTTTTGTACCGCTTTTATGTGTTATGAGATTGGTGCTGTCAACAACCACATTTCCTGTTTTTTCCAATTCAATACAGGTTGCTAAATCAAACTGCCCGGTTTCAGCAACACTAATATTTTTTTGAATGGCTTTAATGCGGGTAAAAAGGTCGGCAGGCATACAAAAAAGTTTTGGTTAAGAAGATATTCAAAAGGTAGAACAATTATTCTTCAAACTCAATACAACTTTAAAGGCATAGCCCGGAATGCTCTTTTCTTGTGCTTGCAAATTTCAGTAAACGGTTTTCACAACGGAAGCCTCACGGGCCTTTAACTGTTTTAGTTTATCCAATGCACTCGCCACCACATCACACATAATTGTGTAAAGTGCACCTGGTTTTGGGTTAGCAAAAACATATTCGAGAGCTTCATCTTCATTTGGTATAACCATAACCGGCAACTGCGGATTCACCTGTTCGATCCCTTCTTTTAAAAGGCCAATGATTTCTTCCGGTGTTCGTCCACGCAAATTTTTATCACAGCGAATAATTATTTCATCAAAACAGTTTGCAGAAATCACACCGAGTTCACGAATGTCTTCATCTCTTCTGTCGCCGGTGCCGGAAATAACACCGATGTTATAGGAATAATCCAGCTTCTTTACAAAATCGCAAAGCAATCGCAGGCCGTGCGGATTATGCGCAAAGTCGGCAAGCACAGTAAATTTTTTGAAATGAAAAAAGTTCAATCTTCCCGGCGTTTGAGACGAAGATGGTTCAAATGAGCTTACTGCGGAACGAATGTCTTCAATGGTAATATCTCTGAACAAATAACTGGCCAGCACAGCCGCCAGGCAGTTTTGAATGTTGTGTACCGCTTTTGCATCGTAAGTAATCGGAGCCTCTTTGGCAGCCATTACTCTTATCTTCCAATTGCCTTTCATTATGCTGATGAAGCCATTTTCATATACAGCAGCCAAACCTCCCTTTTCACAATGCGCTTTTATTCTTGGATTATTTTCATCCATACTAAAAAGAGCAATGTTGCAGTCAAGATTATTTTTCATTTTATAAACCAAATCATCATCGGCATTCAGCACAGCATAACCGTGCGGAAATACAGTTTCAGGAACCACCGCCTTCACTTTTGCCATTTGCTCCACTGAATTAATTCCACCCAGGCCAATATGATCGGCAGCTACATTGGTTACAATTGCTACATCGCAGTTTTGAAAAGCAAGGCCAGATTTCAAAATGCCGCCTCTTGCACATTCCAGCACAGCAAAATCAACCGTCGGGTCTCTCAATACAAATTGAGACGACACCGGCCCTGTACAATCGCCACGCATCATCAGTTGGTTTTGAATGTAAACACCATCACTGGTAGTATAGCCCACTTTTTTGCCTGCTGTTTTTGCAATGTGGGCAGTAATTCTTGTTGTTGTTGTTTTTCCATTGGTGCCCGTAATAGCAATGATGGGAATTCTGCCGGCACTTCCCCTGGGAAACAGCATATCAATCACCGGCTCGGCAACATTGCGGGGCAATCCTTCTGCAGGTTCTATGTGCATGCGAAAGCCGGGTGCTGCATTCACTTCTAAAACAGCGCCGCCATTTTCAGTGATCGGTGTTTTGAGATCGCTGGCCATTACATCAATGCCGCAAATGTCAAGACCAATAATGCGGGCAATTCTTTCAAACATAAAAATGTTTTCAGGATGCACTTCATCGGTAACATCCTTTGCAGTGCCGCCGGTGGAAAGATTGGCGGTAGGCTTCAGCAAAACCAGTTCATCTTTTTTCGGGATAGTTTCTAAGGTGTAACCCAAATCATCCAGCATTTTTTGTGTGAACTGGTCAACCGTAATTTGCGTTAGCACTTTTTCATGCCCATAACCGCGACGCGGATCTTTATTGGCTTCATCAATCAACCATTGAATGCTGTGTACACCATCTCCTACCACAGATGCAGGAGTGCGGAGCGCAGCACAAATAAATTTATAGTTGATGACAAGAGCTCTGAAATCAAACCCGGTAATAAACCGTTCAACAATTACACTGCGACTGAAATTTTTTGCAGCTTCAAAAGCTTTCAACGCCTGTTCCCAACTGTTGATGTTGGTGGTATTTCCTTTTCCATGATTGCCATCAATGGGTTTAATCACCAAAGGGAAACCCAAGCTCTGCACTGCTTCTTTCAAACCTTCTTCGTTTCTTATTACCACACCTTTCGGTACGGGTATTTGTGCTGCATCCAGCAGCGTTTTTGTTTCTTCTTTATCCCCCGCAATATCTACGGCAATGTTTGAAGTGGTTGAAGCAATAGTGGCACGAATTCTTTTTTGATGCACACCATAGCCCAGTTGTACCAGGCTTTGCTTATTTAAACGGATGTAGGGAATACCTCTTTTAGCAGCTTCTTCAACAATGGCACCGGTTGAGGGCCCGAGTCTTGTTTCTTCACGTATTTCTCTTAAATGCTGAATGTCTTCTTTCAAATCATATTCTTCACCCTTAATCAATGCCTCACAAATTCTGAAAGCAGCTTTGGCAGCATATACGCCTGCATCTTCTTCCAAATAATTAAACACAACAAAATAAACGCCTTCTCTTTCGCCTGTGCTTCTTGTTCTTCCAAAACCACAATCCATGCCGGCCAGTGTTTGCAGTTCAAGAGCAATGTGCTCAATCACATGGCCCATCCACGTTCCCTCTTCCACTCTTTTAAAAAAACCACCTGCCACACCTTCGCTGCAGCGATGCTCGTAAAGGCTGGGCAATAATTTTTGCAGTCTCTCTAAAAAACCGTAAATAGAATTGGTTGGCCGCTGCTCCAGTTCTTCCAAATCCAGCTTCATTTGAATGAGCTTTGGCCGGCGAATACTCCAGTAGTTAGGACCTCTCAAAACTTTTATTTCTAAAATCTTCATTGCTTTTGGTTTTGTATAAAGGCAGGCGTTCAATTTAGCCGATTTATTTTTTTTAGCCAAGTTTGATGAGGCACATAAAAAAAGCTATAGCAGGCAATAGCTTTTTAATTGAAAAAATGTTTTTTGAAGAAATGATTAGTTCTTTCGTTTAAAGTCTCCCCGTTTCCATGCCTCAATAAACTCGGCCCAGGCGGCGGGATTAAAAATATTCATTGGCGGAGTTTGCCCGGCATAGCTGGCTTTGTTGGCAATGTTTCTGAATTGAATTTGGGTAGCTTCGCCACCATCACCCGGAACAGTTTTCAACAATACACGGCGTTTGGCTACGTCCGTATTTTTTCTTGCAATTTCAATATCGTCATCCGGCACTTTGGTATTTACAAAATCACGGGCAAATTGCTGGGGTGTTGGTCGCGGCCGAATAATTGTTGCAGGCAGGTAAACCGTATCAGCAACCATTAACTGCACCACACTATATTGGTTGCCTTCAAGGTTTCGGGGAATAGTAATTGTTTTAGGCTTATAACTAACGTGGGTAAACTCTATTATATCTCCTTTTAATGCCACAATAGAAAACACACCCTGTGCATTGGTTATCGTTCCGCGGTTTTGTCCTTTTACAACCACACTCACTGCCGGTATTCCAACCAGGCTGTCGGCCGTCATCACAATACCATAGAGTTGAACAACCGAGTCACGAACGGTTTCAAATTGTGCAGCGGACTTTTTTGGTAAGAAGAATAAGTAGGCGAAAACCAGATATAGTAAAATTTTTTTCATTCCGTTCAAAAATAATTACAAGTTGCTTAAATCGTAAAACAAATAGGCTGGTGGGTTGTTACCTTTACAACTGCTTTAACAAGAACAAAAATTGGACCTGATGACCCAAGAAGAAATTTTAAAAGCTCTCAGCAATGTGCAGGAACCCGACCTGGGAAAAGATCTTGTTACCCTGAACATGGTAAGAGACATTGAAATTGAAGGAAACTATGTTTCCTTTACCGTAGTTCTTACCACACCTGCCTGCCCGCTGAAAGACATGATAAAAAATGCCTGTGTAAATGCCGTCAAATTGTTGGTGAATAAGGAGGCGGTAGTGAATGTGAAATTTAATGCACATACAACAACAAAACGTGATGATAGCGGAGCAGTATTGCCGAAAGTGAAAAATATCATTGCTGTAGTTAGCGGTAAAGGTGGAGTGGGAAAAAGTACCGTGGCTGCTAACCTTGCATTGGCCATTGCACAAGGCGGCGCAAAAGTTGGATTGATGGATGCCGATATTTACGGGCCCAGTGTGCCGATTATGTTTGGGGTAAGGGGCCAAAGGCCAATGATGCTGGATATGGGTGAGAAAGGAATGATTGCTCCCATTGAACGCTACGGAATTTCCTTGATGAGTATCGGGTTGCTGGTTGATGAAAAAAGTGCGGTTGTATGGAGAGGCCCAATGGCGAGCAGTGCCATCCGGCAGTTTGTGACTGATGTTTACTGGGGAGAACTGGATTATTTGGTTGTTGACATGCCTCCCGGTACCGGCGATATTCATTTAACGCTGGTGCAAATTGTGCCTGTAACAGGTGTAATTGTAGTGACAACTCCGCAGGATGTTGCGCTGGCAGATGCAAAAAAAGGAATTGCCATGTTTGGACAGGCTCAAATGAATGTGCCAATAATTGGGTTGGTTGAAAACATGAGCTATTTCACACCGGTAGAGTTGCCAAATAATAAGTATTACATTTTTGGTAAAGAAGGCGGCAAACGTTTGGCCGAGGAATATGATATTCCGTTCCTTGGTCAAATTCCACTAGTGCAAAGCATTCGTGAAGGAGGAGATATAGGTGTACCGGCTATGATGAGTGATGATGAAATCACTAAAAAAGCTTTCAGAGAATTTGCTGCCGATGTTGTCAGAAGCATTTCGATGCGGAATGCAAACCTGAGTTCAGAGAAAGTTGCTGAAGTTGTAGGATAAAGCAGCTGTCATTCCGCGCTTGACCCGGTATCTCAATTTAGTTAATGATAGATTCCGGCTCGAGGCCGGAATGACAATTTAAAAATGTCTCTTAACCAGAACTACTAGATTGCATCATGTACAACTATCCTCACTACAAAGAACAAGACCAGGCAAAGGTTGTTGAGTTCATGCGCAGCTACCCATTTGTTACACTGATCGGCAGCTTGGATAACAGGATTGAGCTCACACAAGTTCCGGTGCTGGTTGAAGAAAGAGGAGATAAGATTTTTCTTCACGGCCATATCGCAAAAAAATTTTCTCATCATAAAGCTTTTGAAGAAAATCCAAATGTGCTGGCATTGTTTACCGGCCCGCATGTATATGTAAGCGGAAGCTGGTACACTGGCAATCCACAGCAGGCAAGCACATGGAATTACACGGCTGTGCATGCAAGAGGAAAAATTAAATTTGTTCCTGAAGAAGACTTAATTGACCTGTTGAGAAAGCTTTCACTTCATTTTGAGAATGGCAACATAAACTCATCCACGGTTTACGATAATCTTCCTGAAGAATATGTAAGTAAACTCAGAAAAGCAATTGTTGCTTTTGAAATTGAAGTCACCGAACTTGATAATGTTTTTAAGCTCAGCCAGAATAGGGATGAGAAAAGTTATGATAACATTATTGAACAGTTAAAGCAGCAGGAGGGAGATGGAAAGATGATTGGAGAGTTAATGGAACAGAGGAAATCCAATATCTTCAATTCTTAGTGCACTTTGTGTTTACTCAGTGCTCTTTGCGCTCCTGAAAAAACTAACACAAAGTACACAATGAACCATGATGAACACTAAGGATTATTTTAGATTCAACCACTCCTCAGCATTCTTATAAAGTAATTTCTTTTCAACTCTTTTACCCAGTTTCATTTTTTTAATCAGTTTGCCGGGATGATGTTCGCCAAGCGGAAAAGGATAATCGCTGCCCATGCAAATCCTGTCTTCACCCATTACATCCAGTAAATAGCTAAACGCTTTTTTGTCGTGCACTAAACTATCAACCCAAAATTTTCCAATGTAATCTCCCGGGTTTATATTGTTATCTATAGCAACAAGGTCAGGCCGCACAACAAAACCATGTTCAATTCTTCCTATGGTAAAAGGGAAGGAACCGCCACCATGTGCAAATGCAACCCGCAGCTTCGGAAATTTTTCAAACACACCCCCAAATATCATCGAGCAAATAGCACGGCAAGTTTCAGCCGGCATGCCCACCAGCCAGGGTAACCAGTATTTCTGCATCTTGTCTTCACCCATCATTTCCCAGGGATGTACAAATAATGCACAACCGAGTTTTTCTGCCGCTTCATAAAAAGGGAAAAATTTTCTCTCTGAAAGATTCTCGCCGTTAATGTTGCTGCCGATTTCAAGCCCGGGCATTTTTAATTCCTTTACACATCTTTCCATTTCTTTATTGGCGAGATCAATGTCCTGCAGGGGCACTGTTCCAATGCCGATAAATCGTTTGGGATGTTGTGCAACTGTTTCGGCAATATGGTCATTAAAAAATCGGGAAGTTTCCAGACCATCCTGCGGCTTTGCCCAGTAGTTAAATAGAACGGGGATAGTAGAGAGCACCTGCATCGTTATATCTGTTTCATCCATTTTCTTTATGCGGGCATTTGCTTTAAAACAATTTTCTTCTACAACCCTGAAAACCTTGTCGCCTTTCATCATGCAGGCCTGGCAATTGTTATGTTCCAGGTGAATGAACTCGCCATAGCCAAACTTCTGTACCCAGTTCGGCATTTTTTCAGGCATGATGTGAGTGTGGATGTCTATTTTCATCTAAACTTTTTCACGCAAGTGGCGCAAAGATAAAAGACAAAAAACGCTAAGCCTTTACAACCTTGCGAAACTTAGCGTCTTTTGCGTGAACATTATTTTTTCACTGGAGGTTCCATCA
>PSMD01000016.1:27756-43685 GCA_040289925.1 Chitinophagaceae bacterium | reverse complement strand
TCCGCATTTTTTGCAGGTTCGTAATTCTTCATTTCCCCAAAAACGGTTCATTATCGGCGGAAGCTGATTCACGATATCTTTCACAAATACCCATTCTTCATACAATTTATTACCACAGTTTTCGCAGAACCACATAAACGCATCTTTTTCGTTCTCCTCATCCTCTCTTACCTTTTCAATTACCAGACCGACCGTATTTGGCCCACGCTGGGGAGAGTGGGGCGTTTGCGGCGGCAGCAAAAACATATCACCTTCATTCAGGACTATATCCCTTGGCTTTCCATCATCAATAATCTTTACTGTAATGGTACCTTCCACCTGGTAATACAATTCTTCACTTTCGTTGTAGTGATAATCTTTTCGGGCATTTGGTCCGCCAACCACCATCACAATAAAATTTTCAGCGTTTTTGTACACGCATTGATTACCCACCGGCGGTTTCAGCAGGTCTCTGTGTTCATCAATCCATTTTTTCAGGTTGAAAGGAGCAGTTACTGGCATAACAAAACTTTTTGATTGATAGAATGATTTTTTTCCGGGTTATAGTATATTATTAAACTTGTTGTTGCTCAATCGGAGCACTTTTATACTCCAACAATTATAGGCTGCCTTTTAACCCGCAAAAATTACAACAATTTTTCTTTAGGTTTGACCTTCATTAACAGTCATGAATTTATCTCTCGAAGGTAAGAATGCCATCATTTGCGGAAGCACACAGGGAATAGGATTGGCCATCGCGGAAGAACTGGCTTTATTAGGTGCAAACTGTACTCTTGTAGCAAGAAACGAGGAGGCATTAAAATCGGTGATGCATGAACTGGACATAGCCTTAAGACAAACGCATAATTATATAGTTGCTGATTTTAGCAAGCCGGAAGAGTTGAAAGTGAAAATTGAAGAACATGTAAAAAATCACCCGGTTCATATACTTATCAATAACACAGGGGGGCCGCCGGCGGGCCCCATTATTGACGCCAGCGAAGAAGATTTTCTAAAAGCCTTTAACCAGCATTTGATCTGTAATCACATTCTTGCAAAAGCAACTGTGCCTTCCATGAAGGCTGCAGGCTATGGCCGCATCATCAACATCATTTCCACTTCTGTAAAAATTCCGATTAAGAACCTGGGTGTGTCTAACACCACAAGAGGTGCGGTGGCTTCGTGGGCAAAATCCATGGCAAATGAGTTAGGTCAGTTCAATATTACCGTGAATAATATTTTACCTGGTTCAACATCTACACAAAGATTAAAAAGCCTGATTGAAAACACTGCAAAAAGAGGAAACGTGTTGGTTGACGTAGTACAAAAAAACATGAAAGAAGAAATTCCGATGAAAAGATTTGGCTTGGCTTCAGAAATTGCTGCTGTTGCCGCTTTCCTGGCAACACCGGCTGCATCGTATGTAAATGGCGCAAGCATTCCGGTTGACGGGGAAAAACGGGGGCAATCTGAATTTGAATGTTGAGTGATGAATTTTGAATTCATTCAACATTTGGCTTTACATTCAACATGAATCTTGAAGTACCATATCATTTAGAAAATTATATTGGTGGAAATCTGATCGGCCCTTTGTCGGGCAAGTTTTTGGATTGCATCAATCCCGCAACCGGAGAAGTTTATTGTTTGGTTCCGGATTCAAATGAAAAGGATGTAAACATTGCTGTGCAGGCAGCTGAAAAGGCATTTGCAGCCTGGAGCACGACAGCCGTTGAGCAACGTTTTAAAATTCTGAACCGGATTGCTGAATTAATTGATGAAAATCTTGATGAACTGGCCCTTGCTGAAACAAATGATAATGGCAAACCACTTTGGTTAAGTAAGAAAGTTGATATACCAAGAGCTTCCGCAAACTTTCGCTTCTTTGCAACCGGCATCATGCATTTTGCCAGCGAGAGCCACCAAATGGAGGATAAAGCCGTTAACTACACATTGCGTCAGCCAGTCGGTATTGTTGGTTGCATTTCGCCGTGGAATTTGCCTTTATATTTATTTACCTGGAAGATTGCCCCCGCACTGGCCGCAGGCAATTGTGTTATTGCCAAGCCATCGGAGGTAACACCGGTAACTGCATTTCTTCTTTCAAAAATTTGTAAAGAGGCCGGGTTGCCTGCAGGGGTATTAAATATTTTACATGGGGCCGGACCTACTGCCGGAGAAGCTATCGTAACGCATCCCACTATCAAGGCCATTTCTTTTACCGGCAGCACAAGAGCGGGGGAAAGAATTGCTGCAATCGCCGCTCCCAAATTCAAAAAGCTTTCTTTAGAGTTAGGCGGAAAAAACCCAAACATCATTTTTGCCGATTGTAATTGGGAAAAAATGATGCGGACTTCCATTCAGTCTACTTTCAGCAACCAGGGCGAAATTTGTCTTTGCGGTAGCCGCATTTTAATTGAAGAATCTGTTTACGAAAAATTTAAATCGCAGTTTGTTGAAAGAGCCAGGCAGCTTAGCGTGGGTGATCCACTCGAAGAAAACTCAAAACAGGGTGCCATTGTCAGCAAAGTGCATTTTGATAAGATCATGGGTTGCATTGAAACAGCAAAAAAAGAAGGAGGAAAAATTTTATGTGGGGGCCATGCAGTTAAACTAGCTGGCCGTTGTGCGAATGGATTTTTTATAGAACCAACAGTGATCGAGGGATTGGGACCGGATTGTAAAACTAACCAGGAAGAAATTTTCGGACCGGTGGTTACGCTACAATCTTTTAAATCAGAAGAAAATGCTTTGCAGCTGGCAAACGCATCCCATTATGGTTTGGCCGCAACAGTCTGGACGCAGGATATTTCAAAAGCCAACCGCGTGGCTGCAAAAGTGAACAGCGGAATTATCTGGGTGAATTGCTGGCTGCTTCGTGACCTGCGAACTCCATTTGGTGGTATGAAAAACAGTGGAGTGGGAAGAGAAGGTGGCTGGGAAGCATTGCGGTTTTTTACTGAAGCGAAGAATGTTTGCATAGAATTGTGATAAATGCTAAATGTTGAATGTTGAATGTTCATTCAACATTCAACACACAACATTCAACACACAACATTCAACATACAATATTCAACATACATGTCAAACATCATCCATACTGACTATGCCTCCAAACCCCTCGGTGCATACCCACATGCCAGGAAGGTGGGTAATCTTTTATTTCTCTCGGGTATTGGACCAAGAAATTCAAAAGATAATTCTATTCCGGGTCTCGAATTGGATGAAGAAGGAAATATTTTAAAGTATGATATCGAAGCTGAATGCCATTCTGTTTTTGCCAATGTAAAGGCCGTGCTGGAAGCAGGCGGGAGCAGTTGGGATAAGATTGTTGACGTAACCGTTTTTCTTACCAACATGAAAAAAGATTTTCCGGTTTACAACAAAATCTACAACGATTATTTTAAAGATGTGCAGGCCTGCAGAACAACAGTGGAAGTAAAAAGCCTGCCAACACCTATAGCAATTGAATTAAAAGTTATTGCAACCATTGAACAGTAAAAGAATTATTCAGAGAAATGGAATTTCATAACAGTTTAGAATTTGCCCGGCAGCTTGATGAGCAGGATGAATTAAAAGCATTCAGAGATAAATTTTTTATTCCGCAGCATTCAGGGAAGGATTGTATTTATTTCACCGGCAATTCACTGGGTCTGCAACCCAAAAATGTTTCCAACTACATTCGGCAGGAACTGCAAGATTGGGCAAGCATGGGGGTTGAAGGTCATTTCCAGGCAAAAAATCCCTGGATGCCTTATCATGAAATTTTTCCGGCACAGCTTTCAAAAATTATAGGCTGTAAAGAAAATGAAGTGGTGGTCATGAATTCTCTCACCGTAAACCTGCATTTGTTAATGGTAAGTTTTTACCGCCCAACAAAGCAACGGTATAAAATAATTTGTGAGGAAAAAGCATTCCCCTCAGATCAATATGCTTTCGAATCGCAGGTCCGGTACCACGGTTTTAATGCCGATGAAGCAATTGTGGAAGTTAAACCAAGGCCGGGTGAGCAATTTTTAAGAACCGGGGATATTCTATCAACCATTCAGCAACATAGCGATTCGGTTGCAGTGGTTTTGTTTGGCGGCGTAAATTATTACACAGGACAGTTTTTTGATTTAAAGGCAATCACTGAGGCGGCGCATGCTGTTGGCGCCTATGCAGGTTTTGACCTGGCGCATGCTGCCGGCAATGTTGAACTGCAGGTGCACGACTGGGTCGTTGATTTTGCCTGCTGGTGCTCTTACAAATATTTAAACAGTGGGCCTGGTGGTGTTGCAGGTGTTTATATTCATGAAAAGCATGCAGCAAACAAAAATCTTCCACGGTTTGCAGGCTGGTGGGGTTACAAAAAAGAAACGCGGTTTAAAATGGAGAAAGGTTTTGAACCCATTCCTACTGCTGAGGGCTGGCAGTTGAGTAATGCACCTGTTTTGTCAATGGCGGCACATAAGGCATCGCTGGATATTTTTGATGAAGCCGGAATGGAACGGCTGCACAGGAAAAGAAAAATGCTCAGCAATTTTTTGTGGTTAGTTATTGATGAATGTAACAACCGGAGCAGGTCAAAAAAAATTGAGGTGATAACACCGCGAAAAGAAAATGAAAGAGGTTGCCAGGTATCAATGTTTATGCTTGAAAAAGGACGTGAGATTTTTGAAGCACTAACCAACCAGGGAGTAATTGCCGACTGGCGTGAGCCCAATGTAATTCGGGTTGCGCCTGTGCCGCTGTATAATTCCTTTGAAGATGTGTGGAGGTTCGGACAAATCATTCAATCAATTTTAAATGCAAATTGATTCTGTCAGCATAGAATGCTGGTATTTTAAGAAATGAAAAAAGAGATAACCATCATCGGGGCAGGACTGGTTGGTTCCCTGCTTTCCATCTACCTGGCAAAGCGGGGTTACAAAGTGAAAGTGTTTGAACGCCGGCCCGATATGCGGAAAGAGAAGATATCCGCAGGACGTTCAATCAACCTTGCCTTAAGCGACCGGGGGATAAAAGCATTGGAAGAAGTGGGAGTGATGAATGAAATCAGGAAGATCGCTATCCCGATGAACGGAAGGTTTATTCATAACGCAGATGGCACTACTGCTTTTCAGCCTTATGGCAAGCAAGGGCAATACATCAATTCTGTATCAAGAGGGGAGCTGAACAAAAAAGTAATGGACATTGCGGAACAGCACAGTGTTGAAATTTTCTTCAATCATAAATGTGAAACTATAGACTGGAAGAAAAATGAAATAACATTTGAAGATTATAAACTAAAACTTCAAACTTCGAACTTCGAACTACTTTTTGGTGCCGATGGTGCCTTTTCTGCTGCAAGACTCCAGCATATGTTGCAGCACGACCGTTTTGATTACCAGCAGTTCTATATTGATTTTGGTTATAAAGAGCTGAACATTCCAGCCGGTGAGAATGGAAAATTTTTGCTGGAGAAAAATGCGCTGCACATCTGGCCCCGCGGCAATTACATGCTGATAGCTTTACCCAATACAGACGGCAGCTTTACCTGCACTTTATTTTTCCCTTTTGAAGGTGAGCCTTCTTTTGCTTCACTAAACACAAAAGAAAAAGTAAAAAGTTTTTTTCAAAAGACATTTACAGATGCACAGCGGCTGATGCCAACACTGGAAGAAGATTTTTTTCAGAATCCCACTTCTTCGCTGGTTACAGTTAAATGCTTTCCCTGGACCCGGGAAGACCGGTTTGCATTGATCGGTGATGCGGCTCATGCCATTGTTCCTTTTTTTGGGCAGGGAATGAACTGCGGTTTTGAAGATTGTTCGGTGTTGAATAGTTTAATTGATAAACACAAAGAGAACTGGGCGGAAATACTGAAAGAATACCAGTTGTTGAGAAAACCAGATGCTGATGCCATTGCTGAGCTAGCACTGAATAATTTTATCGAAATGAGAGATAAAGTAGCCGACCCGAAATTTTTATTGCAGAAAAAGATTGAAGCGAGGTTATACGCAAAATATCCTGACAAATGGATACCGGTTTACAGCCAGGTTACTTTCAGTCCGCACATACGCTATAGCGAAGCGTTGAAAAGAGGGCAAATGCAAGAACGCATTATGCAGGAAGTAATGAGTTTGCCGGCGATAGAAGAGAAGTGGGAGAGTGAGGAAGTGGAACAGTTGGTATTTTCCCGGTTAAATAAATAAACCATAGAGGTTGATAACAGCGAAGTGCTTACATTCTCTTTACTTCTGTGTCACTGTTGTTCACAACGTTCTTCCATAATTTTGTTGATATGACGAGAAAACAGTTAACTGAACAAATATTTTCTAAACAATCTTATCTCTGTATTGGACTTGATACAGACCTGGAAAAAATTCCAAAACATCTTTTGTTATTCGACGATCCTGTTTTTGAATTCAACAAACAGATCATTGATGCTACGAAAGATTTGTGTGTTAGTTATAAGATGAACACCGCATTTTATGAAGCGAATGGATTAAAAGGCTGGCAAAGTCTGCAGAAAACAGTGGGGTATATTCCTGCTGAACATTTCAAGATTGCCGATGCCAAACGAGGCGACATTGGGAATACTTCGTTGCAATACGCCCAAGCGTTTTTTGATTCCGAATCTTCAGGACTAAGTTTTGATGCCATTACCGTGGCGCCATACATGGGCGAGGATAGTGTAAAGCCTTTTCTCGAGTATGAAAATAAATGGACTATCGTTCTAGGTCTGACTTCCAACCCCGGCTCTGCGGATTTTGAACTGAAAAAAATTTCCATCAAGGAAGAAGATCTTGAAGAAGGCATTCATGTAATCAAAGAAAAGAACCAGTTCTTATACGAGTATGTTTTGCAAAAAGCTTCGCAATGGGGCACTTCAGAAAATTTGATGTTTGTAATTGGTGCCACACAAAGTGACGAGTTAATAAACATCAGAAAAATTTGTCCCGATCATTTTTTCCTCGTTCCGGGCGTTGGTGCACAGGGTGGAAGCCTGAAAGAGATTTCAGAGAAAGCCATGATTGATGATTGCGGGTTGCTGGTGAATGTTAGTCGTGCAATTATTTACGCTTCTTCAGAAGAAAATTTTGCCGAAGCTGCACGTGAAGTCGTCCGTCAGTATCAATCAGAAATGGCAGCGTATTTAAATGGTCGTCGCTGATTGTTTTTTTCTCTTGTATAAACCTGAAATGGCTGCATCGGTAAAATTGCCCAATGGAATAGCCAGCAGAAATAACCAGGTGACGGGTCATCTAAAATTTGAAAACGGCTGACAATAAGAATTAATGTTATTGAGGCTAGTGAATTGATTGATATCAGGATCATCTCCCGGTTGCGTGAAATAAGGCTGCAAACATAGCCACCCGCCACTGACGCAATAAATAACCACAGGAATAAAGTAATGATAACTACCAGGTCGTTTTTCCATGCACTTTTTGGAGGGTTTGTAAAAACGTAGAGCTTGAAGAAATTATCAAAGATGAATTTTACTAATGGAAACAAAATGGCTGCTGCTATGGCAGTGATAACTCCGATAAATACTGATAAAAAATCTCGTGAAAAATCATTGTGCCCGGCTTGTTGTGGCTGCATAATCAAATCTACCAAATTGGTTTGGTTTTTGATTTTTGCCATCAATACCGCATGTATGAAGACGATCAATACCTTTTCGGCATTGCTTCTTTTTATTGTTTTGGCTTTTTCTTGTAAAAAGGAAGATACAATGCCGGCTTACAATACAAATACTGCGGGACTGAATGAACCGCTGATGCTGCAATTGGTGAATGATCAAAGGGCAAGGGGCTGCAATTGCGGAACTGCCTATTATCCGCCTGCCAACCCGGTTAGCTGGAATGATTTATTAGAGACAGCAGCCTATGCACATGCAAATGACATGAACAAGAATAATTATTTCAATCATACAGGACTTGATGGTTCTTCTCCCGGTGATAGAATTGCAAGAGCCGGTTATCCGTGGAGGGCTTATGGTGAAAATATCGCAAAAGGCTTTACCACTGAGCAGTCTGTTATGGAAGCATGAATAGCCAGCCCCAACCACTGCGAAAGCATTATGAACCCCAACTTCAGAGAAATGGGTGTGGCAAGAGTTGGTACCTACTGGGTGCAGGAGTTTGGAACGAGATAAAGAGTGATGAACTTCGGCGCAGCAAAGTTGGTACTCATAGTGAGTGATGAGTAATGAGCGGGGACTGTAAGAAACCAGGAACCAACAATTAAAAACAGCAACTATTCTTTCTTAGGAACACCAGGTGAAAAACTTCCGATTGGTTCAGCCCACCAGGGAAAGATATTCATAAATAAAAATGCCGGCTTTTACAGTAGGGTCAGTTTTTTACAAATACTTCGGCATCTTCTCTTGTTTTGCAATCGTAAATAAATAATCCACGCCAGGTAAAATCATTTTCACAAAACGGCCCGGCTACTTTCAAAATTACTTCGTTGTATAACCTTTCCATATTTGAAAAATGGCCTGCAAATAGTTTGCTTTTCTCCACGCTGTCTGTAATTGTTTTGTCGTTTGGGGCTGTTTTTAAGATAACCATCCAGAACTGTTTGATCTTTTCCTTTCCTTGTTTTGCGGTAGAATCTTTTTGTGCAAAACAGCCGATAGTCATTAACAGTAACCATGCAAACACAATCATTTTTTTCATAGCCGATGTTTCATGAAAAATAAGAATTGTTGGCAGACAAAGGAAGGAATTGTGTTAAGTGGTTTGTCTAAACTGCTTCCATTACCTTTGCCACAATTGAAAATTTACCATTAACAATAGTAAAAATTATGGCTGCCAGAACCGACCTTTTTACCAGCCCCGATTATTATCAGCTTGATGAATTACTTACCGAAGAACAAAAACACATTCGAGAAGCCATTCGTAATTATGTTAAAAAAGAGATTTCTCCCATCATTGAAGACTATGCGCAAAGGGCAGAGTTTCCGCAACAGATTGTAAAGCAGTTAGGAGAAATGGGCTGCTTTGGTCCAACTATTCCGGTTGAGTATGGCGGTGGTTTGGATTATATCAGCTACGGTTTAATGATGCAGGAACTGGAAAGAGGCGACAGTGGTGTGAGGTCAACAGCATCCGTACAAGGTTCGCTGGTAATGTTTCCCATTTATGCTTATGGAAGTGAAGAGCAGAAAAGAAAATTTTTACCAAAGCTGGCCAGCGGAGAATGGTTGGGATGTTTTGGTTTAACCGAGCCTGATCATGGAAGTAACCCGGCGGGAATGCTCAGCAATTTTAAGGATGCTGGTGATCATGTTATCTTGAACGGGTCCAAAATGTGGATCAGTAATGCACCTTACTCGCAGGTTGCTGTGGTTTGGGCAAAAAATGAAGAAGGAATTATTCATGGATTGGTGCTGGAAAGAGGAATGGAAGGTTTCTCCACGCCAACCACGCATGGTAAATGGAGTTTAAGGGCTTCTGCAACCGGTGAACTGGTTTTTGATAATGTAAAAGTTCCTAAAGAAAATATTTTACCCGGCGTACAGGGATTGAAAGGTCCATTGAGTTGCTTAACCAAAGCCCGTTATGGAATTGCATGGGGCACTGTGGGTGCAGCTATGGATTGTTATGATGTTGCTTTGCGATATTCTAAGGAAAGGATACAGTTTGATAAACCGATAGGTGGTTTTCAGCTGCAGCAAAAAAAGCTGGCTGAAATGATTACTGAAATAACCAAGGCACAATTGCTAAACTGGCGTTTGGGTGTGTTGATGAATGAAGGACGGGCAACACCGCAACAGGTTAGTATGGCAAAAAGGAACGGATGTGAAATAGCGACGAATATTTGCCGGGATGCAAGACAAATTTTAGGAGGTATGGGAATTACAGGTGAGTACAGTATAATGCGGCACATGATGAATTTGGAAAGTGTGATTACTTACGAAGGAACACATGACATTCATTTGCTGATAACAGGCATGGATGTCACGGGGTTCAATGCATTTAGCTAAAGATTTGGTTGGGGTATGAAAATCTTTTTCATTGGTTTTATGGGTTCAGGAAAAACTCACTGGGGCAAACTGGTGAGTGAGAAGCTTCGCTTGCCTTTTTTTGATCTGGATGAACAGATCATTTCGCATGAAGGAAAAAACATCAATGAAATTTTTACTGAGAAAGGTGAGGAATATTTCAGACTTGCGGAGAAAGATATCCTGCACATTATTACTGAAAGCCATGAAAACTTTGTAATAGCCTGTGGCGGAGGAACGCCTTGTTATTTCAATAATATTGATTACATGAATGCCGCCGGCGTAACCGTTTGGATCAATACACCGGTTGAAATCATTCATCAGCGTTTGATAAAAGGCAGAGAAGAAAGGCCATTGATAAAAAACCTGACTGATGCCCAGCTCAAATCATTCATTATAAAAAAATTTTCAGACCGGCGTATTTATTACCAGCAGGCAGAAGTAATTATTGATGAAGAGCCGGTGCAATTGGATAAACTTGTTGAAAAAATTTTTCATGCATAGAACATTTTACATTCTTGCCGCATTGTTTGGAGGAACAGCTGTTGTGCTGGGCGCATTTGGTGCACACGGATTGCAAAACATTACTGCTGATGAAAAGATCCTTCATAGTTTTCAAACGGCAGTGCAGTATCAAATGTATCATGCCCTGGCATTGGTTGCTGTTGCAATTCTGTCAAGTGGCTCAAGGCTGCTTAAGTGGGCAGGCAATTGTTTTATTATTGGCATCCTGTTTTTTTCAGGCTCATTGTATGCCATTACTGCCATAAAAATTTCAGAAAACACTTCTTTGGAAAAGATAGGAATCATTACACCTGTTGGCGGGTTATTTTTTATTGCGGGCTGGTTGTTGCTTTTGATTGCTGCAATTAACAGCAAAGGGTTAAAGCGGTAATGCCAAAGTAGTTTGTGTACCGTTAAATCTTTCAATTTTAAAACTGCCGCCAATGGCTACCATTCTTCGCTCAATGTTTTGCAATCCGTTGCCAAACTGTCGCAGCCTTTGCAGGTCAATGCCTACTCCGTTATTATGTATTTGAATGAGAAGTTGATGGTTTGCTTCAATATGAATGGTAACGGCTGTTGCTTTTGCGTGTTTTAAAATATTGTTCAGCGTTTCTTTTACGCATAAAAACAGGTTGCGGCGTTTTTCTCCCAATACTTCTTTGTTTTCAATTTCCGGCGGAATGGTTACCGTGCAGGCGATAGAAGTATTCTCAAAATATTCCAGTGCATAGGTACGAATGTAAGAGATAAGATTATCTAGAGAATCATTCTTACTGTTCATACTCCAGATGATGGCATTCATCTTATTCAACACATCATCGGCAGACTGTGAAATGCGTTCCAACTCTACCGGTATATTTTCCCTCATTTTCTTTTTCGCAATTTCACTCATCAACCGAATAGCTGTCATGCCTGCGCCAAGTTCATCGTGCATGTCGACAGATATCCGGTTTCTTTCTTCCTGTTGAGCAGTAACAATTGCCATTTGTTTTTCAGATTCCTTTCTTTCGTTTTCAATCTTCAACCTTTCTTTTTCTTTGGTTTGTTCAATAATATTTCTGCGGTTTTTATAACTAAGACCCATCAGGAAGAATACCATTTCCAGAAACACTCCCATCTCATAATAAAACAATGAGTCGTTCAAAATATCGGGAAGCCATTCAATTTCCCATTTAAAAATGATCAGGAGCTGGCTATATATAGCAAAAATGAATAATGCAATATTGCCCCAGGTAACAAACATCAGCGACCGGTCATTTTTCTTTGTTATGCTGTAGGCAATGAATACAACCAGCATAACCAGCAAAACAACTTTGCTAAGGGTCTCTATATTATTCTCAGGCAAAAATGATGAAGTGAAATAATGAAAATAGGTGTAGGCAATAAGTGCCAACCCCAAAAAGATGATTCCGAAATTGTAAAAGCGGTACAGGAATTTGTATTTCTGTTTTGTATTGAGAAACCGCTGCATAAACAGCATATAAAAAATAATTCCACTGCCTTGCAGAATGAAATCAAAATAGGATTCAAAAAAATAACTGACCGGGTTGGTTTGCAGAAAGAAATAACACTTGGAAAACAACATGACACCAATGAACAACGCATACCCCGCATACAGCAAAAATTCATTATTGGCGCCAGTGGCATAATTGGCCAGGGAGAATATAATCATCATTAAAAGCAGCCCTGAAAAAATATAGGTCATTTTATCAAGGCCCTTTTTACTATAAATCATGCTTCGAATGTAAAAAGGTAAAAAGTGGATGTTCACCAATTTTGGCCATATAATGTTTGTATAGGTTTTTAATGGGAAAAGCTCGGCATAAATTGTTGCAGTATCGTTTGGAGCCAGTTTGAAAATGGGATACCCTGCGCTATCTGGATGATTCAAATAAATTTTTGGAAGGAGAATGAGTGAATCGCCTTGTTTTCGGTATAAATTGATTTTTTCATAAAAGGTGCTCGGATAAAAGCCGGCAGAAGCCGTGTCTCCGCTACTATTCCTCACATTAAATCCAAATAAAAATTTTTTGGTCACCACTTTCGGTGGCATATTTCTCCTGTAAGGATTTTTTTTTGTGAAGGTGATCGAGGGAAATTCCCGTGTTATATTTACTTGCCTGCTCATAACAGCTAACACAGCGTTGTTAATGGTATCCACAGTTTTAATCTGTGCCAGGTCGTAGCAGGGAAGCTCTTCTGTTTGGGCAGAACAAAAAAATGACAAGGATAAAAGCAGAAATGCAAAAAATATTCTCATGCAGTTTAAGTCAGGGCAACTTTTCAAATGTAGCAAATAGATGTTGGTTTTAAAAGCTGGCAGAAATACCACTTTGCGGATAGGAGAGTTTGTATTGATGAAAGCTGTCTCATCGTCAACTCACCCTGCGATAAATCCACATGGGCACCCACCTCATTAAAAAGGCAATAATGGCCCAGCGTTTTGTAACATAAGCTTTGCGTTTTCCTTTTTCTATAGCATGAAAAATCTGCCTTGCAGCTTTCTCTACTTTCGAAACCCAAAATTGCTTATTGCCCTTTGCAAGTTTGGTATTTACAAACCCGGGTTGAATATCAGTAACTGAAATTTTTACCGGGCGGCCATTGTGGCCTTTCATTTTTTTTGCCTTCATGTAAAGCCCTTCCATGTACACACTCATAAATGCTTTACTGGCACTGTATGCCGGCGCCCAGCTATTGCCACGGTTGGCCGCAACTGAAGATGTAGCCGCAATTTGCCCATAACCCTGCTGAACAAAAAAATTAAAGGCATAGTTCACTATTTCAACAAAGCCATTTACATTGGTAAGAGTGGTTTGCCTGTCCAGTTTCCAGTCAAGCGTTGCACTTACATCACCAAAACCTGAGTTGTAAATCAACACATCCATGCCCCCAAGCTTTTCAATCAGTTTTTTTAAATGGGCAATGTTATTTTCAGCAGTTACATCAAAACGTTCTGTAATTATTTTGCCGGGTAAGCTTTGTTCAAGCTGAGTCAACAGTTCCTGCCTGCGACCGGTTGCGCCAACAAAATGTCCATGATCTGTGTAAATTTTCGCCAGTTCTAAACCAATGCCGGAGGTGGCGCCTATGATGATCACTTTCTTCATACTAGTAAGCAGAAAGTTAATTGATAAAAACTTTTAGCATAAAATTATTTGAATGCATTCCTCTCCAAATATGAAATTGCAGGTTGGTAACGTTTTTGAATAGTTGAAAAATTGACTTGTAAAATGCTAGCTATGAAAAAACTTTTGATAGGCTCAACTTTGTTTACGGCATTCTTTCTTTCATGCACGAAAGATCAGCATCCCGAACAAAATCTTTACAGCATTTTCGGCATTGCAAATGGCGGACTTCAAATTCCACCAAACTCTTCTGCAGCAGTGGCCAGCATATCCGGAACTTACAATGCCAATGCAAACAGGCTGGAGTATAATATTGTTTGGACAGGCCTGGGCGGCCCGGCAACAGTGGTACATTTTCATTCAGCCTCTGGCACCACGCTATATCCTATTAATGTTGATGTCAAGGGTACAAGCGGTACTGCTTCAGGAGGAATTACCATTGCTGATTCTGTTGAAAATGCTTTGCTGGCAGGGAGGCTGTATTATGATATACATACGGAAGCATACCCCGATGGTGAAATAAGAGGGCAGATTGGCTTGAGAAAAGACACCACTTCTTCTAACTAAGTAACCATTATTTATTTTTTATTAGCCTCAGCATAAAGGGCAATCCTGCTACTGCTCCAAAGCCAAGCAGCAAAAAAGTTTTTTGTTGAGCAAAAAAAAGGTGGAGTGATGAATTACATCAATTATAAAAAGGCTGAGTGTTGAAATGCCAAAGCCAATGGAATTATAAATAGTGAGTGCCGTGCCTTTTAAATGCTGCGGAGCATAAGTGGCTGCCAGGGTTGAGAACTGCGGCGAATCGGGGATAACAGCACCCCCCCACAAAAAAATAAAAAACAAAAACACGGCTGTTGGCAAAAAATAAAATAGTGGTGAAAGAAAACAACAAACACCCGAAACGAATAAAGCGATTGAAGCAACTTTTGCACTTCCTAATTTTTGCGAGAGATAACCACCGGCAATGCAGCTCAAACTTCCGGATGCAATCACAAGAAAACTTAGCAAAGGAATATTGAGCGCAGTGTTTTTTGCTTCTACATACAGTTCAAGCATCAGTGGAAGAAATCCCCAAAAAGTGTAGAGCTCCCACATATGCCCGAAATATCCTAACGCCGCCTGTCGCCATTTTTTGGAAGCAAAAATTTCAGGAATGGCATTCCATTGAAACCGGCCTGACTTTTTTCTGTATGGCCCATCACCCACAAAAAAAATCATGAGCAAACCACCTGCAACCGCAAACACGCTGGTGAAGTACAAGACATTTTTCCATGGTAAATTAAACTGCCTGTTTTTAAGTAAATGAGGAAAGGCAGTGCCCAGTACCAATGCAGCCAACAAAAATCCAAGAGCTTTGCCCAATCCCTTTTCGTACCAATCGGCCGCTATTTTCATTCCTACCGGGTAAATACCTGCAATAAAAAAACCTGTAACAAACCGCAAGGCAAATAGGCTATTGGCATTGTTTACAAACCAGGTAGCTGAAATATTTGCCAGTGCACCCAACAAGCTTGAAATAAAGAAAAGTTTAACGGGAGAAAAGCGGTCGGCTAAAGAAAGAAATGCAAAAACAAGTGTGCCGGTAATAAAACCCAGCATCACTGACGCAGTTACCAGGCTAACCGCATATGGCGATAAATGAAAAGCCTGTTTTAATTCAGGAAGAATTGCATTGCCGGCAAACCACAACGAGGTGCCCGCAAATTGCGAAAGAATGATGACAGGTAAAACATGAACAGGCCGCTGCTCCAAGTTTTTTTCGATAAATCTACCGGAAGGTTTTGAGGTTGGCAAGAAGCAGGCCGGCAAATACGGTCAGCATGCTGATGAAATGGGTGGAAGTGAATTTTTCTTTTAACTGCGGATCAATTACAGCCACAATGCTGCTGAATATAGGGATGAGGTTGCCAAACAACGCAGTTCTTCCTGCACCTAAAATGCGAATGGCTTTGTTCCAAATAAAAAAGCAAATAACTGAAGCGCCAAGGCCAAGGTATAGTATGGAAAGGAGAATGGTTGCGTTCCATTGCACCGATGGGTGGTTAGTGCTTTCCCAAATAAAAAAAGGAATCAATAAAACAGTACCAAGTAAAAAACTGCTGAATAAAAAATTTACCGGTGAAATAGATGCCGGTTTGGTTATTACAATTACATTATACACTGCAAAGAAAAACGCAGCCATCAGCATCCACAGGTCACCGGTGCTAAAATGTAGCTGCAGTAAATTTTCCATTCTGCCTTTGGAAAGCAAAAACAAAACACCGGCTATGCACAGCAGCATGCCGCCCGCTTTCAGCCAGCCAATTCTTTCTTTTAAAAATATTTTTGCCAGTATAACC
>PSMD01000016.1:15799-27694 GCA_040289925.1 Chitinophagaceae bacterium | reverse complement strand
AAGATTAATTGCCGTTGTATAGTGGCCGGCAACATACACAAAAGCATTGAACAAACTAATACCGGTTAACGAAGCCCAGAACAAAAATTGCCAATGCTTTTTTAAGGCCGGCCATTCTTTGCTGAAAGCTTTGATGGCAAATGGTGCAATGATGACAGTAGCAAGCAACCAGCGATAAAAATTTAAGCTGACAGGCGGAATTTGCTGGTTCACCTTTCTTGCAATTATAAAATTACCTGCCCAAATGAAGGATGCAAGTACAGTAAGGGTAATACCTGTAAAAATGTTTTTGTTTTGTGTTGATGTAGTCATCAATGCGCAAAATCCATTTCAAAATTTCCTTTAATTCTTTCAATTGGCGGGTTAAAATAACCAAACTTTAAATCGGGAAACTCTTCACATATCAGCTCCATCATTTGTTTTATGCCCATACACTCACCGGTTTCGGTTATTCCAATCTTTCCCAAATACCAATCAGGGTCAATATTAAAATTTCTCCATTGAATCATTTTTAACCTGGTTTCTTTTATCAGGGTTCTCAATGCTTGATATTCTGCAACGCTGTCTGTCATACCTGGAAAAACAAAATAGTTAATGGAGGTCCAGCCACCATAACGGGTAACAATTTTCAGGCTTTCAATAATGTCCTCAAACACATAGTTGTTTGGCCGGTAATAGGGCATATAAATTTCACGGCGTGCAGAATTAGTGCTCACACGAATTGAATTCAAACCTGCTTTGCAAAGTTCCTCCACAGCAGCGGGTTTTGAACCATTAGTGTTGATGTTGATGCTTCCTTTGCTTGTGTGTTTCCTGATTTCAATAATCGCTTCGCGGATGGTTTCCCAAACAAGCAAGGGCTCTCCTTCGCATCCCTGGCCAAAGCTAACAATGGGGTAAGGTGCTGTTTTCAGGTGTGGGACCGTGTATTCAACTATCTCTTCAGGAGTAGGAATGAATGAAAGACGATCCTGTGTAGAAACGATCGGCTCTTCATCGGGCTGCAAAGAAATACAACCCACGCAGTTTGCATTACAGGCAGGGGATGCAGGAATAGGACATTCCCATCTTCCTAAAAAATAATTCCGGGCGGCGGGACAATGATAAGTGAGTGCACAATTATTGGCTAGGTGTTGCACCAGCCTGTTATGCGGATAAATTTTTAATAATTGCTCAACGCCTGCTTCAACTTTTTTCTGATCGTAACCTTCACAATCCTGCCTGATGTCTTTTTCAATTCTTGTGGCGGGTACATAAAATTGATTGTTATGCCAGCCAACAGCCGTATAACAAAACAAAGGCAGGGTAGGAGCATCCGGCGCTGTTTCATAGGCAGCCAAATAAAAACCCGTATGAGCTGGCGGAATAAACGCAGCAACAGCCCAGCCTTTTTCACATAAACGCATTTCACCGGTTTTTACATCAATGCCAATTCCGCGGCGGCCTGGCAGTTCGTATAACTGACCTCCATTAGGCAGTTCAATCCATTCGTTTTCGTCAATTGGTACAGCATCCCAGCCGCTTCTGCCAGTGGTGTATAGAGAGGTGTCTTCAAAAATATCCCCCTTTCCGTCGCTGTATAAAATGTAAGGCGTCATCTTAGCAAAGTTCAAGGTACAGGTTTCAGTAACAAAAATGAATAACTGATAAGAAAAACCATCAACCAACCATATCAATTATTATGCGCCATTAACTGCTGGCGGCAAAATAAATTGAACTCTGTTTCTTTTATTTCTCCGTTCGTTACTTCTACCTGTAATAGTTTGTTGTTTCTAAAATCAAGCGTTAACAGGTCATGTTTTTTTAGAACATTGCTCAGTTCATTCCATTGCACTACTCTTTTTCCAAACATTCCCGGCAGTATAATATTTAAATGACTGATGAGAATTTTTTCGCCATCTCTTCTTTGTAATAAATAGATCCAGAACAACAGCACAGTACCTCCCATCAAAATATGACTGACACCTACCAATGTTTTTGCCATGCTCCAGAAATAAATTCCTGCAGCGCCAATTAAAATGCTTTCAAACAATAATAAAGCAAGATGTTTTTGCAGCGTAAGTTTTAGCTTGCTGCCAAACAGGCCGGTTATCAATAAAAAACCTGCGGCTATAATGACAATGGCTGAAAACAGCCAGTCTTTTTTATCTGTTTTTGCAGCATTCCAAAAATTAAAAACAAAAATGAGCCCTATCAGAATATGAAGCACTGATAATATGGTGGAGCGGTCTTTTTGTTTTACAAGAAAAACGTACAAGTCTTAAGGATTTGATTTCACCAAAAGATTACACAGTTTCCATAGTACACGGGCGCCTACGTTTGCATCCCAGTCGGATTCTGCCACACCCACTTCGTTCAAATCAAAACCAATAATTTTTCTGCCGCTGGCTAATACTTTATTAAACAAATAAAATACCTGTTCAGTTTCAAATCCGCCATGCACAGGCGTGCCGGTGTTGGGGCAAAGCTTCGGGTCAAGCCCGTCTATGTCAAAACTTATCTGCACTTTATCAGGCAGCTGGTCTATTATTTCATCCACTATGTTCTTCCAGGTTTCTCCTTCAAATTGCCGAAACCGAATATCCCTGTCGAAATAGGTAATAACCCGGCCATTGCTGTTTTTAATATACTCAAGCTCCAGGCCACTGTAATCTCTAATACCCAGCTGCACCAGTTTTTGCAACTGCGGAATTTCATTCAATGCATTATACATTATACTGGCATGTGAATACACAAAACCTTCGTAAGCTACCCTCAAATCGCAATGCGCATCTATTTGCAAAATGCCAAAATCGCCATGCTTTTCAGCAAGGGCTTTAAAAAATCCCAGCGGTGTGCTGTGGTCGCCACCCAGGAGGCCAACCAGCTTACCGCGGTTTAATAAACTTATTGTTTGCTCATACACCCAGTTGTTCAAAAACACACTGCCTTCATTTACATCTTTCAGTGTTTTGCACATAAACTGGTTTTCTTCAATTACCTGCCCTTTTGAAATGTAGTCAATGAACAATTCAGCTTCTTTGCGCAGGTAATCACTTTTCATCAATAATTTTTTATCCGCTTCGCGGATGTAAAAGCCTTGCTGCCAGCCGTCGGGCATATCAGGATCGTACAAGTCAACCTGCAGGCTGGCTTTTAAAATATGGCTGGCCGAACGGGCCGTGCCTGCACCATAACTGACCGAAACTTCCCAGGGAACGGGTAAAATAACCAGCCGGGCATCTTCTTCAGAAAAAGGCAAACCAAAAATGTTGTTATTGGGGTTACCGGCACTGTTGGGATCAAATTGCGAGAGGTCCATAATTGTAACTCCAAATAAATTTTGGAATGGGGTGCAAATTAAAAGGCTTTGCTATAGCCACAAAAAATGATTTAGCGCAGCCTGGAGTGATCTTTTCCTGACATCTCTCACAACAATTCATACATTTTAACTGTTTATCTCCCGTAATTCTGTGCTAACTTTGGCCGCCTGACAACAGAGAAAAATTATGAAAAAGATCCATATTGTTTTGCTGGTATGTATTGCAGTCGCCATAGGCGTTTTGGTGAGCTTTATGGGCACACTAACTACTTATGATACGGTTGAAACGGCAAAACAAAAACAGGGAAAATTTGTGCATTTGATTGCCAGGCTCGACAGAACATCCCCGGTTGAATACGATGCCATAAAAAACCCAAACTATTTGAGTTTTACGGCTGTTGATTCTTTGGGCGGCAAAGTAAAAGTAGAGTATGATAAACCCAAGCCCGGAAACCTTGAGCACAGTGAACGGCTGGTTTTAAAAGGAAGAATGAACGGCGATGTTTTTAAATGCGAAGAGATTTTGATGAAATGCCCTTCCAAGTATAAAGACGATATGAAGGCAGCCCAGAAGAACCTGGAAACTACTTCTACCCAATAAAAGCAGTTAGCAAATTCCGAAGCCTTATCATTCAAAAAAATCTAAAATCTAAAATCAAAAATCCTCTCAATGGATTACCTCGGTGAGAATTTATTACCTGGCTACCTGGGACATTTTTTTGTAACGCTGTCTGTAGTAGCATCGCTGGTTGCCAGTTTTGCCTACTTTAAAACTGTACAATCAAAACTGGATACAAATATTGAGGGCTGGAAAAAACTGGCCCGTATTGCTTTCATCACCGAAGTTGTTTCTGTATTCGCCATCTTCAGCATTTTATTTTACATCATCTACAATCATCTTTTTGAATACAAATATGCCTGGCAGCACAGCAGCCGTTCTCTTGAAATGAAATACCTGCTCAGTTGTTTTTGGGAAGGGCAGGAAGGAAGCTTTTTACTTTGGAGTATCTGGCATTGTGTTCTTGGTCTCATCATCATCCGCCGTGGCAAGCAATGGGAAGCACCGGTTATGTCAGTTGTTTCGCTGGCACAGTTTGCACTGGCCACCATGGGTTATTATTTCTTTGATAAGAAAGTTGGCTCCAACCCATTTGTTTTATTAAGAAACGAAATGGATGCTCCTATTTTTATGCAGCCAAATTATCTCTCTTTCATAAAAGATGGCAACGATCTGAACCCCCTGCTGCAGAATTACTGGATGGTGATTCATCCGCCGGTTTTATTTTTAGGTTTTGCTTCTACCATTATTCCATTTGCTTATGCTGTTGCAGGCTTATGGACAAAAAATTATAGCTGGACAAAAGCCGCTTTACCCTGGTCACTGTTTTCCGCTGCTGTGTTAGGTGTAGGAATTATGATGGGTGGAGCCTGGGCTTATGAGTCGCTCAACTTTGGTGGTTACTGGGCCTGGGACCCTGTTGAAAATGCTTCACTGGTACCGTGGTTAACACTGGTAGCGGGTATTCATACACTATTAATTTTTAATCATACCGGTCGTTCCCTCAAGGCAACGCTTATCTTTTTTATACTCAGCTTTTCGCTGGTTTTGTATTCAACATTTTTAACACGCAGCGGCATTTTAGGCGATACATCTGTGCATGCGTTTACCGATTTAGGCATGAATGCTCAATTGTATTTGCTGTTGTATGTATTTAGCTGGCTGGCAGCTGTGGCTGCGGCCAATAATTTTAAAGAAAGAATGTACACCATTGCCGCGGCTGTGGTGTTGTTAGTGGCGGGTTATTTTTTACCGGTAGTTTCACTTCTGTCCGTGTTACTGGCTTATTTTCTTTGTTTCTTCAGTATCAACAAAGCAATTCCTTCTGCAAAAGAGGAAGAGCAAACAACATCAAGAGAGTTTTGGATGTTTATCGGTTCTCTCATCCTTTCGCTTTCTGCTTTGTTCATCATCATCGCTACTTCTTTGCCCGTTATCAATAAGCTGTTCAACAAAAATTTTACAATGGGTGAAGATGTGGTACATGCCTACAACAACAAAATCATTTTTGTTGCCATCATCATTGGGTTGTTAACCGCAATTGGCCAATACTTCAAATACAAATCAACCAGCCTGAAGTTTTTTTGGAAAAAGATCAGTTGGCCTACGGTTATTTCACTGGTTATATCAGCCTTAATTTTGGGTTTTGGAAAAATAAACTACTTAGAAAAAGGTCCGGGTTTTTTAGCAGCCATTTACCTGGCTATGGTTGCAGCCGTATATGCAGTTGTTGCCAACGCTGCTTACATCTGGATAGGCCTGAAGGGTAAATTAAAATTATCAGGCGGCTCCATTACGCATTTTGGTTTTGGAATGATGCTGGTAGGCATTCTGATTTCTTCATCTAAAAAAGAAATTTTGAGCTGGAACACCAGTGGCATTTATGTACCCATGGGTGAAGGCAGTAAAGAAAATGCCGGTGAAAACCTGACGCTGGTTAAAGGTGTGCCCACTAAAATGGGAGAATTTTTAGTGACCTATACAAGCGAAGAAAAACATCCTAAAAAAGATTTGTGGGTTTATCACCTGAAGTTTACTGATAAAAATGGCAAAGAAAAATTTACGTTAAGCCCCAACGCATTTGTGAATTACAAAGGCAACCAGGGGTTGATGGCAAATCCCGATGCAAAGCATTATTGGGATCATGATATTTTTACCTATATCACTTCTTTACCCGACCCGGCAAAAAATAAAGACACCGCCAATTTTAAGCCGGTTCGTTTAAAACTGGGTGATACATCTTTTTACAACCGTGGTTATTTTATTCTGCAGAATGTATTGGTGAAAGACAGTGTACCTGCTGCAGACATGGCACCGGATGATAAAGTGTATATGGCAACAATAAAAGTGGTTTCAAAAGATAGTACCAGTTACACATCAAAACCGGTGTTGATCAGCAAGGGCGGTAACCTGTTTCCTATTGAGGATACAGTGATTTCAGAAGACCTGATATTCCAGTTAAAAAATGCAACCGCAACTTCGGTAGAGATGGGTGTTAAGGAGCCAAATTCTGTTTTAAAATTCATCACGTTAAAAGCTCTTAAGTTTCCTTTCATCAACCTGCTTTGGCTGGGCACAATCATTATGGCTGCGGGTTTTTTTGTAAGTATGGTAAGAAGAATTCAACTGAACCGGAATGCTGACGCTGCAGAAAAGTTTAATCTCTAAACAACGAACCCCCTTTTTTCTTGGTCTGTTTTATAAACCAGAAAGGGTTGTAATTTTATTTGATGTTTTTGGTAAAAACATACCGTTTGTTGTTGGCTGTAATGTTGCTGTGTGCAGCAGGTGGTAAGGCTTTTGCCCAAACTGATCCTTCCTCCAAATGGGGGCCTAACGATACCATCATTGTACCAGCAATTATTTATGAAGGGGAGAGAATGCCTTACAAAGAGATGGAAATGGTTTACGTTTCCAATTTACCACCGGATAAACTGGCTAAGTACTTAGAGGAATGGAACAGGTTGAGAAATGCTGTGTATGTTACTTACCCTTATGCAAGAATTGCCGGAGCTACTATTAATGAGATCAATGCTCACCTGGCAAATGTTAGTTCAAAAAAACAACGCAAGCAATATATTAAAACCCGTGAAAGCGAATTGCGAAAACAGTTTACAGAGCCGCTTGAAAATTTGTCGGTGTACCAGGGAAAAATTTTGATGAAGCTCATCAACCGGCAAACTGGTAATAATTGCTACGAGATCATCAAAGAATATAAAAACGGAATAACAGCCAGGTTTTACCAAACCGTAGCATTTTTCTTTGGCAGCAGTTTAAAACAACCTTACGACTATATTCACAATGCAACCGACCGCCAGATAGAAAGTATTGTTAAGGAAATTGATGGCATGTGGTATAACAATCCTTACAGGCCCGGTGCTTCTTCAACTAATTAAAGGCTGTAATTAGTAGTACTCTATCGTTCTTTCGTCAATGTGAAAATCTTCGCCTCTTCCGGTAGCCTGTGTTCGCTTTATCCAGATTCCTTTTTTATCAAACTCGTACTTCCTTCCAAACATTTATATCTTTCAGCACGCCGTTAATATATTTTGATTCTTCAATCTTATTGCCATTGTCATCATATTTGTACTTGAACAAAAACTGAACTTCACCATTTGGCTTGTACCACTTTTCTTCAATTTTGTTTTTGTTATCGTCATAGGCAAAGCTTCTCACACTCGTTGCATAGCCAGGTGTTTCCAGTTTCCACTCAACCTGGTTGCCTTTGGAGTTATATTTCCAGCTTGTTTTATTCAGTAACAACCCGTTTTCGTTGTAGGCTATAGCTTCAATGAGGTTACCCTTTTTATCATAATTGTAAACATATTTTTGTTTTTGGGTGTACAGCGGTTTTTTGTCCGGGCTGCCGGTGTTACTGTATTCTACTGTTTCTGTTTTTTTACCGGCCTCATTCAACTGAATTACATTTTTGCTGGTAATACGTACATCCTTATTAAGATAAATTTCCTCTACTGTTCTAGTTGACGGATAATAGGTGTAAACAATTTTATAGGTTAGCAATCCTTCCGGGCTGTAATCCAGGTATTCTGTTTTTATTCCCTTTTTGTTAAAATTAAATTGATTTGAATAAGACTTTGCCCAGGGAGTAAACACTCCATCTTTTTTATAGCGATGAGTTTCTTGTGTTTTCACCAATTTCACATTCCCTTTAAGCAGCATGGCTGCAGCATCATTATCTGTTTGAGCAACAGTAGTTAGGTTTACAGCTACGGTGAAAAATAAAATAGGGATGATTTTCATTAGAACAATTTTGAATAAAACGAATAAGAGGCTTTATGAACCCGGATACCGTTGTTAGAGTATTTTTATTTTTTGCTGATCTGAATTTGTTGTTTTGCAGTTTAATTTTGCTTGCAATTAATATTTAAAAATGAAACTGGATCTTCTTGCTATCGGCGTTCATCCCGACGATGTTGAACTGGGTTGCTCAGGACTCATCATCAATGAAATAAAAAGAGGAAAGAAAGTGGGTATTGTTGATTTAACCCAGGGAGAGCTGGGTACAAGAGGAACAGTTGAAACCCGCTACCAGGAAGCAGCAAATGCAGCAATGATAATGGGTGTGCATGTAAGAGAAAATTTAAAAATGCGGGATGGATTTTTTAAAAATGATGAAGAACACCAACTGCAGCTCATAAAAGTTATTCGTAAGTACAAACCCGAAGTGGTGATTGGGAATATTTTGCATGATCGTCATCCCGATCACGGCCGGGCAGGCCATCTTATCAGCACGGCTTGTTTTCTGTCAGGCCTTGCTAAAATTGAAACCCAAGACGACAAGGGAAGTGTGCAGGAAAAATGGAAGCCAAAATATCTCCTCCATTATTTGCAGGACTGGTATCATGAGCCCGATATTATTTTTGATATTACAGATGTTTTTGAACAACGCATGCAAGCCATAAAAGCTTATACCACGCAATTCAATGCTGCCGATAATGCTGCGGGTCCGCAAACCTATATTTCCACTCCAGACTTTTTAGAAAGCGTTATTGCCCGTGCAAGAGTGCTTGGTAAAAAAATAGGGGTGAAGTTTGGTGAAGGGTTCATTAGTGAAAAAAAGATTGGTATCCGCAACCTGGATGCTTTGGTTTTGAATGAAACCTAACCAGGTTTTGCACACTACACAAATGCAATCAGGCAATACTAAGGGAAATTTCATAACAGCCTGAAAAATTTGAAACAGCATGTTTTCCTTTTCCTTAGCTTTCCGGCTCTCAAATACAAGCAATTTTTTGAGAGGCTAAACGTTTAAAATCTATCCAATTTCCTGAATTAAAATCCATGCTATGAAAAAGCCCGTTTACGACGATACCCATTGCATTGCTGAGCAGTTTCAGTTTTTAGACACTCACATTTGCCAGATGGCTAAGCTTTCTTTTCAAAAAGTTACTGCATTGAAGCTTTCTTATGTGCATGCTTCCTATTCTGTAAGTCATAAAGAAATTTACCAGTTGGTAAAACGATCGTTACTGAATTATGTAACGCCTGATTATGTGCTGGCAGAAGAAAATTTCTTCAGCGATTTTATTGAGAATTAAAAATTCTTCAGCGGTATTTTTCCGAAAGCCACTTCAATCAAAATTGCCGTATCTGAAATCAGCGATTGAAAATCGCATTGCCCTTATCTTTGTCGCTCCCGAAGCTTTCGGGCATAAAAAAACGATTGCTTATGCTATTTCAGTTGAACGAGGAGCACTTAATGATTCAAAAAGCGGCCCGTGATTTTGCGCAAAATGAATGTCTGCCCGGCGTCATTGAACGTGACGATAAACAAAAGTTTCCCCGCGAACAAATTATGAAGCTGGCCGACCTTGGCTTTTTGGGCATGATGGTAAAGCCGGAATACGGGGGTGCCGGAATGGATACCATTAGCTATGTACTGGCTATGGAAGAGATCTCGAAAATTGATGCCAGCGTTAGTGTGTGCATGAGTGTGAACAATAGTTTAGTTTGCTACGGCCTGCAGGAGTTTGGCACTGAGGAGCAAAAGCAAAAATATTTGGTGCCATTGGCACAGGGCAAAAAAGATGGTGAGCTTTATATTGGCGCTTTTCTGTTGAGTGAACCGGAAGCCGGAAGCGATGCAACATCTCAAAGAACAACAGCAGAAGATAAAGGCGATTACTTTTTATTGAATGGTACAAAGAACTGGATCACTAATGGCGGCACAGCTTCCGTTTATCTGGTAATGGCACAAACTGATCCGACAAAAGGTTCAAAAGGCATCAACACATTTATTGTTGAAAAAAACTGGCCCGGTGTTACGGTGGCTGCTAAAGAAAACAAGCTGGGCATCCGGGCAAGTGACACTCACTCTATTTTGTTTAATGACGTAAAAGTTCCAAAGGAAAACCAGATTGGTCCTGATGGTTTTGGTTTTAAGTTCGCCATGAAAACCCTTGACGGGGGAAGAATGGGTATTGCTGCACAAGCTGTCGGCATTGCAAGCGGGGCTTACGAGCTTTCATTAAAATATTCAAAAGAAAGAAAGGCATTCGGCACTGAGATCATGAATCACCAGGCCATTGCTTTTAAGCTGGCTGATATGGCAACAAGAATTGAAGCTGCCCGTTTGCTTTGCCTGAAAGCTGCCTGGGAAAAAGATAATAACATAGATTACACGGTCAGCTCTTCTATGGCTAAAGTATTTGCATCAGAAACTGCTATGTGGACAACAGTAGAAGCCGTGCAGATACATGGCGGCTATGGTTATGTAAAAGAATATCATGTTGAGCGATTAATGAGGGATGCCAAGATCACCCAGATATATGAAGGCACCAGCGAAGTGCAGCGGATTGTAATCAGCAGAAGTATTTTGAAATAATATTCAGAGCTACGAGATTTGAGCCATGGGTAACTCCCGTGGCTTTTTATATGATCAATCAACAAGTGTATAAAAATTTAATTGCAGAATTAACAAGTAACAACATCACCCTCGTCGCTGTTTCCAAAACAAAACCGGTTGAAGAAATAAAACAGCTGTATGATTTGGGGCAAAGAGATTTTGGTGAGAATTATGTGCAGGAGCTGGTTGAAAAACAAAAACAATTACCACAGGATATCCGCTGGCATTTTATAGGTCATTTACAGAGCAACAAAGTGAGACAAATTGTGCCATTCGTTCACCTCATTCATGGTGTGGATAGCCTGAAGCTGTTAAAAGAAATTAATAAACAGGCCGCAAAGATTAACAGAGCAGTGGATTGTCTTCTTCAAATTCATATAGCAACGGAAGAAACCAAATTTGGGATGAATGAAGCAGAATTGCTTACGTTGTTGAAAGACATAAACGGTATAGAATTAAAAAACGTAAGAATTTGTGGCCTGATGGGTATGGCCAGTTTTACTGATGATTTGGAAAAAGTAAGAGGTGAGTTTAAACAACTACGCCGGTTGTTTGATAGAGTGAAAAGACAATATTCAAGCTCCCAACTTCAATTTTCTATAGTGAGTATGGGTATGACAGCCGATTATAAAATGGCAATAGAAGAAGGAAGCAACATGGTCCGCATTGGCAGCCTGATATTTGGCGAAAGAAACTAAAACCCCTCTCCGGTTGAAGAGGGGTTAGCACCTAAATTTTTTCTGCCAATTTTGGATCTCTAAAAAGCTTTCTTGTCTGAAGTCTTGTTATTTAAAGTTTCATCCAGCCATTTATAAAACTCTCTCTGCCATACTAACGCATTTTGTGCACTCAACACCCAATGGTTTTCATCGGGCAAATAAAGCAGCTTGCTTTTTATTCCTCTCAACTGCGCAGCCTGGAAAGCCTGCATCCCTTGTTCAATCGGTACACGATAATCTTTGCCACCCTGGATAATTAAAATAGGCGTATTCCATTTTTGCACGTAATTACTTGGGTTGTACTGATTGTAACTTTTTTGTGCAACCGCATTGTTTTTATCCCAATAAGGTCCGCCATAATCCCAGTTCACAAACCATAATTCTTCAGTGGTGCCGTACATGCTTTTGGTATCAAAAATTCCATCGTGTGCAATAAATGTTTTAAAACGAT
>PSMD01000016.1:8106-15786 GCA_040289925.1 Chitinophagaceae bacterium | reverse complement strand
GCCTGCCAGCATGTACACTGAATAACCTCCATAGCTGGCACCTACAGCACCAAGCCGGTTCTTATCAACAAATTTTTCTTTACTCACTGCATCAATGGCAGATAGATAATCTTTCATCACCTGCCCGCCATGCGCCTTGCTGATTTCTTCATTCCATTTTGTACCATGACCAGGCATACCGCGGCGGTTAGGAGCCACAACAATATATCCCTGTGAAGCCATCAACTGAAAATTCCAGCGCAAGGAATAGAATTGCGTTAACGGAGATTGAGGCCCGCCCTGGCAATACAGCAGCGTTGGGTATTTTTTGTTGGGATCAAAATCCGGAGGATAAATAACCCATACCAGCATTTTTTTGTTGTCAGTTGTAGTTACCCATCTTCTCTCTGTTTTTACCAGGCCAATCGTATTATAAATGGCATCGTTCACATGGGTGAGCTGCTGCATGTTGCCCGTAGCAATATCAACCGAATAAATTTCTGCGTCATGATTCATATCGGTACGGGTAACAATTAAATTATTTCCAACCTGGCCAACAATTCCATTCACATCAAAATCACCTTTTGTTATTTGACGGATGTCGGGCAGTTTCATCGTTGCGCCTGCATAATCTACTTCAAACAACTGCAAAGTGCCATTAATCGGCGCCCAGAAGTATAAATGCTTACCATCATTTCCCCAACGGAAACCTTCAACATGAATATCATCTCTGTGTCGTGTAAGATTTACTGTGCCCATACCGGTAAACGCAACTAAATCCTGTTTGTCTGCCTCATAACCATCTCTTTTCATTTGCAGCCATGCCAGCACACCATCTTTGCTGTAAGAAGGATTTACATCGTATCCTTTGTTGGCCGCTGTTACATTTTTTGTGGTACCAGTGGCTAAATCGTATTCATATAAATCAGTGTTGGTGCTTACGGCATAGTCTTTACCAAATTTTTTCTTCGTTACAAAAATCACTCCTTTGCCATCGGGCCTCCAAATATAATCTTCATCGCCGCCAAAAGGTTTTTGAGGACAGTCATAAGGCTCGTTCAGCATAATATCTTTTTCTTCTTCGGGGTTACCTACCGGTGTAACAAAAACATGATCAAACTTTCCATCTTCCCAGGTATCCCAGTGGCGTTGGTTCAGATTGTCGTAGATATAAACATTGCTCTTCGGCAAATCAGGATAATAATCACTGCCAGATACTTTTTTAATCTTCACTTCCTTGTTGCTCAGCATATATTTTCCATCGGGAGAAAGATTTTTATCTGCCAGCAAGCTATCCGGGTTAAAAATTTCAATGGCATTGCCACCGTTTACCGGGATGATGTAAGATTTTCTTTTGCTTTTATTTGCATCCACATCAGGGGTGGACACAGAATACACAATCCATTTATTGTCTTTTGAAATACCCAGGGCCAAAACTCTTCCGAGTTTCCACAGCAACTCCGGCGTCATTTTATTTTGCGCTGTCATCAGCATCGGGGTAACCAGTAAAGCAAGGGATAAAAGCTTTTTCATGATCAAAATTTAAAGAGGGCTAATTTACTACTATTGGGCTTTGCATGGCAAACGGTAAATTTCTTTCACAAATCGCTTAGGTTTTTGTCAGCATCTAACTGCATTTTATCAAGAATAGATAGCCACTGCTGTAAATCGATTCGCCACCGGAAAATTGTACATTTAATTTGCTTATGTATTTAGGCAGCTTCATACAACGGTTCAAAATCTTTCACCTTGTTTTCTGGATAGCATTGTTTGGCCTCTGGTATTTTTTTCGTTACCAGGATTATCCTTCGCAATCTCTTGCCATAAAAATTACTTTGCTTAAGGTGGTTGACCTGGCCTTTATGATCTATCTCACCAATTACCTGCTCATTCCAAAACTTCTTTATAAAAAAAAAGATATATGCTGTTTGCCCTTTTTTTTGTGAGGCTTGTATTTGGCAGCAGTTATTTAAAAATGCAGTTAGAAGGCAAACTGCTTGGCCGGCCTGATTTATTTTCTTTGTTCAATCAGTATTTTAAAGTAAGATTTTACGACAATGTAATTGCACATTTTTTACTGGTGAGCACAGGCGCAGCTTTCAAACTGCTGGTTGATTATGCCCGAACACAAAAACGCCTGGCGGAAATGACAAAACAAAAAGCGGAAGCTGAATTGATTTTTTTATAATCACAGATCAACCCGCTTTTTTTATTCAACTCTCTTAACTCTGTTTATTTTTTAATTGATAAATCGAATGTACAGGCAAGGGAAGCTTTGCATAAATTTTCAGACATGCTGCGTTACCAGCTATATGAATGCAATGATGATAAGATCAGCATCGAAAAAGAAATTAGCTACCTGAAAGATTATGTGGATCTGCAAAAATTGCGTAGGGGCCCCGAAGATGAAATTGAACTGGTTTGCTCTGAAACGGTAAAAGGATTTTCCATTGAGCCCTTGCTGTTAATTCCTTTTGTAGAAAATTCTTTCAAGCATCTTTCTCATTATTCCGCCGGAAAAAAGAACCAGGTAAAATTGCCGCCAACAGGCTGAATAGCGAATTTATTTTTTCCGTGGAGAATACAATTGAATCTGCAGCAAAAAAATCTGCAGTGGGTGGCATTGGTTTAAAAAACGTACAGCGAAGGCTGGAACTGCTTTACCCAGGCAAGCACCGGCTGCAGTTGCCCCAGGGCGATGAAGCATTTAAAATAGAGCTGCGGTTAAAATTAAATTAAGATGGAACAACTGAAATGCATCGTGATTGATGATGAGCCACTGGCCCGCAAGGGACTGAAAGAATATATTGCTGAAACTGATTTTTTGCAGTTGATTGGTGAATTTGATAATCCCACCAAAGCTTTATCTATACTAAATGATGCAGAGGTTTTGTTCCTCGATATACAAATGCCGAAAATAACAGGCATCGAATTTTTCAAATCGCTGAAGAATGCGCCGCCAGTCATTTTCACAACTGCTTACCCCCAATATGCACTGGAAGGTTTTGATTTGAATGCACTGATTACCTGGTAAAGCCGGTTTCTTTTGAGCGGTTTTTAAAAGCAGCACTAAAAGCAAAAGAGTATTATGAATTGAGGAAGAAGAATGAAGGCTTTTACAGGCTGGGAAATGATTTTGTTTACATAAAAGCTGATAATAAACTGGTGAAGCTGATGCTGAATGATATTCTTTTTGTGGAGGCGCTGCAGAATTATGTGGTCGTTCATACAAAACATACAGGCTATATCACTTATCTCACCATGCGTTCTGTGGAGGAAAGTTTGCCGGCTGAATTGTTCATCAAAACACACAAATCGTACATTGTTGCCGCCCATCACATCACCAGTATTGAAGGCAATATCATACGTATTGGCGAAAAAGAAGTGCCTATTAGCCGCAATGAAAAAGATGAAGTAATGGAACGATTGCTGAAAAGAAAATTTTTGAAGAGGTGATTTTTTTCTTTTCAAAATCCTCATCTCTCCTTTACACATAAATGCTGCAATTCACCCATTCGGCATCGAAGTCTGCATTGTATTTTTTGTAGAAATTGATTGCAGGCTCATTCCACTCCAGCACTTGCCAAACAATTCTTTTAAATCCTTTATCTTTTGCTTCTTCAATCAACCGATCGAACAACAATTTGCCAATGCCTTTACCACGCATTGCGTTTGTCACCAAAATATCTTCCAGGTACATCGCCTGTCCTTTCCAGGTTGAATAGCGAATATAGTAGAGAGCAAACCCAACCACCTGATCTTCTGGTGAGGCCGCAACAAAAGCCCACCAAACAGGTTTTTCGCCAAAACCACTTTCAACAAAATGGTCCAGTGTTACCGTTACTTCGTTTGGGGCACGTTCGTACTCTGCAAGTTCTTTTACCAGTTCCAACAATCTCGGGCAATCTTCTTTTATTGCTCTTCTTATTTTTATTTCCATTGGTTGTTTAATGATTTTTTTTGTGGTTAAGCAAGAGCCTGTTCAAGGTCGTTCAGAATATCTTCAGCATTTTCAATTCCTACATTCATCCTGATCAGTCCGTCAGTGATCCCATATTTTTCTCTTTGCTCCTTCGGAACACCATGATGACTCATAGAAGCAGGGTGGGAGAGCAAAGTATCGCAGGTGCCAAGCGATACCGTTCTCACACACATTTGCAGCTTGTTCATAAAATTAAATCCACCCTTCAATCCATCCTTTAACTCAAAGCTGAGCATGCCGCCCGCATGTTTCATTTGTTTTTTGGCAATTGCATGGTCAGGATGCAAAGAAAGCCCCGCATAATTAACCTTGGCAACTGCCGGATGAGTTTGCAAAAAAGCAGCTACATCCATAGCATTGCTGCAATGTCTCTGCATTCTTAATTCCAGCGTTTTTATTCCCTGTATTAAAAGAAAAGCATCGAAAGGGTTGGAGTTGCCGCCCAGCAGGCGATAAACTTTTGTGATGCGGGTTTTCATTTGCTCTGTATCCCGGCCAATTAAAATTCCACCAATGGCTGTACCATGACCATTTAAAAATTTTGTTGTTGAGTGAATGATGAAATCCACTCCATACTGAAATGGTTGTTGCAGGTAAGGCGTGGCAAACGTATTATCACAAGCTATTTTTACATTGTACTTTTTTGCAAGTTTGGCCAACTCTTCAATATCTACACATTGTATAGTTGGGTTAGCCGGTGTTTCTATGTAAAGAAGGCGGATAGTTTTATCGGTTTTTAAAATTTCTTCCGTTGCATTCAAATTGCGGAGGTCAATTATTTTTGATTGAATGGAAAGAGCCGGCAAAATTTTTTCAATCATTTCTTCGGTGCCACCATATAGTGAAAAATGAGTGAGAACAGAATGGCCGGGCTTAAGCTGAGAAAGCAATAGTGTAGTGATGGCAGCCATACCCGAAGCATGCAAAATGCCTTTGGCTTCCAGGCCATTTAATTTAAAAGTTTCCAGCGCCGTTATCTTTTCTTCTGCTTCTGTGATGGTTGGGTTTCCCCAGCGGGAATAAATATATCCTTCTTCCTGACCACTAAATCTTCGCATACCTTGCTCAGCCGTATCGTACACATAAGTGCTGGATGCATAAATAGGCACCTGGTGGGCATACATCGGGTCTTTTTTATGGCCACCGTGTAGGGCCACTGAACTCCAGCCGGATGGTTGAAAACTTTTCTCCATTTTATTTGTTTGGATTTGGAAATTTGATTTGCAAAATCAAAGTAACTGAAATAATCGCTGAATGAAAGAACTGCTGAAACAATTCGCCTCCTACAACCTGTGGGCAAATGAAAAACTTACGGAACTGATATTGACTTTACCCGAAGAAAAACAAAAAGAGTTTGCGACCAGCAGCTTCAGCAGCCTGCACGATACGCTGCTGCACATGTGGAATGTAGAAAGTATTTGGTGGCAGCGGTTGAAGTTGCAGGAGAAGGTGATAGCACCGAGTGAAAATTTCAGCGGAACTACCAAAGACCTTGTGAATGCCTTATTGCAGCAATGCCGATTATGGGAAGATTGGGTTAGCGCTGCTTCAGATGTTTCCCTCGAGCATGTTTTTCAATATTACAATTTGAAAAAAGAATCTTTTAAGCAGCCCACCTGGCAAATGCTTTTGCATGTGTTCAATCACGGAACTTATCACCGTGGCCAGTTAGTAACTATGCTCCGGCAATTAGGAGTTGAAAAAATTCCGCAAACAGACCTGATTGTATTTACGAGGAAAAAATGATGAGGGATGAATTTTAAATTTTAAATGATAAATGTTAAATGATGACTGATTAATGATGAATGTTACTACTCCTTAAGCCCACACTCTAAACTCTAAACTTTAAACTCCCAACCCCAAACTAATAAGCCCATTTCACCAACGTAGCTCCCCAGGTAAATCCGCCACCAAATGCTGCAAGCACTAAAAGGTCTCCTTTGTTGATTTCGTGTTTCCAATCCCATAAACAAAGCGGAATTGTTGCGGCAGTTGTGTTTCCGTAGCGGTGAATATTCAGCATTACCTTTTGCTGCGAAAGGCCCATGCGGTTAGCGGTAGCATCAATAATTCTTTTATTGGCCTGGTGTGGTACAAGCCAGGCAATATCATCTCCGGTAAGATTATTTTGTTCCAACAGTTCTGCGCTTACATCCGCCATGCCTTTTACGGCAAATTTGAAAACCGGTTGACCATCCTGGTAAATGAAATGTTCTTTTGCCGTAACGGTTTCAATGCTCGGTGGTTTTAAAGAACCGCCGGCTTTCATGTGCAGGTATTGCACACCGCTTCCGTCACTTCTCAATATGCTATCCAAAATGCCATAGCCCACTTCATTTGGCTCCAGCAAAACTGCGCCAGCGCCGTCACCAAAAAGAATACAGGTTGTACGGTCGCTGTAGTCAACAATTGCACTCATTTTATCGGCCCCCACTACAACCACTTTTTTATAACGGCCACTTTCAATAAAAGCGGCACCGGTACTTAATCCAAATAAAAAGCCGGAACAGGCAGCTTCCAGGTCGAAACCAAAAGCGTTTTTGGCACCAACCTTATGACAAATAATATTAGCGGTTGCAGGAAAAACCATGTCGGGAGTAACCGTGCAACAAATCAAACATTCAATTTCTTCCGGATCAATGCCGCGTTTTTTGCAAAGGTCCAGCACTGCAGGAGCTGCCAGGTCAGAAGTACCCTTGCCCGGCTCTTTTAAAATTCTTCTTTCTTCAATGCCGGTTCTTGTTCTGATCCATTCATCGGTGGTATCGACCATCTGTTCAAGGTCTTTATTGGTAAGTTTTGTTTCAGGAACATAACCTCCTACGGAAGTAATAGCAGCATGAATTTTTTTCTTCATGATTTTTTTTTGCGGCAGCCAAAGGTAAGTATGATGTGGGAAATTGAAATAGGATGGTTGTGAGGCGGAGGAATTTGTAATTGGGAATTAAGAATAAGTAATGTGGAATGAGGGAAATGGATTGGATGGTGGTTGAAAGTTCGTTGTTGAATTCAACAAAAAAACTCCTGTCCGCCCGGCGTCTTAGCAAGAAGCAACGATTGATAATAAATGAAATTAGCTGCGAGACCGCGGGCTAAGAAGTTAAAATCAATACCTCATTACATGTAATCACATTTATTTCTTCCTTATTTTTTATTTTCCAATTCCTAATCCCCCAATCTCTAATTCATAATTTCCCCTCAAACTCCGCTTCCCTGTTTTCCCTATTTTCGCAAGCATGATTGCTTTTTTGAAAGGTGAGTTTAGTTTTAAAAGCCCGGCCGTTGTGCATGTAAATGTAAATGGTGTTGGCTACGAGGTACAAATTAGCCTGAACACCTATTCCAAGATACAGGAGCTTACCCACGGTCAGCTATTTACTTATTTGCTGGTGAGGGAAGATGCGCAGATCTTGTTTGGGTTTTTTGAACCGGCAGAAAAGGAGATGTTCCAGCAACTGCTAAGCGTTTCGGGCATTGGTGCATCCACCGCCCGGATGATTTTATCGTATATGAAACCCGATGAAGTAACCCGTGCCATTGTGCAGGGTGATGCACGGTCGCTGGAAATGATTAAGGGCATTGGTAAAAAATCTGCAGAAAGAATTATTTTGGAACTAAAAGATAAACTAATCAAACAACCCATTGAACCAAATATTTCAGCTATGAAACACAATAGTTTGCATACCGATGCGTTAAATGCCTTGCTGGCTTTGGGCATT
>PSMD01000016.1:0-8084 GCA_040289925.1 Chitinophagaceae bacterium | reverse complement strand
CCGCCGACACAGCCATTCAGAAGGCTTTGGCCGAGGAGCCAGCTCTGCAGGTTGAAGATCTGATTAAAAAAGCACTACGTATCCTATAATTCCGACTTTTACACAACTAATGGGTTGAGAAAAATTGAATCGTAAGACTAGCCATATCTTCCGTACGCTTGTTTTTATAACCATTGTCTTTGCTTTATTGCTGCAGGCAAATGCCCGTTTTTATAAAAGCCCTTCTAACAAAAAATATTTCAATTACGCCGATACCACAAAATACCCGTTGTATAACAGCTACGGCAACCCTTACCCTTACTACAAACGCAATCCTTTTTCTTTATCAGATACTTCCTTTATCAAGCGGTCCATTGTGTATGATCCTATTACCAAAACTTATTACATAGAAGAAAGAATTGGCAGCAGCTATTACCGCAGGCCGATGACGTTTACCATGCAGGAATTTTTGAGCCTGCAGGGCCAGCATGATGAAGAAGAATATTTCCGCAAGCGGGCCAGTTTGCTCAGCAACATGAACCGCCGCATGTACAAACCCCAATTCCAGTTTTTTAATAATTGGGTAAACCGCATTACCGGCAATGGAAAAATTGAAATAAGACCGAACGGCTATGTGGACCTGATGGCTGGCTATGTTGGACAGAATATTAAAAACCCCACTTTACCGGAACGTGCAAGAAAGAACGGCGGTTTTGATTTCAACATGAACTCGCAGTTGCAGGTTGATGCCAATATTGGCGATAAGCTGAAATTGCCCATTAACTACAACACTCAATCCATTTTTGATTTTGAAAATCAGCTAAAGCTGGATTACCGCGGGGAGGATGATGAGATCATCAAGCAATTTCAACTGGGTAATACCAACTTCAGTTCAAAAGGAACATTAATTCCCGGTGCACAATCTTTGTTTGGTATTAAAACACAATTACAGTTTGGAAGATTATTTATTACTTCTGTGCTGGCCAACCAGCGTTCGCAAAGACAATCATTGGGCTTGCAGGGCGGTGCTGCAACGCAAAGTTTTTCTATTAAGGCAGATGAATATGAAGAGAACAAGCATTTTCTTCTTGCCCAATATTTCCGCAACAATTACAACAATGCGCTGAAAGACCTTCCCATCATTCACTCCGCTATTCAAATTAAAAAAATAGAAGTGTGGGTAACCAACCGCACAGGTGCCACAACAGATACAAGAGATATTGTGGGCCTGATGGATTTGGGCGAAGGACAACCTTACGGGCCGTGGGGAGGAATTGGTGCCAATGCATTGCCGGATAATAATGCAAATGGTCTTTACCAATCCATTAAATCAAACCCCAACAGCCGCAGCTCTACACAAGTACAAACTGTTTTAACCGGCATGGGTTTGCAGCCTATACAGGATTTTGAAAAAGTATTTGCAAGAAAATTGCAGCCAACAGATTATTATTTCAATCCGCAGGTGGGTTACATCTCTTTGAACCAGCAACTGCAGCCGGAAGAAGTGCTGGCTGTAGCTTATCAATACACTTACAACGGAAGAGTGTTCCAGGTGGGTGAGTTTTCGCAGGATGTGCCGCCGGATTCTTCGGCTAACACCCAAAAAGTATTGTTTTTGAAATTGCTGAAAGCTACTTCTCAACGTCCATCATTACCCATTTGGGATTTGATGATGAAAAATATTTACTCAGTAGGTTATGGACAACTGGACAGGAGAGATTTTCAGCTGGATATTGTATATGAAGAACCAAGCCTGGGTCAAAAAAGATATTTACCGCCTGATTCTGTGTTGCCGCAGTACAAAGGCCAACCCATTTTATCATTGGTAAATCTTGACCGGCTGAATGATCAAAACGATCCGCAGCCAAATGGATTTTTTGATTTTGTAGATAGCTTCACTGTAATCTCCTCGCAAAGCCGCATTATCTTTCCTGTGCTTGAACCTTTTGGTCATGACCTGGATTATGTATTCCCAAACCAGCAGCTAAGAGACCGGCTTCTGTATTATCCGCTTTACGATACTATTAAAGCCATTGCTCAAACATTTGCCAACCTCGACAGGTATAAGCTGGTGGGTAAATCCACTTCATCAGGCACATCTGATTACCAGCTTGGCTTCAATATTCCCCGTGGCTCGGTAACGGTAACTGCAGGCGGACAAATTTTGCAGGAGAATATTGATTACGAAATCAACTATGATCTTGGCACTTTAAAAATTATTAATCCATCCATCATCAGCACCGGATTGCCTGTGCAGGTGCAGTACGAGAACAATGCAACTTTTGGTTTGCAGCAAAGAAATTTCATTGGGTTAAGATTGGATTACCTGGTTAGTAACAAACTAACTGTTGGCGCCACCATGGTGCGGTTGGGTGAAAGGCCGTTCTTTACAAAAACAAGCTATGGTGAGGACCCGATAAAGAATACAATGGTCGGCGCTGATTTTGATTACCGCAACAATATACCGCGGCTTTCAAAATGGCTGGATAAGCTGCCTTTCTATTCTACAAAAACCTTTTCAACAATTACTGCCTATGGTGAAGCAGCGATGCTGATACCCGGTCATCCAAAACAAATTAATGCCAGCAAAGGTGATAAGTCGGGTATTAGTTACATAGATGATTTTGAAGGAACCCGCAGCAGTATTGATCTTCGCTTTCCGTTAATTGACTGGGCACTGGCTTCTGTGCCATTGGGTGCAGTTGATCAAAATGGCAATGAACTTTTTCCGGAAGCAAGACTTACCAATAACTTACAGAGTGGCTTTAACCGCGGCAAGCTTGCCTGGTATAATATTGAACCAGTTTTACAGGAAAAAAATAACAACAGCAATCCACTCCGCCGCAACCTGAACGAACTTTCGAAGCCAGAAACAAGATTGGTGCAGCAAACAGAGATCTTCCCGCAAAAAACTCTTGATTTTGCACAGGGGCCTCTCACCACTTTTGATCTTGCTTTCTATCCCAAAGAAAAGGGGCCTTACAACTACCGTGTTGATGTAAACCCCGAAACGGGTGAAATATCTACTCCAAAAAAATCATGGGGTGGTATTATGCGCCATATTGATCAAACTGATTTTGAAACCAGCAATATTGAGTACATCGAGTTTTGGTTAAAAGATCCTTACACGTTAAAGCCCGGCAGCACCGGTGGTCAACTGTATTTTCAGTTGGGTAATATTTCAGAAGATATTTTAAAGGATAGCCGCCGCCAGTATGAAAACGGTTTGCCTACACCCCGCAACAATACTTTAGTTGATACTACTGTTTGGGGAATAGTGCCCCGCAATCCTTTGCAGGTAACAAATGCATTTAGTAACGATCCTGATGACAGGCAGTACCAGGATGTGGGTTATGATGGATTATCCGATACAGCAGAAGCGACTAAATTTTCAGGATACCTGAATGCATTACCTGCAGGCACCTATAAAACAAAGGCCATGCAGGATCCATCAAACGATAATTTTAAAAACTATCGTGATGATTCATTTAACGACCAGGATGGAATTTTAAAACGTTACAAAGATTTTAATAACCCGCAGGGCAATTCGCCGGTGGCTAACAACACTAATTTTACAAATGCTTTTACTCTTTATCCCGACCAGGAAGACATGAACCGGGATAACACCATGAATGAGGCGGAAGAATATTTTCAGTATAGGGTGGATATAAAACCCAACATGCTTGTTGGTACAAACTTTATTACTGATAAAAGAACAGTGAATGTGGATTTACCCAACGGAAGCAGGAGAGCTGAAACCTGGTATTTATTCCGTATTCCCATTCGCCAGTATCAAAACAAAGTGGGAAATATTCCTGATTTCAAATCTATTCGTTTCATCCGCATGTTCCTTACTAATTTTGATGATACGGTGGTTTGCCGCTTTGGAAAGCTGGAGTTGATACGCAACCAGTGGAGAAAGTTTAATTATAAAATTGATACAACGGGGTTGTACACTCAATTACCCGCCAATGATTTTGTAAGCACCAATGTTTTAGCGGTGAATCTTGAAGAGAACGATGCCCGTTCACCCATTCCTTATCGAATTCCTCCCGGCATTCAGAGGCAGCAGGAACTGAGCAATAACAATGTGCAGTTGTTGTTGAATGAGCAATCACTCAGTTTAAAGCTTTGCAATTTAACACAGGGTGAAGCAAGAGGTGTGTTTAAAACTCTTAACCTGGATCTGCGCCAGTATGGCAAGCTTTCCATGTTTGTTCATTTGGAAGCGAGTGATGCGCCGGGCAGCATTTCAGATGGAGATTTGGAAGCTGTGTTCAGGTTGGGAAATGATTTTATAAGCAATTATTATGAAATACGCATTCCGCTGAAAGTAACTCCATGGGGTGCAACCGATTCATTAACCATTTGGCCGGCAGAAAACAATCTTGATTTTGATTTGGAAGATTTAGTGCGTTTGAAAGTAGCCCGTAATAAAAATGGAATTGCTCCGTCTCAATATTACAGCCAGGCATTTCCCAGTGGCAGACGCTATGCCATTTTAGGTAATCCTAATTTGGGAGAGGTAAGAGGCATGCTGATGGCTATTGAAAATGTGCAAAGAGAATCTGTTTGTGCAGAAGCATGGTTTAATGAGCTGCGATTATCGAAACTGGATGAAAAAGGTGGTTATGCTGCGCTCGGAAGAGTTGATTTAATGCTGGCCGATCTTGGTAACATCAGTTTATCGGGCAGCATACGCAGCCATGGCTTTGGTACGCTGGAGCAAAGAGTAAATGAACGTAGCAGGGAAGATCAGTATCAATTTGACCTTGCTACCAATCTTGACCTTGGAAAATTATTACCAAAAAAAGCAGCCATCACTATTCCCGTGTATGCAGGTATTAACCGCACAGCCAGCACACCTGAATATGATCCTTATGATCTTGATATAAAATTGCATGACAAGTTGAAAGAGGCACCTGGGTCGAAAAAAGATTCCATTCGCAATGATGCCGTAGATGTAACTACTACAAAAACATTTACACTCACCAATGTAAAAAAGAACAGAACCGGCACAGGAAAACCAAAGGCCTGGGATGTTTCTAATCTCGACTTTAATTATTCATTCATACAAATTGAGCGGCACAATCCATTAATTGAAAATGATGAAGTGCGCCGCACAAGGGGAGCCATTACCTATAATTATTCACCGCAGTCGAAACCGTTTCAACCATTTAAAAGGCTTATCAAATCCAAATCACCCTGGTTTGGCTTAATAAAAGATTTCAACATTAACCCGCTTCCTTCACTCATTTCGGTTAAGGCTGATCTGTTCCGGCAGTTTGGTGCATTGCGTCCCCGCAATGTGGGCGGCGGGCCTTATAAAATTCCGGAGAGCTACAATAAATTCTTCCTGTTCGACAGGTATTATATCGTTAACTGGGATCTCACCCGTTCCATCCGTATTGATTACTCAGCCATCAACAATGCAAGAGTAGATGAACCATTTGGCCGCATTGATACCAAAGCAGAAAAAGATTCTATCCGGAAAAATTTATTCAAAGGAGGAAGAACAACTCACTTTGGGCAGGATATTACTGCGTCATACAATCTGCCTACACAAAAATTGCCATTGCTTGACTGGACAAATATTCGTGCAACCTATACTGCCAGCTTCGATTGGGATGCCGCTTCACTGCTGGCAAAAAGCCTGGGCAATACTTTAATGAACGGCCAAACAAGAAATTTGACTGGTGAATTTAATTTTGATCAACTCTATAACAAATCAAAACTGCTGCGGGTTATTAACAGCGATGTGCCTGTTGAAAAAAGCAATGTGCCCAAACGCATACAGGTAAAAGCAAAGCCAAATGATACTGCCAGCAAAAAAATGAAATGGGTGCGCAACCCGCAATGGCAACCTGCACCGCGTGGCTCTGCAAAGTTTTTGGGAAGATTGCTTTTATCATTAAAGAGAATTGGTGTGCAGTACAATGAGGACATGGGTACAACACTGCCCGGTTATATGGACAGCACACAGTTTTTTGGTCACAACTTTAGAAGTGGGGAACCCGGCTTTGGATTTATTTTCGGTTATCAGCCAGATACAAGCTGGATAAATAAATACGGTGCAAAAGGTTTATTTACTCACGATACTCTTTTCAATTCACTCATTCAACAGCGTTACAATCAGCGATTGTCTGTAACGGCTCAATTAAGCCCCATCAGGGATTTAACCATTGATGTAAACTTTGAAAAGACCTTTAGCAAAAACTATTCAGAGCTGTTTAAAGACACCAGTGCAGTAGATAATATTGGCCTAACCCGCCTGAGCCCTTATGCAATGGGCAGCTTCAACATTACCTACATTGCTTACCAAACATTGTTTAAAAAGTTTAACCTGAATGAGCTGTCAGAAACCTTTAAGCAGTTTGAAGCCAACCGCATTCTTCTTTCGCAGAGGTTAAAAGGCCTGAATCCTTATGCTGCGGGTAACGGAACAAACCCCGATGGATTTGTGGAAGGTTATGGCCGCTATGCCCAGGATGTGGTGATACCGGCTTTCCTCGCTGCATACACCAATAAAGATCCGATGAGTATTCATCTCATTAAAAACTCAAATCCAAAGTTGCGGTCAAACCCGTTTAACGGTCTTGTTCCAAAACCTAACTGGAACATAACGTACAACGGTCTTACCAAAATAAAGGGGTTGGAAAAAGTATTTACCAACTTCACCATCAGGCATGGCTACCAAAGTAACTTAAGCATGAACAGTTTTAATACAGCGTTGTTGTTCCTGGATCCGTTCCGTGTAGGCTATCCTTATTTCAGAGACAGTTTAACCGGTAACTATATTCCTTATTTCCTTGTACCTAATATTTCAATTAGCGAAGCGTTTAACCCGTTGATAGCATTTGATGTCACTTTCACCAATCAATTGTCCGTACAGGTAGAATACAAAAAATCAAGGCAGCTTAGCTTAAGCCTGATTGATTACCAGCTTGCCGAAAACCGCTCGGAAGAAGTGACCATTGGCATTAACTGGCGCAAAAGAAATATGCCCATTCTTCGCAATATAAAAATTGGTAAGAACGGAACGAAGCTGGATAATGACATGACCTTTAAATTTGATTTCAGCCTGCGTGATGATGCCACTGCAAACAGCAAGCTGGATCAGCAGACAGCATTTGGAACAGCGGGGCAAAAAGTAGTTCGTATTTCTCCTTCTATAGATTATGTACTCAACCAGCGCATCAACATCAAACTGTATTTTGATCAAAACAGGTTAGTGCCCAAGATTGCAACTACGGCTCCGGTTACCAACACAAGAGCCGGGGTACAGATAAGAATTTCGCTGGCACAGTAGAGGTATGCGTGGGGTCGTGGTTGCCAAACCCCAATCAAACAACTTTTATCTATTACCTATCAGTTATGATTGCCCAGCTGCCTATCATCTGTCAAATTCTGCTGAACAACAAAAAAGGCCGCCGGTGGCAGCCTTCTTATTTTCAATCGTTGATAAGGAAACGGAAAATTATCTTCCGGTTAAATTATTTGCATTGGCCGGTGCCGTTTTTTTAAACAGCATGACATAGCCACATAAGTTTGTTTTCTTCTTTTTATTTACCTGCACAGGCTTTATCATATGGTATTCTGAAAATTTGGGAACATAATCATAAGCAATGATGTTACCATCTATATCGCCCCATTGTTTCTTTTTATATACCACCATTTTTTCGTCCCAGTCATACATTCTCACTTCATATAATTTCGAACTGTAATCACCAATGAAGACAAACTGATACCAACCACCCTGGCTCAGGGGTACAATTACCGGCAGCTCATATTCGCTTTCCATGGCTATTGACGCTTCTTTCAAAAGCATAAAACCATCTTTGGCGTAAAAATTTTTTAAACTATCAGCCTGGTGTTGAATAAAATTATCGTTGCATGATTGAATGCGGATGACATCTTTCTGTGAAAAAGCAGAGGTAAATAAGCAAAGGGTGCCAATTAGAATTGAGATGGTTTTCATACGGGTTTTTGTATAGTATTGGATCAACTTCATAAAATTAATTGACCATGGTTGATTTATAAATTTTTATACCATGTTTTTGGCCGGGTTAAGTATTTTTTCTAAGTGAGAAACGGAATACTGCGAG
>PSMD01000070.1:8547-9355 GCA_040289925.1 Chitinophagaceae bacterium | reverse complement strand
GATCGCCGCCATTTTGGTCATCCCATTTATGTGCATGAATTGCAAAATCATTACCTTCAAATGACGAAAGTGCCATTGGAAAAGCCAATCGTTTCTTAAAACTTGCCTATAATTATTCAAAATAGAGGGCGAAGGCTGTAATTTTTGCAGCCTTTTTTCTTTTTTAAATTGAATACCTATATCTTTGCGCTCCCAAAATCTGTATGTCAAAACAGCAACTTATTAAACAGGATGGTGTTATTTTAGAAGCTTTATCCAACGCTATGTTCCGGGTAAGGCTTGAAAATGGTCATGAGATACTGGCTATTTCTGGAAAAATGAGAATGCACTACATACGTATTTTGCCAGGTGATAAAGTAGGTGTGGAAATGAGTCCTTACGACTTAAGCCGCGGCAGAATTAATTTTAGGTATAAATAAACCGTAACAAACGACTAACAATGAAAGTTAGAGCATCAATTAAGAAAAGAAGTGCCGATTGTAAAATCGTGCGTCGTAAAGGGAAGCTTTATGTGATTAACAAAAAGAACCCTCGTTACAAACAAAGACAAGGATAATTAAATCGTAAAACGTAAACTGTAAATAAATTATGGCTCGTATTGCCGGCGTTGACTTACCAAAAAATAAAAGAGGCGAAATCGGTCTTACCTATATCTATGGTATCGGACCTGCCACTGCCCGTTACATTCTTGACAAACACGGAATTGACCGCAGCAAGAAAGTGCATGAGTGGAATGATGAAGATTTGAACAACATCCGTAACACTATTACGGAAGAGTTCAAGGTAGAAGGACAATTGCGTTCTGAAG
>PSMD01000070.1:8308-8519 GCA_040289925.1 Chitinophagaceae bacterium | reverse complement strand
TGGTCTTCGTCACCGTAAAGGATTGCCGGTAAGAGGTCAGCGTACTAAAACTAACAGCCGCACACGTAAAGGAAAGCGTAAGACGGTTGCAGGTAAAAAGAAAGCACCTAAGAAGTAAGAATAAGCTAGTCCCGATGCCCTCGGGATTAGCTGTTTTTATATATGCACCAGAAAAACTGAATCAATTACGGATACCACGGTGCAGGCGGAG
>PSMD01000070.1:6535-8216 GCA_040289925.1 Chitinophagaceae bacterium | reverse complement strand
AAGGCACAAAACAGCGCTAAAGCTGCTGCCAAAAAAAGAATTGTAAAGGTTGATTCGTATGGTGATGCGCATATCAATGCTACGTTCAACAACATCATTATTTCATTAACCAATAAGCAAGGTCAAGTTATTTCTTGGTCAAGCGCTGGTAAAATGGGCTTCAAAGGTTCTAAAAAGAATACACCTTATGCTGCTCAAATTGCTGCTGCTGATGCTGCTAAAGTAGCAGTAGATGCAGGTGTAAAAAGAGTAGATGTATTTGTAAAAGGTCCTGGTGCCGGTAGAGAAAGTGCTATTCGCTCTTTAGCTCAAAACGGTCTTGAAGTTACTATGATCAAAGACGTTACACCATTACCACACAATGGTTGCCGTCCTCCAAAGAAAAGAAGAGTTTAATTCAATGTGGAACCAGCTTCCGCAGTCAACATATTGAGCCAACTTGGTTTCATTTATTAAAAGGGAGCTTCATTAATTTTTACCGCTTTTAACGATGAACGCTCCGGTTTTTAAAAGGCGGAAATGAAAAAACAATTATGGCACGTTACAATGGTCCCAAGACCAAAATCTCCCGCATTTTCGGTGAGCCTATCTTAGGCAATGGTAAATGGTTAGGTAAAAATTCTAACCCACCCGGTCAGCACGGTGCACAGCGCAAGCGAAAGACCTTGGGAGAATACGCACTTCAGTTGCGTGAAAAGCAAAAAGCCAAGTATACGTATGGTGTATTGGAAAAGCAATTCCGCAAAACCTTTGAAGAAGCTTCTCGTCGTAAAGGTGTTACCGGTGAAAACCTGATTAAATTATTGGAAGCCCGTTTGGACAATGCTGTTTTCCGTATGGGTATCGCTCCATCTCGTCCTGCTGCACGCCAGTTAGTAAGCCACAAGCACGTGACTGTAAATGGTGAAGTAGTAAACATTCCTTCTTTTCAATTAAAGCCAGGCGATGTTATTTCTTTGAAAGAAAAATCAAAAGATAACACTGCGGTTACAAGCCAGATTCGTGGCAAGAACCCTAAGTTCAGCTGGGTTGATTGGAATGAAACAACAATGACCGGAACATTTATTACTTACCCGGAAAGAGAAAGCGTTCCAGAAAATATTAAAGAGCAGTTGATCGTCGAGTTGTATTCTAAATAAGCCGAATAGCGATGCGGACGTACAAGAGTGCGACGCAATAATGTTCTATCGAAGATTAATAGCTGGTAACAAAACAAAAAACCTCAAATCTGAAATATGGCAATTTTAAATTTTCAGAAGCCCGACAAAATCGTTCTTCAAAAAGCAACTGATTTCGAAGCACAATTCGAATTCCGTCCTCTTGAGCCTGGCTATGGCGTTACCATTGGTAATGCATTGCGACGTGTATTGCTTTCTTCTTTAGAAGGATATGCAATTACTGGTGTTCGCATCGAAGGTGTAGAGCATGAATTTGCTACTATCAAAGGCGTATCTGAAGACGTGGTTGAAATCATCCTGAACTTGAAACAAGTTCGTTTGAAAAAAGTAGTTGACCACGATGTTCAAACAGAGAAAATATCTCTTTCAATAAAAAACAGAACAGAATTTACGGCTGCTATGATTGGGGAAGGCACTCAGTCTTTCCAGATCATGAATCCTGAATTGTTAATCTGTACATTAGACCAATCTGCCAAACTGGAAATTGAAATCACGGTTGGTAA
>PSMD01000070.1:4693-6524 GCA_040289925.1 Chitinophagaceae bacterium | reverse complement strand
GGTCGTGGTTATGTTCCTGCAGAAGAGAACAAGCCAAAAGATGCAGCTTTGGGCTATATTCCTGTTGATGCTATTTACACGCCAATCAAGAATGTAAAATACAGCATTGAGAATACCCGTGTGGAACAACGTACTGACTTCGAAAAGTTGGTTATGGACGTTGTTACTGACGGCACTATTCATCCGGAAGAAGCCGTGAAGCAAGCTTCACGCATCTTGATTCAGCACTTAATGATCATCACTGACGAAAACATTACTTTCGATAACAAAGAAGAGAAGAAAGAAGATATCGTTGATGAGCAAACATTACAGTTGCGTAAAGTATTGAAGACACCATTAGAGGATTTAGATCTTTCTGTACGTGCCTTCAATTGCTTGAAAGCTGCAAAGATCAATAGCTTGAGCGAATTGGTTCAATACGAGCAAGAAGACTTGATGAAGTTTAGAAACTTTGGTCAAAAGTCTTTGAGCGAAATTGAGCAAGTGTTAAACGAAAGAGGTTTACATTTCGGTATGGACTTAAGCAAGCTGGGTGTAGATAAAGACGATTATTAAATTTTTTGAACCGTTGACGACTAAACCGTTGGCGGTTCTTCTTTTTATAACATAAGTACTTCACATATCCTTGACACGGTGTGAGGGAATCTAAAACTTAAATGTCATGCGTCACGGAGACAAAATCAACAACCTCGGTCGTAAAAAAGCACACCGCGAAGCGTTGTTAAGCAACTTGACTTGTCAGCTAATAAAGCACAAGCGTATTGTAACTACATTGGCAAAAGCAAAAGCACTGCGTGTATATGCTGAGCCCCTGATCACGAAAGCAAAGAAAAACGAAACACACCAACGTCGTGTTGTTTTCTCTTACCTGCAGGATAAAGCTGCTGTTACTGAATTATTCAGCACTATTGCAGAAAAAATTGCTGGGCGTCCTGGTGGTTACACTCGTATTATCAAATTAGGCACTCGTCCTGGTGATAATGCTGAATTGGCATTGATTGAATTAGTGGACTTCAACGAAGTATACGGTAATAAAAAAGAGCAGAAGAAAGAAGGTGCCAAGAGAACTCGTCGTGCCGGTGGTATCAGAAAGAAAGCTTCTGAAGCTACAGCAACTGGTGAAACAGCAACTCCTGCTGCTAAAACGCCGGAAGCAACTGAGCAACAACCATGATAACGATTGCATGTTATATGTTATCAAGGCGTCCAAAGGGACGCCTTTTTGTTGATAAAAAGTTTTCAGAAATAGCTTTTAATTAGCTGTTGCGCTGTATTTTGGGCAAAAAACTATCTCTGCTTAGAAACAATTTTTTCTTATTGTAGCACTATGTATTACTACTGCGTTGTTTGCAAAAGAGCCGGACGATTCCGTATCGGTGCATTTGGCAAGTCAATTAAAAAAGATTGATTCTGTTGAAAAAACGCTTCATTATCAAACCGGTAAAATTGAATGGCAAAATGGTTTGGCCACATTGCAAATTCCGAAAGGATTCAAATTTCAGAATTCATCAGAAGCCAAATATATTATCGAAGATGTTTGGGGCAATTTAAAAGAACAGGCACCGCTAGGCATGGTTGTTCCTGAAAAATTAATGGCCTCTATTGCCAATTATGCTTTCATTGTAGAATATCAGAACATAGGCTTTGTGAAAGACGATGATGCCAGCAAAATCAACTATACCGATTTGCTAAAAGAAATGAAAGAAGATAACGCCAAGGTAGATGAAGAACGCAAGAAGGCAGGTATTAGCGAAATGAATTTACTTGGCTGGGCAACGGCTCCTCACTACGATAAAGAAAAGAAGGTTTTATATTGGGCTTAAGAGTATGC
>PSMD01000070.1:0-4637 GCA_040289925.1 Chitinophagaceae bacterium | reverse complement strand
TGTGTATTGGTTTTGCAAGCAGTTTCTACAATGAGTCAGCTTGCTAGCGTTAATAAAAATATAGATGCTGTACTTAACATGGTAACGTTTAATAATGGAAATAAATACAGTGACTTTAATTCAAGCACAGACAATGTAGCGGCATGGACAATTGGCGGCTTAGTGGCGGGAAAGGTCTTGGCTAAGGTTGGTTTCTTTGCCTTAATTCTGAAATATATTAAGATTATCATTATAGCTATTGGCGCAGGCGCTGTGTGGCGTTTTATTACGGGCAGAAGAAAAAAAGAAGAAAGTTATGAACCTGCACCAGTTGCTGATGAGCCTGTTGAGAGTTGATAAGATATTACTAACATTTTTTCGAAAGCCGGTTTGTTTAAACCGGCTTCTTTATTTTTGCGCAATTTGTTTTTACAATGGCAGATCAACAAGGACAAGCAATTTTAGTATTGGAAGACGGCACAACCTGCTACGGTCAGGCATTTGGTGCTATTGGTACAACCGGTGGTGAAATCTGTTTCAATACAGGTATGACTGGCTATCAGGAGGTGTTTACAGATCCTAGTTATTATGGCCAGGTATTAATCATGAACACTGTGCATATTGGTAATTATGGTGTGGCTGACCTTGATGTAGAAAGCGATAGCATTAAGATCAAAGGTTTGATTGGCCGCAACCTTGAAGAAATGTTCTCTCGTCGAATGGCGCAAGGATCATTGGATGAATATTTAAAAAAACAAAACATTGTCGCCATTGAAGGTGTGGATACCAGAGCCTTGGTAACTCATATCCGCAGCAAAGGAGCTATGAATTGCATTATCTCTTCAGAAATATTAGATGCGGAAGAATTAAAAAAGAAGTTGACGGAAGTGCCTGATATGGATGGCTTGGAACTGGCTTCCATTGTTAGTACAAAGGTGCCTTATGAGTTAGGCGACCCTACTTCACCAGTAAAAATTGCGGTGCTTGATTTTGGTACAAAAAGAAATATTTTAAACTGTATGGTAGAACGGGGAGCACACGTAAAAGTGTTTCCTGCAAAAACTTCATTGGAAGAATTGAAGCAGTTTAATCCGCAAGGTTATTTTATTTCTAATGGTCCCGGCGATCCTGCAGCTATGGATTATGCAGTAGCAACGGTGAAAGCTATTTTGGATGAAAATAAACCAACATTTGGTATTTGTCTGGGACATCAATTGCTGGCATTAGCAAATAATATTCCAACCTTTAAAATGCATCATGGTCACAGAGGTTTAAATCACCCTGTGAAGAATCTGGTTACCGGTAAATGTGAGATCACAACACAGAATCATGGCTTTGGTGTTGATCCGGAAGCTGTGAAAAAGGCAGAACATATTGAAATAACCCATGTCAATTTAAATGATAATTCTATCGAAGGCATCAGAGTAAAAGGCAAGCCTGCTTTTTCAGTACAATACCATCCCGAGAGTACACCTGGTCCGCATGATAGTAGGTATTTGTTTGATGATTTCATTCAAATGATTAAGACACATATGGTTTAAATATAATCTCGCTTTTATGCAGGATTTTTTATCTTGTACATCTAATGAAAATTGCCATCATCAACGGACCAAACCTCAACTTGCTCGGCAAACGAGAAACGGATATTTACGGTAATCAATCCTTTGATCTGTACTTGCAATCATTAAAAGAAAAATATCCTTCGGTTTCATTTCATTATTTTCAAAGCAATGTTGAGGGAGAGTTAATTAATGAATTGCAAAGATTAGGATTTGAGTACGACGGCATTATTATTAATCCTGGCGGTTATACACATACTTCTGTTGCTATCGGAGATGCAATTGCTGCTATTAAAACACTTGTTATTGAAGTGCATATTTCCAATGTACATGCACGGGAAGATTTTCGAAAGCTATCGCATGTTTCAGGCAAATCGGTAGGAAGTATTTTCGGATTAGGTCTAAACGGATATGAGCTGGCTGTGCAATGGTTTATGATGCAAGCAACATAACCTTGACCGTTTTATCAATATCTGCTGTTAATCGTTGAATAAACTCTAATTGTTCTTTTAAAAGTGCGTCATCTGTAGATAAGTTCATTTCTTTTCTAACCGGTTCATTATACTTTGGAACTTCAATGTAAGTCGAGGCATTAAAACGTTGAATGCTTTCATTCATCTTCCTTAATATATGCCTTGCTATTTGAATTAATTCTTCGGAATGTATTTTTTTCTCACCATTGAGCAACGCGGTAACTGCTGTAGCCACGTTCGAAAACAAGATATAATTGAGCACAACAAACTGATGTATTCTCTTCTCAGATACTTGTTTACTTTTTGGTTCAGATAGCATTCGTTGAAATGCAGCCGATAAGTTGGCCGAGCTCACATACACTTCCTTTCTTGCCAACTTATAATCAAGCTGGCTTACATTATTACCCATCAATGCTTCTACTACTTTTGAAAAATAAATAGCATTTGCCTTCAGCATTTGTTGCATGTAAGTTTTGATCTGCTCTTTCTCCCAACTAGGAAATAAGAAATAACTGGCAGAGAAAGCAACAGCACAACCAATCAATGTGTCAATGATGCGTTCTTCAAACAGTTTTACAAAGCCCACACCTAAAAAGCTGAAAAGTATCATAATAAACGGGGTAGTGCAGATCACCATGATTAAATATTTAATCCGCATGAATGAGTAAGTGCCCAACATGCACAGAACCATAAAACAAAACAATACTGTTGTATTATGAATAAGAATGAGAATTAAAGCACCAATTGCTCCGCCTGCAAGTGTACCAATTATGCGTTCTACATTGCGTTGTTTTGTAAGGCTAAAAGCAGGTTTTAATATAAAGGCAACGGTTAATAAAATCCAGTAACTATGGTGTCCATAAGCAATTAGTTTGGCAATAATGAAACCTATAATACAAGCAGCGCTTACCCTAATGGCATACTTGAAAACATTGGAATTAAAGGTTAGGTTATTTATCATTATTTGCGGATCCAACGCTTGATGCCCTACAAATTGTGAATGATCTATGGAAGCTCTTTTCTTGGGTTTGATGTCTTTAATGAAATAAGTATTCATTTTATTAAAACGAAGAATCAGTTTGCGAATGTTTACCAGTATTTTTCGCAGCACTAGTTTAGATTGATTGCCGGTTTCTAAAGCATCAATCTTGTCCTTCAGAAGAATTAGTTCCTGCTCAAAATTCTTCGGTGTGAATGAAGTGTCTTGCTGGATAGAAAAAGCGATACGATCCAGTTCTTGCGCCATTTCTTTAATCACCTTTGAAACATCATTCAAAACTCCTGTATTGCCAAAGCGACTACGTAAAGAAGAATAATCGTAATAGGCTGCTGTGATGTCTTCAAATAAATCAACTGATTCTACAAAAGCATACACTAACCTTCTGCCAGTTGTTGTTGTTTCATTAATTATTTGTCTTGTTTTAAATAAAATTTCCCGAATAGCATCCTGCTTTTCATGAACAATAATTTGCTGTGCTACCAACTTTCGATAATCATCATTCAGGTCAGTGGTAGTATCATAAAAACCTGCCTTGATGGATAAATAGGTTGCCATTTCCCTAATACAATCGCTTAATGCTCTTTGCGCTGCCGCATAGGGCCTCAACTTGTAAAGCAGTAGAGTGATGGTTAAATAGAACAAACCACCAGAAGCGGTTAATAACGCATGCGGTATGGCTTCATTTACTAAGATCGTTTTGTCCATGGTTAAAATCATGATCAAAATAGCTGCATTCCCTACGCCTGCTGCACGACTGCCATATACATTGAACATCGAAAAGAAAAAAGAAACGATAGCAATTTCTAATCCAAGAGTATAAAGATTTAACCTCGCAAAAGCAGTTAAAACAGCTACAATAAACACAAAGCCAGTACATAGCAACATGCCATTGCGCTTGTGAATGTACGGGCCCGGAGCATCGGTTAAACTGACGCACAAAGCACCGGTGGAAATGGTGAGTCCGACATCAAAATGATCAGTGAAAGAACCAATGAGCGCAGGTAATAAAATAGCAAACGTGATTCTGAAACCATCAGCAAATGCCTGCCCATATAAAAAATATTGTATCTCCTGTGCCTGTCTTCTCATTTATCGTTTCAATTATTCTAAAAACTATGCCTGTAAACGGTGTTGAATCATAGCTGTACTGAGATTAATTAGCCTATTAGTTAACAAAGGTCAATCATTCATTGTAGATATTAATATCTTTTTGCTTTGTGAAAATACCTATTGAATACAAATCAGCGGAAGAAGCGTTAGCCATCATTCAATCTGGAAACAGGGTCTTTGTTCAAGGTAGTGCACAAACACCCACTTGTTTATTGAAGGCATTAGCAAACGAAGCTTATCGATTAAGGGATGTAGAACTGGTGTTGATCAGCTTTTACGGTGACTTATACATTGATAAACCCGAGTTGTCAGATAGTTTTAAACTCAATTCATTATTTGTTTCTGCGGCATTGCGTGAAGATGTTAATAACGGTATTGCAGATTACGTTCCTGTTTTTTTAAGTGAGATTCCTAATCTTTTCTACTAAAAAATTTTATCTATTGACGTTGCTTTGGTGCAAGTGTCTCCGCCAGACGATCATGGATATTGCTCACTTGGTTTGTTGGTTGATGTGG
>PSMD01000069.1:0-9503 GCA_040289925.1 Chitinophagaceae bacterium | reverse complement strand
TATTCATTTGTTGAAAATAGTTGTTTTTTACCAGGGTTTTTGCTATAAGTAAAAACAGAATGATTGCTATCAAATCTAATCTAAAACAGCAACACTTTTACTGATGATGCCTACAGCCTCTAAGACCTGATCTTGTGTAATAATTAATGGCGGCGCCAAACGAATTTTATCTCCATGCGTTGGCTTTGCCAGCAATCCGTTTTCTTTTAATTGAAGACAAAGTTCCCAGGCAGCATCCGGATTATGATGCTGAATAACGATTGCATTGAGTAATCCTTTGCCTCTAACGACTGCAATGTGTTTTGAATTTAGTGCTTTCAATTCATTTCTGAATAGTTCACCCATTTGCTTTGCGTTTTCTGCCAGTTGCTCATCTTTTAAAACCTGTAGAGATGCGATTGCTGTTTTGCAGGCAAGCGGATTGCCACCATAAGTTGAGCCATGTTCACCCGGATGAAGCAACAATATAATTTCATCATCTGCCAGCACAGCACTTACGGGCATCATACCTGCACTTAGTGCTTTACCCAAAATCAACATATCTGGTCGTACTTTTTCATGATCGCAGGCAAGCATTTTACCTGTGCGGCACAAGCCGGTTTGTATTTCATCTGCCATGAAAAGCACATTGGCATCTTCACACATTTTTTTAGCGGCTGAGAGATATCCTTCATCCGGCACAACTACCCCGGCTTCACCTTGTATTGGTTCTACCAAAAAACCACAAACATTTTTATTACTTAATGCCTGTTGCAATGCAGTAAGATTATTAAATGGAATTGAAGTGAAGCCCGGCATGTAAGGACCAAAATGATTTTTTGCAAGCGGATCGGAGCTGAATGAAATAACTGTTGAAGTTCTGCCATGAAAATTACCATCGCAAACTATAATGGTTGCTTTTCCTTCTTCCACACCTTTTACTTCATAGCCCCACTTGCGGCAAAGCTTGATGGCAGTTTCTATTGCTTCCACGCCTGTGTTCATAGGAAGCATTCTGTCATAACCAAAATAATTGGTGATGAATTTTTCAAACTCTCCTAATGCAGAATTGTAAAAGGCGCGGCTTGTTAATGTAAGTTTTTGTGCCTGCTCTAAAAATGCAGATGCCCCTGGTTGACCGCCGAATAGCCGCTGAGAAAATCGTAGTATTTTTTACCATCTACATCCCAAACAAAAACACCCTGGCCTTTTTCTAAAACCACAGGTAAGGGATGGTAGTTATGAGCACCATATTTTTCTTCAAGGTCTAAATAATGTTTTGTTTTTTCTGAAATAGAAATTGTGGAATGCATATAAATGAATAATGAGTGATGAGTAATGAATGATGAGTGATAACCGGTGAGGTATCAGGTTGCAGAATTGCGCAGTTACATTAACCTCGGTGATTGAGAAAATCGAGGTTGAAAGAGAGGAAGTCTTTTATAAAATGCAAAAAAATCACCAGTTGCAAGATAAAAAATTTTTACCAGCTTAGCTGTCTGTGTAAATAACCCCTGTGCTGCCTGTTTCTTTTAATTCAATTTTACTGAGAGGAGGTAAAACCGGTTTTATTTTTTTCCAAAGCCAGATTGTGATGTTTTCGGCAGTTGGATTTTCCAATCCGCTAATGTTATTCAGCAGTACATGATCCAGCTCATCAATCACAGGCTTTACTGTATCTTTTAAAACCTTAAAGTCAATAATCCAGCCTAATTGTTCATCAACAACACCTTCCACATAAATTCTAACCCGGTACGTGTGGCCATGCATTTGCCTGCACTTATGGCCTTTGGGCACATTAGGCAGAAAATGAGCGGCATCAAAAGAAAATTCTTTATAGATCTCCATCATAATTTTGGTGCAAATTACAGAGCTATTTTATAACCGTGTAAATGATTTCACTCATGGCATACAAAGCTCCGCCGCAAACAAGAATTGGTCATGTACATTTAAAAGTTGCTAACCTGGAAAGAGCGTTGGGCTTTTACAGAGACCTGCTTGGATTTGAAGTGATGCAGTATTATGGAGAGAGTGCCGTATTTCTTTCTGCCGGTGGTTATCATCATCATATTGGATTAAATACCTGGTATAGCAAAAATGGCAGCCCGCCACCATCACGTTCAACAGGTTTATTTCATACTGCCATTTTATATCCAACACGCAAAGACCTGGCAGTGGTTTTAAAAAGATTGATTGAAGCAAAATACCCTTTAAGCGGCGCATCTGATCATGGAGTATCGCAGGCAATTTATCTGGATGACCCGGATGGCAATGGAGTAGAATTGTGTTGGGACAGGCCAAAAGAAGAGTGGCCGGTTGACTTAAATGGTAATCTGCAGATGGTGACTGAACCGCTGGATGTGGAGGATCTTTTGCAGCTTGCGGCAAATGAATTACAGTTTGCTCCCCCGGATCACATGTATGACCCTTCGGGTCAGAATGATTTGTAAAAATTTATCTTGCCTATTAACAGCAATTGGTAAATTTATAAACTACAGTTTCCCAAAACAATAAAATGTGTTATGAAAAATTTATTTGATTCTTCAGTGAAAGAAGAAATTCTACCCCGCATTGATAAACTCACTTTGACAAGCCAGCCACTGTGGGGTAAAATGAATGTGAACCAGGCTATGCACCATATGGCAATGGGGTTTGATATTGCAACCGGTAAACTTAATCCGACACCGGTGAATCCGCCAAAAGAAAAAGCGGAAACATATAAAGAAATGAATACGGTTTCCAACGGAATTAATCCACAGGATTTTGAAGCAGAAAAAAGCAGCTGAAACAAGCGGTTATTGAATTTTGCAAAAGCAAATAATTTAATTTCAGAAAACAAACTGGGTGGAAAGTTTAGCAAAGACGATTGGGGAAAATTGAATTATAACCACACAGACCATCACTTTCGCCAATTCGGAGTATAAAATTACTTACCTGTATAGATCACTCCAGTAGTGGGTGTTTCATACAAATCAATTTTGCTGAGTTGCGGCAGCAAGTGCTAAATGATTTTTACCAGGTAATCTTTGGAAAAATTAAGTTCAGGTGAAGAATTGAAAATGCCATAAAGAGCCGAACCGCTACCCGACATGGAAGCATAAACAGCTCCTGCACGGTAAAGGTCTTCCTTGATTTTCTTCAGCTTAGGATAATGAGGGAAAATCACTTCTTCAAAATCATTTATCAAGGCATTTTTCCATTGCTCTACCGGTAGTTGTATGATTTCTTTTAGGGACGATCTTGGATGAAATGATTTGAGTTGTGAAAATGCCCAGCCGGTGTGAATGTGAATGCCGGGATGCACAACTGCAATCTTGTAGCTGCTTAAATCAATTTTTATTTCTTCAAGAATTTCTCCTCTGCCGCCGGCAAAGCAGGGAGTGTTGATGATAAAAAAAGGGCAGTCACTGCCTAATTGTGCAGCATAGTGTATCAGTTGCTCTCTTGTGAGCTGCAGATTTAATTTTTCATTGAGCAGCCTTACCGTAAATGCAGCATCAGCACTGCCGCCACCGAGGCCTGCACCTATGGGAATGGTTTTGTGCAGATGCATTTTTACCGCTGGTAAAGAAGAGAAATCTTTGCGCAAAAGTTCATAAGCTTTTACACAACTATTTTCAGAAGGTTGTTCTGTTGCCGGCAAACCGGAAGTAGAGGAAGCAAATTGAGTTGATTGCACCACTTCAACTGCATCAAAAATTTTTACCGGGTAAAAAACGGTTTCAAGGTTATGAAAGCCATCATTTCTTTTTGCAAGAATATGCAGGCCCAGGTTTATTTTACAATTGGGAAAAACAACCACGATTGCCAGGATTTTTTAGCATGAAGAAATTGATATGAATGGGAGTAGAATTTGCGTTACCCGATTTACCGCAGCAGGTTTAAATTACCTGTTATAGCAATCAGCGGTTTTTTTTGCGGCTGTTGATCTCGTCTCTGATAGCAATGGCACGAATGTAGTCTTCATGTTCCAGCACTTCATTCAGCAGGGCATTCAGCTCTTCAATGGTTAATGATTTCAAATCATCACCGCCGGAGGTGCTGGTTTTTGATTCTTCAACAGCTTCTGCGGAGCCTTTTTTCTTTTTACTGCCTGTTTCTTCCATCATAATACCGGCGCTTTCCAAAATATGCGCATAGGTATAAATGGGGCAGCCAAATCTTACTGCCAGTGCCAGTGCATCCGATGTTCGTGAATCAATCTCTACCGTTTCTTCTTCTGTTGAGCAAACCAGCTTTGAAAAGAAAATTCCTTCCTGTAAATCGTTAATGATAATCTCATGCAACTCTACACCAAATGCGTTCATAAAATTTTTCAGCAGGTCGTGAGTAAGTGGACGGCTTGGCTGCATTTTTTCCAATGCCACAGCAATAGCCTGAGCTTCAAAACCACCAATTACAATAGGTAAGCGGCGAAGGCCATTCACTTCTCCCAAAACAACGGCGTAAGAATGAGTTTGAGTAATACTATGAGACAGCGCAACTATTTCCAGTTCTATTTTCTTCATAAAATTGGTTACGAAACTAAGGGATTTTAGCTAAAAAAATAACGGCTTAAACCAGCCGTTATACGAGATATTTTTCTGATTTATATCAGGCTACGCCTCTTAATTTTTTTATTGCTTCAGTAAGGCGTGGCACTACCTCAAATGCATCACCCACTATGCCGTAATCTGCTGCTTTAAAAAATGGTGCTTCGGGATCTTTATTAATTACAACAATCACTTTGCTGCGGTTTACACCTGCCAAATGCTGTATGGCGCCGGAAATACCGATGGCAATATATAGATTGGGAGCAATGGCAATACCTGTTTGACCAACATGTTCGTTATGCGGACGCCAGTGAGCATCTGCAACAGGGCGGCTGCAAGCCAACGCAGCATGCAGACTGTGTGCAAGGTCTTCAACAATCTTCCAGTTTTCAGGGCCTTTCATACCCCGGCCGGCACTCACTACAATTTCAGCTTCAGTTAAAGGCACTTCACCACTGGCTTTGTTGGTGGCAATCACTTTTACTTTTGGTGCATCTACCGTAGTATTAAATGCCACTACTTCTGCAGTACCTTCTGCTTCAATAACCCGAAATGCATTTGGATTAAGAGTAATTATTTTTATATCGGTAGAAACGCGGATGTTGGCAAACGCTTTTCCTGAAAACACATTTTTCTTTACCACAAAACCATTGCTTGTATCAGGCAAGGCCACAGCACCGGTAACAAGACCGGCTTTTAAGCGAACAGAAAGACGGGGAGCAATTGCTTTACCATTTACATTATTGGAGAACACAATGATTTTGGCGACGCAGTTTTGCACCACCTGTGCCAGCACTTTTGTGTAAAGCTGCGCATCAAACTGCTGCAAAGCATCGTTGCTAACCTCGTAAATTTTCTTTACTCCGTATTTTCCCAATGCAGTAAGGTCTTCAGTTGTTTTACCTAGCACTACTGCTTCGGCATTACTGCCAACCTGTGCAGCCAGCTTTGCACCATAGCTCAATGCTTCCAGTGAAGATTTTTTTATATGGCCTTCGGCAACATCAATAAAAACTAATACGCTCATACTAATTTTTGATTTCGGATTTCAGAATGCGGGTCATCTCCATCTTCATTCATCCATTTTTTATTTATCGGCGATAATTATTAAATCACTTTTGCTTCTTCATGAAGCATCCTTACCAGTTCTTCAACATTATCCGGTGAAACTAGTTTCACTCCCGCTTTTGCAGGGGGAAGCTCAAAGTTTTGTACTGTAGTTAATACATCCGCTGCAACCGGTTCAACTACTTTCAATGGTTTTGTTCTTGCAGCCATAATGCCACGCATATTTGGTATGCGTTGCTCAGCCACACCTTTCTGGCAGCTAACTACTGCGGGCAGTTCCACTTCGCAAACTTCTTCGCCACCTTCAATTTCACGGGTAACAGTTGCTTTATTTCCGTTTAAATCAAATTTCGTAGCAAGAGATACAAAAGGCAAGTCAAGAAACTCTGCCACCATACCACCAATGGAAGAGCCATTGTAGTCAATAGTTTCTTTTCCGGTAAAGATTAAATCGTAGCTGCCTTGTTTGGCTATTTCTGCAATTTGCGCAGCTATGTAATAGCTGTCGTGGCTTTCAGCATTTATGCGAATGGCTTCATCACCCCCCAATGCGAGGGCTTTGCGGATGATGGGTTCAGCGTCGGCGGCCCCAACTGTAACCAGGTGAATAATGGTTGACGCATCTTTTTCTTTTAACTCAATGGCACGAACGAGTGAATACCATTCGTCGTAAGGATTGATGATCCACTGCACACCATTGGTATCGAATTTCGTGTTGTTATCAGTGAAGGCTATTTTTGCCGTTGTGTCGGGAGTTTTGCTGATACACACAAGTATTTTCATCTGTCAGAGTGTTTAATCGTCTCCAATATGGAGAAGTGAGGCAATTGGTTGTTTATGCAACTAAAGCAAAGATAAGGGAGATGAATTAAGATTTATCATTACCAATAATAATTTTTTGAGTGAGCAGGTTAGTGAAACTAAAAGAATTTTTACAACAAAACCCGCAGGACAGTTTTGTAAAACATGCCCTGGCGCTGGAGTATATTAAACTGGGTGATGATGATACTGCGAGAAGCTATTTTGAAGAAATTTTGGAGGCAGATCCCAGCTATGTAGGCAGCTATTATCATTTAGCCAGGTTATTTGAAAGAAATGGAGATACCGACGTGGCTATACAGTGGTATGAAAAAGGAATGGATGCCGCAAAAAAAGCAGGAGATAATCATGCTTACAACGAATTGCGGAGTGCATGGGAAGAGTTGGCTTTTTAATTCAGCCATTGCATTTGATGGTAAACCTTTCCGAAACTGAGTTAGCATTAAACATGAATCTTCTTCAGCAATTTAAAAATTACGTTCAGCAGCAAAAGCTTTTTCATGCACATGATAGGGTGTTGCTGGCTGTGAGCGGCGGGGTAGATTCAGTTATGCTTTGCGAGTTATGCAGGCAGGCAGGTTATGCATTTGCGATTGCCCATTGCAATTTTAAGCTGAGGGGGGAAGAAAGCGAAAGAGATGCAGGGTTTGTAAAAAAGCTGGCAAAGTATTATGAGGTTGATTTTTTTTATAAAGAGTTCGACACAGAAAAATTTGCTTTGCAAAATAAGCTGTCGGTGCAGGAAGCTGCACGCGAATTACGCTACAACTGGTTTAAGCAATTACTGAAGAGTGAGGAATTGCCTTTGCAAAAAACTTCTTCGGCAGCCATCACATCGCTTTCATTTGTTGCTACCGCACACCATGCGGATGATAATGCTGAAACCATTTTGATGAATTTTTTTAAGGGCACAGGCATTGCAGGCTTAAGAGGAATGTTGCCTAAGAATGAAAAAATTGTGAGGCCTTTGTTGTTTGCCCGCCGTGAAGCTATTGTGCAATTTGCGAAGCATAACCAATTGCATTGGGTAGAAGACAGCTCAAATATCTCAGATAAATATTCAAGAAATTATTTCAGGCACCAGGTTGTTCCGGTGGTTGAAAAAGTTTTTCCGAATGCTATTGAAAATCTTTTGGCAAACAGTGAAAGATTCCGGGATATTGAATTGCTGTATCAACAAGCCATTGAACAGCATAAAAAAAAGCTGATTGAAAAAAAGGGAGATGAAATTCATATCCCTGTACTGAAGCTGAAAAAATCTTCACCATTGGGTACAATTGTTTTTGAGATCATCAAAGACTATGGGTTTACTGCACACCAGGTGTATGAAGTGATGAATTTGCTTGGTGCGGATACTGGCAAATATGTACAGTCATCCACACATCGCATCATTAAAAACAGAAACTGGATTATTATTGCTCCAAACCAATTACAGCAGCCTTCAACTATTTTGATAGAAGGGCCGGGCAGTTGGCAGCTTGAAACCGGTAGGCTGGAGCTGGAGTGCATTAATTCAGTTACCGGCATTCCTGGTTCTGCAAATATTGCCTGCATTGATGCAGATGAGATCAGCTTTCCGTTGATTTTACGGAAATGGAAGCAGGGGGATTATTTTTATCCGTTGGGCATGAATAAAAAGAAAAAACTTTCCCGTTTTTTTATTGATCTCAAACTTTCTAAAACTGAAAAAGAAAAAGTGTTCGTGCTGGAATCAAACAGAAAAATTATTTGGGTGGTGGGTTATAGAATTGATGAAAGGGTGAAAATAACCCCCGGCACAAAAAAGATTTTAAAGCTTAGCTTAGAGGCCTAAATCGGTTCTTACTTTAATAATAAAATATTCAACTGGCTTATAATCCGATTTAAGAATGGTTGCCATTCCTATTACGAATACAATTCCAAAAACCGCTCCCCAAAAATGTGCGGAGTGGTTAACATTGTCTTTTGACTGGCGGCCTAAATAACTTGAAATGATGAGGTATAAAGGTCCGAAAATATAACCGGGAATAACAGGAGGAATAAAAAAGAAGCCAACACGATTTCTCGGTTCAATAAGTAAACCGGCAAAAATAACCGCACTTACTGCACCTGAAGCACCCAGGCTGCGATAATAATAATCGTTTTTGTGTTGAATGAAAGTTGGCAGCAGGCATACAAACAAGGCCAGCACATACATAGCCAGGTAAAGAATTCTTCCCTGCTTGCCAAACAGCACTTCGTTTGCTGCGTAATCCATTACAAAATTCTTTTCAACAGATTCGCCAAACAAATAAAGCGAGAGCATATTGAAAAGAAGATGGCCCCAATCTGCATGAATTAAACCACTGGTGAAAAAACGGTACCATTGTTTTTGCCGGGTAATAGCCGGCGGATAAAAAATCAGATCATCAATTGTTTTGTGATTGCTAAAGCCGCCAATGGAAATAAGGACGGTAATGATGATAATGACAAGCGTAATTGAAAGCTCCATGTGGAAGACTTGAATTCAAATCTAAAACCAAAAAAGTAAAATGAAAAATCAGCGGTGATGATACTTTTCATTTTTAAGAATGGTACAGGCCCTGTACACCTGTTCAGCCAAAAGCAAACGTACCAACTGGTGAGGGAAAGTAAGCCTGGACAGACTGAGAGTGAAATTGGCTCTTTTTAATATGGCCTCATCCCAACCAAAAGCACCGCCAATTAAAAAAATGATTGTTCTTACGCTTTCATTGGCACGGGCCTGTAAGAAGTCAGCTAATTTTTCTGAGGTCAGTTCTTTGCCTTTTTCATCAAGCGCCACCAGGTAATCCTCTTTCTTTACCCATTCTAAAATCATTTCACCTTCTTTCTTTTTTAGATCCATTTCACTCATCATGCCTGCGTTTTTAGGAACGGGAATGATGTTCCATTCAACGGGGTAATATTTTTGAATGCGATGAGTAAATTCTTTTACTCCTTCCTGGATATATGATTCGTTATTTTTTCCAATGCTCCAGAACTGGATTTTCATTTTATAAATTTTTTCAGGCATAAAAAAACGAACCGCAAAAGTTCGTTCTCAGTGATCCCGTCAGGATTCAAACCTGAAACCTTCTGATCCGTAGTCAGATGCTCTATTCAGTT
>PSMD01000068.1:0-9576 GCA_040289925.1 Chitinophagaceae bacterium | reverse complement strand
ATATGTGCTGGCTGCCGCTGCCAGGCAAAGGGTCAGCAATATTTTTTTCATGGAAAAATTTTTACCAATTTACGAAACACCCGTCCAGTTAGCGGGATCTTTTTGCCAATTTAACAATACCTGCTGCTGCTGTGCAGAAACAATTCCTTTATCAATAGCCAGCTCAAGCAAGGTTGAATAATTGGTAAGCGGAAAATATTCAATTCCCGCCTTTGAGAAAGCTTCTTCAGCAACCGGAAAGCCATAGGTGAAAATAGAAACCATTCCTTCTACGTTCAACCCTTCCGCTTTTAATACGTCAACCACCTGCAGGCTGCTTTTGCCCGTGCTAACAAGGTCTTCAAGCACTACAGTGCGTTGCCCTTTTGTAAAAAAGCCTTCTACCTGGTTGCCAAGGCCATGCTCTTTGGCTTTTGGTCTTACATAAACATAAGGCAGCTTAAGCTGATCGGCCACCATAGCTCCCCAGGGTATTCCTGCGGTAGCTACCCCTGCAATTAATTCTGCATCGGCAAATTTTTCAAATATCACATTGCATAATTCTGATTTGATATAATCCCTGATGTAAGGGAAAGAAAGAATTCTGCGATTGTCACAATAGATAGGACTCTTCCACCCGCTGGCCCAGGTAAAAGGCCGGGCAGGGCTCAACTTTACAGCATCTATTTGTAATAATTTTTCTGCAATGGCTTTTTCGTTCGTCATGCTGCGAAGGTAATTCAGAGAGATGATAGATGAGAGTGGATGTTGTAACTGAGATAAAAATATAATAGTGAATAGAGAAAGTGAAAAGTAAGACTGCACAAAGTATTAGTTATTAGCTTTTCACTTTTATCTTTTATCTTTTATCTCTTTTAAACTATGCATATCAAAATATATTTTGAAAACAAGCCATTGTTTTTATGTGATGAAATTGATGATGAACTACAGCCGTATGTGCGCCATGATGATGCTGTTTTTATTGATGAATTAAATACTCATACCATCAAAACAATCCTTCATGAAATGAACCAGCCACAGGTGCATGCCGGCGTTTTTTTGCATAAAAATTTTGAAGAGCTGAAGCAATCTTTCTTTAAAAAATTTCACCTGGTAAAAGCAGCAGGAGGTTTAGTAGTAAATGAAAGTAGTGAAATCCTATTCATCTTTCGGCGGGGAAAATGGGACATGCCCAAAGGAAAGCTGGATATTAAAGAAAGCATGGAGTTCTGTGCAGAAAGAGAGGTGAAAGAGGAAACGGGCCTTTATAGTGTTACCCTCGTTACTCCATTATTGGTTACTTACCACACTTATTCAGAAGGTACACGACATATTTTAAAGGAAACCCACTGGTTTTACATGACAGCAAAAAACAACCAGCTCTTACAACCGCAAACTGAAGAAGAGATAACAGACATAAAATGGGTGAATAGTACAGAGCTGGAAAAATATCTTTCCAATGCTTACCATTTAATTACCGACATAATTGAAGCAGCTAAAAAAAGAAACATTATTGCCGCGGAAGAATAGCAACCGTTAACCGGCTTACACAAACCAGTTGATGCTGCTCATCATGAATTTTAATATCCCACACCTGTGTTGACTGGCCCAGGTGCTGTGGACTTGCAGTAGCAATTACCCAACCTTCTCTCACACTTCTTACATGGTTGGCATTAATTTCCAAACCCACGCAATAAAATTTTGCATGATAAACAACCATTGCAGCGCCTATGCTTGCGATAGTTTCTGCCAGTGCACAGGAGGCGCCTCCGTGTAAAATTCCATAAGGTTGTTTGGTACGTTCATCAACAGGCATGCGGGCCTTTAAAAAATTATCTCCTGGCTCAACCCATTCAATACCCAAATGGCTGCCATGGTATTTGGGCCAAATGGTTTTAATTTTTCAATACAGAATGTTTTATCAAACCAGATTGCCTCACCCCCTGAACTTTTTTCCATAGATGTAGAGGGGGAAAGGTGAAAATTTTTATTTGATGGATTCATAAACGATTTCGGGAAGAAACATTTTTGCATTGCCGCCATTGCGGATGATGTCTCTGACAATGGTTGAAGCAACAGAAGTGTATTTTGGTTCGCCGGTTAAAAAAATAGTTTCTATAAAAGGGTCGAGAGTGCGGTTGGCATCGGCAATCGTTTTTTCATATTCAAAATCACTAACGTAGCGAATGCCTCTTAAAATAAACTTGGCTCCTATTTTTTTACAGAAATCTACTGTCAGCCCTTCATAAACTGCTCCTTCCACTTTGCTTTCATTCTTATAAATCTCCTGTATCCATTTCAATCGCTGCCCGGGTGAATACATAGGAGCTTTGGTGGTGTTTATTCCAATACCTACAACAATTTTATCAAACAGCGGCAATGCACGGTTTATGATGTCAACATGACCCAGTGTTAAAGGGTCAAACGTTCCGGGAAATAAGCAAATGCGTTTCATGAATTTGATTTAAGAATTAATAATTATTAATTAATAATTACTAATTATTGTCTGACCTGCTGCCTGCCAGTAAATATAACACTGCCATCCGCACAGCCACACCATTTTCTACCTGTTGTAAAATGATAGACTGCCGGCTATCAGCCACATCACTATCCAACTCCACCCCACGATTGATAGGGCCGGGATGCATAATGACAATTTCTTTCTTTAATTCATCCAGCATTTTTTTCTTAATCCCATATACCAGATTGTATTCTCTTAATGAAGAAAACAAAACCTGGTTTTGCCGCTCCAGTTGTATGCGCAGCACATTGGCCACATCACACCACTCCAGTGTTGAACGCAAATCAAAACTCACTCGTATATTCAACGCATCAGAAATATATTTGGGAATTAAAGTTGGCGGGCCACAAACCGTTACTTCGGCTCCCATTTTTTTCAGCAAATAAATATTGCTCTGCGCCACCCGGCTGTGCATAATATCTCCAATTATTGCGATTTTCTTTCCTTGCAATCCGCCGGTTTTTTCAATAATAGAAAATGCATCCAGCAATGCTTGTGTAGGGTGTTCATTAATGCCATCTCCTGCATTAATAATGGCAGCAGGAATATGTTTGGCGAGAAAATGCGGAGCCCCGCTGGCACTGTGCCTCATCACCACCATATCTACTTTCATTGATAAAATATTGTTCACAGTATCCAATAAAGTTTCCCCTTTTGAAACCGATGAACCGGATGCCGAGAAATTAATCGTATCAGCACTCAATCTTTTTTCAGCCAGCTCAAATGAAATTCTTGTACGTGTAGAGTTTTCATAAAACAGGTTTACAATCGTTACATCCCGCAATGAAGGAACTTTTTTGATTGGCCGCTGTAATACTTCTTTAAATTGAGTAGCTGTTTCAAGAATGAGGGAAATATCAGCGCTGGTGAGATCTTTAATGCCCAGCAAATGTTTTGTGGAGAGTTGCATTAAAAAGCGAAGATAGCAGGTTTTAGAGTTTAAAGGTTTAAAAGTTTAAGGGTTAAAGTAACTGTGGAAAAAACGAGGGAACATTCACTGAAGGATAATGGTTTAAACTTTTAAACGAATCAATCACTCCATCAACAACACTTCTTCCTTTCCATCTTTTTCTTGCCAAAAAACTTTTACTTTTTGAGAAACGATGGAGTCAATGGATTTGCCTACATAATCGGGGTGTATGGGGAATTGTCTGCTAAATCTTCTGTCGATTAACACACATAGCTCTACTTTTTCCGGACGCCCTAAATCCAGTAATGCATCAAGTGCTGCCCTGATCGTTCTGCCGGTATAAAGCACATCATCAACCAGCACAACATGTTTTCCTTCTATTGAAAAAAGAATATCGGTTTGGCTGGGTACATGTAATTCACGACGTATGTCATCACGGTAAAAAGTAATGTCCAGCTTTCCGTAAAGCACCTGGTCATTGAGTAACTGGGTTTTTATTTCTTTTACCAATTGGTCTGACAAATAAACTCCTCTTGGCTGTATGCCGATGATAACAGTATTGTGCAAATTGATGTGATTCTCCAGAATTTGATGTGCCAGCCGCCTGATGGTAATTTGCAGTTGCGCTGTAGTAAGAATTGATCTCAACGGAAAGTATTTTAAAAATAAAAATAATAAAGCCCCCGCAAAGGAGCTTTACTATTTCCATCTTGCAATGATTTATTTCCTTTTTCTCGTATTGGTGAGATGCATAAACTGGTAAAACAATCCAATTTGTATCACACGGTTTCTTAACTCAGGTACATCATTGTCTTCCAAAATATTTGTGATGCCATGGTTATAACGGGCATCTATGCCCAGGCCGCCAGGTGATAAATAACTGGCGCCAAATAACCAGGAGAAATCCAGATCATTCACAGCATCGCCAACATCATACTCAACATCACCAGATTTTACTTTTGCACTTAAGGCAATGCCTAATTGCGGACCTGTTTGCAAACGAAAACCAGTGCCGGTCATGTATTGCAATAACACAGGCAGGTTTAAATAACCTAATTTGAATTTGGCATCTCCGTTATTTTTATCCTTTGCACCCTGTTGCGAATAAACCAGCCCAGGCTGAATATTGAAGTGAGGTATAATGTGAATATGTGCAAGGCCACCTAAATGAAAACCGGCTTTCCAATCGTAGTCAGGGCCCTGGTCAGCATCAAGTGTCGAAAGGTTCAGTCCCCCCTTCAAACCGAAATGTGTGTTTTGAGCAGAAGAAAATAATGACAGGCTCAGCAATGCAACAATAACAATTGTGTTTTCATAAATCAATTTTTGGTTTAAGAATCTGCCTCTTTTCTGCAAGTTTTACGCCAATCAATAAAAAAGCCGCCCTGGCTAAACGCGGCTTTATTAGGAAGAAGAAAGCAGTTTATTTTTTATCCATGTTGAAAGCATAGCGTAAACCAAACTGAAACACTCCGGTTTTTGTATTCTTGCCAGATATATCTGAAATATTGGAAAGGCCAAAGTTATAGCGGGCATTAAAACCAAACCCATTCTTAAATTCATAACCGGCAGCAACTGCCCAGGAAAAATTAATTCCTTTAAAAGAGTCTTTAACATCAACATTATTATTGCCATCGGTAGCTTTGGCCGTTAATAAAAATCCAAGTTGCGGAGCTGTGCCAATAAAAAATCCAGAAGAAGTGTTGTAACGTAAGAGTGGAGTGAAATTAAGGAAGTTTGTATTCCACTTAAACTTAAAGTCGCTGTTAGTTTCACTCTGTGCACCTTCAGCAGAAAAAACAAGTTCAGGTTGCATGCTCCAGCTTTTCTGAATTTTAAAGTTATAGAAAACGCCTCCGTAAAACCCAACTTTAGCTTTGGTACCTTCGGCATCGTCACCGCGCCAGCTGGATAAATTAACGCCGCCCTTCACTCCTATTTGTGCTTGTACTACTGCTGCGATCGCAATTGCTGAAAAAGCTAAAAATACTTTTTTCATAAGTGTTTTTTTGTTTTTTGTTTTTTAATTTTTAATGATTTGGTTTTTGCACCGCAAACATAAAATATGCGACACAGTTTCGCAAATTTATCGCTATGATATTTCTCAACAATACCATGAAAATGGTATTTTCTGATCGAGAGCTAGTGTGTTTACAAAAATTTTTCAGTAAAAAAGCCCGAAGTTCATCGGGCTTTGCTTCAATTCTTAACAAGAAATTACTTCTCCTGCATAAAAGGATAACGATAATCCGTTGGAGGATTGAATGTTTCTTTAATGGTTCTTGCACTCAACCAGCGATACAAATTCAAAATGCTTCCTGCTTTGTCATTTGTACCACTTGCTCTTGCACCACCAAATGGCTGCTGCCCTACAACTGCACCTGTGGGCTTATCATTAATGTAAAAATTACCGGCAGCATTTCTCAACTTATTTGTGGCAAGTTCTATGGCAGCTTTATCCGTTGCAAATACAGAGCCTGTGAGTGCATAAGGAGAGGTTTTATCAACCAGCTCCAGTGCTTTTTCAAATTGATTGGCATTGTAAACATACACCGTGAGCACAGGGCCAAAAATTTCCTCGCACATGGTTACATAATTCGGATCTTTTGCTTCAATGATAGTTGGCTGAATAAAATAACCTTCTTTCTTATCACATTTTCCCCCAACCCAAATCTCAGCCTTCTTATCTTTTTTTGCATTATCAATATAGGCTTTGATCTTATCAAAACTCCTTTCATCGATAACTGCATTGATAAAATTGGTGAAGTCTTCTACCGGGCCCATTTTAAAACTCTTCACTCCTGCCACCAGTTTCTTTTTTATTTCTTCTGCAAGGTTAGAGGGAATGTATGCTCTTGATGCAGCTGAACATTTTTGCCCCTGGAACTCAAATGCACCCCGCAGCAATGCCGTCGCTACAGCATCAGCATCGGCAGATTTATGAGCTATCACAAAATCTTTTCCGCCGGTTTCGCCAACAATGCGTGGATAAGACTTGTAAATGCTCATGTTCTTACCAATCGTCTCCCACATTGAATTAAAAACGCCTGTTGATCCTGTAAAATGCACGCCTGCAAAATCGGGGTGACTAAAACAAACTTTACCTATAGTAAGACCATCTACGTAAATTAAATTGATAACCCCATCAGGCAAGCCGGCTTCTTTCAATATGCGCATGAACATTTGCGCAGAATAAATTTGGGTATTGGCACATTTCCACACCACCACATTACCACACATGGCTGCGGAAGTGGGCAGGTTGCCACCAATAGCTGTAAAGTTGAATGGAGTAACAGCTAACACAAATCCTTCCAGCGGACGATATTCCATACGATTGTGTATGCCCGGTGAGCTGATGGGTTGTTGCTTATAAATCTCACTTAAAAAATGAACATTGAAGCGGAGAAAGTCTATGATCTCACAGGCTGAATCAATTTCTGCCTGGTATGCATTTTTACTTTGCCCCAGCATGGTGGTACCATTCATGTAGGGCCGGTATTTGGTAGCAATGAGATCAGCGGCCTTTAAAAAGATGCTGGCTCTCGTTTCCCAATCCATATTAGCCCAGCTTTCTCTTACCGCCAGTGCAGCATCAATAGCCTGGTGAACATGCTTCTCCTCTCCTACTGCATGATAACCCAGCGTATGACTGATTTCATGCGGCGGATGAATGCGTTGTTTTTTTGGAGTTCTTACTTCTTTACTGCCGATGTACATCGGAATGTCTGGTTCCTGTTTTTTTAACTCAGCCAGAACTTCTTTTAATCTTTTTCTTTCAGCGCTTCCCGGTGAATAGCTTAATACCGGTTCGTTAACCAGAAGCGGGTAACTAAAATATCCCAGGTTCATTTTTCAGTTTTTATATCTCGCTAAATCGCAAAGTTAACGGTAAGTACAAACGTATTTTTTTGCAAATCTTAGCTTCGATGCGTGAAATTAATTTTCTACTTCTTTAGCTTGCATCAAATACGCTTTAATAAATCCATCCAGTTCACCATCCATAACCGGTTGCACATTACCTGTTTCAAAATCAGTGCGGTGATCTTTTATCATTTTGTAGGGATGAAATACATAACTGCGTATCTGGCTTCCCCATTCTATTTTTTTCTTGCTGGCATTGGCTGCATTCTTCAACTCTTCTCTTTTGCGTAATTCTTCTTCATACAAACGGCTTTTCAGCATTTGCATCGCCTTCTCCCGGTTGCCCAGCTGCGTTCTTTCAGTTTGGCAAACCACCACAATACCCGTTGGAATGTGCGTCAGCATTACTTTTGTTTCTACTTTGTTTACGTTCTGTCCGCCGGCACCACCACTTCGTGCCGTTTCCATTTTCACATCTGCATCTTTTATTTCAATATTGATAGTGTCATCTACCAGCGGGTAAACAAAAACAGAGGCAAAGGATGTATGTCTTCTTGCGTTGGAATCAAATGGTGAAATGCGAACCAAACGATGTACGCCGCTTTCTGCTTTTAAAAACCCATAAGCAAAAGGACCTTCAAACTGGAGCGTGGCTGTTTTTATACCGGCACCATCTCCCCAAACCCAATCCAGCTCGGTTACTTTCCAGCCCTGCTTTTCACCATACATGCGGTACATACGTGCTAGCATCTCTGCCCAATCCTGGCTTTCGGTGCCACCGGCACCCGAATTTATTTGCAGAACAGCCTGCAATTCGTCCTCAGGCTGGTTGAGTGTTGACTTAAATTCTGCCTCCTCAATTTTGTTGATAGCATTTTCAAAAGCTGCCTTTGTTTCTTCCTCAGTTGCATCACCTGATTTCCAGAACTCGAACAGAACGGCAAAATCCTCCACCGCTGTATTCACCTCATCGTAGAGGTTAACCCAGTATTCGTTTAGCTTAATGTTTTTGAGGATTTCAGTTGCCCTTTTGTTATCATCCCAAAAGCCGGGACTTAATGACAGTTGTTTTTCCTCTGCAATTTTGTGTTGTCGGTTCTCAACGTCAAAGAAACCTCCTTAGAACCGATACCCGTTCCCGTAATTCCTGTAATTTTTCCTGTGTCATAGCGGCGGCGAAGTTAAGGAAGTTTAGGTTTAAGGTTTGAAGGTTGGGGCTTAGAGAACGCAGATTTCCTGGGTAATACTCCCGCTTTGTTGTATTGTTATCTTCTTAATGTATTCATACCTTATAGTCCAATAGCCGCATCCTGCCTTAAGCTTCTTTGTCTATCTACTATAAAACTTAATTGTCAACCACTTAAAGCCCGTATATGATTATTTTAATAAGCTCAATCCTTCAAAGCAGCAGCCTGCAGATGGTGAATTCCAAAAAAACAAAGCTCACATGAAAATTACTTCATGGCTGGGCTTTGTAACGGGACATACGCTAACACTTTCTTCATTAGCACCCCGGCTGCTTTTTTTATCATCCCTCATCGGCGCAGCAGCTTTCAATTCCGGATTTTTCTGCTTTTTGGAAAACGTTTTTTTGGTGTAGTATATTTAGGTGTTATCTGCAACCAGTGATAATCAAAAATTATGGACGCTTTTGAGCAAGTATTACGATTGTATCTAGAAGAAAAAAAAATTTTGGACAAGACATTCAGTAAAAGTTGAACTTACGAGGAAGGACAAAGTAACCGTTAAGCTTCCCACGACACCCAGAGCTGAAATTGACTTGGTTACATATAATCCCACGAAAGATGAAATAACCTTGATAGAAGCAAAATCATACTTAAACTCAACTGGTGTTACAATTGGAGGTTTAAGCGGCACCGACAAAAAGACAAAAGACAGATACCGCATGCTAAACAATGCGACTTATAGAAAGATTGTAACTGCAAGGTTGAAGGCTGATTTTATTAAAAGAAACATCATTAATAAAACGACGAGAATTAAATATGCTCTGGCTGCCGGACAAGTTCAAAAAAAAAATCGCTACCTGCAGTTCAAGCCTTCTAAAACAAAACCGTTTCCTTTTTTTCAGCCCTGACGAAATCAAAACGACCATTAAGGCTATTGCTGACAAGGGCTGGGACGACAACATTGTTATCGTGACTGCCAAGCTAACGAAATAGGCTGCTGCTAACATCGGTGGCTGATGCACAACTCCTTTCAAAAATTTTCTTTCAATAAAAAATGTGGTTGTTTTTCAATTTAATCAGCAGAAAATAAATTTTGGCTGAACATGGTTATTGGCACG
>PSMD01000067.1:6259-9775 GCA_040289925.1 Chitinophagaceae bacterium | reverse complement strand
TTGCAATTTCATTTAGAAGTAACAGAACAGACCATCACTTTAATGTTAGAAAATGGAGCAAGCGAATTGACAAATTCCAATTTCATTCAATCCATTGAAGAAATACAAACTGGGAAACATCATATCGGACAAAGCAACGAGATAATGAAAACTATTTTGGAACAGCTAACCAAATGACAGCAGTACAATCCAACGCATTTGGTGGCACATTTGCAAAACTGCACAAGCCCACGCTATGAGCCAAGTTTTGCAAAAGAGCCACCAAGACAACGCACAGATAAAACTGACAATAAATGACTGAAAAACAGACAACAAGAACAGAAGGGCAGCAGCTAACAGCAGTTTGGCGTAATGGCGGGTGCAGTGCTTCGTATGACAGTTTTGTGGTGAAAATCCGCCATACTGAATTTATCAGCATTAAAAAAATCTCCGCTCATTAAATGCGGATGCAACTTTTTATCAAACATTCCACCCTTTTGTTCCAACTTCATTGAATTAATATTGATCACAAAACTTCCGCCGGTTATCTAGTTGCCAGAAACAGCTACCGAACCAGCAGATAATTTAAAATTGCCTGAATGATTTTTCCCAACTCCATGGCCGGTAAAACGAATGTTGGAGTTGGCGGTGCCTGCAGTAAAAATTTCACCCGCTGCTTTTGCGGCGTGCTGCTTTTCAGCGATCACAGCATCATCCCCTTTTGGCGCATCATTACACGATTGCAACAGTATGTACGCAGGAAATAAAACGGTACCAATTAAAATTCTTTTTATTACTTCCATAAGGGTTCCTTTTGAGATGCTGAAAAACAAAAAACCTGCCTGCTAATTTTTCCTTCATTTCAGAATCTTACCCATTTAATGGTGGGATAATTCGGAAGGGCTTCCTCCTCACAAATTGTAAAATCACATTCTCATTTTCTCACTTACCTTGCAAAAAAATTTGCTTATGAAAAAGGCATGGCTAATTGCATTACTTCTTGCTTCAAAAATATTGGTTGCTCAAAACCGAATCATCTCTGGTCCCATGACAGGCCACACCGATTTACGCAGCACAACCATCTGGCTCGAAACAAGTGTACAAACTGGATGGACATTAAAATATACCACTGCCAATTCATCAAAAACCATCAACCCCACAGAAATTGAACCGGTAAATGATCATTACATTTTAAAATTTACTGTTGGTGGCCTTGAACCGGGTACTTCTTACAACTATTCATTGCTGAATAAAAATAAAGCTGTTGCTTCCGGTTCTTTAAAAACTCAGGCATTGTGGCAATGGAGAAAGCCGGCCCCTGATTTTTCTTTCATCACCGGCAGTTGTGCTTATTTCAATGAACCAGTTTATGATCGTCCTGGAAAACCTTACGGTGGCGACTCATCCATATTTGTGGCGATGGCAAAAGAAAAAGCAGACTTCATGCTTTGGCTGGGAGATAACTGGTACACCCGTGAAGTGGATTATTACAGCAACTGGGGTTTGAATTACCGGGCATCAAGAGACCGCAGCTTAAAAGTTTTACAGCCCTTTTTGAAAGCTATGCCGCATTATGCTATTTGGGATGATCATGATTATTCCTGGAACAACGGCGATAAATCTTATCCATTAAAAGAAGAAAGCAGAAAAGTGTTTATGAAATTCTGGGCAAACCCATCTTATGGTGAAAACAGTGAAGGAATTTATTCAAAGTTTACCTGGAACGATATTGATGTGTTTATGCTGGATGACCGCTGGTTTCGCAGCAATGACAGAATGAAGGACAGCCTTAGCGGGCAGCCGAATGAAGAAAAAAGAATGTTTGGCCGCCAGCAAATGGAATGGCTGAAAAATGCGCTGCTGAACAGTAATGAAAACAGCAACATCAGCTTTCGCATTATTGCTACGGGCAGCCAGGTACTCAATCCACTTTCGCCGTATGACTGCCTGCGACATTTCCCTGCAGAGTTTAATGAGCTGCTGAACTTCATTAAAGAAAATAATATTAATGGCGTTGTGTTTTTAACCGGCGACAGGCACATTAGTGAAATTATAAAAACAGAAAGGCCGGGCAGTTACCCGCTATACGATATAACATCTTCTCCCCTTACTTCTGGTTCTGCAAGATTGGATGGCCCTGAGGCAAACAATCCTTACCGGATATTAGGGCAAATTGCAGAGCAGAACTACACCCGTATTTCTTTTTCAGGAAATAAGCCTGAAAGAAAAATGACGGTTGAGTTTTTGAATGTAAAAGGAGAAAAACTTGCAGACTGGTCGGTAATGCTGAAAGATATTTCTATCAAAAAATAGCAATAGCATTATCTAATTTTTCATTTCAGCGATTTTAAAAAAGAATCAACAGCCTGATTCAAATTTTTTGAATCTGCAATTGCTTTGATAAAGGCAGTGCCAATAATACCACCGTGAGCATACTGGCAAACGGCTTCAAAACTTTGTTTGTCTTTAATACCAAACCCTGCAAGCACGGGTTTTTTTAATTGCAGAACATTTAATCTTTTTAAAAAACTCTCAACGTCCGAAAGATTTTTTTGGCTTCCGGTTGTTGAAGAAGATGAAACTGCATATAAAAACCCACTGCTTAGTTCATCGAGCTTTTTTATTCTTTCATTGCCGGTTTCAGGTGCAACCAGAAAACTAAAGTTGAGGCCATATTTTCTGATAATAGAACCATACTCCCTTTCAAATTCATGTTGTGGCAAGTCCGGAATGATTAATCCGTCAACACCTAACGACGATGCATCACTACAAAATTTTTCAAAGCCATATTGGAGCACAGGGTTTAAATAACCCATTAATATAACCGGAAAATCAGCTAATGAAGCGTCTTTCCTGAAATCATTCAATTGCGCAAAAAGTGTTTCTATAGTCATGCCGTTTTGCAAAGCTTTGCTGCTGCTTTGCTGAATTACCGGTCCATCGGCCAGCGGATCACTGTAAGGGATGCCGATCTCAACCATGTCTGCACCGCGTTGCTGCAAAAACTTTAATAAAAGCAATGTGCTGTTTAACTCAGGAAAACCTGCAGTAAAATAAATACTGAGAATATTGTTCTTCTTTTTCTGAAATAATTGTTCAATCCGGCTCATAACTTTTCCATTGCGTTCATATAGGCCTGCATGTCTTTATCACCCCGGCCGCTCAGGCAAACCACCACCTCACCTTTCGGCAAATCTATTTTTTTTAATGCGGCCAGTGCATGTGCACTTTCCAGTGCCGGAATAATTCCTTCCAGCTTTGCCAGTTCAAATGCGGCGGTCAATGCTTCGCTATCTGTTGCTGATAAAAATTTTGCACGACCTGTTTGAAACAAATGAGCATGCAATGGCCCGATTCCCGGGTAATCAAGACCGGCAGAAATGCTGTGCGGCTCCATTACCTGTCCATCCCCTGTTTGTATTAACAGGCTTTTGCTACCATGCAAAATTCCAGGCTTACCCAATGCAGTTGTGGCTGCGGTATAGCCGCTATCAATTCCCAGTCCGGCTGCTTCTACAGCTATCAGCTCAACATTTT
>PSMD01000067.1:1451-6231 GCA_040289925.1 Chitinophagaceae bacterium | reverse complement strand
CGCATTGCTGCCGCCGCCAACACAGGCCATAACAACTGCGGGCAATTCATTTCCACTTTTTTCTTTTAGCTGCCAGCAAATTTCTTCGCTGATCACAGATTGAAACCTGGCAACCATATCAGGATACGGATGAGGGCCAACAACTGAACCAATGATGTAATGTGTATCGTTTGCATGATTGATCCAGTGGCGGATGGCTTCATTGGTTGCATCTTTTAAAGTTTTACTGCCACTGGTTGCGGCAATCACTTTTGCGCCAAGCATTATCATTCGGGCAACATTTGGAGCCTGTCGTTGCATATCCTTTTCTCCCATGTAAACAATACACTCAAGTCCTTTCAATGCGCAAACAGTTGCGGTAGCCACTCCATGCTGGCCAGCACCAGTTTCTGCAACAATTTTTTTCTTTCCCAAACGCTCAGCCAGCAAAACCTGCCCGATGGTGTTATTGATTTTGTGTGCACCGGTATGACAGAGGTCTTCCCGCTTTAAAAAAATTTTTGAATGATATTGCTCACTCAGCCTGCCTGCAAAATATAATGGCGTGGGGCGGCCTGCATAATCTTTCAACAAGTTCCTGAACTCTTCCTGGAATTTTTTTTCTGAAATAATATGCAGATAATTTTGACGCAGCTCTTCCACATTTTTATAAAGCATTTCAGGAACAAAAGCACCACCAAACTCACCATAATACCCATGCTCATTCGGAAGTTCTGAGTACGGTATAGATTTTTTTTTCACTTCTTCTGCCATGACGCTGTCTTTAAAAAAATCTGATTAACATGGTTGATTATTTAAGAGCCTGCTTCATTTGTAAAAGCAATTTCATATCCTTAACGCCTGGCTCAGCTTCAAATTTGCTGTTAAGGTCTACGGCAAAAAAATCGGGATGTTTTAACTGCTTTAAACGTGGCGCATCTTCAAAACCAATTCCTCCGCTTAAAAAAAATGGTTTTTCAATGCGACTTTTATTTAAGAGGGTCCAGTCAAATTGCACACCTGTACCACCCAGTGTTTCTTTTGGCCCGGCAGTGTCAAACAAATAATAATCGCAAACAGCATCATAGCCGTCAATCAACCTTTCAATGCTGCTATTACCATTTACACGAAAGGCTTTGATCACTTCTATTTCATCCGAAAGCTCTTCACACAATTCCGGGGTTTCGTTGCCATGCAGTTGAACAATATCCAGTTTATAGTCTTCCACGGTTTCCATGATCACATCAAAAGTCTCATTTACAAAAACGCCAACTTTCTTAATATCAAAATCAGCCTCCTTAATTTCTTCAGCGGATATTTTGTTAGCTACATAACGTGGCGAGTCTTTATAAAAAATAAGCCCCGCAAAGTCAATATCCATAACTTCCAACTGCTGCAATTGCTTTAGTTGTGTTATTCCGCAAACTTTAATATTCATAATTTCTCCCCGCCTTCCGTTAGTGAAAAGGCATTTTTATTTTTTAGTGTAAGAATAAAATCTGTAAATGCTTTGCCAGGATCGTTGTGCTTCATAAAATATTCTCCCATCAAAAACCCGTTAAAGCCATTTTGCTTTAGCAGAAAAATACTTTCAACTGAATCAATACCGCTTTCGGCAATTTTTATTTTACCAGCAGGAAGTTTTTTTGCCAGCCTTATGCTTTGGTTAATGTCAACCGTAAAATTTTTCAGGTTCCTATTGTTTATGCCCGTAAGATCAACTTCATCACACACATGATCCAGCTCTTGTTCGTTATGAATTTCCAGCAATACTTCCAACCCGATATTTTTTGCCAGCAAAGCAAACTGGCGTGTAAGTTTTGGCGTCAGGCAGGATGCAATCAGTAAAACTGCATCCGCCCCAATTGATTTGCTTTCCACAAGCTGCCATTCATCTACAATAAATTCTTTTCTTAAAAGAGGCACTGCATTCTCTCTTGCTTTTTGCAGATCATCATTACTGCCTCCGAAGTATTTTTCATCTGTTAATACAGATATTCCGGCAGCACCATTTTCTGCATAGGCCTTTGCTACAGCCGCCAGGTTTGCCTGGTTGTTGATAATGCCTTTTGATGGAGACTGTCTTTTGAACTCAGCGATGATAGCTGTTTTGCTTTCATCTTTCAAGGATTGGAGAAGTGAAAAGCATTCCCGCTTAAAAAAGTTGGTTTTCTCGAGTGCAGAATAAGGCATCGAAGTCTTTCTGTCTTTTACTTCCTGCTTTTTGTACGCAATTATTTCATCAAGAATATTCATGATTTCAAAAGAGTTTATTGATTCAATTTCATCAACCGGTTAAAGCATTCTTCTGCTTTACCGCTTTCCAAACTTTCAACTGCTGCTGCATAAGCATCTTCGTAACACGTATAGTTGCCATTGCCGTGTAAAGCCAATGCAGCATTAGCCAGCACCACTGCATTTTGCGCCCAACTACCTTCCCGCTTTAAAATCTTTATAAAAATTTTTGCCGCTTCATCTACTGTGTTACCTCCGAAAATTGCTGAAGGTTCAACCATTCGTTTACCCAACTGTTCCGGTGTCATTATCCTTTCGCCATTTTCATCAATCACTTTGGTATCGTTCGTCAATGAAATTTCATCGTAGCCATCTAAACTGTGTATAATGGTGAATTTTTTTCCTGATAGCTGCAAAAGATAATTATAAATACGGGCCATCTCTAAATTAAAAACACCAATCAATTGATAGGCTGGTTTTGCAGGATTAACCATTGGCCCAAGCATGTTGAAGAAAGTTCTTATGCCCAGGTTTTTCCGGATTGCCCCCACATTTTTTAAAGCCGGATGAAACATCGGGGCATGCAAAAAACAAATATCAGCTACTTCAACCTCCTTCAATAATTGGTCACTGTTGTTTTTAAATTGATAGCCCAGTTTCTCCATTACATTGCTGGCTCCGCTAATGGAAGAAGCGCCGTAGTTACCATGCTTGCAAACTTTTTGTCCCGCACCCGCCACAATAAAACAACTGAGTGTTGAAATATTGAAGGTGTTTTTTCCATCTCCCCCTGTGCCAACAATATCAATGGCATTGTGCCCATTTAAATCAACTGGCACACAAAGTTCCAGCAACGCATCCTGAAATCCCTTCAATTCCTCAATGGTAATACTGCGCATCAGGTAAACTGTCATAAAAGCGGTTACCTCATGCTCATTGTACAAACCTTTGCCAATATTCTCAAGCACTTCTTTTGCTTGTGCTGAAGAAAGGGTTTTGTGCTCAAATAAATATTGCAGTATTTTTTTCATTACCCTTCTTCTAAAATTTTACTCAGTCAACCAGTTTCTTAAAATCTGCTCACCCAACGGTGTTAATACACTTTCAGGATGAAACTGCACACCCTGCACATCGTAACTTTTGTGTTGCAAGGCCATAATGTATCCATTCTCATCTCTTGCTGTTATTTCCAACTCCTCAGGAAAATTTTCTTCGCTAATAATCCAGCTGTGATAACGCCCCACTTCAATTTGAACAGGCAACCCCTGAAATAATTTTTTTCCAGTGGAAAGATGACAGCTTGTAGCTACGCCGTGATAAACCGTATCAAGATTCAGCAAATTCCCGCCAAAGGCTTCACCAATTGCCTGGTGGCCCAGACAAACGCCAAGAATAGATTTGCTGGCTGCATATTCTTTTATCAAAGGCAACAACAATCCCGCTTCGGACGGAATGCCGGGACCGGGAGATAAAATGATTTTATCATAGCCGGCAATTTTTTCCAGCTCAATTTCATCATTGCGAAATACATCAGGTTTTTGCTGCACAATTTTCTCAACCAAATGCACCAGGTTGTATGTAAACGAATCGTAGTTATCAAAAACAAGAATCTTCATACCCAAAACCCCCAAAGGGCTTTTAATTTTAAGTTTATAATTCTTTCAAGCTTTTCAGAGTCTCCCCTAAGCCTTCCATTAGCAGGACTTAGAGAGTTTCAGCTAATTCAATTGCTTTTTTTAATGCGGCCAGTTTGTTTTTTACCTCCTGCAATTCGTTTTGCGGTACGCTGGCCGCCACTATACCTGCACCCGCCTGGTAATGCAGGCTGTTATTTTTACTCAGCAACGTTCTGATCATAATAGCATGGGTACAAGTTCCGTCAAATCCAAGAAAGCCAATGCAGCCTCCATAATAACCGCGGCTTGCAGGCTCCAACTCGCTGATCAGTTCTAAAGCTTTCATCTTCGGTGCACCGCTTAATGTGCCGGCAGGAAAAGTCTTCATCAATAAATCGTAAGCATTACTGCCCGGGTTTATTACGCCTGTTACTTCACTCACAAGGTGTATAACATGCGAATAGTATTGCGGCTGCTTAAAATGCACCACCTGCACATGACTGCATGAGCGGCTTAAATCATTTCTTGCCAGGTCAACCAGCATAACATGTTCCGCATTTTCTTTTGCATCATGCAGCAGCCGCTCTGTTTCCAGGCGGTCGGTTTCTTCATCACCACTGCGTTTAAACGTGCCGGCAATGGGATGAACAACTGCTTTTCCATTTTTAATGATGAGCTGTGCCTCAGGCGATGAGCCCATCAGTTTATAATCTCCATAATCAAAAAAGAATAAATAAGGTGACGGATTTACGCTGCGCAATGCCCGGTAAACATTAAATTCATCACCCAAAAATTTTTGGCAATAACTTTTGCTCAGCACAAGCTGAAACACATTTCCTCTGTGGCAGTGCTGAATACCTTTTTTTACTATAGAAATAAATTCATCATCCGTAAAATTGGTATCTTCTTCTCCTTTTATAGCAAAGGGATAAAGAGGCACGTCTTTATTT
>PSMD01000067.1:0-1326 GCA_040289925.1 Chitinophagaceae bacterium | reverse complement strand
GGCAGGTTGTTTTCTTCTTCTTGTAAAAAAAAATTAAACAGGTTGCGTTCAAACAAGCCAACAGCATTAAAAGATGTGTACCCAAAAAGGCCCTGTGCAAAACCTGTTGGATGATTTCTTTCATCAAACGATTTTCCGACTTCAAATTTTTGCATGAACCCGCCAATGAGTTCAGCAATATTTGTTGATGTGGTGAGAGAAATTTTTTGTGGTGGCTGGTTGGGATATTTCAGCTCGGCTTTTTTTGCATTGCTTATTTCAATTCCGGCAATGGCATTGATACAGATAAACGACCAGCTATTTTCCATAGCATGATGATCGGTGCTTTCTAACAGAATTGTATCTCTAAACCTGTCACGCAACCGCAGGTAAATACCAACAGGTGTAAATACATCTGCCAGGAATTTTTTGCATGTTGTGTTTATCTGAATTCTTTTCACTGTTTCTATTTACAAACCTTTCAAAATAAAAAACCCCGACGCATCGGGGTTTCTGAATATGATAAAATATAGTAATAGCTTACAGAACCCCGACAGAGCTTGTATGCCACCACCAAATATTTTTTTGTTGTTTCATATACACAAATATGACGCAGCAAAATCACTTAAACAAAAATATTTTTATCTTAGAAAAAAATTACAATGGTCATACAGCACAGGCAAGGTCAGCATGGAATTTTTTACATAGAAAATGATGAAGAAATACAGGCGAAAATGACCTACGTTCTACAACCCGACGGAAGTATGATCATTGAACACACTGAAGTAAGCGAGAACTTACGAGGACGCAACGCTGGCTTTGAACTGGTACATACCGCGGTTGAATTTGCACGACATCAGCATATAAAAATTATTCCGGTTTGCCCTTTTGCAAAATGTGTTTTGAGTAAAAAGCCTGATTGGGCTGATGTTCTGCAAGCCTGAGCAATCCATCACACCACTAAAAGGGCATTGCATTTGTAGTAAATTTTATATATACCAACTGCCACGAAAACTATTGAACACTTTCCTTTTTTACAAACCACAGGTGAAATTGGTGATTGAATACTTCTCTATAATTGGTCGGCTACATCAATTGGTGAAATAGAAGACTGGCCACTCAGTTTCCGAGTCACGTTATATAACGTATTGCACTCGGCATTTCCCATGTTCCTTTTTTGGGGAGATGAGTTTCTTTGTTTCTACAACTAGGCATTCAGGCCCAGTTTGGGTGTTGATGGAAAACATCCTGCTATTGGCAAAAAAGCAATTGTAGTATGGGAAGATATCTGGCATTTCATTGGGCCATTGCTGCAAAAAGTTTTTATAACGGGAGAACCGTTGATGT
>PSMD01000066.1:0-10023 GCA_040289925.1 Chitinophagaceae bacterium | reverse complement strand
TGAGTAAAGTAACACCCGTGCCGGTTAATAGTAGCAATAAAATGCCGAGACCAACCCAACGGCGGCGGGAGTAAAGAGCAGCATGAATTCCTTTCCAAACCTTAGCTGTAGGATAAAGCCGGTATTGATCTGCACTCTCCTTTAAGAATTTTTCAAAATCATTGTAAAAATCTCTCTTCATAGCAATCAGCGTTTAGGGAATGGATTAAACTATCTTTTTGCACCGGCAAGCCACTCCAGGTTTTCCTTGGACTTCTGAATAATCTTTTTTCTCACCAAAATTTCTTCAAGCATCGCCTTGGCCCTTGTATATTGGCTGCGGCTGGTACTTTCTTCTATGTCAAGCATACCTGCTATTTCCCGGTGGCTGTAACCTTCAATAGCATACAGGTTCAGCACTGTTCTGTATCCCATTGGCAACATCCTGATACATTCCACCACTTGTTTGGCCTGTACTATAGATGGGATGGCTTCCTCCCTGATATGAATTCCGTTGGCATGAATAATATCTACACTCTCATTAAACCTCTTATTCTTCTTTAGAATATTTATGCAGGTATGAACGATTATCCTTCTTATCCATCCTTCAAATGCGCCGCGGTTTTCAAACGTATGGATTTGTGAAAACACTTTTATAAAGCCTTCCTGCAGCATGTCCTCAGCGTCTTCACGGTTGTGTGCGAAACGATAACAGACCGACAGCATTTTTGGACTGTAACGGTTGTACAATTCCTTTTGAGCCGCAGCGTCGTTTTGCAAACAGCCTTTTAAAATGGCTTCCTCGGTCATAAATTCCTTTGGTTGCCTGTAATTTAGACAAATTTTGCCTTATACTGCTGCACTGAATTGTAAAATTTTCGATGAATAATTTTTAAAAAAGCCGGCAAAATCAGTTAAGCAGGGTAGCTCTCCGGCTATAATTGTTCAAGGATTGAATGAGCTATTTTGATTTCTGTTCAGGCAACCGTTGCGGACGTTTCAAGCTATCTTTCGGGTATTTTGCTTTCATTTCGTTGCGTAGCTGGGTTGTCCAGTCTATCAGCGTTTTCTTTTCTGCTGCAGTTAACCTGGCATCTTTGTGTGTCCAGGTATAAGAGCTTAAAGGCATTTCACCGTCTGATACCTGCTCTGCTATTTTTTCCAGCTTGTGATATTGATAACGCAAAGGCCTGTGGGTATATTCATCAAAGTTCAATCCTTTCTTTCCTTCACTAATGTGGTTGGTTAACCACCAGTTGAGCGGTTGAATTTTAAAATACCAGCGGTAGCGGGTGTTGTTGCTATGGCAATCCAGGCAGGCTTTATCCAAAATGGTTTTCACTTCTGCGGGTACTGTATGTGCTGTTGCAATGTTATTGGGCTGGCTGGCCAAAGAAATATTTCTTTTTGGATGGAAAAACTGGATAACGATGAGTGCAATGAGGAAAAGCAATAACAGTTTCTTTAACATTGTATTGGTTACAGTAAAATTAATCCTTATCAATTAATACTTCACCCGTCATTTCCTGTGGTATGGGCAGGCTCATCATGGTAAGAATAGTCGGTGCAATATCTCCCAACTTACCGGGCCTGATAGTTCCTCTCCATGTTTTATCAATAATAAAAAAAGGAACTGGGTTTAAAGTGTGTGCAGTGTTGGGTGAACCATCTTCATTGATCATATAATCTGAATTACCATGATCCGCAGTTAAAAAAATTGTGTAGCCATTTTCCAAGGCGGCCGTTCCAATTTTACCAACGCATTCATCTACCGTTTCTACTGCCTTAACAGCTGCCTGCCAAACACCCGTATGCCCAACCATATCAGCATTCGCATAGTTCAGGCAAATAAAATCGGCGGTTTTGTTTTTTATTTCCGGCAACAGCGCATCTGTTACTTCACAGGCACTCATTTCGGGTTTCAAATCGTAAGTTGCTACTTTGGGTGAGGGGATGAGAATTCTTTTTTCTCCTTCAAAAGGTTGCTCTCTGCCACCACTGAAAAAAAATGTTACATGCGGATATTTTTCTGTTTCGGCAATGCGGATTTGTTTTAAATGCTGTTTTTCTAAAACTTCTCCCAGTGTATTGCTCAGGTTATCGGTTTCAAAAATCACATGCACATTTTTGTAGCTCTCATCATACTCAGTCATAGTCGTATAGTCAATATTCAACTTATGCATGTTATGTTCGGGCATATCCTGTTGCGTAAGTACGGTTGTAATTTCGCGGCAACGGTCAGTTCTGAAATTGAAGCAAATGGCTACATCACCATTTTGAATTGTTGCAAGCGGTTGCTGGGTTTCATCTACAATTACTGCAGGCAATAAAAATTCATCGGTAATATTTTTTTTGTAAGAATTTTCTACGGCTGCAATCGCGTCAGTTGCTTTTTCACCAATGCCATTTACCATAGCCTGGTAGGCCAGCTTTATTCTTTCCCAGCGTTTATCTCTATCCATGGCATAATAACGGCCGCCAACTGTAGCAATTTTGCCAACAGAATAATTCAGGTGCGACTGCAAATCTTTTATAAAACTTAACCCACTTTTCGGATCAGTATCACGGCCATCAGTGAATGCATGAATGAAAACATTCTCCAAAGCTTCTGCTTTGCAAACATCAACAATGGCTTTTAAATGATTGATGTGTGAATGCACACCACCATCACTTACAAGGCCCAGTAAATGTAATGCTTTGTTATTTGCTTTTGCCAGGCGAATGGCCCTCAGCAGCGTTTCATTTTTTTGAAAAGAACCATTGCGAATAGCTACATTGATGCGCTGCAGTTCCTGGTACACAATTCTGCCGGCGCCCAAATTCAAATGGCCTACTTCGCTGTTCCCCATCTGGCCGTCGGGTAAGCCAACAGCCTCGCCACAGGTAATTAAGGTTGTATGAGGATAATTTTTATAGAGTGAGCTAACGAAAGGTGTTTTTGCTGCCTGAATAGCATCTGCCGAAGCAACTTTACCCAATCCCCAGCCGTCCATTATTATCAGAATAACTTTTTTTTGATTCATTGTTAACAGTTCCTTTCATTTGGTATAAACCCGAAAAAATGGCGTGTAAAACTACTTTATTTAACTATTTGACAGCCGAAAGCCTTACAAACCATAGTGTTTTTGTTATTTTAGTACCCGCGTAAAATCCCAATATCACTATGGCATACTTTTCGTCCATTACCACACCGAAAAACATTTATATGAAAACGTTTATTTCTACACTTACTCTTTTTCTTGGTTTAGTGCTTACTTCTTTTACCACACAAAAGAGCAGCCTTGACCAGGTAATTGAAGCCCTTGCCGAAGGTAAGGCAAGTGAATTGGGTAAGTATATGGATGACAACATTGAAATTACCTTGCCTGATAAAAGTAATAGTTATAGCAGGTCGCAGGCAGTTTCTATTTTAAAAGATTTCTTTGACAACAACGAGGTAAAATCTTTTGAAATAAAACATAAAGGCGATCAGAACGGCGGCCAATATTGCGTAGGTTCTTTAATTACAAAATCAGGCAGCTTCCGTACTACAGTTTTTATGAAGAATAAAGGCGGAAGAACTGTCATTCGTGAAATCAGGTTTCAACTAATAGAGTAAGATAAACAGTAACTATTTAAGTAAGCCCCCGGTTAATCGGGGGCTTTTTACTTTTGTACCATGGAAGATTTTTGGCAAAGACTGCATCATTTAATTGATGAGGCATTAAAAGAAGATGTTGGCGACGGTGACCATTCTACGTTAAGTTGTATTGATGCCGGTGCAAAAGGCAAAGCTGTTTTAAAAATTAAGCAGCAAGGAATTTTGGCAGGGGTTGATGTTGCCAAAGAAATTTTTGCATACAAAGAGCCGGGCTGTGTATTTACTGGTTTTAAAAATGATGGAGAAAGCATGCAGCCGGGTGAAAAAGCATTTGAGCTGGAAGCATCCGTGCATACAATTTTAACCTGCGAACGGCTGGTGTTAAACTGTATGCAAAGAATGAGCGGCATTGCCACACTTACCAAACAATACACAGATAAATTAAACGGTTACAAGACAAAATTGCTTGATACCCGCAAAACAACTCCCAATTTTCGTTTACTGGAAAAAGAAGCTGTACGCATTGGCGGAGGAGTGAATCACCGGTTTGGGTTGTTTGATATGATCATGCTGAAAGATAATCATATTGACTACTGCGGGGGAATTGAAAAAGCCATTGAACGGGCTTACAACTATGTGCAACAAAAAAAACTGGGACTGAAAATTGAAATTGAAACAAGAAGCCTGGAAGAAGTAAAAAAAGTGGTAAGTGCCGGAAAAGGAAAAGTATTTCGCATTATGCTGGATAATTTTACTCCAGTACAAATTGAAAAAGCCTTGAAACTCATAGATGGAGAATTTGAAACAGAAGCCAGCGGCGGAATTAATCTCGACAACATTCAATCCTATGCGCAATCAGGTGTTGACTATGTAAGTGTGGGTGGATTGATTCACCAGGCAAAGAGCCTTGATTTAAGTTTAAAAGCAGTGATTGTTTAAATAGCATTCAAAAAAAATGAGCAAGAAGAATAAAGCAGACAGTCGTGGTTTTGTATATAGCACCGATCCGGATTTTCAATTTGAAAATAAGCAGGTGCAGGAAGAGACATTGCCTGCCGCTGCCCAGCTTTTGAAAGTAAAATTGGATACAAAACACCGGGCCGGCAAAGCAGTTACTCTTATTACCGGCTTTGTAGGTAAGCCAGAAGATTTGGAAGAGCTGGGTAAAAAATTAAAATCTTATTGCAGTACAGGTGGCTCAGTGAAAGACGGAGAAATCATTGTACAGGGTGACCATCGTGATAAAGTGTTGCAATGGTTATTGAAGAATGATTTTAAGAAAGTGAAAAAGATGTGATGACGGTTTATTTTATTCATATATGTTAATTGTTTTGGCTATTATGCTCACCATTATTCTTATGCCGTGCTTCGTTTATTTTTTTTATGGACTTAGCAATTAAGATATAGGTACAAAGATGAAAGAAGAACTACTGGCTGGCTGCTTGTAATAATTTCAGGTCTGCTTATTATACTGCTTACTTATTCCAGTTTCGGCGGCACATTTTATGTAGGGTACTCATGAGCATTTGCTTAACCGTAGCTGTACTTTTTGATTTAACAGTACTGCCAGTGCTGTTGCGTTTGTTTTTTAAAAAGAAGAGAAGCGTTTAAGAACTTTTTTTTTCTGCTTCAAAAGTTTTTCATCAATTACCTGCTGCAAAATATTTTTTGGCAGGGCACCGTCTTGCATCATGGGGTTACCTTCAAGCGGAATAAAAAGCAAACTGGGGATACTGCGGATATTGAAAACAGATGAAAGCTCCAGCTCTTTTTCAGTGTCAACTTTATAAATAACAAGTTTTCCCTCGTAGAGTTCTGAAAGTTCTTCCAGCACAGGTGCAACCATGCGGCAGGGGCCGCACCAGTCGGCATAAAAATCAATAATCACGGGCAACTCTCCTTTTAACTTCCATTCCTGCTCCTTATCATAATCAAAAATTTTATTCTTAAAATCCTGCGTAGTTAATTGAATTATTGCCATATTTTTTGATTGAAAGTTAGCAATCTCTTTAGCCAGGTTTTGTAACCCTATTTATAGAAGTACTTTAATTATTATGCCATGTTTGTATTTTTATATAGTGAATAGTTAAAAAATTATTCTTACCATCAGAGAAAATTTTTTAATTTCTAGTTCCCTCACCAGGCCTGCCCTGCCGAAATGATACATCTCTGTTTAATGCTCCCGTGCCTCTCTGAACAATAATACATGCGCCACTTAAAGCCTGACTACGCAAAGCTTTACCGAGTTTTTACAAAAAACTGTTTCTGATGATGAACGGCCCTGGTTGATTAATAAAATTACCCAGCATTCGCCGGATATTATTTATGTGCTGGATATATAAAACAAAAAATTCGATTTTATCAATCAAAAAGTCATCAACACTCTCGGTTTAACTCCTGAGCAGATTTATGAAATCGGGCCAGCGTATTTTTCTACTGTCATTCACCATGCAGATTACGATAAAAGAATAGAAGAAATTGAAAGCTGCTGGCATTTAAAAGGAGATGAGGTAAGGCAGGTTGAGCTAAGGCTTAGAACGGTAGATGGCACGTACAACTGGTTTTGCGTCAGGGATATTACTTTTAAACACAATTTTGATGGTACATTTTCTCATACGGTTGGCACTATTTCAAACATTCATCATTTTAAAAACACGATTCAGCGACTTCAACGCCGCGACCACATCTTACAAGAGATAACTAAATACATTCCCGACATTATATCAATTGTAGATCTTGAAACCGATGACTTTTTTTGCCAGCCAGGATCAAATTGAATATTTAGGCTACAACCCGGAAGAGATAATGCAATTAAGAATGGGGGCAGAATTGATTTACTAATTTATACGGATGACAAAAGCCTTGTGCAAGAGTTTGTAAAAAAAAGAAAAATGATTAAGACTGATGAAATAAATGCAGCCGAGTACCGCATGAAAACCAATAGCGGCCAGTACGAATGGTTTAGAACCAGGGCAAAAGCACTGGAAATGGATGAAGCAGGAACGCCTACGCATGCTTTTACCATTACACAGAATATAGACAAGGAGAAAAAAGAATTTCAGAAAAAAGAACAGGCGGAAGAAGCAGACATAATGAACCGGTTAGGCAAAATGCTGACACATGAAATCAGGAACCCGGTAACAAACATTTCTCTCGCCACTGAAATGCTGAAAGAACAGCTGCAAAAGTTGCCACTGCTTGCTTTGCTTTACCTCTATTTCAATGTAAACGAATACCTGATTCCTGCATTTAAAATGAAAAAACCTGAAGAGGCGCACCTCACTAATTTATTTGGGGGTGAGTTTGCTCCTTTATTCTGGTTCGCCATTTTAGTGGGAATGATCATTCCTATCATTATCATGCTGTTTAGAGCAGGGCGAAAACCTTTTCCCATGTTTATTGCAGGCATTATGGTTGTAGTAGGTGCATGATTTAAAAGATACCTGATTGTTACACCTGTTATGCCTCACCCCTTCCTGCCTATGCAGGATACGCCGGAAAGCTATCATCATTATTTCCCCAGTTGGGAAGAATGGGCCATTGCCATGGGCTCATTATCGGCAGCATTGCTCATCATTACTTTTTTCGCTAGAATTTTTCCAATTATACCCATTCATGAAACAATCATAGAAGATGAAAAAGCTGAACAGAATTATTAAGCCGATAGTGTTGCTGTTATGTTTGGCAGCAATGCAAAATGTTTTTTCGCAGGAAGATTCTTCAAAGCCTGAGCTTTCTGTCAACCTCCGTTATTTTAATGAAAACAATAGCCTGCAATATCTTTTGCTGGAAACAAAAATTAAAAAAGAAGGGCGGTTTCAACCATTGGAAGCACAGTTGGCAGAGGTGTACCTGCATAGTATTGGAGAAGCCAACCTGGTAGGTAAAGTAAAGACAGATGTAAAAGGCAAGGCTAAGCTCACTTTAAATCCGGCCTTAAAATCACAGTGGGATGGTTCATCTACCCATAAATTTTTTGTCATTACGCGCCGGCTTCAAAAAACCAGGAAGCTACCCAAAACGAGTTTACTGTTACTAAGGCAAAAATTTCAATTGATACTGTTAACAGCGATGGCAGTCGGTCTGTAACAGCCACAGTATATAAATTAGAAAACGGTGAATGGGTTGCTGCGAAAGATGTAGAAGGGAAGTTTGGCATTAAAAGGCTTGCTTCTTATTTACAAATTGGAGAAGAGGAAAGCTATACACCAGGCTTGCTGGGTATAGCCACCGGTGAATTTAAAAGAGATGGCCTTCCCGGTGATGCGAAAGGAATGATCACTCTTGTTGCACGGGTAGAAGACAATGAAGAGTTGGGAAATTTAATTACAGAAATGCCTGTGCCCTGGGGTAAATATTATAGCCGTATCAGTCCATTTTTGATGAAAGATTACTATGGGTTACCAGGCACAAAGCCCTTTTGTGGCTGTTGTTCATGGCCTACTCAATTATAGGGGCTGTGTGGGGTGTTATTGTTTACCTGCTGGTACAAATAGTTAAACTGAAAAAGCTGGGTAAAGAAAAAGTTGCTCAATCGCAACGGACTGCGGTGTTACAGGATTAAAACCTATTGTCCCTGCGCCAAACTGTAAGCTCTTTTATCTCCCCACATATTCAATAGTTCCAGTGAGCAAATTTTAAAATTGCCGCTCATGCTCACGTACAGGCCAATAATGTCCTGTTGGTTCAGCGGCTCGTCATCTATGTTTTCAAACCGAACATTGTATTGATTCACGAGGTTGGTATAAACTGAACCGGTAGGCCAAACTTGCGTACCACGGTTGCTGATATTGACCAGCTTGAATTTTACACCTGCATGCCGCTGGCATTTGATTGCAATTTGCCCGGGCTGTTCATCGCTTTCAATAAACAGATCAACGCCAACAATTTTTTCATTTTCGTTTTCTTTAGAAACCATCATCGGGTTTTCTTTCAACTTGTAGGGTGCAGGTGTGCCCGGTTTGTTGGCAATAATTTCTTTGGCATTCAACTTTGGCTTTTTGCCAAAGTTGCTGATGATGGCTTCTGCAAATTGCGTAGTGTTTACAGCCGGTATGCTTTTATCTCCAAAATCTCCGGTGTGCACCCCGCTTTCCAGTGTGTACAGTAAAGCGTTTTCAATAACCGCAGCATTTTCAGTTAAGCCCACATGGCGAAGCATAGAAAGACCGCTGAGTAACAGAGCTGTTGGGTTTGCAATATTTTTTCCGGCAATATCAGGCGCCGTACCATGCACAGCTTCAAAAATGGAAATATGATCACCAATGTTTGCTGATGGTGCAAAACCTAAGCCACCCACTAAGCCGGCACACAAATCACTCACAATATCTCCCTGTAAATTGGTGAGCACAACCACATCAAATGTATCAGGCCGTGTAACCAGCTTCATGCATAAATCATCCACAATCACATCGTCCGCTTTTAACTGCGGGTATTCTTTGGCTACTTCATAAAAACATTCCAGGAAAAGGCCGTCAGTAATTTTCATGATGTTTGCCTTGTGGCCGCAGGTAATTCTTTTTGCATTCTTTTTTGCCGCCATGTCAAAAGCATAGCGTATTACCTGCATGCTGCCCGGCCTTGTAATAAACCGCCTGCTTAAAGCCACATCTTGTGTCAGCATATGTTCAATGCCGCCGTAGGTGTCCTCAATATTTTCTCTGACAACTGTTATGTCAATGGGAATGCCCGCTTTGCTGAACACGGTGTCAACACCATGTAAAGTTTGAAATACTCTTTTGTTGGCATAAGTGTTCCATGTTTTACGTGCAGTAACATTCACACTTTTTACTCCTTTGCCTTTGGGTGTTTCCATAGGCCCTTTAAAAAGAAGGCCCAGTTCTTCAATGGTTTCTTTGGCTTTCGGCGTCATTCCATTGCTGAAGCCTTTGTCAAAAACCCATTTGCCCATTTCCACAAACTCGTATAGGAGAGGCACTTTGCTGGCTTCAAAAATTTTCAACACGGCATCCATAATTTCAGGGCCAATCCCATCTCCTTTTGCAACAGCTATCTTCATGGTAAGTTGAGGTTTGTATGGAGCCGCAAAAGTATATTGTTCCGGCATTATTAAGTTGAATCAAGAAAAAATTAACCGTTGCTTTTATCTGCCCGGGTTCTTTATTTTTCAAAAAAAAATACAATGACTAAAACCGGGCTGCTATGCTTTTCCTTTTTGTTGTTAGGTACAACTGCTATTTCTCAAATTGGTAATGTTTCCTGGTCTGATGAAATAAAATTTAGAAAAGGAAGCCAGGACATTTCTGTGATTGAAACAGATGAAGACGGATTCTTTCTGCAGGAATCACATGATGTCCTCTCAACCTATTTTGTTTTTGGGTTTAGCACCCGGCAGTATGCAAAGCTTATAAGGTTTGATAAAAACATGAACGAAGTGTATTCAAATGATTATTCAAAAGGACTAAAAGGTAAGCAGTTTGAACGTTTTTTGTTCATTAAAAACA
>PSMD01000065.1:0-10143 GCA_040289925.1 Chitinophagaceae bacterium | reverse complement strand
CAAGCAACAGAATAAAATATCCTATTACAAAAAGAAGAAGAGTTGTTGAATTCATGATTTACGTTGGTTTGGTGAACGAAGATAACTGCTCTGCAATCGAAACAGAACTGAATTTTCAAGGTAAAAAAAATTCTATTCCTTTGACTTAAAGTTGTACAAATGATCACTTCTCTTGCTGTGTTTTGCGGTTCTAAAATTGGTAAAAAAGAAATCTATGCCCATCATGCGGAAAAACTGGGCAAGCTGATGGCTGAAAAAAATATTCAAATGATTTATGGAGGAGGACGGAATGGTATTATGGGTGTGGTGGCTGATGCAGTAATGAAGAAGAATGGAAAAGTGACTGGCATCATTCCTCATTTATTGATTGAGTGGGAAACACAGCACGACAGTATTACTGAACTGATGATTGCAGAAGACATGCACATTCGCAAAAAGAAAATGTATGAGCTTTGTGATGCAGCCATCATTTTACCCGGTGGCTTCGGAACGCTTGATGAACTATTTGAAATCCTCACCTGGAACCAGCTTTCTATTCATGACAAGCAAATTTTTATTTTAAACTCTGCTGGGTTTTATGATGACTTGCTACGACATATTGATAAACTGTACAATGAGGGCTTTTTGTATGATGCAGCAAAAGAAAGGATCACTGTGCTGAGTGATCCTGTTGAACTATTAAACTATTTGTAAGCTTAGTATCGTTTGCCGTTACCCTGGAACAGCGGAATTTGAATACCACCGCGAATAATGGGAATAGTTCTTCCGTAAGCATCCGTGTAGGGAGAATTATCATTACCCGAAACATCCACCAATACGGCTAAATAAAAAAACGGGCGGCCTTCTCCCGGGTAACGGCCGGTTGTATAACCACCCCCAACCAATAAACTGTTAGCATCGGTTTTAGCGGTTTTATTGGGGCCACCATCATTTGGAATGTATTTTAACCGGATGAAGTTATGTTCAGGTTGTGCCTGCACAAATAAAAACCGAACAGGATAAAGTTTGAAAAACACACCACCGCCGTAAAGCGTTTGCCTTAGCTTGTCGTTAAAAATATAAACGTCTCGGTAAGAAGTGTAGTTATAATTGGCCACCATGCCGGCATCAACCCATCTTGCTAAGCTGTAGCCAAAAACAGGATTACCACCGATCAAAAAACTATTGTTAGCAAAGCCAAGAGAAATATTGCCACCGGTAAACAGCTTTTCTTTTTTAAAGCCTTTCTCTTTCTCTTCTTTTTCTTTCTGGGCAAACAATGTAACAGTGAATGCAATCAACACAATAACACTGAATAGTTTTTTCATTTTCATAGTTTTAAAAAATTAAAATTGTTCCTCACTCCCTAACCCCGTCTCCGCCTGTGGAGAGGGAAAGAGGGTTAATCAAAAATTTTTCCTGAGTTTAAAATATTGTTGGGGTCAAAGATTTTTTTAATCTGCTTCATCAGCCGCATTTGTGTATCGTCAAATATGATGTTCATGTACTCTTTTTGCACCAACCCTATTCCATGTTCGCCACTTAATGTGCCGCCTAAATTCTTCACCAATTGAAAAATCTCACGAATGCCGTCTTTTAATGAGCCATTCCATTGCTCTTCCGTCAAATCACCGCGAATAATATTTACATGCAAATTGCCATCGCCAGCATGGCCATAGCACACTGAATGAAAACCATATTTTCTACCAATATTTTTCACTTCTTTTAATAAGAGTGGCAACTCTGCCCTGGGCACAACAGTATCTTCTTCTTTATAAACGGAATGAGATTTTACCGCTTCACCCACTCTCCTTCTCATTTTCCAAAGCTCTGCTTTTTGCTGCTCGCTGTCGGCAAACAAAATTTCCCCGCAATCAAATTCTGTAACTACTGCTGAGATGCCTTCCATTTCCTGCATCAGCACATCCAGGTTGTTGCCATCCACTTCAATCAGCAAATGAGCTTCCACATCATCTTCAATATTTACAGTAGTGCTTTCTACAAAACGGCTTACCCACAGCAGCGCATCTCTTTCCATAAACTCCATAGCGCTGGGTATATAACCTGCCCGAAAAATAGCTGAAACAGCCGCACAGGCTTTTTCTGCCGAACGAAAAGGCACCAGCATCAGCAGATCATATTTTGGCAACGGAATTAATTTTAAAACAATTTTGGTAACTACACCCAATGTGCCTTCACTTCCAACTACGAGTTGAGTCAGATTATAGCCTGTCGCATTTTTTAAAACATTTGCTCCGGTCCAAATAATTTCACCGGTTGGCAAAACCATTTCTAAATTCAACACATAATCTTTTACCACACCATACTTCACGGCTTTGGGACCACCACTGTTCTCTGCAATATTGCCACCGATAAAACAAGAACCGCGACTGCTTGGGTCGGGCGGATAAAAAAGATTTTTTTCCTTCACGGCATTTTGCAGCACCTCGGTAATTACACCGGGTTCAGTAGTTACCTGTAAATTTCTTTCATCAATATTAATGATGCGGTTTAGCTTTTCTGTTGAAAGAACCACGCCACCCAAATGAGGTAAAGCACCGCCGCTTAAGCCTGTGCCTGCACCACGGGGCGTCACCGGAATTTTTTCTGCATTACACAACCGGAGTATTTTACTGATTTCTTCAGCGGAAGAAGGCTTTACCACTACCTCAGGTAAAAAATGCAGGTCCTCTGTTTCATCGTGAGAATAATTTTGCAATTCTTCCTCATTCAGCAAAACATTTTTTTCGCCTGCAATATTTTTAAATTGCTGGATAATCTGTGATGAAACAGAAGTTGTGGTAGTTGCCATCAGGCTTTGCATTTGGTGGCTGTAAAAATCGTACAATTTGGCAAATGTGAATTAAAAGCGGGGACAAAGTGATTGCCTGTCTGTATTTCCACTAAAAAATCCTTCTTTAACAAGAGAAAACTCAAATGCACCACGGCCACTGTTGTAGTTTTTCAGGGTTGACATGGTGACATCATATGTAAATGCAAAACTGTATTCTTTCAGGCCAATGCCAATCATGGGAATGATAGCATCTTTATAACGATAATACACTCCGCCAATCAACTGCTTTTCACCATCGCCAGACAGATTATAATGAGCATTTACCCCGCCAACAATTTCTGAAGCTTTTGCCATAAATGAAGCATATACATTGGGATTAATGATCCACTGGTCGTTGAGCTTATAGCTTGCATTGATAAATGTTGTATAACGCACGGGCACTTTTGTATCCACACCAGATTTGGAACTGAAGAAAGATTCCTGCGGCCTGTTTACATGCATGGCAGAAAAGCCTACGTTCAAATAAATATCTTCTGTAGGAAAATAAGCATAGTTTAACCCGGCCTGCATATCAAAATAGCTGGCACTGGTTTTATCAAGCACAGCAGCGCCTGGTAAATGTGCATCAAAAAATTTTCCATCAAACTGATTGGGAAAAGTGAGGTTGGTTGTATTGATGCGTTTATTAGCCCAGCCAATATTGAAACCTGAACTTACCAAACTTGCCACACCAATCATTTGATGGTAAGCCACAGAAGCATAAATTTTTGTTGAGGTAAGATTACCACTGCCCGCAACATCATGCAGAATAACGCCCCCTAACCCCATCCAGCCGGTTTCAATACGATCTCTGAACACCTGCACATCACCAAAAGCACTCATGGTTTTATAGGGCATGGACATTATGGAAGACCATTGATTCCGGTAATTCACTCCTAACCTGTAATCAGCTTGCGGAATAAAGCCCGTATTGGCCGGGTTGGTTAGCAAAGGCGAGTTCATAAATTGAGAGAAATGTAAATCCTGGGCAAAACCTTTTGGCAAGCTCAGGGTAACAAGGCACAAGGCACAAGTCAACATCATCAAAATCTTTCTGGCTCTTTTCATAACAATCCCCGTTAGCGAATAAGGGTAATATCTCCTTTCTTCACTGTTTTTGTTCCGTCAAAAAATTCAACTTCCAGTGTGTAAGCATACACATCCATCGGCTGCAGCACACCTTTAAATTTTCCATCCCATCCAATTTTTTTGCTGGCAGTTTCAAAAACTTTTTGGCCCCACCTGTTCCAGATAATGAAACGCATTTTAGTAATACCAAACCCTCTTACATACACAACATTATTGCCATCATTTGTTTGGGGTGTAAATGCGTTGGGAACACCAACCACCGGAACAACCAACGTTGTTACCTGCTTGCAAACCGTATCTGTGCATCCGGCAGTATTAGTAGCAATCAGGCAGGCATTGAACGTACCTGTAGAATTGTACTCATGTGTAATAGGATTGCGGGAAGTTGTAATGGTTGAATCACCATCACCCCATAACCATTTAAAGCGGATAGCATCAGGTGATGAATTATTGGTGAAAATGGGTGAAACATTTTCAACCGGGGTAACCGGTGTATAACTGAAATCAGCAATAGGTATAGGATAAACTGTAATAGTTATCGTTGTATCATCAGTAATGTTACAGGTAAACGGATCGGTGGCAGTTAAACGCACTAGGTAAGTGCCCGGTGTATTATAAATATGAGTGGGATTAATAGCAGTTGATGTGGTGCCATCACCAAAATCCCATTGGAAAGTTTGACCACCGCTGCTGGTGTTATTGAAGATTGCCGTGTAAGGAACGCAACCTGTAAGCGGTGTGGTAAAAGAGGCTACCACGTTTGCAGCAATTCTTACCTGGTGCATAACAGAGTCTGGCGAATTACAAAAATTCGTATCCAGTAAAATCAATCTTACATTATAGGTTCCGGGGCTTGGGAAGGTATGGGTTACAGGGCCGGGACCAACAGAGTCGAGCCGGGTTCCGTCGCCAAAACTCCAGCTAAATGATTTTGGACCGAAACTGAATGGTGGCGGTGATACCGTAATATTTGTAAAGCTGAAAGTTGTTGACTGGCAGTCGCCAATTTTTTGAAAAGTAAAATCCGGATTTGCCTGCACAGAACCTACACGAATGTTGATGTAAGAAGTATCCCGCATGTTACAGGTAGATGAGTCAACGGCAACCAGCATCACCAAATAATTTCCGACAGCATTATAGGTGTGGGAAATACTGGGCACTGTTGTAATCACCATGGGAGAACCATCACCAAACGTCCACTCATAAGTAACACCGTTGGCAACTGTGTCTGAAAAATCAACTGTTAAAGGAACACAACCGGAAGAGTCACGTGGTACGCCATTGATGGTTGATTGCACACCAGCATGAACGCCGGCAAGGTTGAATGCAATTTTTACAAGAGCCAGGTTACAACCACCGCCGGAATTTGCAGGATTATTTGTTGACCACGCACCGGCAGTTGTGGGAAATGTTGCAGGACCAAAGCTTTTACAATTGGCACAAATAGCCTGGTAAATCACACCATTTTGATCAAAGCGACTTGTGCCACCATCTACATGGTCGCAGCCAATATTTGTAGGAGGGTTATTGTTTTCACCAAAAAAACTTCCGTACAGTTGAGAAGCTGCATTTTTCTTCAATACAAAAAAGTAAAAATCTCTTCCGTCTGATGTGCTCTTAATTGCATCGGGGGTAACCGGCAATCCCTGCGTATTTGAATTGGGATATTCCCATGAACCTGGGTTTTCTCCAAACCCTCCACCCCAACCGGATACGTAAACGTTTTCACAGCGGTCAACTAAAAAAGCTGTGGGAGAGATGCTAGGTAGTGATGCTGATTTACCAAAAGTGGTTGAATACACCCAGTTGGATAAATCAGGCTGAAGCTTTGAAATAAATTGTTTGGCACCTGCATTTACATAAGTAGCATTTACTACCGGCCAGCTACCGGTGGTTTGCCCCATTACATAAGGAAAACCAAAACGGTCGAACTGAATGCCATAAACCTGGTCTATAGATGAAGTACCTAAATAAGTGGAGCGTATTAATGAAGTGCCTGAAATAATAGCTACAAATCCATCAATATTTCCGGCCGGATTAGGACCAATTGTTCCGGCTTTGTTACCCGGAAAATCAGAGCTGGCTGTTCCACCAGCTACATATACATTTCCATTGGTTGGATTGATGGCCAAAACATAAGCAGCATCGTCGCCGCTACCGCCCAAATAAGAACTAAAGGCAAGTGATGATACATTTGGATCAAACCGAAGTATAATGCCATCCTGTGCACCGGCTTTGCTTGCCTGGAAAGCAGATACCAGTGGAAAATTTAAAGACCGAGAACAGCTTGCCAGCCAAATATTTCCTGCACCATCCAATATTACTTCACTACGGGCTTCATCACCATAATTACGTTCTAGTGAGTTGGGGCCGCTGCTGCCGAAAGAAGAAATGTTTGCTCCATCATCTTCAGATCCTCCAATTCTTTTGGAGCCAATCAACCCATTGCCGGCTGCATTTAATTTGGTAATGATGATATCAAATTTTCCGCCGGGGCCAATTAATCCGGAACCTGTAGTGGGATAATCAGACCCATTGGTTCTACCCGCAACTATTAAGTTACCCTGCGGATCGCAAATTAGGCTTTGCGGAATTTCGGACCCTGAGCCGCCCAGATAAGTAGCATATACCCGGTTGCTGCCATCGGGTGTTAATTTAATAATGCCAATATCTACCTGCCATAAACCAACGCCGCCTGAGTAAGTGCTATCGTATGTACCGGGATTTACCGGAAAGCCCTGACCAAAAACAATTCCTCCGCCATACATGCTTCCATCCGGGCCGTAAGTGGCTGTAAAACCCCAGTTATCCGCCGTGCTTCCTGAAAAAGATGAAAATACCAGCGAGGGATCAATAACAAGGGTAGAGTTTGGATCGTACTCATCTACCTGGAATCTTACAACATTATTTTTTACAGAGTAGCGGCAATTTACCTGCTGCCTTCCTTTTAAACTATTTTGATAAGAATAGGGAGAAAGTTCTTTTACCGTGCCCACTGAAGTGGCAACAAGCAATTCCTTATTTTTTACTTCCAGCTTTTCAACACCTTCATATTTCAATGCAATTTTAGAAAGATCGGCGTGGGGATGAACAATAATATCGTACTTGACCAGCCCATTATTGGAGTAATAGCGTACATCAATATTGGGATAAATATCTTTCAGCGTTACGCCCTGGTAAATTTTACAGTTAGTTGCCCATTTAGCAGGATCGTTTCCTATGAAATAATTGTTATAAGTAATAAGAGGCTTATCGGCAATAATTTCTGCCCTGTCATTACCTCCTAAAAATTCTACCTTATACAAATGCGACCGCAGTTGCAGATTTTTATTTTCCAACTGCTGTTTTAATGAGTGGCCGCGATGATGAAATGATTCGGAAATATTTTCCCAGTCTTGCGCATTGTGCTGCAGCACTGAAAAACCTTTTGACTGAATGTAAAATGCACCTGAACCTGCCTGCCCCAGGTATTTAATAGAGGAATGCCACTGTCCTTTGTTCTCAATAAACTCAATGTTGCTGAACTGGGCTTTGAGTGTAAATGAAAGCAGGCAATAAAGAAGAATTATGTAGAGTGTACGGCTCAATTTATTTTTCTCCAATTTAACTAAAAACACCGAAAAATATTGTTTTAACTCCTGTTAAGATTGAGGTGCGGATAGGTTTTACTTTTTAATGACTGCAGCCTCTGCTTCATTTAAAAAAACCAGCCAGTTTCTACGAAATTTTACTCCACATGGTTTTTCTTTTTTCCTGCTGCAGAAAATTTTTCAACTGCAAATTTTCGGCCGATTCAAGTTCGGGATCTTCATTTAAAATGCGTACCGCAGCTTCTCTTGAAGTTTCCAGCAAAACCCTGTCTTGGACTATGCTGGCCAGCCTGAAGTTTAACTCTCCGCTTTGTCTTGTTCCTTCAATTTCTCCCGGCCCACGCAGCTCAAGGTCTTTTTCTGCAATCACAAATCCATCGTTGGTAGATGTCATTATATTCATTCTTTCTCTTGCATCACTGCTCAAATCATTGCCTGTAATTAATATGCAATAACTTTTATCGGCACCCCGGCCTACCCTGCCTCGCAACTGGTGTAATTGGGAAAGGCCAAAACGTTCTGCACTTTCTATAACCATTACCGTGGCATTGGGAACATTTACCCCTACTTCAATTACTGTGGTTGAAACCATGACCTGTGTATCGCCGGTAACAAAACGATGCATGTTTGTTTCTTTTTGCACAGCGGGTTGCCGGCCATGCACCATACTAATCCAGTATTCAGGCTCAGGAAAAAATGCTTTTACATTTTCGTAGCCCTTAGCCAGGTTTTCATAATCCATTTTTGCACTTTCTTCTATAAGCGGAAAAACAAAATAAGCCTGTCTGCCTTTTGCAATCTCTGTTTTCACAAAATCCATCACGGCCGTTCTCCTGCTTTCAAAACGGTGCACGGTAGTTATCAGTTGTCTTCCCGGTGGTAATTCATTAATTACACTATAATCTAAATCTCCATACACCGTCATAGCCAGTGTACGGGGTATGGGTGTGGCTGTCATAACAATTATATGCGGAGGCATATCTGCCTTTTGCCATAACCTTGCCCGCTGCGCCACGCCAAAACGGTGTTGTTCATCAACAATAGCAAGCCCCAGGTTTTTGAACTGAACGTCATCTTCAATTAATGCATGTGTGCCAATTAAAATTTGCAATTGGCCCGCAGCCAGGTTGCTAAGAATTTGCCTTCGCCGGGCTGTTTTGGTTGAGCCGGTGAGCAAATCAACTGATACCGGCATGGGCTTCAGCAAATCTACAATAGTATTAAAATGCTGCTGCGCTAAAATTTCTGTAGGTGCCATTATGCAGGCCTGGTAGCCGTTATCAATTGCCAGCAACATGGTTAACAGGGCAACAATTGTTTTTCCGCTGCCCACATCGCCCTGCAGCAGGCGATTCATTTGGTGACCTTTCGCCGTATCAAACCTTATTTCTTTTAAAACTCTTTTTTGTGCAGCAGTTAAATCAAAAGGAAGATGATGATTGTAAAATTGGTTAAAGATTTCTCCCACTTTATCAAACACAATTCCTTTTGACAGGCGGTGCCGCTTCATTCTTATGCGGGCCATGCGCAACTGCGCCAAAAAAAACTCTTCAAACTTTAACCGCTTTACGGCTTGCTCATATTCTTCAACAGATGAAGGGTAATGAATTTGCCGATAAGCCTGGTAACGGGCAATGAGGTGGAATTGCTTCAGTATTTTTTGCGGCAAATTTTCAGGAAGGTCTTTTTCAGTTACTAAAGAAAACAAGGCCTGCGTTAGCTTACCGATTTGCTTACCACCCAGGCCTTTTGATTTTAGCTTTTCGGTGCTGGGATAAACAGGTTCAAGAAAACTTTTGCCTTCGGTTTTATCAGCCGTGAGTATTTCAATTTCCGGGTGCACAATTTGCGGCCGGCCATTAAAGAAACTGATTTTGCCATACACCAGGTAAGCCTCACCAACTTTTAATGAACGCTGAATCCAGTTATGGCCTTCAAACCAAACCAGCTGCAAAGAGCCGGTATTGTCTGCAAATTCGCCTGCTAACCTTTTGCCTTTTTTTTGCCCAAAGAGCTGCAGAGAAATTAACCGGCCGGTGAGCTGCACATAATCAGTAGCTGAATTTACCTCATCAATTTTATTGAGCCTGGTTTTATCAACATGACGAAAAGGAAAATGATTGAGCAGGTCGTTATACGTAAATATGCCCAATTCTTTTTTCAAGAGCTCAGCCCTTTGCGGCCCCACACCTTTCAGGTATTCTATGGGATTAGATAATATGTTAGCAGAAGAAGAGATAAGCAAAAATAAGGGGCAGCAGTGGACTGCACAGAGGAAATAGTTAGTATTGGATATTGATATTGCTGTTTATGAACTACGAATTATAAGCCTTTTATTGGTTACTTGAACCCAACCCGCCTTGAAGCTGGTTTTTTTGCCGGCAAGAGTGGACTACCGTACTTCAAACCTTAGTTCACCAGCCAAGAACCTTAACTCACTTAGTCTTGTGGTGAATTCATTCAGCTAAAAGGTGAATGAAGCCGGTTTTAAGGTACCCCCCATTCACCAAAAACCTTGGCCGGCTTAGCTTTTTACTAACCTGATTCATTTTAAAGGTGAACTCATTGATGTTTTAGGTAGGTTCATTAAGCTCAGAGTTATATGCAACTTGTTTTTCATCTTCGGCTGCAACAATTCTAATCGGCTTTTGT
>PSMD01000015.1:49931-57367 GCA_040289925.1 Chitinophagaceae bacterium | reverse complement strand
TCCATTGCAGATTCTCCTTTTGTGCCCATTACCACTGCAAATGGCTTTATCTGATTGCACAAATTTTCAAGTTCATCAACGGTGTTGCCCAATTTGGCTTCAGCATAAACTTTTACACCGGCTCCGGCTTTTTGCTGAACCAGATTTTTTAATTCCTGTATTCTTCCGTCTGCATTCTTTTGCATTTCTTCCACAGAAACCAAAACAATGGGGGTGTCCGTCATACTTACAGGAATTTGAAAGGCATGAAACAACAAAATGCTGCAATGCGTTTCTTTGGCAAGGCCAAGGGCATAGTCCACCGCATTGTCTGAAGTCGGGGAAAAGTCAACCGGAACAATAATGGTTTTCATGCTGAGAAGTTTTAGTTAAAGCTAGAAAAGGGATGATTAAAAGGCCGTGACCAAAATCAACACCATAAATGACTTATGGAAAGTTACCAATACTCAATCTCATTGGCAAATAAAAGCTTATGACAACAGATTTTGAAAACAGGCCTTTAAAAACACGGCCAGCTATTACAAGGCTGAAGAAAAAACCTTTATTCATTGATATGACACCTATGGTTGACCTGGGTTTTTTGCTCATCACTTTTTTTATTTACACCACACAGGTTGGTTAACCCACCGCGTTGAAATTGAAAATGCCTAAAGATGGAGAAGTAACAAAAATCATCACCACAACATCCATGACAGTTCTGATTGCAGGTAACAATAAACTTTACTATTATTTCGGACCAGAAGAGGAACCATTCAAAACGGGTTCAATCAAAAAAGCCACCTGGGATGGACAAAACAGTATTCGCTCGGTCATATCAGGTAAAAAGTTAGAATTAACCGTAAAAAATATTAACACGGATAAATTGATGGCGTTATTAAAGCATCACCACAATCAAGCTATAAGAACCTTATACATCTTTTGGATGAATTGCTCATTACCTACGTAACACGTTATGCAATAGCCGATTTAGGCGAATTGGAGAAGCAATACCTGACTAAATAGCCCCTTAAATATTAACTGAGCAGACTGAACGATAATCCTGCCGTTCATCTAAACTTCTCGCCATTTATAACTATTACTAAAAAAAATATGGTACTATGTGTTGTATAGTACCATATTTAACATTAGCTTTGTGTCATCAAGTTAAAAACAGTAATGTAAACACTATGAATATTGAAAATACTCAAAGCCAGATGCGGAAAGGAATACTGGAATTCTGTATTCTTTCTATCATCCGCCGTGGCGAAGCTTATCCGAGTGATATAGTGGAGGAAATGAGAGCTACGGGCCTGTCAATTCTGGAAGGCACTCTGTACCCTTTGCTAACCCGGTTAAAAAATGCCGATATGCTCACTTACCGGTGGGTTGAAAGCAATTCAGGTCCTCCCCGCAAATATTTTTCCTTAACCCCTAAAGGCGAAGCTTTGGAAAGAGTTAGCCAACGGGGTAAATGCCTTAACCAGTAAAAAACCAGACCAACCACTCAACCAATAACATCATAATTCAATTACAATGAAAAAGATCATTAATATCAACCTCAGCGGACGGGTAATACCCATTGAAGATGCTGCCTATGAAAATTTGCAGAGCTACATTGAAAGCCTGAGGAGATATTTTGCACAGGAAGAAGGCCGTGATGAGATCATCAACGATATCGAAAGCCGCATTGCCGAATTGATGAATGAAAAAATTCGCAAAGGCGCTGCCGCCATCACCGATGCCGATATTAACGAGATTATATCCTCAATGGGACGACCAGAAGATTTTGAAGCTGCAGAAGCAGAAGCGGCAACAGCCAATCAATCACAGCAGGCAAATGCAGCAGGTGAAACTTATACAAAACGCACCCGTAATCGTTTATACCGCGATGCAGATGACAAGATCATTGGTGGGGTTTGTGCCGGTATCGCCAACTATCTAAACATAGACCCGGCAATTATCCGTATTTTATTTGCGATAGTTGCTTTTGTTGGAGGCGGAGGATTTTTTATCTATATCCTGTTATGGATATTTCTGCCGAAAGCACCGTTGGAGCAATATGGTGGCAAAAGGCTGTATCGCAATCCTGATGATAAAGTATTAGGTGGTGTTGCCAGCGGCCTTGCAGCTTATTTCAAAAAAGAGCCCTGGGTTATCCGTTTGATTTTTGCAGCACCCCTGTTGCTGAATATTCTTTTCGGTATGCTAAGCTGGCCTTTCTTTCATGAAGGGGTTATATTTCCCAACATTGTGTTTGGATCATTAACCGGAACATTCATATTAGCCTATATCGTTCTTTGGGTAGTATTGCCCGAAGCAAATTCAGAATACCAGCAAATGGAAATGAGGGGCGAAAAAGTTGACGTGAACACTATACGTCAGAATGTAAAAGACCGGGCAAGAGAATTTGGCGAGGAAGTAAAAACGGCTGCACAAAATATAAGCGCAAAAGGAAGAGAATTTGCTAACACCCGGGGTAAAGAAGCGGCAAGCGAAATAAGAAATGCAGGAAGAAAAGTAGGCTGCGGAATTGGAAGAGTGATTGCCGTTCTTTTCAAAGCATTCTTTTTGTTTATTGCCGGCTGTATAGCGTTTGGTTTGCTGGTAGCATTAATTGGAGTAATGTTCGGCGGTATTGCTTTCTGGCCTATCAAAAATTTTGTGCTGGATGGTTTTTGGCAGAATGCTTTTGCCTGGGGAACGTTATTACTTTTCCTCGGTGTTCCCGTCATTGCATTTGTAACCTGGCTTATCCGCCGCATTATGAAAGTAAGATCGCAGAGCAGTTACCTCGGGTGGACGTTTGGTGGCCTTTGGGTTCTAGGTTGGGTATCTGTTACTCTTTTTATAAGCAGTATGGTGAATGATTTTAGAATGAGCAATGCCAGAAGGCCCGGAACAGAAATGCAGATCACTCAGCCGCTGAATGATAAAATGGTTGTGCGGGTGTCAGAACCAGTGATTGAATACAGTGGCACATTTCCCTGGATTGATGTGGAGGAAACAGGGTTTGATATAACAAGAGACAGCATGCGGCTGGCCAATGTAAGAGTTGTTGTGCAGCAAAGCAAAGATTCAATGTATCATGTTGAGGTAAAAAAATACAGTCGCGGCAGAACAGTAAGTGATGCTGAGACAAAGGCCCAAAAGTTTCAGTTTAATGCAAGCTATAGGGATAGTGTGCTGGATGTTGGCAGCGGAATTACAATTGATAAAGAAAGCAAGTTTCGTTTACAGCAGGCGGTAGTGGTCATTAGTGTGCCTGCGGGTAAAAAGATCAGGTTTGATGAAACAATAAACAAACTTCGTCCTTTAAATATTCGGGTAAGGGATCGTTATAGCTGGAGCCGGTGGGAAAGAGATTATGATATTGATATGGATGAGTATTTCGATTATGAAGTGAATGTTGACTATGTTATGGGCAGCGATGGCAAATTGATTAATCCCGCTAAACCAGCGTCTGAATCTTTAAACCCCGATAATTATCGTTATAATGATAAGGAGCAAAAGAAAAAAAAATTGGAAGAGAGGGAAAGGATTTTAAGAGAAGAACAAAAAAGAATTGAAGATGAAAAAAAGAAACTGAATGATACAAACAGGATTGCTGCGGTTAAATTGACCCGGAAACAAGCCGCCGATAATTTTACAACCATCTTTCCGTCTGTTTCCTTTACCCTGCTGAATTAAAAAATCAAAAGCCGCCCTAGCAAGGGGCGGCTTTATTCATACATTAGTTTTCCTTCTTTATCTTTTTTAACCCGGTAAAAATCCATACTGTAGAGCATTTTCAACAATGCCTTGTTCTCTTCTTTCGAGCAATCTACCATACTTTTAAGCCGGTAAATAAGATCAATCTTCGAGAGCCATCTTTCGCTGCTGATCAAACCATAATACGAGTTTAAATTCGGCATAACGACAGTTTAATAACTATAGTAATTCAAATTCATGCCACTGTTTTCATGTTATTCTGGCTGGTGAATAAGATGTTTATAACCCCGGCTATCTCATAATTATGCGGCTATTGTTTGTGTCGCTCCCCAAACCCAGTTTGGTTAAATTATAAGTGAAGCTCAGCATAACATAACGCTTAAGAGAATTAGTTTTTACATCCTCTACATAATTCTGGTTGGAATTTCTGTAAACAGAAAGATTTTCATTCAAAATATCTTTTACCGCCAATTTCAATTCTCCGCGGTTGTACTTCAGCAGCTGTTTGCTTACTGATGCATTCCAAAGCGGAATTTTTGAATTAAATGCAGAAGAATACTGGTTGTTGATGGAGTATGTAAAATCAGTAGAAAAGAAAATGCTTTTAGGCAATTGCAAGTTTATTTCTGCGCCATAAGCCTGGTTAAAATATTTTGCAGCCTTTGCCCATTGAATAGAATAGGTGGTTTTGGTGTACGACCATTCCGCATTAAATAATATGTTCAGCTTCTCGGTGGGGTTTATCTCAATTCTAACTTCCGGAGAAAAAGTAGTTGTGCTGATGTTGTTTTCCAGCATCTCATTGGCAGCATCATTCAATAGCTGTTTGCTTTTGTTCAACATGGCCCTTGTTGAAATTTCAATATTTCCTTTCAGAAAACGTAAAGGATTTCCCCAGCTGATGCTCGCATTCAGGTTGCTGACTCCATCCACATTTACAGGTTTTACAGAGTCAACACCCAGGGCATTCACCCGGTCGTAATTCACAATTTTATTTTTTGTGTATTGATAGTTGATGAAAGCAAATAAGTTCCTGTTTTTATATGGATTCACTAATGACAGGTTTAATCTTAATGCATGCAGGTATTCCTGCTTCAGGTTTGGATTGCCCTTTTTAATATTAACTGAGTTGCTGTTATCGGGCACGGGCTGTAACTGCGAAGCGGTAGGTTGATTAGTGCTGGTGCTGTATGTGAGCATAATGTTTTTAAACCGTGAGAAATAATATTGAAACCTGGCATTCGGTAAAATATTTCTAAAGCTCTTGCTAATCACTGAATCCTTGCCATCGCTGATAATCTTTCCCTCCAAACCGGCTTGCTGGTAAATGGCTCCCAGGGCATAATTATATTTTCGGGTTTGCTTTCTCAGTCGCAACCTGCCGTTTGTATATGCATATTCGTTGGAATAATTATTTGAAAGGGCTGTATTCACTTCATCAAACTTGCCACTGCGTTTGTTGTAATCAAAAGTGTTTTTTAAAGAATTGTTTTGTGCATGGCTTTTGCCGAAACTAAATTCAAGCAGGATGCGCTTAAAAATGGGTTCTGTATATATAGCTCTTACATAGTAGCCTTTTACATCTGCTTCAGTAAAATTTTTTTGATTTACAGAATCGCTTCTTAATAACTGCCCCGCCTGGTCATAAAAATCTGTCAGTGATTGTAAATGTTCATCGCCATTGCTGTTGTTCAGGTTCCCTGTAAAATTTAGGATAGTTTAAATGCGTTAACAGCAAGCGATACTCGCCACTTGAGATTCCTGAAAGCTCAAAGCGGCCATGCTGGTCCGTCATGGTAAAGCTTACCAGTGTTGAATCTTTTTTCTGCAGCAGTGTAACGGTGGCATATGATACAGGTTGCCTGGCTAGGCTGTCATAAGCCAGTCGTGTGATTGTTACTTTTTGTGAAAATATAACAGTACAACACAGCAGGAAAAGCAGGAAGCATAAAGATTGTTTTCTCATAGCTAATAATTCGGCTATGAAAATATTCATGCTGCTTTGTTAAGGTGGTTAACCAGCCTTGCATTAATGTTAATGAAGGTTAAGGCTGGCAGAAAAAAACACGGCGCATAGCCGGGTTAATTATTTACGCCTTCGGTTATATCGCCCCGTTGGTTATCCGCTCTTTCTTTTCCATATACCAAAATTTTAATTTTCCATTCCACCAGCTCATACTGCATGGCTAATTCAATCTTTAATTCTTTATAATCGTCATCAGAAAATATGATGCTGCAAAAAGCTTTATCCTCAGTAGGATTTTGGTAGTTGCTTCTAAATATAACAGCGTGCCCGTCCAGGTTGACCGAAAGATTATTTAGCTGGCTATAAAATGTTTTGAATTTTTTCTTTGCTGTATTAAAATCATCTGTAGTCAGCATATTAGCCCGCCAGCTGTAAACGGCCTTGTTTTTAGCTGCATATTTTGTTACCACACATTCTTCAGCGCCGGGAATGACAACCACAGAGCGAAAATCTGTTGTTTGTACATCGGCGTAAATCTCTTCTGCCCTGATGTTTTGGAAATGATTGGGATAATCTTTTACCACTTTTTCAATGATTGGCTGCAGGGAATTACCAAGGGGAAGTGTAAGCTGCGAAAAAGATAGAAATGATAAAAGCGAAAAAATAGTAATAAGCACAGGTGCTTTTACGGATTGTATAAGCATTGGAATTTTTAACGAGTTAATACGCAACAAAATAGATAAAATTTTCTATTTTGTCATACTAAGTCAGTATTGTCGTTCGTTTTAATAAACCTCAAATTATCCGAAAATGAAAAACAAACCTATTATCCATGTACATGAAGAGGCAAAGATCTATCGTGATTATTACAGGCCTTCTTTAAATGTGTTCCGTTTTTTCAGATCAATACTTGGAGTTTTTATTTCAGGCTCATCACCTGCTGCACATGGATTTGATTACACCAGAAAAAGAGCACACTAACTTACTAGCCCAAACAAGATAGAGAGGCTCCTGCGAGGGAGCCTCTTTTTCTTTTTTATCACTTGCTATTGTATGCGAATGTTGCGAATGCCTTTTTCCATCATCTTAGGCATTTGAGTGGGCATTTGTTTGCCGCCCATTTTATTCAGGTTGTATAAAAAGCTGATCATAAAATACTGGCGCAGCACTACACTTCGTGTGTCCTCAATATAATTTTCGGCAGCCGTGCGGTTGATGCTTTGATTTTGGTTCAGGATATCATTCACAGAAAATTTCAGCTCAGCATTTTTGTTTTTCAAAAACTGTTTTGATACGCTGGCATTCCACAGGGGCACTGATTGGTTAAAGCCACTAGCCCTTCCGCTGTTTACATAATAATCAAAATCCGTGGCTACAATAAAATTGTGCTTAAATGTGTAGCTAATGTCGGCCGAATAAGTTTGAGAAAAGTAATCTTCATCCTGCAGGCTGGCGAGGGTAGATTTTACATTGTAGTAAGAGATATTGAAATTGGCTCCCAGGTCTAGTTTTTCTTTCAGCAGGCTAAAGTTTGCACCGGCGCCTTGTGTTAGTGTAAGCGTTTTTGTTTTGTTGATTTGTTTATCAAACATGCTTACATCATTGTTGTACATGGCCGAGGTGGTAAAATTCAGGCTCGAACCCCTTAGCTTTTTATTTTTAAAAGGCAAGCCAACTGTAACAAATGCCAGTGAATTATAAGAGCCATCCAGGTTAACCGGCTTTATTAAGGTAATGCCCTGAGCAATTTTTTCTGTGCTGTTTACAATTTTACTGGCGGGTG
>PSMD01000015.1:48753-49921 GCA_040289925.1 Chitinophagaceae bacterium | reverse complement strand
ATTAAAATTGAGAGTGGCCGCAAAAAATTTAAAACTGAGAATATTAAACATATTGTAGCCAATGTTGAGGTTATGATTAAACTCCTGTTTGAGCGAAGGATTACCGGTACGCCACTGCAGGGGGTTTGATTGGTCAATTACATTTTGCAATTGCGATAGGCTGGGTTGATTGGTTCTGCCGCGGTAACTAATGCGCAGCGATTTTGCACGGGTGGGCTGGTAATTAAAATTAGCTGTCGGAAAAAAGTTTTTGAAATTCTGTTTGGAGGTGGCTTTTGTACTGGCAGTACCCTGCAAGCTTTCGCTGGTTAATGTTGACAACTGAATGGCTGCACCCAACTGGTAATTGTATTTCTTTTTTTGTACTCTGAAATTGGCGCCAAACCTGTTTGATGTGTACAGGTTTTCAAAATAATTGGTTAGAATGGGATTGATGATAGAATACTTTCCTGATCCGGAATCAAAATCAAATGTTTTTTTATCGGACGTATTGCTGTTGTGTGTGTAGGCATAATTAAATTCCAGCAGCTTGTCTTTACCAACAGGCTCAGTGTAAGATGCGCTGAGCGTGTTATTTCGGGTAAATGTTTTTTGAATGATGTTACGGTCCTGTGCAAATGAAGCCTGCTGTTGTCCATTGCTGTTGTAAAACCTGTTAGATGAAATGCTGAAAGCATCGGCATCACTTTCACTATAGTTATTTGACCAGCCTATGGTAATTGTTCGCCCGGTTTTTTTAAAGCGATGACGGAATAAAAGATTGTTATTCAAGTTCAGGCCATCCCTGTCATTCCTGTTTTCTGTTTTTCCCTGGATGGCCAGCCATTTTTTTGCCGGTTCAGTTGAGTAAGAAAAAATGGTATCGAACGAAAAATTTTCAGAATGCTGAAGGGTAAAGCTGGGCGTGTATAAAAGTGAGTTGGCTGAATCAATCATATACTCCAATCGCAAATTGATGCGATAGTTTTGGTTGATACTGTTTGATCTTACCTGGTCTGATTGTTCTGAAACAGAATCCTTGCTCCAGGTTGTTTTTCTAAACACATCTCTTTGCTGTGTGTTTTTTGAGTTAGAGAAAAAATAATTAGCGCCGAATTTAATTTTTGGGCTGAAATAATTATTGTAATTAATACCGGCCGAAATTGACCGGGTAATACCGCCAGAAGAT
>PSMD01000015.1:38909-48687 GCA_040289925.1 Chitinophagaceae bacterium | reverse complement strand
GAACCGCCAAATCCGCCACTGCCACCACTCATGTTAGCCATGTTTTGAAAACCACCCATGGCTGTAATGATATCAGAAAATGAAAACCCCTGTTTATTCAGGTTGTTGGCATTTGCCAGTACAGACATTTGCATGTCGCCGTTAAAACGATTAAAACTGATGTTGGTTTCATAGCGATCATTGGTGCCAATGCCTGCCAGTGCTCTTCCAAAAAATCCTTTCTTCTTATCTTTTTTCAATTTTAGGTTGATGGCTTTTTGCCGGCTGCCGTCATCAATCTTTGAAAACTTTGCCTGTTCACTCATATCATCAAATACCTGTACACTTTCCACCATATCGGCCGTTAAGTTTTTTGTCGCCAGCTTGGGGTCGTTGCCAAAAAACTCTTTACCATCCACATAAACTTTTTGCACTGTTTCACCCTGTGCTTTCACCGTACCGTCTTTATCCACCTGCATTCCGGGCACTTTTTTCAAAAGATCTTCAACCGTAGCATTTGGTTTCGTTTTAAAAGCATCAGCCTTAAATTCAACTGTGTCTTGCTTAATTTTAATTGGCGCATCATCGGTCACAATCACTTCAGCAAGGGCTTTGTATTCTTTCTCCAGGATAATCTCACCGAGGTCGGCCGTTTTCTTTTCTGCAGTAATAGAAAAATTTTTTTTAAAGGTTTGATAACTCTGGTGAGAAATGTAAATGCGGTAACTACCGGCAGGCAGGTTATTTATTTCGAACGCACCTTTTTTATCAGAAAGAGAATAAGCAACCAGCGCAGAATCCCTGGCATTTACCACCGAAACGGTAGCATCCGTAACCGAAATTTTTGAAGCGGTGTCAACCAGGTTGCCTTTTACAAGGCCATCTGCTTTTTGTGATAACGCAGCCAGTGACAAGTTAAAAAACAGCAGTAAAAAAGGCGGAGCTTTCTTCATAAGAGTAAATAAGGTACGAAATTAGACGTAAGTGGCGCAATTAACTTGTGGTTTGGGAAGAGATAATTATTAAGTGCCACTTAAAAATATTCAGCGACAAAAAACTTAACTAAACAAATATTCTACATCCTCTCTTGTCAGGCTCTTTACAAACGTAGCATCGTCGGCAATTAATTCTTTGGCCAGATTTCTTTTCTTCTCTTGTAATTGCAGTATTTTATCTTCAATCGTGTCTTTGCAGATCATGCGATAGGCAAAAATATTTTTCGTTTGGCCAATGCGGTGCGTACGGTCAATGGCCTGTTGCTCAACAGCCGGGTTCCACCAGGGGTCAACAATATAAACGTAATCGGCTGCCGTCAAATTCAAACCTACACCACCTGCTTTTAAAGAAATTAAAAACACTCTTACCGTTTCATCATTCTGAAAATTTTGAATGGCCTTTTCTCTGTCCGGCGCAGAAGTACTGCCATCAAAATACTCAAACTTAATTCCGAGGCCCGTGAGCTTTTCTTTAATTAACGCAAGCATGCCGAGGAATTGAGAGAAGATGAGAGCTTTGTGATTGCCGATATTCTCGGTAATTTCTCTTGCCAGCTCCTCCAGCTTGATAGAATGATTTTCAAATTTCTCCTGTTCATTTAAAATTGCCGGTGAATCGCAGATCTGCCTCAACTTCATCAAACCCTGCAGAATGGTAAGCTGTGAACGCTGAATGCCTTGTGTTTCGATAGCACCCAAAATCTGGTTGCGGTAATCATTTCGGTAAGCATCATAAATTTTTCTTTGCTCATCTTCCATTTCACAGAACAAAACCATTTCCTGTTTTTCAGGAAGGTCTTTCGCAACCTGCTCTTTTGTTCTTCTTAAAATAAAAGGGTAGAGGATTTTTCGCAAATGCTCTTTCCTGTCTTCTTCACCAAATTTGTCAATAGGTATGGCAAACTCCTGGCGGAAATATTCCATAGTGCCCAGCATGCCTGGGTTTAGAAAATTCATCTGTGCGAAAATGTCAAAAGTATTATTCTGCAAAGGCGTACCGCTCATGCACAACTTGTGTTTTGCATTTAGCAAACTGGCCGCTTTTGTTACCTTACTTGCCGGGTTTTTAATGGCCTGTGATTCATCCAGGATGGCATAATCCAGGTCAATGCCGACAAATAATTTAATATCGCTTCTCAACGTGCCATAAGTTGTAATATTAATATCATAATTCAGCAATTCATCTTTTTCCCTAAAACGTTGCCCACCATGATGAATGTGATAACTAAGCGAAGGAGTGAATTTTTTTATTTCATTTTCCCAGTTATAAATAAGTGTGGTGGGGCAAACAACCAATGCTTGCAACTTTCCATACTGCATTTTGTAATACTCCAAAAATGAAAGTGCCTGCACGGTTTTACCTAAACCCATATCATCAGCCAATATTCCACCCCATTTTATTTCATGCAGATAATTCAGCCACTGAAAGCCTGCAACCTGGTATGGCCGCAACACATGTTCCAAATGTTTTGGCGGTTCAATGTGACTGATCTTATCAAACTCTCTCAACCGCTGGTATCTTTCTTCCAGTTGAATGACCAACTCGTTCTCATCACGATTTTCATACAACTCATCTATTACACTTAAATGATAGCGGGATAATTTCAGGTTGGTTGTTTTGCCTTCACCAACCCGAAACAGTAAGGAATATTTTTTCATCCATTCTTCAGGTAAAATTCCAAGAGTACCATCATTCAGTTGTACAAACTGTTGCTTGTTGGCTAAAGCTCTTTTTACTTCTGCAACAGTTACATGCTGGTCGCCAAAAACAATATCAACTTTTGCATCAAACCAATCTGTATGACTGCTGATAAAAATTTTTGTTTGTGGTTTGGCTGTGTTAAAACGGAAATTTTTCAGTGCATCGAAGCCAAACACCGGCACTTTCATGTCGTTCATTGCATCTACAAACAAAAAGAACCAGTTGTTTTTTAAAACATCAGTTCCTTTCAATGCAAGAGCATGCGTGTCTTCCTGGTAAATAAAATTCGAGTGCAGGTTTTGCAGCTTTTGAATAAACTCATGTTCTTTTTCGCGGTTGCGATGGACGATTAAGACTTTATCACCCTGCGGTACCACAATCTCATTCCTGTCCTTTGCCTTTGTTTCGTAGCCCTTGTAGGAAAATGAAGGTTGAAAAACGAGGTAATCACCCTTTTCCAATAAATATAATTTTACTTCAGGATCGCCTGCTTTTACTTCCTGTACAAGTGAACGGTCAAATTCAACCTTATATTCTTTTGCAAGCGGCAATACAAGCTGGTGCAGAATTTTTGGCCAGTCTTCTTCTTTTACAGTTAATTTCCCGTTTGGTAAAAACTGGTCCACCACATTTATTACTTCCGCATGTTTCCATAAATGGGCCTGGTGGTTGTATAAAAAGAAAAGGGGACTTTGACTTTCATTGTCTCCAAGCTCATGTTCCAGCCCATCAGCCTTTATGTTGCAATGAATTTGATAGCTGCCGTTCTTACTGATAAAAAATCTTGGGTTGGCATCTTCCGGAGAAAGCTTTAATTCCTTCAGGTGAGTAGTTTTAAAACTTTTACCCTGGGGCAGGTAATAAGCCAGTGGCCCGGTGCCCTTCTCTGAAAATATTTTTTTCAGTTTCGGAAAAAGATATTCTGTCATCAGGTTTTTGGTTTCTTCTGGCAGATCATCATCTTCATGATGAATGATATTTTCCCAAATACCTGAAAACGGCGAGTTGCGGCTGATGTATTTATTGATCTCGGGCTCCTGAAGTTTTCTTAATATGCTTAATGTTTGTTTGTCGGCTTCATTCAGCCTGGTCGTTTCAACATACTTGGTCAGATCAAGTTTTTCAACCTTACCGGAAAATGTGTTTTCTTCATTTACTTCGCCCTGCACCACATCAACAGTAAAGTAAGGGTAGTTTTTTTTGTTTAGATTAAATACAACACCCAGCCGGTGAGTGGCTAAAACAGGTTCCTCCGCTTTTGTCGTTTCACTTTCTACATGTTCGGCCTGCACAGCCACAGGCTTTGCATGGGTTGCCACAGGGCTGATTCTTTTTATGGAAGGATCCAGCACTCTTAAAAAGGGCTTGCCATCTTTATAGCTGAACTCAAATTTTCCTTTCAGGTCATCATTCAGTGAATAGCCATATGCCTCGAGCAGTTTATTTTTCTCTTTGTCCCAGTTGCGGATGCTGTCAAAATAATGCGGGCCGTAAGCATTCAGCAATTGAAGAAAGACAATGACCTTGGGAAGAGAAAGCGGGTGATCCGGATCTTCATAATCGCTGCTGGTATCAAAATTTCTTTCTTCGTTTTTGCGTAACACCACTTTATAATTGTGGCCATCAATTCTTACCGTGGCTTTTACCGTTTCATCTTTTGCAGATTCAATATTTGCTTTATTGGTTCTCAAAAATTTTTCTGCTTCTGCAAAAACTTCCGGGGAAGAAAGCATTCGCAAAGCCTTCAGGTCAATGAACTTCATTTTCGCCACGGTGTGCTGCTGGTCATACTGCACATCATCAGCTTCCAGCATATTCTTATCAATCATTTCCTGCAACTGGAAAAGTGCAGCCGCTTCATGCCGGCAAATATCACCCAGGTTATAAGGACAAGAGCAACGAACTGAAAGAGACTTTGGATCTTTTATTTTTTGTAAATAGACTTTGTAAAACGTAGAATAGATGTCATCTTTTACACGAAACACGGCTGAGCCAAACAGGTTGTCATATTCAATCAGCTCAACAAAACCAATGGCATGAATTTTTTTTCCGCGGCGGATCACTTCATCCGTTCCATTGGTGTACACATATTTAATGAGATGCGGTAGGGCCAAAGCGATTTCAGATTTAGGTTTCAGGATTTTAGATTTTTTGATGGGTAGATTCTAAAATGAGTTACATCTAAAATCCACGATCACCCCCCCAATACCAATGGGGCAATCTGCAAAAGTAAAAGAATGTGCTGCTGATTTCCTGAGAAAAAAAGAAGTTTAATAATTAAATTTTATTGTGATCTTTTTGCAGAAGAATTGATTTATCTTGCAAGGTTTGTCCCGCGACGGCACTATTGTTTAATCAGCAATTTTCCCTCTTCATAAACAGGCAGCACATTAGCTACATCTTCAGTTAAACAATAGCGAATATCTTTTTCCAAATCAAATTTCATAAGACGGTGATAGTGCGAGGCATTATTCTTTTTAATAAAAGCAAACAGATCTTTTTTTCCTTTTTCATACATCGCTTCCGCCATGTGAGATGAATCGCAGTTGATTTCAAAATGGTCTCTCACTTTTGAAATAACAGCCCCGGCAAACAGGGTGTCTTCCATATTCACTTTGTCTTTCCAGGCAGCACACCCGAGAATGACATTTTTTTTCATTGCTATCAAATGCTCACAAATTGCAGAAAGGTTGGGAAAAGAACCGGTAATAATTTCTGTAGCACCTCTTTCCAGCGCCATGTGTAATAATCTTGTGCCGTTAGTTGTAGTTAACACCAGTGTTTTTCCTTCAATAAACTGACGGGGATATTCAAATGGCGAATTGCCGTATTCAAGGCCTTCTGCAATTTTTCCATCTCTTTCTCCGGCGGTAATGCCTTCAATTTGTTTACCCAGCTCCATGCAGCGGCTGACACTCTCAACAGGAATTACACATTTGGCGCCATTAAACAAGGCTGTTGCAATTGTAGAAGTAGCTCTTAATACATCAATAATAACAACAATACTATTTGTAACATCATACAAATGCATTAGGGCAGGAGAAAGTGAAGTGAACAGGGTTGGCTTGTTATTCATGCGACGCTGCAAATGTAACTCTTGTTTATTTGCTAAGTTGTTCAATTATTGTGCGGCAATTAAAACTCCTTAACAATGCAGCATTTTATTTCTCCAGTAACATTTTCCATTTGTTGCTTTCTGCAAACTCTTTAATGGTTTTGTTTCGCTGTTCAAGCAAACGCTTTACATATTTGGTGAGGTAAAGAGAGTTGAGCCATTTGCCAAGAATTCCACGGCCGGTTTCAAAATCAAAAATGTCAATCATAATTGTTCCGTTATCGCAGGGCTTAAAATAATGCACATGCTTCATGGTTTTAAAAGAGCCCTTGAATTGTTCGTTGGTAAAGCGTAACGGTTTCTGCATATCGGTTAGCTTTAGCTTTACCACTCGGGTTTTAAATAAATGCCTGGCCGTTAACGTAACTGTTTCATTTTTTTCGAGCAGGCCAAACCTTGTTCCGGCCACAGCCTGCTCACCAAATTGTTTCATGGATTCTTTGTGCAATTCAATATTGCGGCAGAGGTCAAATACCCGTTCAACCGGGGCTTGAATAAAAGTTGTCAGGTGTATGCTGGGCATCTAGATATGGATTGATGCGAAAAATTATTTCTTTTTTCAGCAAGAATCAAGCCGGCATCACCACGTAAATCTTCTGTTATGCAAAGGGTATCTTCACTACTTTGGCCTGCAGCAGTTTTTCCCTCACTTTTATCAGCACAACTGTTCCCGGTGCAGCAAAGGGGGTAGAAACGTAACCCATTCCGATAGCTTTGTTTAAGCTGGGTGATTGCGTGCCGGAAGTGACATAGCCAAGTGTCACCTCCATTTCGTCTTTTATTTCATAACCGTGGCGGGGTATGCCTTTCTCAATCATTTCAAGCCCCACCAACTTTCGCTTTACACCTTCGGCTATTTGTCTTTCCAAAATTTCTTTGGCAGTAAAATCTTTACTGAGCTTCGTGATCCACCCAAGGCCCGCTTCTAAAGGTGAAGTGGTGTCGTCAATGTCATTTCCATACAGGCAGTAGCCCATTTCTAATCTCAGCGTATCCCTTGCGCCAAGGCCAATTGGTTTTAATCCCTGGGGCTTTCCAACTTCAAAAATGCTGGTCCAAATTTTTTCTGCAGCATCATCCTTATCTTCAAAATAAATCTCTACACCTCCGGCACCTGTATAACCGGTAGCACTAATCAGCACATTATCAACGCCGGCAAATTTTCCTTTTACAAACGTGTAATACTTCAGGTTCATGATGTCCATCTCCGTCAGCGGCTGTAAAATTTTTGTTGCATTTGGCCCCTGCACCGCCAGCAGCCCGGTTTTGTCGGAGATATTGTGCATCTCCACGTTTTTTGTGTTGTGGTCACTAATCCAGTTCCAGTCTTTTTCAATATTACTGGCGTTTACTACCAGCATGTAAGCCTTGTTTTCGGCAAGACAATACACCAGCAGGTCATCTACAATGCCACCGTCGTGGTTCGTGAGGCAGCTATACTGCGCTTTGCCGGTTGTCAACTTCGATGCATCATTGGTGGTTACTTTTTGTATGAGGTCCAGTGCATTTTCTCCCTTCAAAATAAATTCTCCCATGTGGCTGACATCAAATACGCCTGCATTATTTCTTACGGCAGCATGTTCATCGTTTATGCCTGTGTAGCTGATAGGCATATTGTAACCGGCAAACTCAACCATTTTTGCGCCCAGTTCAATATGCTTTTGGGTGAAGGGAGTATTTTTCATGGGGGCAAATGTAGTGAGAGAAAAGATGAAACAGGATAACCGGCTAAAGCATTTGCCCCAAAATTTTCAAAGTTCAGTTGTCAATACATAACCGGTGTTTTGGCCGTCATCCACCAAGTTGTGTATTGAGTTAGTATTAAAGAACTGCAGTATTAATTTCGGATAATTATCTGTTGCCGGCACCCTGGTTATTTTTTTCCATTTCTTCAAACATCTTATTTCTTTCCTTATTGAATTCTTCAGGAGAGACTTTTTTCCTTTGGTTGGTTCTTTTATTGCTGCTATATCGGCTTTGGGCGAAAGGTCTATGGCCTTGTACACCATGCGACCGTTATTAATATCCAAAGCCATAATCAACCCTGGCAACTGGCCAGCTACTTCTGGCCCTGCAGGCACCGGGATATCCATAGCATACCATGCCATGATTACGGTGGTGTCTTCAACTTCCCTTCTTTTCATTTTCCCGTTTTCCATATTCATTTGCATACGCTTGCCGGTACGCTGTGCAACCGCTTTTTGGCAGGGATGACCGAGAATGGTTTGCATGTCGCCGGTTAATTTCCAGTTCAACTTGCGGATGCTATCAGCAACAATAAATTTTTTATCAAACAGTTCACGTTGCTCAACTTTACGTGCGGCAGCAAAGTCGTAAAAAACAATATCATCCTGTCCCGGGCCAACCATTCTTATCTGCATTCCATTTCCACTCATCTCATCATTTTCTATTTCATCCTCCACCCATTTCCAAATTGATTTATTGTCGCCAAAATTAAGTTCGAAACGGTCTGTTCTTGATTTGGGAAGCATTGACTCTAACTGCTCTGCGGGGCCATTGCCGGCAATATTAATTTGTACCTGAATGGTACGTTCGTATATCATATCACTTTACCTTCTTTTTGCTGGGCAAAAACAGGGGCAAAAAAAAGAATAGCCATTAGGGGTAAAAATAGCTTTTTCATCTTTCAATTTTTTTTCAAAGCTAAATCTGCCAGAAGTTAACAAAGGTTGGTTTAAGGTTAATAAAGGTTAAGGGTGAGGCCGTGGCAATGGCGATTGATTAGTTTTGTATACGCATGCGCAAAAAATTGATCCTTTCTCCCTTACTAATGCTTACAACTATCGTAGTGGTTAGGATCATTGACCGACGTGAAATCCTGAATCTTCTTTGGGGTAATGACTCTTTTTTCAATTCAAGAAACCTGGATGTGTACATTACCAAGCTGCGTAATTATTTAAAGGAAGACCCTTCGTTGGAAATTATTACGATTAAAGGGGTTGGCTATCGGTTTGTGGTTAGCTAACGCAATGAATAAATTTTTGCTGGTCCATTGTTTTGTAAAAATACCAGCATTTTTCCCTGCCGGATGATTTTCCTGAATTCACCCATGACAGGCAAGCCTTTTTGCCAGGCAGGCAAAGCGGTAAATTTACTTTGGCCATTGCCTTTTAAAAAAAGGCTGCCTGCTTTGGCATAATAAGCCCCTTTGCGACTGCAGTGATAAGGTATCAGCGGCTCACGTTTAAAATCTATAAACTCATCTTCTTTATGTGTGTAGTTGAAAGTATTTTTTGCGGCTACAGTAAATAAAGTTTTTGATTTTGGTTTTTAGTAGCAGGAATATTGGTTTCAGATTCAAATACCGTGAGCAGTTGGCTGCTGGTTACATTGGGTAAGATTTTTTGTTTGCCAGAAGGAAAAGAAATTACAACCTGCGGAATAGTTGTCATTTTCCCAACACCAAAATGCAGGGCATGTTCAATGGTTGATAAAAAACTCCGCTGCGGATCGTACCGGTGAGACTGTAATAATTTCCCTTTTTCATGCAGCAATTTTACACCAAACACTTCTTTTTTTGATTGCGGCGAAGCAAAAAATTGAAAACGTAAAAAGTTGGCCGGTGAAATTTTATCCAGGTTGTTTTCAAGTATCCAGGATTCATCATCTGCATTATTTATAACCATATCCAGGTCGCCATCGTTGTCAAGGTCGCCACAAGCAATTCCATTGGAGAAAGAAGGCGGCTCATCACACCATTGCAAAGAGTAATCATCAAAACGCAGGCTGCCGTTGTTGTGAAAAATATAGTTTTTAATTTTTACCTGTGGTATTTGCCTGAACCACTCCAACAGGTTAACCGACTTGCCTTGCGTCATTATTTTTTTTACAGAGTCAAGCACAAACTGTTTGTAATCCCAATCGGTCATGTCACGTTTGTATCCATTGGCCGCATACAGGTCTTTCCATCCGTCATTATCAAAATCAGCCGCCAGGCTTCCGCAGCTCCAATCGGTTTCTGCAAGT
>PSMD01000015.1:23603-38852 GCA_040289925.1 Chitinophagaceae bacterium | reverse complement strand
TTTAATTGCAGTGTATTGTGCGGATACTGGTAAAATAAATTGAGGCGAAGGAGTAAATTAAATTCATCGTACTTGCTGTTGTGTACAAATAACTGCTTTTGCCTTACCGGGTCTTCAATGGCCATATTCACTACAAAAAAATCTTCATGGCCATCATTGTTGATATCTGCCATGTCTGATCCCCTGGAGGTAATGGAAATATGACTGAAGTTTTCCCCAAGGCGGTTGGTAAATGTTCCGTTTTTATTTTTGATATATAAAAAATCAGGCTTGACATAATCATTAGCTACGTAAATATCCGGCCAGCCATCATCATTAAAATCGTTTATTACTGCGCTTAAGCCAAATGCCTGATTTGTGATGCCGGCTTTTTTGTAACATCAACAAATTTGTTCCCCCTGTTTTCATACAACCTGTCGCTAACAAGCTGAGAGGTAGTGTCTTCAATTAAAACCTGTTTTCCATTTACAATTTTTCCTTGTAAACGCATGGCGTTGGCAAAGCTGCCCGGGTGATTAACGAGGTAGAGATCCGCCGTCTTTGTCATAATCAAAAAAATAAGATTGGGTAGAATAGTTGGCATCATCCAGCCCATACTCTGCAGCTTTATCAGTAAACGTAAGGTTGCCGTTATTGATGTATAAAATATTCTGTCTGTCTTTTTCTTCTGCAATGCCCGAGCGGCAAACATAAATATCCAGCCAGCCATCATTGTTTATATCAATCATATTTACGCCGGTTTTTACGCCATTGCCTCCTGTTACTCCCGCCTGCCCGGTTATGTCTTTAAACTTCAGATTGCCCTGGTTCAGATAAAGTTTGTTTGCACCAATGGTAGATGAGAAATAAATATCAGCCAGCCCGTCATTGTTTATATCACAATACTTACGCCGCCGCCATTGTACAAATACTTATAGGTGTAATAAAAAAGATCCGGGGTTTCGATAATGTCGTTCCGGAAATAGATGCCCATTTTTTCACTACTCAGCCTGCTAAAAAAAGGAAGCTGCTTTTCTGTTTGCCCAAAACCCGAACGGCAAAGAGCAAATACGGCAGTTAATAAAAAAAAGTGCCTGGTTTTTTCCAGGTGAGCGATTGCAGTCATGAATGATGGCTTTCAGTTTAAAACTACTATTTTCTTTGACTAAGTTGCTTGCCCGGTACTGATTTCTGTTGCTAATTTTGAAAGCAGTGAAAGCATTTACAGCTGATAAAATTTTTACAGGTAAAGAATGGCTGAGCGGCTATTCTGTTTTGGTATTAAATGATGAGATAGCTGATGTGGTGGCAACAGCTTCCTTGCCCGGCTCTGTAGAAAATCAAAGCTGGAAGGATGCATGTATTGCACCCGCATTTATTGATCTGCAGATATATGGTGCTGCAGAAAGATTGCTGGCTGTTTATCCGGATGAAAAAACATTGCAGGCTCTTGCAGCATACTGCTTCAGCTCGGGCACTGCCTACTGCTTACCCACCCTTGCTACCAACGAAATAAAAGTTTTTTTGCAGGCCATTGATGCAGTAAAAACGTATTGGCAGCATGGAGGCAAGGGAGTGCTGGGCCTGCATTTGGAAGGGCCGTGGATCAGTAAAGAAAAAAGAGGAGCTCATGTTGAATCGCTGATTCATTCACCCGCAGTGGATGAAGTACGTTCGCTGCTTGAGTATGGCAAAGGCGTGATTAAAATGATTACGCTGGCTCCTGAAATTTGCAGTCCTGAGATCATTGAGCTCATTCTTTCTTACAACATTATTATTTCAGCCGGCCATAGTAATGCAGGTTATCAGCAGGCAATAAAAAGTTTTGAGCAAGGTGTAACCCTGGTTACGCATTTATACAATGCCATGAGTGGTTTGCATCACCGCGAAGCAGGTTTAACAGGTGCCGCATTTGATCATTCTTCGGTAATGGCAAGCATCATTGCAGATGGCTATCATGTTGCCTGGCCGGCTATCCGCATTGCAAAAAAGATTATGGGGGAAAGATTATTTGCTATAACCGATGCTGTTACTACAACCGCACAAGGCTACTACCGGCATTATCCTGCAGGCGAAAAATTTGAGGCAGCAGGCATTTTAAGCGGCTCTTCTCTTACTATGAGCAAAGCTTTAAAAAACCTGGTGAAGCATGCGGGCATTCAATGGGAAGAAGCCATTCGCATGTGCACGGTTTATCCGGCTGCTGCTCTCAAACAAAAAAACATCGGCTGCATTGAAAAAGGGTGCAAGGCAAATTTTGTGGTGATGAAAAATGAGCTGGATGTTTTAGAGCTGCTTCGCTTTGCGGCTGAATAAAAAATAATCCACTGAATATTTGCCGCTGCCTAAAATAAAAACCAGTATGGTTAACAACAGGTAAACAAAAGGAAGATTTTTCGTTTGAAAATCATCTTTTGCATGCGCAATAAAAAAAGCAACTGCCATTGTAATAAAAATAGGAATGACGGTTAATCTTGTCAGCAAGCTAACCAATACAAATAAGCCGCAAAAAAATTCTGCGAAGATGACTAGGTGAAAAGAAAGCTTTGAGCCAATGCCAATAATGTCTCCGAACATCGGCAGTATCTGTTGATAATTATCTATTTTTTGCCAGCCATGAACAAAAAAGAAAAGACCGCCTAAAATAAATCGCATTAATAAGGCTGCGGCATCCGTATGAAGGGGCTGCGTACTAAAAAATTGTTTCATGCAGATCGTTTTTGACTTTAGCTGATTATTTTTCTGCCAGTTCTTTTAAAATTTCCAGTGCTTTTGGCCACGTTTTTTCAAAATAATTTATGTACTCTTCTTCCACGTCCATAGTTACAGTTAATTCAGTTTTATTGCCATCGGCCTTCAGCCGGTAATCTTCAAATGCATTTGTCCATTGCTGGCCAGTTTCTTCTACACCATCTTTCATTACACCCAGGTGCTGAAAGGACATAAACTCATTGGGAATATTTTCTGCAACCTTTGATACCATGCCATTACCTTTTCCATCTCCAAACAAAACCCTACTTCCTTTTTCCAGCTGTCTGTTTGGGCGGAAGAGCCCTCGGCAAAAGCAGATGTCCATTGCGGATAGGTGTCCTTACCCCAAAGGACCGCCCTACTTTTTCTCTCGGTGCATTGATGATGGCCCGGTATTCTTTTTTTTCCATAGCAAAATGTTTTTGATTTAAAAATGATGATCAGGCGGCATCATAAGCTGCCTGCAAAGTTGCAATGTCCAGCTTTATCATTTTTAGCATGGCCTGCATTACAGCCTGTGATTTATCTGGGTTTTTGTCAGTCATCAGTTTTTCAAGAACATCAGGTACTATTTGCCAGGATAATCCATATTTATCTTTCAGCCATCCGCATTGTTGCGCTGTTCCTCCTTCTAAAAGTGTGTTCCAGTATTTGTCAACTTCTTCCTGTGTTTCGCAGTTAACAACAAACGAAACAGCTTCAGTGAATTTGAATGCAGGGCCGCCATTTAGTGCAATAAATTCCTGCCCGAACAATTTAAATGAAATAGTCATCACCATGCAGGCAGTTCCCGGGCTTCCTTCGGGGTAACAGTTTATTTTACAAATTTCTGAGTCTTTAAAAACAGATGTGTAAAAATTCACGGCTTCTTCAGCCTCATTGTTAAACCATAAAAAAGGAATAATCTTTTGCATATTGATTTTTTTATTGATAAAATGTTTTCAGCTGAAGTTTGAATATGCGGGAAATTATTTTTTCTGATTACCATAAACCACCATCCATTTAATGTACTGGTTCCGCTGGGCCATAACAGCCTGCCAAATATTGATGGCACTCACCAAATACTTTCTGAAGTAAATAAGTTTTGTGAGATGATGGGCAGGCCACCGGCTTTTAAAATTCAACTGGTAGGATTAACAAAAGAAATTTCTCAGCGCAACGGTTTATTTACAATTATACCTGATTGTATAATTACTGATATAAAGAAAACAGATTTAATTATTGTGCCTGCCATGCATGGCAACCGGCAACCAGCAGGAGGCTATTGAAAGAAACAAAGATTTTATGCCGTGGATAATTGAACAATATAAATCTGGTGCAGAGCTGGCCAGTTTTTGTATAGGTGCATTCTTTTTGGCAGCCACAGGCTTGCTCAACGGTAAGAAATGCGCCACGCACTGGATAATGGCAAATGAATTCAGAAAAATGTTTCCGCAGGTGAATTTGGTAGATGAAAAAATATTGACGGAAGAAGAAGGCATCTATACCAGCGGCGGTGCATGTTCTTTTTTAAACCTGCTTGTTTACCTGGTTGAAAAATATGCGGGAAGAGAACTGGCTATTTTAACAGTCAAAGCATTTATCATTGATATTGATCGTTATAGCCAGTCGCCATTCACTATTTTCTCCGGGCAAAAATCTCATGAAGATGAAGAGATAAAAAAAGTGCAGGAGTACATTGAAAAGAATTATGAAGAAAAGATTTCTGTGGACCAGCTTTCATCTATATTTAATATCAGCCGCCGCAATTTGGAAAGGCGCTTTAAAAAAGCAACCCGAAATACCGTTACTGAATATATTCAACGGGTAAAAGTGGAGGCTGCTAAAAAAAGTTTTGAAGTCAGCCGCAAAAACATCAATGAGGTGATGTATGAAGTGGGTTATAACGATACCAAGGCTTTCCGCAATACTTTCAAAAAAATCACCGGGCTTTCACCGGTTGAGTACCGCAACAAATACAACCGGCAGTTGGTGGCATAATTATTCAACAACGGCTGAGCCATACAAAGCCTTTCCTGCCCGGACGCCGGTGTGTTTTTCATTTTCAACCGTAAGCACTCCATTTACAATTACATATCTAAAACCTTTTGAGTAGGCATGCGGTTTTTCATAAGTGGAAACATCCTGAACTTCATTTTCATCAAAGATGACAATATCGGCGGCAAAACCTTCCCGTAATAATCCGCGGTCTTTCAACAAAAATTTTTGTGCGGGCAAAGAAGTCATGCGGCGAATAGCTTCTTCTAACGAAATTACTTTTTCATCTCTCACATATTTTGCCAGCACTCTTGCATTGGTGCCATAACCTCTTGGGTGCGGCACACCGTTGCCTAATACACGTATAGTTGCGTCACTTGCAAACATGTTGAAGGGATATTTCATGATGCGTTTGATATCTTCTTCGCTCATACCATGAAATACTGCACTGGCTCCTCCTTTCATCATCAGGTCCATCACTGTTTGCGTTTCATATTTTGCTTTGTGTTTTCTGCCCATCATGCGATTGATTTGTTCAATACTTTTTCCGTTGAAGCTGGTATCCGGCGGATAACTGGCCACTACTGCATAACTAAAATGTTTCAGCTTTCTTTTTTTCAAACTTTTCAGCATCGCCTCCGTAACATATTTTCTTATCTCAGGCCGTTGAAGTCTTGCATTAATGGAATCCTGTCCATCCGCTAAAATTTCTTCTGGTATTAAAGTGGAGATGGATGTGCTGCTGGCCGTGTAAGGATATTGGTCAATGGTTACTTCAATGCCTTGTTTTCTGGCTGCTTCAATCATGGCAACGGTTTCTTTGCTTCTTCCCCAGTTTTGCTGCCCGCCAACTTTAAAGTGTGAAATTTCCACGGGAATCTTTGCTTCTTTTCCAACGGTTAATGCTTCTTCAATGGCAAATGTTACACTGTCGCCTTCATCCCGCATATGCGTAGCGTACAACCCATGATAGTTTGCTGCCACTTTTGCCAGTTCAACAATCTCAGGAGTTTTTGTGTAAGTGCCGGGTATATAAATTAAACCGGTTGAAAAGCCAACAGCCCCGTCTTTCATTGCTTTATCAACAATCGCTTTCATCTTTTCCATTTCTTCTGCTGTTGCATCCCGGTTGGCACGGCCCATTACGGCTTTGCGAACATCGTTATGGCCGATGAGTGTAGCTACATTTATAGAAAGTTTTACCGAATCTACCCAACGTAAATAATTGCCAACGTCAATATTTGAAGAGCCGCAGTTGCCGGTTATACAGGTTGTAACTCCATCCAGAATAAAATTAGTGGCGTTGGGGTCTTTGGTTTCGTCGCCTTCCAAATGCGTATGCACATCAATAAAGCCGGGGGTAACTATTAATCCGCTGGCTTCAATAATTTTTTTTGCAGAAAAATTTAGTGCGGGACCAATTTTTATGATGCGACCATCTTTTATTCCAATGTCGGCATAAAACCAACTATTGCCGGTTCCGTCAATAATTTTTCCATTGCGTATAAGAATATCAGCCTGGCCTTGTGCCAGCAAAAAACCCGGCCAAATGATGAAAATTGCAAGCCACTTCATTGCCACAATTTAATTAAAGCAATGGACAGGAAGCGGAAAACAAAATGTAAAATCACTTTAAAAACTGAGCAATATCATTTAATGAGCTTGCCGCCAGCATAGGTTTACAGCTTTGAAACGTTTTTTGAAATTTGCGCTGGTTTGTTTGTTATGCGTGGCAATGGTAACCGGCATTGTTTGGGTCATCAAAATTCTTTAACGGTAAAATTTCTGTTATGAAAAAGAATGTAGGTGTTACCGACCGTATTATCCGGCTTTTACTGTCAGCCATTTTTGTTTACCTGTATTTTGCCGGATATGTTATCGGGTTACCCGGAGTGATATTGCTGGTGCTGGTAGGAATTTTTTTTCTAACAAGCCTGTTTGGTGTGTGCCTGCTGTATTCCATTTTTGGAATTTCAACAAACACCACTAAAAAACCCCTGTAATTTCGTTGGTGGGTGATATATACGGCGGCTCCGTGGTTGGGGCCGCCTTTTTGTTCATGCAATTTATTATTCTTCTTTCTCCCACAAACCAATGCTCTTTGTTTTTAAAAAGAACATTGAAGGCGGTTAGCGAACCATAAATGCGGGTAATGTATTGCTGAAGATTTACCCTGTCTTCATCACTAAGTTGTTTATGTGCCTTGATGTTTTGCTCAAGAACCCGCAGCCTGTCACGCAGCATCACAAAGTTGAAAGATCTCTCTTGAAAATATTGCGATTGTGGGGCGGTGTTACCGAAGTAGTTCCGCTTGGCGACCGCTGGAAAAAGCCAAAAGAAATTCCGATTGACGTTTTCGGAAATTTTAATTTTAATTACAAGAAGAGTAATGACAATTGCAAAAACAGCATCACGGAAAAAAATAATCTCTCGAGCTGAAATTCCGTTTTGTGAGCTGAGGCTGATGTGCTCTGAAGCTCATTCATAATCTCTTTGTGAGAAGCTTGGCTTATAAGCAGGTTGATGTACTCTGAAATTACTCTCAATTTGCTTGCGGGAGAAGAAAAAAATTAAAACCCTTTGCTGTCTTCAGGTTTTTGTGCGGGATGAGCTTTGCGCCATTTTGCAAAGCTTCGTTTAATATAAAGCTGAAAGTCGTAATCGCTGGCGGTTTGGGTAAATTCATAATTGGGGCGGTATTGCGTCATAAAGCTGTCTCTTTCTCCACCGGTTAAACCAGTAAGCCGCAAAACCAAAGCTTTACTGAAACGATGATCAATGAATTTTTCTTTTTCCTGTTCAATCAACCGCTGCTGAAAGCTTAGCATCATTTTATTTTTTCTGAATTGAAACATGCGGATGATCTCATCAAGATCAAAGCCTACGCCAACACCTTCCGGCCCGCCGCCAACCGAAGTTTTTAGCTTTGGTTTTTCATAATTAAACACCTTTGCATAATCAACCCTGTTTTGAAGAGAATCCTGCCGGTAATCAGGTGACACCACTCTCACTTCTTTTAATACCTGTGCACCCAGGTTAATAGAAATATCAAAGCGAAGCGGATCTGACATTTTTAATACCGGGTATTTGATGGTTGGTTTTCCCAGGTAAGAAAACCAGATGGAGTCAGTTTCTTTTACATCAATCTCATATTGTCCCTGCCCATTGGTAATTGCACCGCGGCCCGATGTGCTGAGCACGGTTACACCCGGAAGAACATAGTTGTGTGAGCTATCGTAAACCGTTCCTTTTACTTTAAACTGGCCAAAAGAATGAACTGCAGAAAAAAGAATAGCAGAAAAGATGGCTATATGCTGCAGAAGTTTTTTCAAGCAATGCAAATAACAGAAGAAAATGCAAAAGCAGGGTTAATTGAAATTACAAATAATAAGTTCCAAATTCTACAGCCCCGGTAGCAACCTTCAATAAAAGATTATTTGGTTTGGGTATTTGATGCTAAGATTTACTGCCTGCGTTTTTACTGATGAGGTTCGATAGCAACTCTTCAATCATGATGGGATAATTAGCATGCTCCAGTGCATGTATCCGGTGAGCCAGCGTTTCGGCATTGTCATTTTCCAGCACAGGACATTTTACCTGTAAAATAATATCACCGTTGTCGTAATGTTCATCTACATAATGAATGGTAATGCCGCTTTCTTTTTCATTGGCATTTAAAACGGCTGTGTGCACATGTTCTCCATACATACCTTTACCGCCAAATTTTGGTAGCAATGCCGGGTGAATGTTCACTATTTTTTTTGGAAACTCCTGCAGCAGTGCTATAGGTATCTTCCATAAAAAACCAGCCAGCACTATAAAATCAATTTGGTGCTTTTTTAATTCAGGCAGATAGGCATCTCCCCTGAAAAATCTTTCTTTCTCTGTTAATAAAACAGGTATCTGGTTTTGCTTGGCAATTTGTATCACCCCGGCTGTGGGCTTATTACAAACAACCAGGCCTACTTTTACCAGGGGCGAATTTTTAAAATGCTCAATAATTTTTTTTGCATTGGTACCGGTGCCTGAAGCAAAAATGGCCAGGCTAATTTTTGCCTGCCGACCGTTTTTTGCAAAACCCATTTTGCTGCCCATTCTTTTTATGTAACCGGAAAAAAATTTGAACTGCCCAAAGAAAAAGCTAACCAGCAAAACCATCAGTGGCCAGGTAATCGTCAGCAGCAGTATATATATTATTGTCCATAGCCAATCCTGTTGAACATTTAACAGGTTCATGATTTTTTTTGAAACAAATCCTGTTAAGGTGCCACCAATGGCAAACGTACAGAGAATGAGAGTGAGTTGCAGGCCGGAGACCTTCCATTTTGTTTTTAATTTTTCAAACATCAGCTGCCCAAAAATTTGCTGGCAGCAAATATCGCAGAAATGACAGGGCTGAAGAATTTCAGCTAATTAAATTTTAATTACGCTAAAATGACAAACGCGGCAGCAAGTGAAAATGCTTAGCAAAAAAAGGCTGAAATGCAGAGCAGTAGCAGGTAAAAAAAAAATTTCTTGCATTTTTTTTTTGAACAGTTGCTGGCTTATTTTTGCAGCCGATTTGGAATTTATCCACATTTAGCTCAACTGCGTCTATGATGCCATCTAAACCAAGCAATCGGAAAATTGTTCTGCTATTTCTTAGTGTTTGTTTTCTTCTCTCTATAAATGTTTTTGCTCAGGATGGTAAGCAATTGTTTCAGTCAAACTGTGCAGCCTGCCACGCCATCACATCCGATCTTACCGGCCCAAAGCTGGAAAATCTGCTGAACCGTGACCCCTACAATGGCGACATGAAAAAAATTGTGAACTGGGTTCAGCATGCTGCCGACATTCAGGATAAAGATCCTTACTACAAACAACTGAAGGCAAAATTCAACAACGTTCCCATGCCTTCATTTCCCGGTTTGTCTGAAAAGCAAATTGAAGCCATTGTAAATTATGTAAGCACTCCGGAGATTGTAGATGTAAGAAAGCCCCCTGAACCATCGAGCCCCAAACAAAACTGGATCATCTTCGGCATCATCTCACTCATCATGGCAATTATTGCCCTGATATTAATGCAGGTAAACAGCAACCTGAAAAAACTTTCTGATGATACTGAAGGCATCGTTCGGCCCGAGCCGGTTCCTTTTTACCGTAATAAAGTGTACATCACTCTTATTACAATAGTTCTGTTTGTAGTAGCCGGTTATTACTTAACGGCCGGTGCAATTGGCCTGGGCAGACAAAAAAACTATCAGCCGAAACAACCAATTTTTTATTCACACAAAGTGCATGCGGGTATAAACCAGATCAATTGCCTTTACTGCCATGGCAATGCGTGGGAAAGTAAACATGCCGCTATTCCTTCGGTAAATGTGTGCATGAACTGCCACAAAACCATCCAGGAATACAAGGGTGCACCATTGTACGATGATGCCGGTAATGAAATAAATGGTACGCAGGAAATTAAAAAGCTGTACAGCTATGCCGGTTTCGATCCGAATAATTCAGCAGCGTGGAATCCATCCATGATCAAAGCACCTATCCTCTGGATAAAAATTCATAACCTACCCGACCATGTTTTCTTCAGTCATGCACAGCACGTACGTGCAGGCAACGTGCAGTGCCAAACCTGCCATGGCCCTATTACCGAAATGGATGAAGTAAAACAGTTTGCTGAATTAAGCATGGGCTGGTGTATTAACTGCCACAGAGAAACCAAAGTGAATTTTAATTATAGCGATAGCACCGGAAATAAATTTTATAGTCTTTACGAGAAGTTCCATAATGATATCAGGAATCATAAAATGGACAGTGTAACAGTGGAAGATATTGGCGGCCTTGAGTGTCAGAAGTGTCATTACTAATTGTACAGATATGCTTGTATGCAGGCATGCAGATGATCGAATGAGAATTTGCAAAAGGATTAAAAATTTCAAACTTTCAATTAATGAGTAAAATTTGGCAAAGCTTTGCAGAGCTGAATAATAAGGAAGAGGTTAGCAAATTAGCGCAGGATGAATTTAAAGAAGAACTGCCTTTTGAAGATGCAGATGGCAAAGGCTGGCTGGAAGCCCAGGCTCCCCGCCGCGATTTCCTGAAGTATCTTGGATTCAGCACAGCGGCAGCAACTATTGCAGCCAGTTGTAAAATCCCTTCGCGGAAAGTTGTGCCCTTTGCCAACAAACCGGAAGATGTTTTTCCCGGCGTAGCAAAATATTATGCTACTACCTATGTGCAGGATGGTGATGTAGTGCCTGCCATAGCTAAAGTGAGAGATGGGCGTCCAATAAAAATTGAAGGTAACCCTGCCTGCAAATTCACTCTTGGTGGCACTTCTCCCCGCATGCAGGCTTCGGTGTTAGATTTGTACGATATGTATCGCCTGCCACATCCCAAAAGAAAATCAGGCGACAAATTTGAAGAAGTTCCCAGCTTTGACCAGGTAGATAAAATGGTTCGTGACGCCATGAATGGCCTGGGTGGCCTGCCACTGGTTTTGTTAACCAGTACCATTACTTCTCCCACTACCAAACAGATTATTTCTGAGTTTCTCGCCAAATATCCTGGCGGTAAGCATGTTCAATACGATGGTGTTTCTTACAGTGGATTGATTGAAGCGAACGGAGGAAAAATTCCGGCAATAAAATTTGAAGAAGCAAATGTGATTGTTAGCCTGGGCGCCGATTTTCTGGGTACATGGCTATCACCGGTTGAGTTTGCCCGCGGTTATTCTTTCAAAAGAAAAATAGATGAGAAGAATCCGCAAATGAGCAAGCACTACCAGTTTGAAAGTTACCTGAGCCTGACCGGTGCTTGTGCGGATGAAAGATTTACTCACAGGCCTTCTGAAACAGGTTCAGTTGCTCTTGCTTTGTACGCTGCTGTAGGTGGCGCAGGTGTTTCAACTCCATCTTTGCCTGACAAACTGAACCAGGCTATTACAAAAGTTGCCAACGATTTAAAAAATGCAGGTGGCAATGCTATTGTAGTTTGCGGAAGTAACGATGTCAACATACAGGCTATTGTAAAAGCCATCAACACACAAATTGGCGCGGTTGGAAAAACGATTGACCCTTCTGTAACGCTTAACTACAGGCAAGGCATTGATAAGGATATGGCTGATTTAATAACAGCCATGGAAGCCGGCCAGGTTGGCGGATTGCTGATTTACGGAGCTAACCCTGCTTATGATTATTTTGATGCAGGCCGTTTTGTAAATGCATTGAACAAAGTGAAGCTGACTGTTTCATTTGATGAGAAGCTGAATGAAACTTCTTCACTTTGCCAGTACATCATTCCACATCATCATTATCTGGAAAGCTGGGGCGATGCAGAACCAAGATCTGGTTACATCAGCTTTTTACAGCCTGCTATTTACCCGCTTTTCAAAACAAGATATTTTCAAACTTCATTACTGAAGTGGAGTGATAATGCCACACCAGATTACGAAGCCTATTTTAAAAACTATTGGACAGGGAAACTGGGTGGTTTATCAGGCTTTGAACATGCCATTCAAACAGGGGTGTTAGAACAAGCTGCTGCTGCAACTACAACCACTACTGCCCCTGCCCCTGTTGATGTGGCTGCTGCCGCTGCTGCAATTGCTGCAGGTAAAAAAGGTGGCAAAGAAGAAATTGTCCTCTATCAAAAAGTTTCAATCGGTACTGGTAAGCAATCGAGCAATCCATGGTTGCAGGAATTGCCCGATCCTATTTCAAAAGCAAGCTGGGATAATTATGCAATGATCTCTTCTGCAAAAGCAAAAGAGCTGGGCATTAATTATAACGGCATCAACTATACTTATCACCCGGAGAAGCCAACCATTAAGCTCACCGTAAATAAAACAGAGGTTGAATTGCCCGTGTTTGTTATTCCTGGTATGGATGCAAACACCATTGCAGTAGCAGTGGGTTATGGCCGCATTGCTTCACTGGGTAAAGCCTCTGAAGGTGTTGGTAAAAATGTTTATCCCTTTGCCACCTTCAATGGCCGCAATGTTATTTATGCAAACGATGTAACTGTTTCTGATAAAATAACCGGCACTTACAAAGTAGCTCAAATGCAGGTGCAGCCTACTTACATGGGCCGTACCGAAGTAGTAAAAGAAACTACACTGGCTACATTGAAGAAATATCCGGATAAGTTTAGAAAGTGGAGAGAAGAACTGGTTGAAGATTTTGCCCCCACTACAAAAGATTTTAGAAAAGAAGCAACCATTTATCCTGATTACGACCAGCCGGGCATTAAATGGGGCATGAGCATTGACATGAACAGTTGCATTGGTTGCAATGCCTGCGTGGTTGCCTGCCATACCGAAAACAATGTGCCTGTTGTGGGCAAACGTGAAGTAATGCGTTACCACGATATGCACTGGCTGCGTATTGATCGCTATTTTGTAAGCAATGAGCACAATCCTGATGATTTGGAAACTGTGATCTTTCAGCCAATGCTTTGCCAGCACTGTGACAATGCTCCTTGCGAAAACGTTTGTCCTGTTGCCGCAACCAACCACAGCAGCGAAGGTTTAAACCAAATGGCATATAACCGTTGTATCGGAACAAGATACTGCGCCAACAACTGTCCGTATAAAGTTCGCCGCTTTAACTGGGCCGATTATACAGGAGCAGACAGCTTTCCGAATAACCAGGATCAACAACTGGTAGGTAAACTTGATGAAGTGGTAACCGAACAAATGATGGATGACTTAACGAGGATGGTGTTAAATCCTGATGTAATTGTACGTAGCCGTGGTGTAATGGAAAAATGTACATTCTGTGTACAACGTTTGCAGGATGCGAAGCTGACAGCTAAGAAAGAAAACAGGGTAATAAAAGATGGCGAAGCAAAAACAGCTTGTATGCAGGCTTGTCCAACCAATGCCATTGTATTTGGAAATGTAAAAGATAAAGAGAGCCAGATTTACAAAGCAAGAGAAGAAAATAAGAACAGGATGTATTATGTGATTGAGCAGTTACATACGCTGCCAAACGTAAGCTACCTGGCTAAAATCAGAAATACAGAAGAGGTTTTTGAAGCAGCAATGCATGAGGAACTGGATAAATAGTTTGTATTCTTTCCGGAAGAAAAAATACCCCGAGAATATATCGGGAGGTATTAGATAAAGAGCCGAAGAGCAATTAAAAAGAAAAGTTGACAACTAAAAATAAAAAGCTAATAGCACATAGCTAATAGCTCAAAGCAAAAGAATATGGCATTACTCCGATACGAATCACAGGTAAGGGCACCATTGGTGGAAGGCAATAAAGATTATCACCAGGTAACAGAAGATATCTGCCGCCCGGTGGAGGCCAGGCCAACACGTGCCTGGTGGATAGGTTTCCTGGTATCTGTTGCTTTCCTTGTATTTGGAATCGTTTCTGTAACCATGGAGGTAATTTATGGAACCGGCCAATGGAACCTGAACAAAACTGTAGGTTGGGGTTGGGACATTACCAACTTCGTATGGTGGATCGGTATCGGTCATGCCGGAACATTGATCTCTGCCATCTTGTTATTGTTCCGCCAGGGTTGGCGTACCGGTGTAAACCGTGCAGCAGAGGCTATGACCATCTTTGCGGTAATTTGTGCCGGCCAGTTTCCTATCTGGCACATGGGCCGTGTGTGGATGGCTTTCTTTGTTCTTCCTTATCCAAACACAAGAGGTCCGTTGTGGGTCAACTTCAACTCACCATTGTTGTGGGACGTATTCGCTATCTCAACTTATTTCACCGTATCTCTTTTATTCTGGTACTCTGGTTTAATACCCGATTTGGCAACGCTGCGTGACCGTGCCAAACTGAAATGGAGAAAATTATTTTATGGTGTTGCTGCATTTGGATGGACAGGAAGTACCAAACACTGGCAAAGACACGAGGCATTGGCTCTTGTATTAGCCGGCTTAAGTACACCGCTGGTATTATCTGTACATACAATCGTATCGTTCGACTTCGCCACTTCAGTGGTTCCCGGCTGGCATACTACCATCTTCCCTCCTTACTTTGTTGCGGGTGCCATCTTTTCCGGTTTTGCCATGGTGCAAACACTGCTCGTTGTAACACGTAAGGTTTTAAATCTTGAAGAATACATTACCGTTGAGCATATTGATGTAATGAATAAGATCATTGTGCTTACCGGGTCAATTGTTGGTATTGCTTACCTCACCGAGCTATTCATTGCCTGGTACGGCGCCAACAGCTATGAGTGGTATGCCTTTAAAGAAAACCGTGTAAATCTAAACAGCCCCTATGGTTGGAGCTACTGGTTAATGATGGGATGTAATGTATTGTCGCCACAAATTTTCTGGTTCAGAAAAATGAGGCGCAACATTCTTGTTACTTTCTTCATGAGTATTCTTGTAAACATTGGTATGTGGTTCGAACGTTTTGTGATCATCGTTACTTCTGTTTACAGAGACTATTTGCCTTCATCTCATAGTGTTTATTATTCACCATCTATTTGGGAGGTGGGCTTTTACCTGGGAACATTTGGTTTGTTCTTTACCTGCTACTTCCTGTTTTCAAAATTCTTCCCGGTAATTGCCTTGGCGGAAATCAA
>PSMD01000015.1:5934-23593 GCA_040289925.1 Chitinophagaceae bacterium | reverse complement strand
GGGAGAATTATAAGCAGCGGATGAAAGAAATAGAAAAAGAAACAGTGGAAGAGTTTGCAGACAAGCATCGTCATGATCATGGAGCGTAGAAGTAAAAATTAACCCGCAAGGGGTGGAATAACTTTTGAATTTTAAAATATGGCAATTAAAAAATTTATAGTTGGCAGTTTTGATGAAGAAGAGGTTTTGTTTCCTGCCGTGAAAAAAGTTCGTCGTGCAGGATATAAAATTCATGATGTGTTCACTCCATTTCCTATTCATGGCCTGGATAAGGCAATGGGTTTAAGAGATACCAGCCTGCATACTGCCGGATTTATTTATGGTATTATCGGTACTGCCACAGCACTGGGCTTTATCAGTTGGATATTTACCAGCGACTGGCCATTGAACATTGGCGGTAAGCCGCATTTTGCATTGCCTGCATGGATTCCTATTACGTTTGAATTAACCGTGTTGTTTGCTTCGGTGGGCATGGTGCTTACATTTTGCTACCTCTGCCAGTTGGCGCCATTTGTAAAGAAAGATCATTTCAACCTGCGTTCAACCGATGATTTATTTGTAATGGCACTGGAATGCACAGAAAAAACAAATGAAAACGAAGCCATTGATTTTTTAACCAGCCTGGGAGCAAAGGATGTAAAAGTTGATAAAAGAGAAACACGCTGGTGGCTGGGCAGATATGATAAAGACACAAAATTTTTTGAAACAAAAGAAGAAGTGACAGCTTAAGCGTTCATCATTTCAATAAACGATAATGAAGAAAAGTTTTTGGATAGTAAATGTTTTTGCACTTGGCCTTGCAGTAAGCAGTTGCAGCGATGTTCGTCGCAGCCCCGGCAGGGTATATATGCCTGATATGGCTTACAGCCGTGCAATTGAAACTTATTCATTGCTGGATTCTACACGATTTACCAACAACCTTGCTGAAATTGGTGAAGGGAAAATTTATTACACTGCTCAGCCCGTTGCGGGCACAGTGGCAATTGGAGATATGATGCGTTTTGAATTAGCAATGGATAAACCAGGCGATTCAACTAATTATGTTGCTTCAAAGCAAATTCAAAATCCATTGGATTCGTTAACAGCCGGGCAAATGAAAGAAGCAGAAAGATTGTTTTTAGTAAACTGTGGTATTTGCCATGGCCAAAAGCTGGATGGTAATGGCCCTTTGTACAATGGCGGCAATGGCCCTTATGCGGCTGCACCACGTAACCTGATCACTTTTGTTCTTCCCGAAGGACAAATGTTTTATTCCATTACGTATGGTAAAGGAGCAATGGGAAGCTATGCATCGCAACTAAGCACAGAGCAGCGTTGGATGGTGATTAAATACATCAAGAGCAAACAGGGTTCTGCAGGTACTACTGCACCGGCTACTACAGCAGCAAGTGATAGCACTGCAGCACCAAAGTAAAATGTTTGACAGGCAATAGTTTTTTGAATAGAATTAGAACGCAAAGCAGAAAAAATTAAAAAGCATTTCCGCAGAAGCGGCGGCTAAAAGAAAACAATATGCATTTCAAAGAGAAGTTTGTTAGTACAAAGGGGTATAAAAACTGGTCGTTTGGCTTAATGGCCATTGGAATTATTTCCATCATTCTTCTTTTTATAACCCATGGTGCAAAATCCGATCAGCATGAGCAGGCCCGCTTTTGGGGAAGCTTGTTACAGAACAGCGTTTACTTTTTGCTGGTTACTAACGCAGCCATGTTTTTTATTTGCGCAACTACCCTTGCATGGGGTGGCTGGCAAATGTCTTTTCGCCGGGTAACTGAAGCTATCTCTACCTGCGTTCCTGTCATTGGCATAATTGCGAGCATTATTTTACTTACCCTGGTTTTTGGTGGTAATCATGTTATTTATCACTGGGCAGATCCTGAAGTGGCAAAACATGATGAGATCATTGCTCACAAATCCGGCTTTTTAAATAAAACTTTTTTTGCTGTTTGGACGATCATCACCATTGCCGGTTGGTCATTGCTTGGCAGAAAGATGAGGCGACTTTCACGCAGTATAGATAACAAACCGCTAAGTATTGAAGAAGGCAAACGCTACATGTGGACCAACACAGTTTGGGCTTCCATTTATATTGTATTTTTTGCATTAACAGTTATGTCATCAATTCCGTGGCTGTGGTTAATGAGCATTGATGCACACTGGTACAGCACGATGTATAGCTGGTTTACCTTCGCCAGCACATTTGTTGCCGGGTTGTCGCTGATTACTCTGTTTGTGATTTACCTGAAAAACCGTGGTTACCTTGAGTTGACCAATGAAGAACATTTGCATGACCTTGGAAAATTCATGTTTGCTTTCTCTATTTTCTGGACGTACCTGTGGTTTTCCCAGTACATGCTTATTTGGTACAGCAATCAGCCGGAAGAAACAAGATATTTTATCGCAAGAATCGGTAACCGATCCAAATCTTCACCTTATGCGGGTATTTTCTGGTTTGCTCTTATCATCAACTTCATTGCACCTTTATTAATTTTGATGAAAAGAAATTCAAAAAGAAATTATACCACCATGACCTTAATGGCTGTGGTAATCATTTTTGGCCACTGGCTGAATTTTTATCAAATGGTTTTCCCGGCTATTTCACCAGATCATTTGCCAAATATGCTGTATGATTTTGGTGTAGCACTGGGTTTTGTTGGGTTGATCATTTTTGTAACCGGCAGGTCGCTGGCTAAATACCCGATGATTGCTAAAAATCATCCGTTCATTAAAGAAAGTATTATTCACCATACTTAGTGTCTGAAGCCGGCTGAGCCGGGATTAACGATAAACGAAAACGAATTTTAAAACAGAGTATGCAAACCTTTTTCATCATAGCGATTTTGTTCTTTGGATTTGTGATTACCTTCCAAATTGCCAAGGCAAGTGAATACGTTTCTGTTTTGCGTGGAGAAGAAAATTCAAGAAAGCAAAACAACAAGATCAACGCCTTTTTACTACTGGCATTTTTGGTGATTGGGTTAATAGGCGTGTACTATTGTAATGAAAGACTAAAAGGAAAAATCCTAGGTGAGTCAGCTTCAGACCATGGCGAGAAGATAGACATCATGCTTTACATTACTCTTGCCATTACCGGGTTTGTTTTTTTTGTTACACAAATCCTGTTGTTCTGGTTTGCATTTAAATACCAGGAATCTGAAAAAAGAAAAGCTTACTACTACCCGCATAACAATAAGCTGGAAGTTATCTGGACTGTTATTCCCGCCATTACTTTAACAATACTGGTTGGCTTTGGTATTTACTACTGGTTTAAAATAACTGGTCCTGCACCTGAAAATGCAATGGTTGTTGAAGTAACCGGCAGCCAGTTCAAATGGGAGTATCGGTACCCCGGTAAAGATGGACAGCTTGGAAAGAAATATTACAAGAATGTAAATCCGGGTGAAGGTAATCCCCTTGGTCAAATTTGGGATGATCCGTTTAACCACGATGATGTGTACAGCACCGGTGAGCCTTTGCACCTGGTTGTTGGCAAGCCTGTAAAATTAGTGATTGGTGCCAAAGATGTGATTCATGATGTGGGCCTGGTTCAGTTTAGAATGAAAATGGATGCAGTGCCGGGAACACCAACCACTATGTGGTTTACTCCAAAATACACTACAAAGCAGATGATTGAAAAATCCGGCGACCCGAACTTTGTTTATGAGATCTCCTGCGACCAAATGTGCGGACAAGGTCACTGGGGTATGAGAGGAGAAATTATTGTAGAAACGCAGGAAGAGTTTGACAGATGGCTGGCTTCTAAAAAACCACAATATGCTTTGGCTATGGAAAAGATGCAGCCTGCCGCCAAACCAGCCTCAACAGATAGCCTGAACAAACAATCCGTTGACACAGTAAAACGTATTGCCGCCATCAATAAATAACTTTGTAGGGAGAAGAAATTCTCTCGTTAAATAAAAACACTATGAGTAACAACGCAACAAGACATGGTCAAACAGAAATTGTGACTACGCATGAGGTACATCATGACGAGCACCATGTACATCACCATAAAGAAACTTTCATTACCAAGTATATTTTCAGCCAGGATCATAAAACCATTGGTAAGCAGTTTTTAATTACCGGTATCATTTGGGCGGTTATTGGTGGTTTGTTTTCTGTGCTGTTTCGTTTGCAACTTGGTTTTCCTGATACAAAATTCCCCATTCTTGAAACTGTGTTTGGCCATTATGCCGCCGGTGGTGAAATAAAGCCTGAGTTTTACTATGCACTCATTACCATGCACGGTACTGTGCTAGTGTTTTTTGTATTGACAGCAGGCTTAAGCGGAACCTTTGCTAACCTGCTAATTCCTCTGCAGGTAGGTGCCAGAGACATGGCTTCTCCATTTTTAAATATGCTTTCATACTGGTTTTTCTTTTTAGCCAGTGTGGTAATGATATCCTCATTGTTTGTGCAAACCGGCCCGGCCAGTGGAGGATGGACAATGTATCCGCCACTGAGTGCATTGGGGCAGGTAAATAATGGATCGAAATTAGGAACCGATCTTTGGATCGTCAGCATGGCTTTGTTTGTTGTATCATCATTGCTGGGTGGCCTGAATTACATCGCAACTATTTTGAACATGCGTACCAAAGGCATGAGCATGACAAGGCTGCCTTTGACAATTTGGGCTTTGTTCTTTACTGCAGTGCTGGGTGTATTGTCTTTCCCTGTTCTGCTTTCTGGTTTGATTCTTTTGTTATTCGACCGTAACCTGGGCACAAGCTTTTACCTGAGTGATATTGTGGCGAACGGACAAATCCTTCCCAACGAAGGTGGAAATGCTATTCTCTATCAACACCTGTTCTGGTTCCTTGGCCACCCGGAAGTGTATATCATCCTGTTGCCTGCAATGGGAATGGTGTCTGAAATTCTAAGTGTGAATTCAAGAAAACCAATCTTTGGTTACATGGCCATGGTGGGCTCTTTGTTTGCAATTTGTATTCTTGCCTTCCTGGTTTGGGCTCACCATATGTTTGTAACCGGGTTGAATCCTTTCCTTGGTTCGATCTTCGTATTACTTTCCTTGTTGATCGCTGTGCCATCATCTATTAAAGTGTTTAATTGGCTAACTACTTTATGGAGAGGTAATATCCGTTTCACTCCTGCTACTTTATTTGCTATCGGGTTTGTAAGCTTGTTCATCTCCGGTGGTTTAACGGGTATCTTCCTCGCAAATTCAACAATTGATATTCATTTACACGATACAAAATTTGTGGTGGCTCACTTCCATATTGTAATGGGTGTGGCTTCTTTCTTTGGAATGTTTGCCGGCGTGTACCACTGGTTTCCTAAAATGTTTGGCCGGTATATGAACAGTACGCTGGGTTATTTTCACTTTTGGGTAACTATGATCGGTGCTTATCTCATCTTCTGGCCTATGCACTACGAAGGCTTGGCAGGTGTGCCTCGCCGTTATCTCAATCTTGCACCCTGGCATAACTTCAACAAGTTTGGTGAGCTGAATAAAATGATCACCATTGTTTCAATTATAGTATTTGCCGTACAACTCATGTTCATCTTTAATTTCTTCTATTCAATTTGGAAAGGAAGAAAAGTAAGGCATCAAAACCCATGGGGTGCCAATACACTGGAGTGGACAACACCAATTCGTCCCGGCCACGGTAACTGGACAGGTGAAATCCCTGAAGTGCATCGTTGGGCTTATGATTATGGTAAAGATGGAAGAGAATTCATTCCTCAAACAGAACCGATTGGTAAAGACGAGAGCAAACATCATTAATAAAAACTTGCAGTGAAAGAGCTGGTAATAAAATCATACAGTGCCGAAGGAAGATTAGCAGGCAAATTGAAAGACTGGTTGCTGCTGATGAAGCCATCATTAAGTATAATGGTGGTGTTCAGCAGTGTAATCAGCTATTTGCTTGCACCGAGAGTAGTTGAATTTAATTGGGGTATGATTGGCCTGCTGTTTATTGGTGGGTTACTGGTTACCGGCAGTGCAAATGCACTCAACCAGGTTTTTGAAAAAGATACGGACGCATTAATGAAAAGAACGGCAAAACGACCCATTGCTGCTGGTAGGATGACGGTAAATGAAGGTTGGGCATTTGCAATTATTACCGGCTTAACCGGTGCATTTATTCTCGGTAATTTTTTTAACTGGACTGCAGCAGGCATTTCTTTATTAAGTCTTTTTTTATACGCATTTATTTATACGCCATTAAAAAAAGTGAGTGCCGTTTCGGTGCTGGTTGGCGCTGTGCCTGGTGCGTTGCCTTGTTTAATTGGATGGGCCGCCGGCAACGATGCAGTTACACAAGGCGGATGGATCTTATTCCTGTTTCAGTTCATGTGGCAGTTCCCGCATTTTTGGGCTATTGCCTGGGTAGCACATCATGATTACAACAAAGCGGGTTTTAAATTATTGCCGAGTGAAGAAGGCCCCACAAAATATACCGCCATTCAAACCATTATTTGGGCATTGTTGCTCATACCAGTAACACTGCTTCCGTTTTTCACGGGCATGTGCGGCTATGCAGATGTGCGGGGAATGATTAGTATAGCATTGATTGTATTGAGCAATATTTTTTTAGTAAGCCGTTGCTTCATGTTATATAAAAACATGAATGTGCAGGCAGCAAGAGGAGTAATGTTTGGCAGCTACATTTATTTGCCGATCATTTTCCTGGCTTTATTATTAAGCAAAATAACTTAACGATAAAGAGTGATGGAATTAGTGAGCGAACAAACACAACAGCGACGCAGAATTCATCCGCATAAATTCACTTTGTGGGTGGCAATCGGCAGCATTATTATGATGTTTGCTGGGTTAACCAGCGCCTATATTGTAAAAAGTAGCCAGGCTGGCTGGCAGGATGTTGAAATGCCTTCGGTTTTTTGGTATTCAACAACCGCAATTCTGTTAAGCAGTGTAACGGTGCAATTGGCTTTGCGCAATTTTAAGCAAAGAGCCATGAACCAATACAGGTTGCTAATGGCTGTAACGTTTTTGCTGGGTGTTGTTTTTGTGTTTTTGCAATGGAAGGGCTTTCAGCAATTATGGCTGGAGGGTGTGAAGTTTAAAGGAGCATCAGGCGCAGGGCAGTTTTTTTATGTAATTGTGGGTTTGCATGCTGTGCATGTGGCAGGTGGTATTGTTGCATTGTTGGTAATGTTTGTGAAAGCATTTTTTGGAAGAACAAAATTGTACAGCAGTGTGCCGGTAGAGCTGGCAGTAACTTATTGGCATTTTGTAGATCTGCTTTGGATCTATTTGCTGGTTTTCTTTTTGTGGATCAGGTGATGTTGAAGATGATTGAATATGGTTGAAAATAGTTGAATCAGAAAATGTACTATTAAACTACATTCCACCATATTAAACACGTTCAACTGATGATAATGATAAACTAAAATAATAAATTGATAAATGGCAACATCGGCAGTAAGTCAACATCAAACCAAATGGTGGAGCGGAGGTAAAAGTCCATTCAATCTTGAGTATGGCAAGTTGATGATTTGGTATTTTTTAATGAGTGATGCTTTTACTTTTGGCGCCTTCCTTTCAGCCAAAACTTCTGGCCTGATCCAAACGTAGTGTTCAATGCATTTCCCGGCTTTGGTCATGCAAACCTGCCGCTGGCATTTGTAAGTGTGATGACGTTCATACTCATCATTAGTTCTGTTACAATGGTGCTTGCTGTGCATGCTGGCCATAAGGGAGATAGAAATAGTGTGATTAAATGGCTGGCCTGGACAATTGTTGGGGGTCTGGCGTTTTTGAGTTGCCAGGCATGGGAATGGCATCACCTGATTACTGGTGAACATCCTGTGCTGGTTGACGGAAAGGTTGAATTGATTGGCCAAACCATGAGGGGTAACCCGTGGGGTAAACTGGTAGAAGGACCTGCCGTAGCCGAGGCTTTACGCAATTCATCACATGAAACGCTGGTTCATCTTGTACAGGAGCATAACCACAGTGTAGCTGCTGCTGACCTTGCAAAAATGAGTAATGACCAACTTCTCAGCCAGCTCAATCTTGCGGAAATACATGTTCGTGAAAAAGGCCCGGTTGCATTTGGCGGATACTTCTTTGGCATTACCGGGTTTCATGGCTTCCACGTATTTTCCGGTGTTATCATCAACATTATAATGTTGTTAATGACCTACAACGGCGTGTTTGACAGAAGAGGCCATTACCTGATGATTGAAAAAGCTGGTTTGTACTGGCACTTTGTAGATTTGGTTTGGGTGTTTGTATTCCTTTGCTTTTATCTTATTTAATTTTTAAAAGAAAGTTTTTAAATGGATACAAAAACAATATCACCGGAAATTACCTACCTGCATCATCACGATGACGCCTGGTTTAAGAAAAGGATCAGGAAGACAACCATCCTGCTTTCCATTATTACCATTATTGAGCTGGGATTAGGCCTGACTATTTACACTATCCACAAAGGCCCTGCCCCCAGTCATTTGCTGGTGCTGATGTTTAAAGGTGTGATTTGCATATTAACACTTGCAAAAGCCTTTTACATTGTAAGTGTGTTTATGCATTTGGGTGATGAAATCAGGAATATGATTATGACGATTGTTGTTCCACTCCTACTTTTTATATGGTTCATCACTGCGTTTTTAACAGATGGAAATTCTTACCGCAACCTGAGAAATAAATACGATAAACATTTTTTGGAAACAACAACGCCAAAGCACCCCGAAAAAACTGACACGACACACCACATACAGCCGGGAGGCAAAGATTAGTGAAGAAGAATTTTTTTAGTCGTCCCGCTTTATCCGGGACGGCTGCTTTAAATAGTGGCTCTTGAACAAAAAAGCACTCATAGGAATTGTTATTGCACTCATTATTCCTCTGGCAATTTTTCTTTTTGTAAATGCATTGCCTAAAGCTGCTATTCCCCGCCCTGTTTTTTACGACAGCATAAAAACAGTTGTAAAAAAAGGAAAGCAGTACACCGATACTTTCTGGCACCACATCTCCGACGGAAAATTTGTAAACCAATTGGGGCAGGAAGTGAAGCTGTCAGATATTTTATTTAGCGACAGCGGAAGAATCATTGTCGCCAATTTCTTTTTTACTCATTGCCCTAACATTTGCCCTGGCATGACGCAAACCATGCGGCGGTTGCAACAAACAGTAACCCGTGGTGAATCGGTTGGAGATACGATGGCTGATTATGTGCAGTTCATTTCATTCAGCATTGACCCGGAGAGAGATTCAGTAGCTGCATTAAAAAAATGGGCTGACAGGTTTGGTGTAGATCCATCAAACTGGTGGTTGTTGCGTGGCGATACCACGACGATTTATAATCTGTCAAGAGAAATGAAGTTGACGGTGATGGATCCTAAAATTGATTCATCATTTCCCCATACAGATATTTTTGTGCTGATTGATAAGAAAGGTGTAATCCGGGCAAGGAGAGATCAGTTTGGCAATCCCATGTTATACCATAGCGGTGACTCTACCGACATGGCTAACCTCGCTGAAGACATTGTGCTTCTTTCGCTGGAGAAAAATAAAAAGAATAGCTTTTTGCAAGGGCAGCTAACGACCATTGCAGTGGCTTTGCTCATTGCATTTGTTGCCGTAGGTGTGTTTATTTATTTCTTTAAGAAAAAAGAGGTGAGATGATACTGGCAACCTGGACCAAAAACGACCGCAAGGCCTATACGCTGATTATTTCTTTTTCTGTAGTTGTTTTCATTGCTGTTTCAGTTTTAGGGCGGTACAAATTAAACATCAATCCGGGTTTTGACGTTCACATTTTTGCCCTCGCAAATGCCATCATTAATTCAATGGTTGCAGGCCTTCTTATTTTAGGATTTATTGCTGTAAAATGGAAACGCTATTTGCTGCACAAGAAGATTATGCTTACAGCCATGGGCTTATCGGTTTTGTTTTTGATCAGCTACATACTTCATCATTTGTTTGCGGGTGAAGCCAGGTATGGAGATATAAATCATGATGGTTTGCTGAGCGAAACAGAGAAATTACTGGCCGGCAACAGCCGTTACATTTACTATGTTATTTTAAGCACTCATATTCCACTGGCGGGTTTAGTATTACCTTTTATTTTGCTGGCGGCTTACCGCTCACTCATTGGTGAATTTGATAAACATAAAAAGCTGGTGAGGTTTACCTGGCCTGTATGGTTGTACGTGGCAATTACCGGTGTGGTGGTGTATTTGATGATCAGCCCCTATTATAGTTAAAGAGTAAAGTAACTGTTTGAGGGATTAATTTTAAAGAAATCAAAAGCCAAGTTCTTTTGCGGGGTCCCAAAAATGTTTTTCAAAATCAACCACGGTATCTTTCTCTACTTTTACTCCTTCTTTCTTCAACAACCTTTCCATTTCATCCGGGCTTTTAAAATGATACTTACCTGTAAGCATGCCGTTACGGTTTACCACCCGGTGTGCCGGCACTTTTAATTTGGAAAGATGACTTCCATTCATGGCCCAGCCTACCATGCGGGCCGACATTTTAGTTCCCAGGCATTTGGCAATAGCTCCGTACGAAGTAACTCTTCCTTTAGGAATTTGGCAGGCCACTTCATATACCAGTTCAAAAAAATTTTCTTCCCGCTTGCCGGATGGCTTTATGGCTTTCATTTTTTCTGCAGATGTTTTTTTACTGGTCACCGGTTTTTAATTTATTCTCTCTTAAAAAACTTCTTCTCGGCTCCGGAACATTTTCATAGTTGTACGGGCAATGCAGGCAGCCCATTCCGCAGCAATAGCCTTTTTCCCTGTGGTATTGTTCGGTAAGCACAATAAAACCATTTTCATTAATATAATAGTGAACTCCTTCCGTTAATTCTTCAAGCTTCATGTTTTAATAATTGTTTCAGTTCTTCATCTTTTTCTTTACTGGCCATTTGGGGTGGCAGCGTAAATTTTAAGTAATGAATTTTGTTACTGCCCTCAATATCCAATTGTTCATAATGGGTTTTTATCTTCAGCTCTTCTTTTAAACTCTGTTGTTTGTACAGTTCGTCATAATCTTCCAGCAATTTACAACCATACAAATCAATTACTGTTTTGGTAAACTGGTAAAGATCAGGGCTATCGGTTTTTAAATGAATTAAACCATCTCTTTTTAAAAACCGCTGATACAATCTCAAAAACTTGGGGTGTGTGAGCCTTTTTTTTGCTTTCGATTTTCTTAACTGCGGGTCAGGAAACGTGATCCAGATCTCATCTGCCTCATCTTTGTCAAAATATTCATTTAGCTGGTCAATTTGAGTGCGGAGAAAAGCAACGTTTTTAAGGCCAAACTGCAAAGCTTTTTTTGCACCCACCCAAATGCGGTTTCCTTTTATGTCAACACCTATATAATTTTTTTGCGGGTAGAGTTGTGCAAGTGCCACGGCATATTCTCCCTTACCACAGGCCAGTTCAAGAGTAATAGGATGATTGTTTTGAAAAAATGTTGACCAATTGCCTTTAATATCTTTTGGAAATTCGAGAACGTTTGGAAAGGTTTTCAGCTCAGCAAACCGCATCAATTTTTTTTGGCCCATACGAGTGCAAATGTAGATGCGCAATAAATAAAAAAGCCTATGGCTACGCCAAAGGCTCTGCATGAACAAGATAAAATTTTCGCTGTAGGGGGAGGATTCGAACCTCCACGGGGAAGTTAGCTTGCAGGCAAATCCTTAGTGGTCAACCCTGGTCGGCCTTACCTGAGTAAATACCGGCTCTACCTGTAGTTTATCCTTTGCTCCCCACCCCCGAGACAAGAGGGCATGTCTGCCAAAAGGTTTCATCACCCCACATTGTTAAGAACTGGTAGAACAAAAATAAAAGAAACGGCTGTTTCATTCCAAATTGTTCAATAAAGATTTTGAAATTATAGATAATGTTCAAATATTTGCTGAATATATGGAAAAAATCTAAAAACAAAGTTTGAAATGGCTGCCAAATTGAATCTTGACAAACTTGACCTGCAGATCATTCAGCACATGGCTGAAAATGCCCAGATCTCTTATGCCGATCTCGGAAAAAAATTATTTGTTTCCGGCGGTACCATTCATGTTCGTATCAAAAAGCTGCAGGAAGCAGGTATAGTTAAAGGTACTAAACTGCATGTAGATCTAAAGCAATTAGGGCTGGACGTAATTGCCTTTATCGGTATTTATCTTGAAAAAAGTTCGTTGTATGACTCAGTCGCCAAAGAACTGCAAAAGATTCCAGAGATCGTGCGGCTGAATTACACCACCGGTAACTACAGCATGTTTGCCGAAGTGGTTTGTAAAGACATTAACCAGCTTCGCTTTGTACTGCATGACCAGCTACAAAAAATTAAAGGCATTGAAAGAACAGAAACTTTTATTTCACTGGAAGAAAGTTTTAACCGCAATGCAAAGGTCATACATAGTTAAGCCTGCAGTTCATTAGTTCAATTCCTCTTTTTCGTTTAGCTTTCAATTTTAAAAACCAAACTAATGCCCGATCTATTTGACCTGGTTTCAAAATGGTGGAAACAGATTCTTGCACTGGTTATTCTTACACTTATTACTACTGCCGTTGTTGTTTACACTGCACCGAAAAAATATTTAGGAGTAGCTACTGCTTTGCCTGCACCCACTTTTGCTACAGATAAGCGGGGTGTGTTTGGTGAAAATGTAGAAACGCTTTATCCAGGGCTGGGCACTTCTGATGATCTTGATTTTGTTTTGGGCACTTCAAAACTGGATACTGTGTATAATGCAGTTGCCGAACAATTGGGATTGACAGACTACTACGCCATTGATAAATCAGAAAAAAATGCGGTTAGAAAAGCAGGATCAATTTTAAAAGGAAGAACGAGAGTTATTAAAAGTGATTATGGTGAACTGAAAGTGAAAGTGTGGGATGCCAGTGCAGAAAAAGCTGCAGACATGGCCAATGCGGTTATGGAAAAGTTGCAGCAAATTCACCAGGATGTGCAAACGGTTAATAACGATATTATGCTGCAGAATATTAAAAAGCAGTATGAAACCAGCCAGGCAGAATACCAGCGCCTGCATGATTCATTGTTATCTGCACCCGCAAGTTCAGCCGACAGAAATATTTTGGAAGCCAAAGAAAAATCTTTGATTGACCAGGTACAGGAGTATGAAAAATTATTAAGCCAATATAATTTAATGGTGACCGCTAAACCGCAGGCATTAATTATTACCGAAAGGGCCAGCCCGGCTCTGTGGCCTGATAAACCAAAGCCAAAACAAACTTTATTGGCTGCAGCAGTGCTCAGTATTTTTTTTGGGTTTTTGCTGGCATTAATTTTTGAAAGAAGAAGAATGGTGAAGCAATGAAGCAGGCAAATTATCCTGTAAAACTTTTCATCGGCCTGTCATTATTTTTTATACTGTCAGTAGCCATAGCCGTTTATTTTTCTCTTTACTGGATAGCTGCTTTACCATTTGCATTTGCTTTTTTTTATGCAGGCTGGCAGCAATGGCAAGTTGTTTTTTTCCTGCTCATCTTTTCTCTTCCCTGGTCAATTGAATTTAATGTTACTTCTTCTTTGAGTACAGATTTACCGGATGAGCCGCTGATGCTGATAACGGCAATGTTTTTTTTACTCAACTGGATTTACGCACATAAAAACATTTCCGCAGAAACCTGGAAACATCCTTTGCTGTTTCTTTTGCTCTTGCATTTTGTTTGGGTTACCATTTCTGTTGCATTTTCAACCGATCCCTCGTTATCAATAAAATTCTGGTTGGCCAAGGGTTGGTATTTGCTGGCTTTTGTTTTTGCTCCGCTCATCTTATTTCAGTCAAAGCAAAATATCAGGCTGACAGCAATCATCTTTCTTTACTCTATTGGTATTCTAACCGCAATTATTATTTATCGCCATTATTTGCTGGGTTTAAGTTTTGAGAAAATCAATGATGCCGTTTCACCGTTTTTTCGTAACCACGTAAATTACTCGGCTATGCTGGCCTGCTCAGTGCCGATGCTGATAGCCTGTTATCAGCTTGATAAAAAAAACAAGCTGGCCATTCTGGCCTGTTTGCTGTTAGTGCTTGTTGCCATTGGATTTTCTTATTCAAGAGGTGCCTGGCTGGCCTGCCGCAACCTATGTGCTGCTGCGTTACAACAAACTGTTTCTGACTTATTGCATGGCAATACTTTTTTCCTGCGGTGCAATTTTTTGGCTAAAGACTAATGATCGCTACCTGGAATTTGCACATGATTATAAATCCACCATTTTTCATAAAGAGTTTAAAGAACACTGGGCTGCTACCTACCAGCTAAAAGATGTATCAACTGCTGAACGATTTAATCGGTGGATTGCGGGAGTACGAATGATTGGCGACAGATGGCTGCTGGGTTATGGCCCTAATACTTTTTATGATAATTACAAGCCATACTCAATTCCTGCATTTAAAACCTGGGTGAGTAAAAACAAAGAAAGATCTACCGTACACAATTACTTTTTATTCCTTGCAATTGAGCAGGGGCTTCCGGGCCTTTTGATTTTTGTGTTGCTGGTTGGTGCCATGTTTTTTTATGCTGAAAAGTTGTACCGCCGGCAGCAGGATAAATTTTATAAATACTCTGCCATGGCCATTGCTGTTATTATCAGCATGGTGATGGTTGTAAATTTTTTGAGTGATTTAATTGAGTCAGATAAGATCGGCAGTCTATTCTTTTTATGCCTTAGCAGCCTGATTGCAATTGATATAAATAGTAGAAAGCAAAAGAAGCAGGCAGGTCAGTATTAAAACTTGCCTCTTACGTTCAGCGCATCTCTTAAACCATTCCCCAGTAAATTAAAGGCAAGCACTAAAAGCATAATGGCAAAGCCCGGTGCCAAGGCCAGCATAGGATTTTGAGTGATGATGAAATTGTAATTCTCTTTAATCATTAATCCCCAGCTCGGTTGCGGCGGCTGTACGCCAACACCCAAAAAACTTAAACCGGCTTCAATAATAATTGCAGAAGCAAAATTGGAAGCAGCAATTACCATTACAGGGCCAATGATGTTTGGCCAGATATGCCGAACAATAATTCTGAAATTTGAAAATCCCAGTGCACGGCCGGCTTCTACATACTCCAACTCTTTTGCATTTAACACCTGCCCACGTACAAGCCTTGCAATACTCACCCACATGGTTAAACCAACAGCAATAAACACCTGCCAAAAACCTTTTCCAAGCACTAGTGTAATTGCAAATACAAGCAGCAAGGTGGGTATGCTCCAAACCACGTTGATAAACCACATAATAACGTCATCCATTTTTCCTCTAAAATATCCGGCAAGTGAGCCCAGCAACAAACCAATGCTGAGAGAAATAATAACTGTTATCAGACCAACACTTAAACTTACCCGAACGCCAACTACCAGGCGGCTCAAAATATCACGACCATATAAATCGGTACCCAGCAAAAATTTTTTAGAAACAATGGGTGTCGCAGGATGAGTTTGAGAAATTGTAAATGCGGTTTTTTCAGTCAGGCCTTCATCAATAAATTTTTGAACAATAAAACTGTCCTGCGTTTTTTTATAATCCGTAATAGGAATATAGTAATATGCATCTTCTTTACCTGAAACTAATCTTTTAAAAAATCCGGTAGACTCAACCTCCTTTTCTTTTTTTACTAAAATAAATGTTTGAGTAAAACCGGGCTTTTGCCTTCCGATTTCAAGAATGATGCGATTGGAAAATGGTGAAGGGTCAGGTGCAATGAAATAAGCGAAGATGGCCGCAACAATGGCCATACAAATTACGATGAGCCCAAACACAGCGCCTTTGTTTTTCTTGAGCCGTCGCCAGGCTGCCTGCTGAAAAGATTGCGCCGAGTGCATAAAAGAAACGTGTGTAAGGGAAACTTACCAATTATTTTATTACAATACAATTGCCGTATGCGTTCTGAGTGCCGTCTGTAAGATAGTTGGAACACCATTCTTCCAGTACTTCGCTACGTATTTTGTCCCGTTGAACTCATAGCCTGTTGCATATACATCGCTTCCTACAACATAAATAGATTTGAGCGACGGCGTTGTTTGTTCCCTTACTCAGATTAACGGCGACACCATTTTTCCAGTATTTGGAAACATAATTAGTTCCGTTCGATTCATAACCTGATACATAAATATCGTTACCCTCTGCAAAGATGGAATTGGCAGATCCTTCTTATGTGCCATCGGTGAGATTGGTAGCTACACCCTCTTTCCAATATTTAGCCACAAATTCAGTTCCATTGAATTCCTCTCCTGCTATGTAAACCGATTGTACGGCTACTGTTGCAGCATATATTTTCTCACTTCCATCCTCTGCTTTTACAGTGTAATTCACCGGTATTGAAAAATTTGCCGGAGCTTCTGATGAAGGCGTAATTGATTTTCCTGTATGTACGATTGCAGGCTTTAATGCACTACCATCTGTACCCGGTGCGGTAATCAGGGTGATATTTGTTCCGCTAATTATCCCTTCAATGTCACTGCTGAAAACTGGATTATCGCTTTTTAAAAATTTAAAGCTGATTATGGTTTTTTCAGAAGATAAAATACCAGATTGCCAGACTTCTTTTTGACAAGAGAGGAAAAACAAGAAAATTAAAGTTAGAAAATTGATTTTCATAATAAGGTTGTTGTTGTAACAAACATAGAATTTAAAGATAAAAAAATATCAACAGCAAATTATTTTACTTTTCGCCCCTTCCATTCATAGCTAAACAAACCGAAAAAACCGGAGGCAATGATGTACAAAATATGCAGCGGCTGAAAGAAAATAAACAGCCACATAAATTTTTGCCTGTTGAAGAATCTGGTAACAGAATAAGCAAAGGGAAATTCAATTATCGTTTTTGCAAGCCATAATAACAGCAACAGCCACCAGGCATGATTGAACCAAAAAGCTGCAAACAGTAAAACGGGAAAAAGAAAATTAAACAGGTAAACAACCAGTAAAGCAGTAAAAATCCTTTTGTCGTCATAATGCCGTGCTTTGCTGGCCCATCGTATTCTTTGCTGAAAAAAATTTTTCCAGCTGTTCATAGCTGCAGTTTCAACAATTGCCTGTTTTGATTTTAGATAAAAAACCTGCTGTGGATATTTCTTCCATATTTTATACATCAGCAGCATGTCATCTCCCGAGGCAATGTTTGCAATGCCGGCAAAGCCATGCACTTCCTCATAAGCCGATTTTTTATAAGCCAGGTTAGCCCCATTGCACATGGTATGAAAATTCCGGTGAACGGATGCGCCGGTGATACCTTGTAAAACACAAAAATCCACGCATTGAAAATTATAAAGCAGTGTATTTGAATTTTGCGGCGCGGTTAAAGCAACCGGCGCAGCAATGAAAACAGCATTTTTGTTTTTTTGAAACGCAGCTATTGTTGCCAGCCAATCAGCCTGTGGTAAACAGTCGGCGTCGGTTGTTACAATCCAATCATTGGTGGCATTAACAATGCCAAGTTCAATGGCCTTCTTCTTATGCGCCGAACGTACCGATGCAGGCAGATGCAGAAGCTTAACGAAAGAAAATCCGGAAACCACACCGGCAGTATTATCAGTAGAATTGTCGTTAATCACAATCACTTCATAGTTCTCTTTCGGATAGTTTTGTTGTTGCAATGCTGTTAACAACCGGGCAATGTTAGCTTCTTCATTTCTTGCTGGAACAATAATTGAAAATTTTATTTTAGCATTTGATGAAACAGGCTCAAATAGATT
>PSMD01000015.1:0-5924 GCA_040289925.1 Chitinophagaceae bacterium | reverse complement strand
AAATCCTCCCATCCCCGCCAGTAATAACAAATCAGCCAGGTGTAGGCGATAAATAAAAGAGAGGGGATGATGTAAAGCAGCATCCCAGCAAAACTACTGATTCAGTTTACTGTTGCAAGGCAGAAACAATTTCTTTCCAGTGTTTATCGTGCAATACCTGGTGGCCGGATTCAATGATTGAGAGTTTTACATTTTCGCCAAGGCCTTTGCAAAATTTTTCACCACGTACCGGTAAAATAATTCGGTCGTGTTTTCCATAAAGCAACCGAACCTGTGTGTTGCGATTAGTGATTTGCTTTTTTATGACAGCAAGATTTGGCCGCAGTTTTCTCAGGCAAGTCCATCTTTGATACAAAAGCTGCCTGATATTTTTATTGTCTATGTAGTAATTCACAAATTTGAAAATGCTGCGGTTTACGAATCCAAGTGCATTGATGAGTTTTAAAAATCTAAAAAACCAATTCGGATGCTCCATTGTGAAACGAAACAACCTCTTTCCCAGCAAGGTTTGGGTAGAAAGCCAGTACCAGAAATTTACTTTTAGTCCATCCGGCGCTAGTAAAACTATTTTTTCAATTTGATGACTAATACTTTCGTATAAGCTCAGCACCATTCTGCCGCCAAGACTAAAACCCACTAGTGTGACTGAATGGTTTTTGAGACCGGCCTCCTTCAAAATGGCTTCAACAATCGCTTGCAAATCTGTGGTAGTAAAATTCAATCCTTCATTCCAAACTGTTTTTCCGTGAAAGGGTAAATCAATGGTGATAAAACGAAATTCTTTCCCGGCTCTTTCTTCTAAAAATTCAAAGCTGCCTGCATCTTCTCCGTAACCATGAAAGCAAATGGCCGTTTTTTCTCCGGCACCCAATAACAGGTAATGAATGGTAGAATGCTTGTATAATAAAAGCCGGCTGGTCATTTGGTGCAACCAAAAATATGACTAAATTTGAATAGTTGCACAAACAACTATATGTCAAACAACCATTTTAAAAAAGGCGAGCTGTATAGCTTTATCACTGGTAAGGCTTCCACAGCCATTGCCCGCAGGCTGCAAAAAAAATTCAATGCCTCTGGCATGAATTTAACCATTGAGCAGTGGAGCGTATTGTATCATTTATGGAAACAGGATGGACTAAGCCAGCAGGAATTGTGCAATGCCACATTTAGAGATAAGCCAAGCATTACAAGATTGGTAGATAACCTTGAAAAATTGAACCTAGTTAAAAGAGTGGCTTCACCGGATGACAGGCGGATCAATAAAATTTATTTAACCCGCCAGGCACAAAAGCTGGAAGAACAAACCATGCAACTGGCAGAAGAAACGTTAAATGAAGCATTGACCGGCGTGACCGCAGTACAAATTGAAGTATGCAAACAGGTTTTGCATATTGTGTATGATAACCTGAAATAAAAAAAACTTAAATAAATATTATGGCAACAGACGCAATGGCCAAACAAGTCATCAAAGGTGGCGAGTGGCTGGTGAAAGAATCAACAGATACTTTCATACCCGAAAATTTTTCGGAAGAGCAGGTGATGATTAAAGATATGTGCAACCAGTTCCTGGATGCAGAAGTGTTGCCTATTCTTGATCGTATTGACAATCTTGAACCCGGCCTAATGAAATCGCTTGTACAAAAAGCAGGCGAGCAGGGTTTGCTGGCAACGGCATTTCCTGAAGAATATGGAGGTCTTGGAAAAGACTTTATCACTTCTACAATTGTGAATGAATATTTGGGCGCCGGGTTTTCATTTTCTGTTGCCGTTGCGGCACACACAGGCATTGGCACTCTGCCAATTTTGTATTTCGGAACGCCGGAGCAGAAACAAAAATATTTACCCAGGCTGGTGAGTGGTGAGTGGACAGGTGCTTATGGTTTAACTGAACCAAACAGCGGTAGCGATGCTTTGAGTGCAAAAACTACTGCCCGGCTGAGCGATGATGGAAAATACTATTTGCTTAACGGCCAGAAATGCTGGATAACCAACGGGGGCTTTGCAGACGTTTATACGGTATTTGCAAAAATTGACGGAGATAAATTTACCGGCTTTATTGTTGAAAGAGGAACAGAAGGATTTACGCAGGGACCCGAAGAACACAAGATGGGGATCAAAGGGTCTTCAACAGTGCAGCTTTATTTCCAGGATGCAAAAGTGCCGGTTGAAAATGTGCTGGGTGAAATTGGCAAAGGTCATCGCATTGCATTTAATATTCTCAATATTGGTCGCTTAAAGCTTTGTGCAGCTGCAGTAGGTGGTTCACGCCGTTCATTAACCGATACTGTTCAATATGCAAAAACAAGAGAGCAGTTTAAACAACCCATCGCCAACTTTGGCGCCATTAAACACAAGCTGGCAGAAATGGCCATTCGCATTTATACAGCCGAATCTGCTTTGTACCGAACCGCCTGCTGGATTGATGAAAAAGAAAAAGAATTACTCTCTGCCGGCAAACCATTTAATGAAGCGTTGCTGGGAGCTGCTGAAGAATATGCCATCGAATGTGCCATATTGAAAGTGTATGGAAGTGAAGTCCTAGATTTTGTGGTTGATGAAGGAGTACAAATTCACGGGGGTAATGGCTTTAGTGCCGAGTATAATATTTCACGGGCTTATCGAGACAGCCGTATCAATAGAATTTATGAAGGCACCAATGAAATTAACCGACTTCTTATTTTGGATATGACTTTAAAGCGAGCCATGCAGGGCCGGTTGAATTTGATGAGTGCTGCTATGAATGTTCAAAAAGAGTTGATGAGCATTCCTGACTTTGGCAGTGAAGAAGAAGAGTTGTTTGGCAAAGAAAAAAAGCTGGTTGCCAATTTGAAGAAAGCAATCTTAATGACAGCCGGTGCAGCTGTGCAAAAGCTAATGATGAAGATTGATAGCGAGCAGGAGATATTGATGAACATTGCGGATATGAGCATAGAAACGTTCAATGCAGAAAGTTTGCTGTTGCGGGTAATGAAACTGGTTGAACAAAGGGGTGAAGAAAATTGCAAATTACATTTAGATATTTTGCGCACCTACTTGTATGATGCGGCGGATAGAGTAAACAAAAGTGGTAAAGAAGCTATTAACGCTTTTGCCGAAGGTGATGAGCAAAGGATGATATTAATGGGCCTGAAACGGTTTACCAGGGCCGAGCCATTTAATACAAAAGAAGCCAGAAGAAGAATTGCTGATAAGCTGATTGCAGAAAACAGGTACTGTTTCTAATTAAATAAAACAAGGTATTAAATGCGGCTGTCTATAACGGCAGCCGCATTTTTTGTTCCATAAATATCTGCCAGTTCTTTGCGGATTATTTTTAACTCGTTCAGTTTTTTTATACGCTTCGATTCAATAAAAATACCGGTTGAAAGCAGCAGGGATGAAAGAATGGTAACCAGGTAGTACACCAACTGTGCATCCTGAATGTATTTTGTTTTTAACAGGTAGTGAAAAACATAAATCAGGCTGTAAATGCTATAAGCAATCAGCACGGCTGAAATTATAATGGCTTTTCCCAATGTTCTTTTGTGCACAATAGCCATTCGAACATTCTTCATAAAAAACAACAGGCTAATGCCGACAATTAAAACAATATCGGGCCCTAGTACTATTTTGATTGTTTGCAGGGAAAATCCATAAATAAAAATGACGACTGCTTCAAATAACAAAAACAACCCGGCTCCTATGTAAAACTGCTTTCTTAGTTTATCAGTATTGGTAAAAAAAGTAAGAAAGATCAGCATCAATGGGCCATCTAAAAGATTGTTTGTAATTCCCAGGTTGCGCAGCAGGCCCCCGGGCATAGGCAGAAAACCCTGGCTGGATAAATTATAAACTGCAGAAAGCAGGATGCAAACAGCTAAAGCCAAAAAGCAACGGCGATTATACAAACCAAAGGCAAGAATAAAAATAATTAGAGTCAGCGAACCAATCGTAGCAACAAAGCCCAGTGTAAAATTCCAGTTCATCTGTAAGGATTTTTTATAGGAAATGGATTTGGTTAAGAATTCCTACGTATTAACGATAATTGATTTTCTTATAGTACTCTTAGAAAAAGGATTCTAATAAAATTCAGTAAAACTGCAAATGCGGTTCGTAATTCTACGGCAATTTGCATCGGGTGTTTTTATCTTAACTTTCTTTCATGAAACATTTTTTGTTGCCTGTTTACCTTTTTTGTTCAGTTGCAGTTTACTCTCAATCCAATTTTATAGTAGGAAAAACAGTGGGCCGTTTGCCTTACCTGGAGTTTGGACTGGGTGATGACCGTTTGGGTGGAGCTAAAATGGGATACCTGGATACAAGCGTAGTCATAAAAGTGGTAGATAGTGTAAAGGATGATTACAAAGTGCAGCTTTCAACCCAGCATTTTGCATGGCTTCCTAAAGCAAATTTTAAAGCAGATACCGCTGTACATATTCAGCCGTATTATTTAACCAGTAGCTGGCGGGTGTATGGTGATGATAAATACGATTATGTAACTGTAAGTTTGGATGAGCGGCTGCCTTACCGCAGCCAGCAACTTATTCATCCGGCCAAAATTGTTGTTGATGTATTTGGTGCTACCAGCAACACCAACTGGATAACCCAACTGCAAACTGCCAACGAAGTAAAAAATGTTTTTTATGAGCAGTTGGCAGATGATGTTTTTCGCATTCATATTGAACTAAAGCACCAGCAGCATTGGGGTTATTTTAGTTATTACAAAAACAAAACGCTGGTGATTAAAATAAAACGCCAGCCAGAAAAACTAACCCCAAAAAATTTATTGATTGCTATTGATGCCGGCCACGGTGGTGCAAACACTGGAGCAACCGGCATAACCACTAAAGTAAATGAAAAAGATTATACGCTGCTGATAGCAAGGCAGCTTAATAAATACCTGAAGTGTAAAAAAGCAAAACGGTTTATGACAAGGCAGGAAGATGTGGACATTAGCATGATTGACCGCACACTCATGCTGCGTGAAAAAGATCCTGATCTGCTCATTAGCATCCACCTCAATTCTTCATCAAACCCGGCAATTAAAGGTGTAAGCACTTACTACCGTTATGTGGGTTTTAGGCCACTCAGCCAGTTTATTTTAAAAAGAATGTTGGAACTGGGTTTAAATGAGTTTGGGAATATCGGGGCCTTTAATTTTTCATTAAGCGGGCCAACAGAATATCCCAATTGTTTGGTGGAAGTTGCTTTTTTAAGCAATGCAGAAGATGAAAAAAGAATCCTGGATAAAAAATTTCATAAGCAGGTTGCCAAAAAAATTTATAAAGGCATTAAAGACTGGCTAAGGGCAATAAGAAGAAATGATTGATTACAATTTTGAAGAAGCCTCTTCATCTAAAAACCAATAAAGCTGGCCGTTAACCGGTTGAATAATTTGTGCCGGGTATTTTGCAGGTTCAAATGGATATTGAATGACTTGCTGAACGGCTTCTGCTTTTTCTTTTCCCGCAACTAAAAATGCTGTTCGTTTGGAAAGATTAACCAGAGGTGCTGTTAATGTAATACGATGCATGTTTTGTTCTTTCAAAAAAAATGAAGTCACCCATTTTTCTTTTTCAAAAATCACATCATAGCCCGGAAATAAAGATAAAGTGTGGGCATTGTCTCCAAGGCCTAAAAAAACTAGGTCGAACGTAGCTGGTTGGTTAAAAAAATAGCTTCGCAAAATTTCTTCATACTCCTGTGCGGCCATCTGCGGTTCTATATCTGTTCTTATTTTATGAATTTGATTTTCCGGCACAGGCACATGATTCAGCAAAGCTGCAAATGCCATGCGGGCATTGTTCCGGTTGTCTTCAAAAGGCACATAGCGTTCATCTCCCCAAAAAAAATGCATCCGGCTCCAGTTTATTTGTTGCTTCAGCTTTTCGGTGGCTAGTAGCTGGTAAAATTCTTTGGGAGTGTTACCACCGGTAAGAGCGATG
>PSMD01000014.1:53272-57789 GCA_040289925.1 Chitinophagaceae bacterium | reverse complement strand
ATCTGGAAGTTGTCTGGCAAGGTTCCGATAAAGCCCAAATGAGTTAAGGGGAGTCCACCGATCCTGTTTCCAATAAAATACAGCCTGCTGCAAGCAAAAAGCCGCTTCCTTTCGGAAACGACCCTACTTATTAGACCTTGTGTAAAAAACTTATTGTTTAAAAAATATGGCACTGGCAAACTGGTTGGGCGACTGTACGATGAAAGAATACACTCCCGGGGTTAAGCTGCCTACGTCTACAAAATCCCAGTTATTTAATCCTATCACAGCATTGCGTGTATATGATCTTACAACCACACCATTGCTATTAATGATTTTGATGTTCATCATTTCATTGTGAGTAGAATAAAACTGTGCATGTAAAATATTTACAACCGGGTTGGGTGATAGCTGCAAAACTGATGTAACATTACCAGCTACTCTTACCGTATTGCAAATTCTGCTTTCACAACCTTTTTCTGTGTTGATAAGCAAACAAACCCTGTATTCACCCGGTGCTGCATAAGTATGCGTTACCTGCTGACCACTGCCCATGCTGCCGTCACCAAATGTCCACCAGTAACTAACCACATGGTCGTTGGGGTTGTGTATGCTAAAACCTTTAAACAAGTAAGTGTGTGGATTGATCAATGAATCCAGCTGGTAGCCACCACAAATTTCTGTACGGCTTCTTATGACTACTTCTTTACAATCTTCAGCTACGCAACCATTGGTAAATAATACTTTCACACAAGCCTTGTACACACCCGGTGCGGGATAAGTATGAATAATTGAATAGGATGGTGTGGTAGAATTAAAATCAACCACTACACAAGTGTCTGTTCCATCACCAAAATACCAGCAAATACGCTTTGGCCTGTTGTTGGGGAAAGGTGAAGCAGGCACTATATAAAATGCCCTTGTAAGACTGGTTGCCGAAGGCGCCATCTCAAACAATCTTACTGAACACATCAACTGTGCGCCAATAACAGTGAGTCTGCACTTTGTGGCCTCGCAACCGCCGTAATAAACAATTTTTACGCAAACATTATAAACACCTGTATGATTATACTGATGGCCTACTACATACTGCCCTGCATAATTTTCGGGATAATTGATACAAGTGTCTTTGCCATCTCCAAACTTCCAGCAAATGGTTTTTGGCTTTTTATTGTGGTTGTGAGATGGTATTGCTTTTAAATGCACTGTCAGCGGATCGGCAGTGCTGTTCAACAATATTCTTTCAAAATCTGCGTGGCAGCTATCTGCATTACCTACCTGCACAACTCTGCACCTGGTAGCTTCACAACCTCCTTCATACTTTATTATTACATACACTTCATAATTACCGGGGGCTGAATAAATATGTGTAACACCATAAAGCCCGCTGTAAGTTGGCGGATATTGAATACAGGTATCGGTACCATCTCCAAAACGCCAGCAAACCATGTATAGCTTTTTATTATTGTTGTGCCAGGGGATAGCCGTAAAACGCCTGCCTAACGGAGTGCCTGCAATCAAACTGGTTTCAAAATCTGCGTGGCAGCTATCCGGATTTCCAATTGTTTGCAGCTTGCATTTTTCAGCAATGCAGCCACCCTGGTACCGAATGCGTACACAAATGTTGTAGTTGCCCGGATGCTCATATAAATGGTTCACGATATAATTATCCAGTGCGGTAGGGTCATAATTAATGCAGGTATCACTGCCATCACCAAAATGCCAGCAAATTATTTCTGGACGCTTTTCATTGCTATGCCAGGGCAATGCCTTAAACGTAGCATACAAGGGGTTGCTGGTGGTATTAGGTAACCGTTCAAAATTGGCCCGGCAACTGTCGGTGTTCGCCTGGGCATTTGCAGAATTAACAGTGAAAAGGCTAAGGTTAAAAAGAAGGCTAGCCAGCAGCAAGGAAAGTTTTCTCATACCTAAGTTTTTGCGGGTTGAAGAATAGCTCTTTACACAGGGTTTTGGAATAATAAGCAAGTACTATGACACACCGTTGTTAACGAGGTTTAACAACTGCCGAAAAAATAGTTGGAAAAGCAGGTGAGAATCAAACTACATTTTTTTGATGCTCAATGATAAAAGCAATCAACTCGTCCAGCGAAATATCTATTCTTGAAACTGCATCCCGGATATCTTCCCGGCTAACCTGGGCGGCAAAGGAAGGAGTCTTCAATCTTTTTAAAACGCTTTTTGGCTCCAGCCCTTCATAGCGGGTAGGCCGTATTAATGCAGCCGCATGCACAAAACCGGAAAGTTCATCTATGGCATAGATTATCTTATCCATTTTACTTACCGGCTCTACTCCAAAATAAGAAGGGCCATGTGAGGCGATACAATGGATAACTTCCGGATCAATGTTTCTTCTTTCAAGCTCTTCAATAATTACGCGGCAATGGTCATCAGGATATTTTTCCCAATCAGCATCATGCAGCAAACCGGCGAGTTCCCATTTTAAGGCTGTTTGTTCATCGGCATTTTCTTTTTCAATGGCCCATGCTTTCATATTTGCAGCAACCTGCTTCATGTGCAATCGTAACCGGTCATTGGTTACCCAATCATTTAATAATTGATGAGCTTCTTCAATACTCATTAAGTTGCCCGTATTTTTGGGGTCTCCAAATTCAGTTCGTCCAAGATGATGAGAAGCCATGAGTCGGAAGTTTCCGGCAAGATAAATTATGCAGACGAATGACTGGTAAGAAGAATCAGCACAAAAAGCATTTACCACTTCTTCATAACATCAAACACAGAGGAATAGAATGAAACAAATCCTTCAAAAAAACTTTTTATGGATTCGGAAAGCAGCTTCATACTGTAAAGCAAATAATTTTTTGCGTTTACACCAATACCATTTTACGGGCATTTTTATCAACCAGTTGTTGAAAAGATTTTCACAAAAGGCCGGCCTGCCCCAAACTTCTTTATATTTATTGTTGGCACCGTATGGGAATTGAAAAAGATATACATCAGCAAAAGTTTCGCAATACACGACACAAGGCTTTGGTGAACCTAATGTTTACCCATAACTGGGCAATGGAAAAACTAAAGCAGTGCCTCAATGGAGAAGATATAACTCCCCAACAGTTTAATATTCTTCGCATACTCAGGGGCAGTCACCCCACACCCCTTTCAACCTTGCAGATAAGAGAAAGAATGATTGATAAGATGAGCGACACCAGCCGCCTTGTTGATCGGCTTCTTGCAAAAAAGCTGGTAAAGAAAGTGATTTGCAAAAAAGACCGGCGTCTTGTGGATGTAAATGTTACCGACAAAGGCCTGAAGCTGCTTGAGAACTTGGATAAAAAAAATAGCGAGATGGACAGCATTCTTTGCAATCTCTCCGAAAAAGAAGCAACTTCATTAAGTAAATTGCTGGATAAAATCAGACACGACAATTAGCATGAAATTTTTTGCTGCTGCCTTAGCCATTTTCTTCACATCGGCTTTAATTGCTCAACAAAATCCTCCATACGAATTCAGGGGTGTTTGGATTGCCACCGTTGACAACATTGACTGGCCAATGAAAGGCATGGTGAATGTTGACAGTCAAAAAGTAGAATACATACGTCAGCTTGATATGCACAAGCAAAACGGCATGAACGCCGTCATTGTGCAGGTAAGGCCTGCTGCCGATGCTTTTTATCCTTCGCAGTATGAACCATGGAGCCAATGGCTGACAGGAGTGCAGGGCTTGCCACCACAGCCTTATTGGGATCCGTTGCAGTTTATGATTGATGAGGCACACAAGAGAGGTTTTGAATTTCATGCCTGGTGCAATCCTTACCGTGCAGATTTTAAAATTGGACAGTCATCCATCAGCCCGGCCCACATCACCCGCATACATCCTGAATGGTTTTTGGAGTATGGTGATAAAAAATATTTTGACCCGGGCAGCAAAGAAGTTCAGCAATACGTTACAACTGTTATTGCTGATATTGTTGACAGGTATGATGTAGATGCCATACACATGGACGATTATTTTTACCCTTACCGCATCAATGGCAAAGAATTTCCTGACTCAGTGGGATATGCTCGGTATGGAAAGGGAATGAATAAAGATGACTGGAGGAGAAGTAATGTGGATTCGGTCATAAGCATGATCAGCCGCAGCATCAAAAAACTAAAGCCCTGGTGTAAGTTTGGAATTTCTCCATTTGGCGTTTGGAGAAACAAAGACAAAGACGCGGAAGGAAGTGCGACGCAGGCAGGGCAAACCAACTATGACAATTTGTACGCCGACATTTTATTGTGGCTGAAAAAAGACTGGATAGATTATGTGGCACCGCAACTGTATTGGGAATTCGGCCATGCCCGTGCACCGTTTGAAGTGCTGGTTGACTGGTGGAGCAGGCATACCTATGGTAAGCAATGTTACATCGGTCTTGCTTATTACCGTGCAGGTAGTAACGAGGCCTGGAAAGACCCAACACAATTGCCAAGACAAATACAACTCATTCGCAACACAGCCAATTTACAAGGGCAGATTTATTTCAGCAGCAAATCGTTTAATAACAATCCCAACGGCTGGG
>PSMD01000014.1:31417-53262 GCA_040289925.1 Chitinophagaceae bacterium | reverse complement strand
TGACAGCTTGCGAAATAATTATTACAGCAGACCCGCATTAATTCCACCAATGGATTGGTTACCGAAGAAGAACTAACGGCATACAATCTTTACCTTTGCCATTCTTAATTCTTTATTATTAATTCTTAATTGATCAGCATATGCCAGGCTTTGAATTTTGGGGTGATGAAGAAAGAAAAGAAGTAAATGATGTGCTGGAAACCGGCATCCTGATGCGTTACGGTTTTGATGCGCAGCGTAAAGGAAACTGGAAAGCAAAAGAGCTAGAGCAGGCCATTTGCAAAACTTTTGGATGCAGCTATGCCCAGCTTACTTCCAGCGGAACATCTGCGCTTACCACAGCACTTTCTGCCCTGGGAATTGGCGCAGGCGATGAAGTCATCATGCCCTCATTCACTTTTGTAGCAAGTTTTGAAGCGGTGCTAAGTGTTGGAGCTATTCCTGTTTTGGCAGATGTGGATGAAACTCTCACACTAAATCCAGAAGCTGTTCGCCAGGCAATAACACCAAAAACAAAATGCATTATGCCCGTGCATATGTGCGGCAGCATGGCAGATCTCGATGCACTTGTTTCTATTTGTAAAGAAAAAAACCTTTTGTTATTAGAAGATGCCTGCCAAAGCATTGGTGCAACTTATAAAGGAAAAGCAGTAGGAACCATTGGTGATGCCGGAACTTTTTCATTTGATTTTGTAAAAACTATTACCTGTGGTGAGGGTGGTGTAGTACTGACGAACAACGAAGATGTGTATGTAAAATGTGATGGATATACAGATCATGGTCACGATCACAAAGGTACTGACCGCGGCGCCGACCTGCACCCGTTCATTGGTTACAACTACCGCATTTCGGAATTGCATGCTGCGGTTGGACTGGCACAGATCAGGAAGCTGGATACATTTCTTTCTGTACAAAAGAAAAATCATTCACTGCTTAAGAATATTCTTTCTTCAGTTCCGGAAATTTCATTTCGCCAGATTCCCGATCCTGCCGGGGATAGTTGCACATTTTTAAGTTGGTTTTTACCTATTGAAGAAATTACAAGGGCTGTTGTTACTGAGTTGAAAGCTCAAAATATTTTAGCTGGCAATTTTTACTGGTACGATAATAACTGGCACTACATCCGCAGATGGGATCACTTGAAGCATGCGATAACGCTTAGCCGCTTAACTGTCGGGCAGGAAACTGCATTGAAGAAGTTGCAATCGCAAAACTTTTCTGCAAGTGATGCGGTAATGAGCCGTTGCATTTCAACAGCCATCAGTTTAAGCTGGACAGAAGAGCAGACAAAAGAGAAGGGGCGGAAAATTGTTGAAACAGTAAAGAAGGTTTTAGCCGCACAAAAAATTTCAGCCTGAGAGAAGTTCTCAGGCTTTTTTTGCTTTGAATTTTTCAATTGCGCTGCGTGTAAAACTGCTAAGCACTAATCTTCCGCTTATAGCAGCTCTTTCAGCCAGCAACTGATCCCAATGTTCAGTTCCTTTCCAAAATATTTTTTTCATTTCAGTCATAGCCTCCGGGCAGGAGTGCATTAATGTATTCGCCAGCCTGAATACTGCTTCATCAAGATCTTCAATTGTTGCATGTACTTCTGCAAAAAGGCCCTTGCGTTTTGCCCAGTCACTATTGCGCCACATAGTGGCATCAATAGCCAGTTGCGAGAAAGCAGATAATCCAATTTTTCTTTCAACAGCAGGCCCCACCACAAAAGGACCAATTCCAACAGCCAGTTCACTCAGTTTTACTTCGGCATTTTCGGTGGCAATGGCGTAATCAACCGCAGCCGCCAGGCCAACACCACCGCCTACACATTTGCCGTGTATGCGGCCGATGATAAACTTGGGGCATTTGCGCATAGCATTGATGACATTGGCAAAGCCACTGAAAAATTTCAAGCCCTGCTCCGCATTCTGAATAGCCACCAGCTCATCAAATGATGCACCTGCGCAAAATGCTTTCTCACCTGCAGAACGGAGTACGATCACCCTGGTTTCATTATCTCCTGCTGCATCATGAATTTCCAGTGCCAGCTCTTCTAATATTTTTGAAGGCAGGGAATTGCTTTGAGGATGAAAAAACTCTATTGTACGAATGCCATTGTGCAGTTCGTTTTTAACGTAGCCATCTGAAGTTTTTGTGATCATGCTGAAAGTTTTTGATCGTTAAGGCGAAACATAAAATTGCTCTGTTAAATAAAACCAGTGTCAACAAAAAACAAAACGCCATTGTTAGTTAGCACGTTTTCATCATACAAATCTTCAAGAATGATCCCAAGATAAGGGTGATAATAATCATTATTCTTTTTATGAATAAAACCATTTTGCAGTAAATAGGATTTTACCTGTTCTAATTTTATGCTCTCCGTATTAAAAACGAAAAGCTGTTTTACAAAAGCAAAAAATGTTTCATCTTCCTCAATAAATCCACAAAGTTTATAAACCGTATCAGGGAAAAAATAGTTGTGCAGTAACAGGTTGTTTAGGTAATCAGTCCATGTTTGGTAAAAGATGGCGTCGGAAACTTTTGATAACTCACGGTCATTTTCTGCGTAGTAAATTTTTTTCTCAGCCCCTTCGGTAACATACTTCCCAAGCTGGCCTCTTTTGAGAAACAAAGAATTGTTTTTGACAAACTCTTTCAGTGCCCTTTCTTCTTCTGACCGGTTAAGCTTTGAGCTTTGACTTTCGCTATTTGCTCCTGTATAATTTTTAAGGTAAGCTTTGGCTGACTGGATAAGATTGCTTTCGCCTGGTATGCTCTCTCCTTTAATGATAGTTTGCAACTCATTTTTTAAAACTTTTAAATCATCCACAGCATAAAATTAATTATTTAAGTATTCCTATCAATTGATCAGTCCTCTCTCTTCCTCACCATCGTCAAAATGGTGGCAATGCCAACTGCTTCGTCGGTTTCATCAAACATTTCTACCAGCCATTTTACAATTCCTTTGGGAATATCATTTTCATCTTTGGCATCCTGCGGAACTTTTTCTTTGCAGGTAAACCTCACATACATTTCTGCACCCGCATAAACGGGTTTGGTAAATCTTAATTCATCTATGCCATAATTCAGCAACACCGGGTTTTTTTCCCAACTATCTACAAATAAGCCAGCCGCCGCACTCATAATAAAATAACCATGTGCCACCTGCTTTTCAAACATCGTTCCTGCAAAATCTGTTTCTTTTAAATGTGCATAGAAATGATCACCGCTTAAATCGGCAAAGGCATCAATGTCTTCTGAAGTTATTTTTCTTTTTGTAGTAATGATCTGGTCGCCCACCTGCAATTGTTCATAATATTTTTTGAAAGGATGAATACCATCACTAAACCCTTTTGCATTTTGCTGAAAAGTTTTTGTGATGGCAGTAATGGAAGTGGGGCTTCCCTGGATCGCTACTCTTTGCATGTAATGCTTTACTCCCCTTACACCACCCATTTCCTCACCACCACCGGCACGGCCCGGGCCGCCATGAATCAGCATCGGTAATGGCGAACCATGGCCGGTGCTTTCCTTTGCACACTCTGCATTCAACACCAACATTCTCCCATGCCAGGTGCCAGCACCAACAACATATTCAGTGGCAATTTTATTATTGGCAGTAATAATGGTGCTGCATAGCGAGCCTTTTCCCTTTTTACTGAGTGCAATGGCTTCATCTAAATTTTTATAAGGCATAATAGTGCTTACCGGTCCAAATGCTTCTACCTCGTGCACGGCTTCAGCAACAAAAGGTTTTTCATTCAACAATAACAACGGAGAAAGAAACGCACCGTTCTGCGGATCTGCATCAATTACTTCAACACTATCTAAACTGCCATAAATAATTTGTGAAGATGCCAGCAGCTTTTGCACCTGTTGCTTCACTTCTTCCCGTTGTTGTTTACCTGCCAATGCTCCCATTCTTACTTTTTCATTCAACGGGTTACCAATGGTAGTTTGCTGAAGGGATTTTGCAATGGCCTTCCACACATCCTCCATTTTATTTTCAGGCACAAAAATGCGACGTACCGCTGTACATTTTTGACCGGCCTTTACCGTCATTTCCTTTCTTACTTCTTTAATAAAAATATCCCACTCAGACATTGTTGGTTCTACATCTTCACCAAGCACTATTGCATTTAGCGAATCGGCTTCCATATTAAAAGGAACTGATTCGCTCAAAATTTTTGGATGCGAACGCAATTTTAACCCGGTAGATTTTGAGCCGGTGAAAGTGACCACATCCTGCGCTGTTACATGGTCCAGTAAATCGCCGGCACTGCCGCAAATGAGTTGCAATGCCCCTTCGGGTAAAATGCCTGAGGCAATTATTTCTTTAACCACCGCCTCCGTTAAAAAAGAAGTAATAGTTGCAGGTTTTACAACAGCAGGCACTCCGGCCAGCCAGTTGACTGCGCATTTTTCAAGCATGCCCCACACCGGAAAATTAAATGCGTTGATATGAATGGCTGCTCCTTCTTTGGGAACCAAAATATGATGGCCCATAAAGGTTCCGGTTTTGCTTAGGTTTACCGGATCACCATCAGTGCAATAAGGCAGGTCAGGAAATTTTCTGCGCAGCGATGCATTGCTGAAAAGATTTCCGAATCCTCCTTCAATATCTATCCAGCTATCGGCTTTTGTTGCGCCGGTTTTATAACTAACCTGGTAAAATTTTTCTTTTCTTTCATTGAGATACAAAGCCAAAGCCTTCAGCATTCTTCCCCGCTCATGAAAACTAAGTTTGCGCAAAGCAGGATTGCCCACTTCTCTTGCATAATTTAAAACCGATGCAAAGTCAAGACCTTCAGTAGAGGCACGGGCAATCTCTTCTCCGGTAACAGCATCATATAAGGGCTGGCCTTCGCCATCCCCATTAATCCATTTGCCGGTAATATAATTTTGAAGCTTGTTGCCGGTAATATAATTTTGAAGCTTGGTCATATGTAAAATGTTAGGTAGGCGAAATTATGTGCAAGCGGTTTATCTAACCAAATTAAGCAGCGTTAAATCTGCGGCATTTGTCAATTAAAAAAAATGAGAACAGGTTTTGTTTTGGCTATTGTACTGGTGGCAGTTGCCTGCAAAAAAAGCGGTGATGGTAATTGCGGCAAAGAGATAGCAAGAATATTTTCGAACTCTGCCATTGACACGGTGAACAACGCAGGCGTTGTAACTGTGGAAATAGTTGCGGGCAGCCACACGGTTTTCAACTACTGGCATCATTATAATATTTGTGCCGCTGCTTCTGACGGGGATTATATTGACCAATTGCTTTTCCGGGTTCCGGCAACGGCAACCAGCTTCAGTTTTTCAAATGCCGAATTAAGTACTGCCAAAACTTACTACGCAAGATTATGTTTTTGCCCGCCTTCTTCTTTTTTGCCTGTTACAGCGGGCAACATTTCAGGCGTGAAAGTTGAAACGGATACCTGGCAGGTAACCGGGCATGTGAAAATTCTGGGAACAAACAACTGGCTCTCATTCAACCAAATTTTTACCCAATAAAACCATAGAACATGAAAAACTTCTTTATTCTTTTTGCATTGGCCACTATTGTACAATCAGCAAGTTGTAAAAAAGAAAGTGATTGCAAAGGACAGGCAAAAACCGATTGTATTTGCACGCAACAATATGATCCTGTGTGCGGATGTGATAATAAAACTTATGGGAATGCCTGTGAAGCAGGCTGCGAGGGAGTGAAAAGCTGGACCAAAGGCGAGTGCCCCAAATAACAATGACAAAAAAACCGCCTCAAGAGTTTTGAGACGGTACTGTATCGTTTTTATTTTGCTCCTGAAGAGTTCAGAATTTTCCGGGATATGCTATCAGGCCTGTTTGCATGTATAGACGATTTCCATGAACTTATACTCTTTGCCTGTTTTTGGATCTGGGTCATACATTTCCATGATCTGTGTATTTTCATCAATAAACTTCATCACCTCTCTTACATTCACATCTTTGCCGGTGGTGGGGTCAACCATTTTACCTTTCATGTTTAGGGATTTGGTGGCGGCATCGTAAGTGCCTTTCAGCGTCATAACCCCTTGTGCCCATATTATCAATCCATGTGCTGATGAAAACTTTTTTGCATTGTCAAAAGCAACAATTCCCAATCCATTAAAAAGCATACCCATAAAATTACCGGTAAAGTTTCCAATTTGGTAACGGCCGTCCATTTCCATTTTAAAGTCGGCTGTTTCTACGCTTTGCATGGGTTGTGCATTTGGTTTTATCCACATACTAATCTTTCCTTGCCAGCTGTCAACCGCTTTGGCAAGCAGTTTATGCATTTCGCCGGGGGTCATGTATTCCATCCATGCCTTCATTTCTGCTTCGGTTTGGTCATAGAGGTTTGTGCATGCAATAGCCAGCATGCAGGCCACGGTCAAGAATATTTTTCTCATAATAAAGATTTTGGGGGGAGTCAAGGTATAATTATCCCAATGCTGCCAAGATGCTAATGGGCTTCCAGCCAATTATTTCCTGCCCCGACTTCTACAATTACCGGCACTTCATTTGGCAACGGCATAGCAGTTTGCATACATTCAACAATTACCTGCTTAAGTTCATCAGCTTCTTCCTTAATGGTATCAAAGACCAGTTCATCATGCACCTGCATAATCATTTTTGAACGGAATTTTTTTTCTTTCAAAACTCTGTGCAGTTTTATCATGGCCAGCTTAATCATATCTGCAGCGGTGCCCTGTATTGGAGAATTAATAGCATTTCGCTCTGCAAAACTCCGTACAGTAAAGTTGGCGGAGTTTATATCGCGGAGCCAACGCTTTCTTCCCATTAAAGTCTGCACATAACCATGCTCACGGGCAAAGTTGATGGTATCATCCATGTACTTAGTAATGCCGGCAAATTCTTTTTTGTAGTTATCAATGATAGCTTTTGCCTCCGTGCGGGAAATACCGAGGTTATCCGCCAGGCCAAATGCTCCCTGGCCGTAAATAATTCCAAAGTTTACACTCTTAGCTTTGTAACGCATTTCTTTGGTCACTTCGCTTTCATCAACATTGTAAACTTTTGCAGCAGTGGCTGTGTGAATGTCTTTGTTTTGCTTAAAAGCATCACACATGTTTTTGTCCCCGCTGATGGCTGCTACAATTCTTAATTCAATTTGCGAATAATCTGCACTGAGAATAATGTGATTTTCATCTCTTGGAATAAATGCCCGCCGTATTTCTTTTCCTCTGTCAGTTCTTATCGGTATGTTTTGAAGATTGGGATTATTGCTGGCCAGCCTGCCTGTTACAGCAACTGCCTGCCCGTAAGTAGTATGCACTCTTCCGGTTTTTTTATTGATCAGTTGAGGCAGCGCATCTACATAAGTTGATTTTAGCTTGGTGTATTCCCGGTAAGCCAAAATATCAATGCAGATTTGATTTTTGTTCGCCAGCTTCACCAGCACATCCTCGCCGGTAGCATACTGACCTGTTTTTGTTTTTTTGGCTTTGGGATCCAGGCAAAGTTTTTCAAACAACACTTCACCAAGCTGGCGTGGAGATGATAAATTAAAACGAACGCCTGCCTGCTGATAAACCGCCTCCTCACTTCTCTTTGCTTCTTCTTCTAATTCTTTTGAATATTGCTTTAAAAAATCTTCATCAATCTTCACTCCTTCAAATTCCATTTCCGTTAACACCTTCACCAGCGGGTTTTCAACTTCGTTGAAAACTTTTTCCACTTCATATTTTTTTAGCAGCGGCACAAATACATTTTTCAATTGCAGGGTGATGTCTGCATCTTCCACCGCATATTCTTTTATTTTTTCGATTTCAACATCACGCATATTGCCCTGTGCTTTGCCCTTTTTACCAATCAGTTCTTCAATATGGACAGGTTCGTAACCAAGATATTTTGCACTCATCATATCCATGCTGCGCTTGCCGTCCGGCTCTACCAAATAATGAGCCAGCATAGTATCAAAAATATTTCCTTTCAATTCGTACCCATACCATTTCAGCATCAGCAAATCATACTTCAGGTTTTGACCAACCCAAATTTTGCTTTCGTCTGCAAATAACTTTTCAAAATGAGAAAGAATTTGCTTGGTACGATTTTGATCTTCGGGGCAGGGCACGTAATATCCTTCGCAAGCTTTATAAGAAAAACTAAGCCCTACCAATTCTGCATCATTCGCATCAATACCTGTTGTTTCTGTATCCAAACAAATTTCAGGCTGCTGCATCAGCTCATCCACCAGTTGTTGAATCGCTTCATCACCATCCACTACTTTATAGTCATGCGGGCAGTTATGTATGTTCTTATCAACTTTTAAAACGGCTTCTGTTATTTCTTCAATCACTTCTTCTGTTGCAGCTTCTGCTTTTGCAGGTTTAGTTTCTTTTTGCGGAACAGCATTTCCGAACAGATCCGTTTGCACCCCAACCGGTGCCGGTGAAGGGGCAAAGCTTTCTCCTAAAATTCGGCGGCCAATGGTTTTAAATTCCAGCTCTATAAAAACTTCAGTGAGCTTTTCTTTATTCCAATCTTTTAACCGAAAATCTTCTTCATGAAATTCAACCGGTACGCTGGTAATAATCGTAGCCAATTTTTTTGAAAGCAGCGCTGATTCTTTTCCTTTCTTAATTTTTTCTCCCAATGCTCCTTTAATCTTGTCAGCATTCTCCAGAACATTTTCCAGCGTACCATATTCAGTGAGCAGCTTGCAAGCAGTTTTTTGCCCTATCCCTGCAATACCAGGAATATTGTCTACGGCATCACCCATCAATCCCAGTATATCAATTACCTGGTCAACCGATTGAATAAACCATTTTTCACAAACTTCTTTCGGCCCAAGAATTTCAACCTCACCTCCCTGGTAACCGGGCTTATAAATTTTTATTTTATCAGAAACAAGCTGGCCGTAATCTTTATCCGTCGTAACCATAAACACTTCATAGCCTGCAGCGGCGGCTTGTTTACTAAGAGTGCCAATAACGTCGTCAGCTTCGTAGCCATCCAATTCAACGCAGGGGATATTGAAACCAGTAATTATTCTTTTTATATCAGGAATAGCAGAGAGAATATCTTCCGGGGCTTCCTGCCGATGGGCTTTGTATTCTTCAAAATCGGTGTGGCGTTCAGTGGGAGCAGCGGTATCAAAACACACAGCCATGTGCGATGGCTTTTGGTTATTAATTAAATCAACCAGGGTATTTGTAAAGCCAAACTGTGCATTTGTGTTTTTGCCTTTGGATGTTAAGCGGGGGTTTCGGATAAGAGCATAATAGGCTCGGAAAATAAGAGCCATTGCATCAAGAAGGAAGAGTTTTTTACCCATCCGGCGAAGTTAATGGCTTAATCAGTTAATTAGCTACTGGGTAAATACCGTAAAATGCTATTAACAATTTCTCTGTGAAGATTTTCAGAAAGCCGAAAACCCCAGAAGAATCCGGGGTAGTGGTTTTATAACTAACTGCTTTGCTTAGTAGACTTTAGTTGATTGAAAGCTTTAATGCTTCCTGGTTAGCCTTTGCTTCCGTATTATTCACATTCAGAACCGTTGCAGAAGTTTTACTGCTGGCATTTTCCTGCTGAGGAACTGCATTTACAACTGCCGCATTAGTTTGTACGGGAACTGGCTGAGTGAAGGCTTTGTCTTTATGAATAAAATTCAGGTAAAGAGCAAAGAACAAAAGATTGAACGAAAAGAAATTTACGATCTTACGAATTCGACGTTTCATACGAATTGGATTTTCGGTTTTACAATAGGATGAATGACTTCAGACATCTAAAATAGAAGGCTCATTGCTGACAGGCAAGAAACAAATAATGGAAAATGATAAAATTGAGGATAAACCCTAAAGAGAATTTAGTAATTCTACGAGTTTAAAGTAAGGCGACTTTATTTCTTCATCTGTTCCATTTTTTTTTGCAAGGCAAACATTTCATCACGCAGGCGGGCAGCTTCCATAAAATCAAGGTTACGAGCGGCTTTTTCCATTTCTTTTTTCTTTTTGGCAATGGCCTTTTCCATTTGTGAAATAGTGGTATAAATTTCCTGCTCTTCTGCGGCTGCGGTTACAATGTCTTCATCTGGCTGAATAACATAAGGATTATCCGGGTCGTACCCTTTAATATCTAACACCGAGGTTTGTGCAAACACCTGCTCTCTTGATTTGGTCACTGTTCGTGGAGTAATGCCCTGTTCAATATTGTAAGCAATTTGTTTTTCACGCCGCCGGTTGGTTTCATCAATCGTTTTTTGCATGCTTTCAGTAATAGTGTCTGCATAAAAAATTACCAGCCCATCAACGTTACGTGCAGCACGGCCAGCTGTTTGCGTCAGCGATTTTTCATTTCTTAAAAATCCTTCCTTGTCTGCGTCTAAGATGGCTACTAATGAAACTTCCGGCAGGTCCAGGCCTTCCCGCAACAAATTCACTCCTACCAGCACATCAATTTCACCCAGACGAAGTTGCCGTAATATCTCAACCCGGTCGAGAGTGTGTATCTCACTGTGAATGTATTTTGATTTGATGTTGATGCGGTGAAGATATTTGTCCATTTCTTCGGCCATACGTTTGGTAAGTGTAGTTACCAAAACCCTGTCACCTTTTTTAACTCTCTTATCAATTTCGTCCAGCAAATCATCAATCTGGTTTACGCTTGGTCTTATTTCAATTGGTGGATCTAACAAGCCTGTCGGTCGAACCACCTGCTCTACGACCACACCGCCTGTTTTTTCCAATTCATAATCATCAGGCGTAGCCGAAACATAAATTACCTGGTTCAGCATGTTTTCAAACTCATGAAAATTCAGTGGCCGGTTATCAAGAGCTGAAGGAAGGCGAAAACCGTAGTCAACCAAAATCAGCTTTCTGCTTCTGTCACCACCATACATACCACTTACCTGCGGAATAGTTTGGTGGCTTTCATCAATTACACACAAAAAATCTTTCGGGAAATAATCGAGCAGGCAAAACGGTCTTGTTCCCGGTCTTCTTCTATCAAAAAATCTGGAATAGTTTTCAATACCATTGCAATAACCCAATTCACGAATCATCTCCAGGTCGTACTCTACTCTTTCTTTCAACCGCTGTGCTTCTATATATTTTCCCTCTTTTTTGAAATACTCTACCTGTGCCTGCATCTCATCCTGTATCTCATAAATAATTTGCTGCAGCATATCTTTTGGGGCCAGGTAAAGATTTGCGGGAAAAATAGCAGCATTCTGCATGCTTCCCATCCGTTTGCCAGTTACCACATCAAAACTCTCTATTTCCTCAATTTCATCTCCAAAGAAAATTATGCGGTAGCCGTAGTCAACATAAGGAAGATTGATTTCAACAGTATCTCCTTTTACACGGTAAGTACCTCTCTTAAAATCAACCGTTGTTCTGGTATAAAGAGAATTGACCAGTGAATGCAAAAAGCCCTGTCGTGAGATAGTTTCATTCCGGTTGATACGTATAATGCCATTTTCAAAATCGGTAGGGTTACCAATGCCATAAATACAACTTACCGAAGCCACGATGATAATATCTCTTCTTCCGCTTAACAGTTCTGCAGTAGCCTGTAGCCGCAGTTTGTCAAGTTCTTCATTAATGGACAGATCTTTTTCGATATAGACATCACTCGAAGGCAAATATGCCTCGGGCTGATAGTAGTCGTAATAAGAAACGAAATAGCCTACTGCGTTTTCAGGAAAAAATTGTTTGAACTCCCCATACAACTGAGCTACCAGTGTTTTGTTGTGTGTAAGGACAAGCGTAGGCCGTTGCACATTTTGAATGACGTTGGCAATGGTAAATGTTTTTCCGCTGCCGGTAACACCTAAAAGAATCTGGTGCTTTTCTCCTTCCAATATTCCTTCGCTCAACTGCCGGATTGCTTCGGGTTGGTCACCAGCCGGCGCAAAAGGTGCATGGAGTTTAAAAGGCATAATAAACCTGCAAAAATATTAATTCTTCTCCTGCTTTTTTGTTTTGTACTGTTTGCTGGCTTTGTGCAGCGGATCCCAACTTACTTTTAATTTTCCACTTTCTGTTTTAGCACGAAGGTGAATGCTTAAACCGGCTTTGCCTTTATTTTTCAGAACAGCACCCTCGTCGGGTTTGTTAATATTGCTCACCGGCACACGAATGCTCATATCCGTGCCGTGCCTGGTATCATAAATGCCTTCAACAAAAAGTGCCAGCACATTCGAACGGATTTCCATAGTAGGAATGCTGATGGCTGAGCCCCTGATAAATAATTTGTTTTTCAACTGCGCAAACCGAATATCAGAAAAATCTCTTTTTTTAAAAGCGGTTTCAGAAATCTTCATCACCGGTTCAAATGCAATAAGCTGCCCATTGGTAATTGAAAAATCAACAACAGAATTCAGGCTACCTGGTAATATTTCTGTTTTATCAGTTAAAGCTGCCTGCAAAGAAATATTTGCTGAAATGATGCCCCGCATATTTTGTGCGGTAATGGCATCCTGCCCAAAATTGTTGAAAGATGTAAATAATTGCGGAATATTTACCGACTGTAAATCTGCTTTTGCGGACAATATGTTATAACCCGGTCCGTCAGATAAAGTTCCGCTAAAAGTAATGAAGCCGCCGGCATGCTGCATAGAAACACGGTTGGCACGTACTTGATTTTGTAAAAGAGAAATGGAGGCATTCAAATTGGTGGCCTGTACTTTTTTGTATAAAAATTTGCCGGCTCTCACGGTTAATTCGGCCGTTCCGTTTTTCAATATGCGGTCAACTTTATCAGCAATGCGAAACAGCTTGCTTTGTTTTGAAGCTTTGGCGATTGATTTTGCAGATGGTTTTTTAATGTAGGAAAGAAAATCTTCCAGGTTTAATTCAGGCGTATAAACATTCCAGAGTAGTGTAAGCATTTCCGGTGCCTTGTTTAATAAACTAAGAAGATTGTTTACAGCCCCATTCATTTGCAATTCGGTTTTGCCGGCATAGCCATTTAGCTCTTCAATTAAAAGGTCTTGCCCTCTCAGGCTGATTTTTCCATTACAGCGAGACAGGGAAAGATTTCTTGGCAAATATTTTATTTCTGCCTGGCTGATCATTATTTCACCATTTGCTGTTGGGGGTATTGAATCCGGATGCAACAATGAGCAACAATACAGTAAATCGCATTTGCCCTCTCCTCTCATAAACTGGACGGTCTTACTGCCTGTAAGCTCATTTAAATGTGAAAGCTGAAAGTTGGAATGAATATCTGCTGCTACAACCGGGTCAATCAGATTGCTAACCGTTATTTTATTCGATGTCACAAAAATATTTTCCCAGTAGCCTTTAAATTGCTGTATTTCGATTTCTGAATTTTCATCCAGCCGTGACTTATTCTTGTCCACTTCATTTATAAACCGGCCATTAAAGCTGCATTTTGTAAAATCTGCTGATGGAGTTCGAATATTTCCTTTCTTTAAGGTGAAGTCAACAATAACCATTGGTTGTTGCTTATACACCATTGGACCGTTGATGTGTGCGGCAATATCCAGCTTACCCTGCAATGAAAATTTACTCATTTTCTCCTCAGTTCTTTTTTGAAGAAGTGAAGCGGCCACAGGTAATTCAATACTACTTGTGTTTATATGCAGGGAAAAGTGCGGATTTCTTGTAAAAAGAAATTCCCCCGCTAATTGAAATGGATGACCATCTATTCTTAAGGTTGATTTTTTTAAAGTCAGTATAGAATCATCCCACGTGAGAGTTAAATGTCCACTCAATTTTTTTTCTCTCAGGTAGCTACCCTGTAGAATATTAAATCCAAGAGCATGAACCATTCCATGCATGTCAAACGAAAACTTATTATTCCTGCTACCTGATGCTTTGCAAACAAGCGCCTTAAAATAAATATCGTCAAACTTGTTTTTGCTTATGTCCTGGTAAATTGCTCTTACATTTTTTAAAACAATGCGGGGTAAATCAGGATTTCTTTTTGTACTATCGCTACCCGATGTGGTGACCAGGTTTTTCCGGCCTGCTTCATCTACATAAAAATAAATAAGGCCATTTTCAACAATAATTTTTTGAGCCTGCACTTTTAGAGATAAAAGCTTCCAGCTATCCAGCCGTATGAAGAGTTCTTCCGCCTTCAAAAAACTTTTGTGATGTTGCTGCCATAAAGAATCACGAATTTCCACATTTTTTAACCGCACAGAGAAGAATGGGAAGGAATTTATAAAATCCGGCTGAAGGTCGCCAACCAGCACTTCGCCTTTTACCTGCCTGGCCAGCGCAGTTTTTATTTTCTCAATCAGGTTGTTTTTGTTGATGGTGATATAGCCACAGAATAAAAACCAGATAAGAACAAAGAGTGCAGCAATAAAGACAAGGCCCCTGATGAAATATTTTTTTAGAGTAAGCACAGCATCCGGCAGCTTGTGTTATCTGCACAGTATGTTCAACAAAAAAAAGGCCAGAGGCGATTATGTGTTTACCAGTTTCACCCAAACACAATCATCATACAGGCAATTATTTTTAAAAACAGCTTTTTTTCGAATAGACTCCAGATGAAATCCATTCTTTTCCAACACCCGCATAGAAGCCTTATTGTATGCAAATACCTCTACATAAATCCGAACAACATCAAATTGTGTGGAGATATGGTTAACCAATTGCCTCACGGCTTCAGTGGCTCCAGCTTTTCCCAGTATGGCTCGCCAATAAAATAGCCGATTTCTATGTTTTTCCGATAAACGTCATCTTTTAAAATAAAACCAATACTGCCGGCCACTTCCCCATCTGCCTCAACACAAAAAGTGGTTTCAGTTTTTTGTTGATGAACAAGAGCTATCCATTCCTTTGCATCTTTTTCAGAATACGGATGAGGGAGGCGATCCCTGACATTATCCCAAATTTTTTTGTTATTGGCAATTGCAGCCAGGGCTTTCTAATCACATTTTTTCCATGAACGAAGAACCACCTTCATTTAATAAAGCTTTCGTTTGATGTAAGCAGAATAATGCGGAAGAATAGCCTCATAATTTTCATATATCAGCGGAAAGGTAAATAAAAAATGGCCGTAGCCCGGTTACAGGCAATTAAAATATTGCAGGCAACAGCTACTCTCAGCAATGTTTTTACATCCGCCCAGTAAAATTCTTTTTTGTTGCTCAAGTTTTCTTGTTGCCATGTTTCGTTGCTTTTGATAAAAAAAAACGCTGCTTACATGGCAAGGAGCGTCGTCAGTCAAAATTAAAAATTCCGGCTATCAGGCAGCCTGCATTTCTTTAATTTTCTCTCTAATCTTTTTTTCAATTTCATTTGCCAGTTCAGGATTGTCAATCAAAAGTTGTTTTACAGCATCTCTGCCCTGGCCCAGCTTATCATTATTATAGCTAAACCAACTTCCGCTTTTTTGAACAATTCCCAGTTCTACGCCCATGTCTAAAATTTCACCGGTTTTTGAAATTCCTTCACCAAATACAATATCAAACTCCGCAGAACGGAACGGAGGAGCTACTTTATTTTTTACCACTTTTACTTTTACGCGGTTGCCTATTGCTTCTTCACCATCCTTTATTTGTGCCATACGCCGAATATCCAAACGCACCGATGCATAAAACTTTAAAGCATTACCGCCGGTTGTGGTTTCAGGATTACCAAACATCACCCCGATTTTTTCACGCAACTGGTTTATAAAAATGCAAATGGTATTTGTTTTGGCAATGGTAGCAGTTAGCTTTCTTAAAGCCTGGCTCATTAATCTTGCCTGCAATCCCATTTTGCTATCGCCCATTTCACCTTCCAATTCTCCTTTGGGCACCAGGGCAGCCACCGAGTCAATTACAACCACATCCAATGCGCCGGAAAGAATTAAACGGTCTGCAATTTCAAGTGCCTGCTCGCCATAATCCGGTTGAGAGATGAGAAGATTGTCAACATCTACACCTAACTTTTTTGCGTAGGAGCTATCAAAAGCATGTTCCGCATCAATGATGGCACACATACCACCTTTCTTTTGTGCCTCTGCAATTACATGCGTAGCAATGGTTGTTTTACCGGAAGATTCAGGCCCGTAAATCTCAACCACCCTGCCACGGGGCAAACCTCCGATTCCCAAAGCCGTATCCAACCCGATAGAGCCAGTAGAAATCACTTCCTGTTGTACTTCGGCTTTTTCATTCATCATCATTACACTGCCCTTGCCGAAATCTTTTTCAATTTTATCAATGGTAAGCTTCAGGGCTTTCAGTTTTTCGGTATTTGCATTGTTTGCCATGTTGGTATTTTTAGTAGAATGTTTCAAAGTTAGGTTTTACGTTGTCCTTAAATAATTTTTTAATTCACATTGGTGGTCATCGCAAAGCTAATCATTTTAGCATAGAAAGCTAATCATCTTGGTTGTATTTTCTACTATTTTGCGTGTATATTTGAAATTCTAAAATCTGTTTATGAAGAAAGTATTTTTTGCCTCAGCCCTGTTTTTGCTGGCAGTTACTGTAAAAGCTCAAATTACCCCTGCTGCTCCAGGCGTTATGTATGGAAAAGTGTCTGATGAAGGAACTGCCCTGCAAGTTGACAAACTGGAAGCGAATTTGAAAGACAACAAATTTGAAGGAAAGATTACCGGCAAAGTAAAAGAAGTTTGCCAGGCTGAAGGCTGCTGGATAAGGCTAGAAAAGAAAGATGGCACCACTATGCTGGTTCGTGCAAAAAACCACAGCTTTTTAATGCCCACCAATTTGGTAGGCATGGCGGTTGTTGTAGAAGGCGAAGCTGAAGTGAAAGAAATTTCTGAAGCGCAGCGTAAACATTATGCAGAAGATGCTGGCAAAAGCAAAAAAGAAATTGACCAGATAAAAGGCTCCGAAAAGCAAGTTGTTTTCCAGGCATGGGGAGTAAAAGTGCTGTAAATAAATTCCAAAGTTTTGAGAAGCCACCAATAGCGGAACTTTCTTATTAAGTAAGCTTAGAGATAGTTTGCTGAATGGCTAGCCACCCCATCCAACTCATAATTGCTACCACAACCCAGCCAATTCATTGCATCCAGGGCGGATGTACATAGCCTTGTATTAACTGCTTTTTGTTAACAGCAATCAGATAACCGCTAAGGTTACCGGCAAAATCAATCCGTTAATAACCCCTGCAATAACAAATATTGAAGAAGGTGCTTGTTTAATCAGCAAAAAAATTATTGTTGTAAACAGAATAAATGCAGCAATCAACCAGCGGCTGTTTTTTTCTAAGAAAGGATGAAATGTTTTCCAAAATGAAACAGAAGTATAGGAAGCCCCAATAACCGATGTGATGGCTGCCGACCACATAACAACACCAAAAAACTTATAGCCCAATTCACCGCCGGCAATCTGAAAAACAGAAGCTGCAGGATTTTTTTGTGATAACAGATTACCCCCAACCACCACCCCCAATGCAGCCAGGAAAAGAATGTACCTCATTAGAGACGTAATGAGAATACCAGAAACTGCAGCTTTCGTTATTGCTGAGTTTAACTGATTAGTGCAATTAGTATAGAAAGAAAAACTCCAAGGCCCGGCAGTAGCTTGTTGGCAAGATCCTTTGCCCTGTTTTCACTTACGTTAAAATTCTCCAAGTGTTAAGTTGGGTACCAATATCAATAACAATTGAAACAAGGATTACAAACCCAAAATTGGTTAGCAACTGTTGAGTAAATAAGCTGGCATTATTTAAAAAGCCGGGGCCGATTGCTGACGTAGCCATTAAAAACGCTGCACCCAAAGCAACAGACCTGGCTGATCTTTCAGAAGGATTTAATGGCAATGTTGTTTTGCTTTAAGGTGTGATAAATGGTTTTTGCAAATTCCACCGCATTTGGCCCATCACCATGTATGCAAATGGTATCTGCATGCATTGAAATGTTTTTACCTGAAACAGTTGTAACTGTTTTTTGCAGGATGATCTGCAAAACCTGCTGCAGCATTTTATCCTGATCAACAATCAACGCATTTGCCTGAGAGCGGGGTGTTAAAGTTCCATCATCCTGGTAGCTGCGGTCTGCAAAAGCCTCAGAAGCGGTTTTTAATTCCACAGCTTTTGCCTGCATAACAGAAAAGCTGTTGCAAAGCCCTACCAATACCAATTCTTCATCGAAATCTTTTACGGCTTTCGCAATAGCTGCGGCTACTTCTTGCTGCCGCGCCATGCGGCTTAACATGATGCAGCGAGGCACCATGTTGCCGGACAATTTTTTCAAACTGGCGTAATTGCAAAAGAATTAAATCATAAACGTCATCAGGCAATAAATTCATTTCTGTTCTTCCAAAATTATCTCGGTCAAAAAAAGATGGATGTGCCCCGATAGCCACTTTATGCGTGATGGCTAACTGAATGGTTTCATTCATCATTTTTTCATCACCTGCATGAAAACCACAGGCAATGTTAGCAGAGCTGATATAAGGCATGATCTGTTCATCAGTTCCTGCCCCTTCACCCAAATCGCAATTAATATCAATAGTAGGCATGAAAAAATTCTTCTACCTTGAATTTACAGGCATTTTGCAGTTGCTGCAAATGCTGCTGCTGTTGAATAATTTAGTGCAGCAGCTTTCCATGGCATTACCATGAAATCTTTTTTACCCGGGAAAAAATACCTGGAAGTTTCTTTAAATAAAAATTTCATCATTTTTTTGAAGACCTCTTCCTATATAACCTCCTGCTTTGGCCTTTGTGTTTGTTGCATAGCTGTTTAGCCATTTTTCAACAGCCAGTTTTTCTTTTATAGCAAGATAAATTCTTGCACCGGCATAAAAGCGGGTAAATTGCAATACACAATTTTTATTCTGTTCACTTCTGTCTTTTCATCCATCACCATTTCTTCCATCCTCTTTTCAATTTGTTTTTTACCCATTCCATGGCAAGGCCGCATTTCTGTTGTTGCAAAATTTTTACGGCATCATAAAAACACACAGGGGGGCTGTATGCCGGCACTGCCTCACTAAAGCCGGGAAATTTTTGCTGAGAATTTTTTTTAAACAGTGCAATAACCACCCGATTGATTTTTTCATTAATTACATTTCCGAAATCAATAACCAGTGCAGAACTTCCCAATGAAAAAATTTTGTATGGCGGCAAAGAATTCACAGCAATTAAATTAAGAAGAAATGAATAGCCGCTATAAAAACAAAAGCTGACTACCTTTACACAATGCCGAGATGGAACCGACGAGATACCTTAAACCTGTTATCCAAATTAACCTTTCGCAGGTTTTGGAATGCTTCAAAAGTGCTGGCCAGCTATTACATCAGCCGTCTTACCAAAAAGCCGGTGCAGTGGGGTTTTCCGGTTTCTATATCTTTTGAACCAACAACATCATGCAATCTACGCTGCCCCGAATGCCCGAGTGGATTGCGGGCCTTTACCCGCCCAACAGGCATGTTACAAAGAAATTTTTTTAAGGAAACCATTGATCAGCTTCATAAGGATCTTCTTTACCTGGTTTTTTATTTCCAGGGAGAGCCTTATTTAAATCCCGAATTTTTAGAGATGGTGCAATACGCATCGTCAAAAAAAATTTACACCGCTACTTCAACCAATGCACATTACCTGAATAATGAGAATGCAAAACGAACCATTGAAAGTGGCCTGGACCGACTGATCATTTCCATTGACGGTACTACACAGGAAGTTTACCAGCACTACCGGGTTGGTGGCCAGTTGCACAAGGTGATTGAAGGAACTAAAAATGTAGTGCAGTGGAAAAAAAAATTAGAAAGTAAAACTCCTTTTATTGTATTGCAGTTTTTGGTGGTGAAGCCCAACCAGCATCAAATTGAAGATGTAAAAAAACTGGCCAATGAAATTGGGGTGGATGATGTATGGTTTAAAACAGCACAGGTGTATGACTATGAAACAGACCCTAACCAGTTAATTCCTACTATTGATAAATACAGCCGCTATAAGAAAACTAAAAACGGTTATGTATTTAAAGGTAAGCTGGCCAATCATTGCTGGCGGTTGTGGCACGACCCGGTAATTACCTGGGATGGATTGGTTGCACCCTGTTGTTTTGATAAAGATGCTCAACACAAGCTGGGAGACCTGAAATCAAAATCATTTAAAGAAATCTGGACAAACGGCGAATACAAAAACTTTCGATCAAAAATTTTGCAGGGCCGAAAAAACATTGATATCTGTTCGAACTGTTCGGAAGGCACTAAGGTTTGGCAATAATTTTTTTGCCTGTTAGTTCTTCACTTCCTGTTTATACAGCAATTATTCTGGAAAGACTATATTTATGCAAGCTTTGATGGGTAGCAATTAAAACTTTGCTATGCTATTACCCACATCCATAACCACACGACTGGAATACCAGCACAAATCTTTATTGGAGATCATTGAAGGTTTATCGGATGAACAAATTCGCCGGCCGGTTATTACCGGCAAATGGTCAATATTTGAAAACATTGTTCACCTGGCGGTGTACCAGCATTTATTTATCAATCGCATCCGTAAAATCCTTTCCGAAAATAATCCTGCATTTGAACAATACACTCCAGATATTGATCCTGAGTTTGCGGATAACTGTACCAAAACCACAAGAGAAATTATGCAGGACCTGATTACCACACGCAGAGAGTTGATAACAGGCATTCATTCATTAACCGCATCAGATCTTCATAAAAAAGGGAAACATTCTGCATACGGCAACCTGTCATTAAAAGAATGGTTGAATTTTTTTCTGCTGCACGAAGCGCATCATCTTTTTACCATTTTTAAATTAACGGCAGAGTTGCGTAACAGCCGCATGATGTAAACCATTTCATGCATTGCATAAAAAACCGGGCCTTTAAAGCCCGGTTAACTACATGAGAAGTTCAGATTACTTAACGTGTTTGTTAATCACTTTTGCCAGCTCAAACATAGAGATCTGGTCTTTGCCAAACAGCGGTCTTAATTTGCCATCAGCATTAATCATCCTGCGGTTCTTTTTATCCTGCAGGTTATTTTTCTTTACATAATCCCAAACTTTTTTCACAATCTCAGTTCTTGGCATTCCTTTATTACCTACAACTTCAGCTAATGCTGCGCTGGGTTGAAGAGGAGCCATAAATGCTGCGTTTGGTTTTCTTGCTGATTTCTTTTTTGGAGCAGCTTTTTTAGCGGCCTTTTTTGCAGGAGCTTTTTTTGCAGCTTTTTTGGTTGCTTTTTTTGCGGCTTTTTTCTTTGTTGCCATTGTTGAAGAATTTTGAGTTAGTAAAAACGTTTTTACAGTGTGCTAATATAGTGGTATTGGTTATATATAAGCAAAGAAGTTTTCCATATACGTGAACATCTTTACAGGGTAAAACCCTTATCGCCGCTGGCTTTTTCGCCATTGTCCGTTGCACCGTAAAATGATTTGCCACTGAAAATATTATTGCAACTGATGCTCCTCATTCTGCAGGCCGCAGTTTCTTCTTACACTTAATGTTACTATCCCCTCCCCGATGCCTACCCTTTGAATGTCGGATTTTATAACGATTAATACTTGTTTTATGATAGTAACAAAACGTACCCCCGTCGACAAATTCATGCAATTGGTCGAAAGGCGTAATCCTCATCAGCCTGAATTTTACCAGGCTGTGTATGAAGTGGCTTTAGCAGACATTCCTTTTATTGAAGAGCACCCCGAATACAAGCGGGCCGCTATTTTTGAACGAATGATTGAACCCCAACGCATCATCATCTTCCGTGTGCCATAGATGGATGATGAAGGCAATTACAAAGTAAACCGCGGCTATCGAGTACAAATGAACAGTGCTATCGGCCCCTATAAAGGCGGTCTTCCCTTTCATGCAGATGTAACTCTTGATACTTTGAAATTTCTTGCTTTTGAGCAGGTATTTAAAAACTCTTTGACCACTTTACCCATGGGTGGCGGCAAGGGAGGAAGTGATTTTGATCCCAAAGAAAAATCGGATAACGAAG
>PSMD01000014.1:1498-31366 GCA_040289925.1 Chitinophagaceae bacterium | reverse complement strand
CCACATTGGTAAGGATACAGACATACCTGTGGGTGATGTAGGTGTGGGCTCAAGAGAAATTGGTTATTTGTTTGGCCAGTTTAAACGCCTGCGCAATGAGTTTAATGGTATACTTACCGGCAAAGGCTTTGCCTATGGGGGCAGTTTTGTACGGCCAGAAGCTACTGGTTATGGTTTGTTGTTTTTTGTAGAAGATATGCTGAAAACAAAAAACGAAACCATCCGTGGTAAGAAAGTAGTTATTTCAGGCAGTGGTAACGTAGCCCAATATGCCCTTGAAAAAACCATTGCTTTTGGTGGCATCCCCATCACTGCTTCAGACAGCGATGGATTTGTGCATGACCCCGGCGGCATCACAAATGAAAAGCTTGGCTGGCTGATGGGGCTGGGGGCGGGCGCAGAGGCCGCATAGGGGGGTGTGCAGAACATTTTGGCTGGGACTATTATGAAGGAGAAAAACCCTGGGGTATTGCCATTAAAATTTTTGCTGACGACATCAGCCAAAAAATGAAAGAGCCTCTGCTGCGCAAATTCCTGATGATAGAATCAACCACCCAACAGCAAACAAAAGCTCATACGCTGGATGAAATTCCGGTGATCATTGATCATTGTTCGGCCCCGTAATTTGCTTATGAACTTTTTTTACGCACCGGCAATAACGCTCATGTAAAAAAAGTTCTGTCCCGCCTGCCAAATCAAAAAAAATTTCCGTCGGAAGAATCTATCTACCATCAGACAGCATTGCCTTATATTGTTCCTGAGTTAAGAGAAGACGTAGTTGAATGGGAGTTTAGCAAACAAATGCCGTAACTGATAACCGAAAAAGATATTAAAGGAATCGTGCACAATCATACCACATGGAGTAATGGTATAGATAGCCTAGAAAAATTTGCGACTGCCTGCAGAAAAAAAGATTTGCCTATTGTGTAATAGCCGATCATTCAAAAAATGCACCCTATGCCGGTGGCATGAAAGAAGAGAAGCTTTTAAAACAATTAGCAGAAATTGACCGCCTAAACAAAACTCTCAAGCCATTTAAGATTTTTGAAAGTGTTGAATGCGATATCCTGGTTTCCGGTGAATTGGATTATGATGAATCCATTTTAGAAAAGTGGACCTTATGATTGTTTCGGTGCACCAGTTATTAAAAATGGATGAAGAAAAAGCAACTAAGCAATTGATAAAAGCAATTGAAAATCCTTACACCACAATTCTTGATCACCTAACAGGCCGGCAACTGCTCATTCGCCCCGGCTACCCGGTGTATTTTAAAAAAGTAATTGATGCCTGTACAAAGAATAATGTAGTGATTGAATTAAATGCCAATCCTTACCGGCTTCTCCTTAATATCCTGCCCTGCTACATTTCCTTTTTTCTTCATGATTTTTCCGTTTTCGTCTACCAGCAATTTCAATTTGTCTGAACCATTTTCCATTTGAATTTCGTAAGCCGTTCTGTCTTTATCATTTTCTTTTTGTACAGAAGTAACAGTGTACTTACCATATTGCGACTGTAAAGTTTTATTAACTGCCGCCGGTAATGAAGAACCGCCTGCGGTAGAAACCGTGCCTATCCAGTTACCATTGGCATCATACCATGCCCAGTAGTCGGAACCATTCATAGTAAATCTTACGGCATAATCACTTTCAGATAACCTAGGCCAGCCAACCCAATCCCATTCAATGGGCACATCATTTTGATATTTACTCCACCTTACATTGCTGGCAGATGCATACTTTGACTGAAAGCTGGTTTTTACTTTTTCAGGTGCCTGTACATCGCCTGTTTCAGTGTTAGTTGTTGTGTTTGCATTTTCAGTTTCTGTAGTTACAGTTGCTGAATCTGTTGTTGCTTTGTCTGAGCCGGAGTTATTACAGGCTGCCATTACAAAAAAGCCTGCGGCGGCTGTTACAAAAATTTTTAGTTTGCTTATCATAGTTGTTTCGTTTTTTTGTTAAGGAAAAATTTACCTGAACATCAATCAAAATATTAGCCAACCTCGGCATTTGTTGGCAGTAAAAAGAAAAACCCCGGCATTCTCCGGGGTTTTTCATATTGAAAAAACTATCAGGTTGCTTGCGGTGCCTTTAATTTTCCCATCCACACCGGCCTGCCCTGCAGCCTTCTTACCAAAAACATAATTCCAACAAATATGAAGAAGAAAGGCCCTAAAAAGCCAAGCAGTGCAATGAATTTGGTTCCATAAAACTTACTCATTGGCCTTCTTAACCTTTCAGCAATTAAATACATACTGGGTACCATTACCAGTGTTAAGAAGAAGGCGAAGATGAGACCGAAAATGATCGTCCAGGAAAGGGGGCCCCAAAACACCACGCTGTCTCCACCAAAGAAAATATCTGGCTTCAATTCCCTGAACAATCCTACAAAATCAATATTGAAACCAATGGCAAGTGGTATTAAACCTAAAATTGTAGCCAATGCTGTAAGCAATACAGGAATAATGCGGATTTTACCTGCCTGTATAGCCGCTTCTCTCGTACGCATGCCGCGGCTGCGCAGCTCATCGGTAAATTCTATCAATAAAATCCCATTCTTAATTACAATGCCGGCAAGGCCAACAAGCCCTACTCCCAGCATAATGGTTGCCACCGTCATTCCTGTTACTGCATAGCCTAACAACACACCAATGATGGAGAAGAAAATTTCGGTTAATACAATAAATGGCTTGCTGAGTGAATTGAATTGCATAACAAGAATCAAGAAGATCAGCAACAACGCTATCAATAAAGACTGGCCGAGGAAAGTCATTGTTTCTTTTTGCTGTTCACTTACGCCAGTTTGCCTCACGGTTACATCCGCCGGAATGGTATACTTCGATTTGAACTCATCAATTTTTACAGCCAGTGCGGCATTTATTTTATCAACCATGTTTGGGTTAAGCACATTTGACTGCAACTGAATTGTACGCTTCATGTTTTTGCGGCGAATACCTCCGGAAGTATTGGTGTATTCAATTTTTGCAACGGCATTCAGCGGAATTTGCTTAATGGCCATAGTATTAAAATCCCTGAAAGTAATCCGCATGTTCATCAGGTCGGTAATATTGTTTCTTACAAGATCACTGTAGCGCAGCTGAATTTTGTATTCGTCCTCATTATCCTTTAGCTTGCTCACTTCTTTACCAAACACTGCGGTTCTTATTTCCATACCAACCTGGCCGGTGCTAACCCCTTCAATCAATGCTTTTTCCCTTTCAACCGTAATAGAAATTTCAGGATTGTTTACATCTACATCCATGTTCAATTGCTCAATGCCTTCAACTTTATTGGTGTCAATATAATTCCTGAGATCAGTTGCCACACGGGCAATGCTTTCATAATTATCACCACTTATTTCCACGTTCACCGGTGGTTCTGTTGGCGGGCCAGCATCTTCCTGGTTAACGGTTACTTCTGCACCGGGTATGCCTTTCACTGCTTCACGAACGGCATCCAGGTAAGGCCTTGTGCTTTTGCCATGTCTTTTTTCAAACTCTACAAATGATACCTGCACTCTTCCCAAATTTGGTTGCACACTGCGGTTGTTATCTCTCGGGTTGTTTGCACTCACCGCCACATTTGCAATTACACTTTCCACAATTGACCCGGGTGCACCGGGCTTCTCATCTCCCAATACTTTATATACTCTCTTCTCCAGCACCTGTGTTATTGAGTCGGTGTATTTAATATCTGTGCCTACGGGCATTTTTAAATACACATAAATAAAATGAGGATCACCGACTGGAAAAAAAGTTTGCCGCCCCTGCGTTCTTGCCATAAATAATCCAACAGAAACAGGAAAGAGTAAAAACAAACCAATTAACAATAACACCGGCCTTTTTTTCTGCAATGCCCACCTCAGCAAATTTTCATAGCGATTCATTAACCGGGGAAGGATGTTATGCTGAAAAGTGTGTATTACATCTCTTAACACAAACACATTTAAAATAGCCAGCAATGAAAGAAGAATTAAAAAGTTGGCCAGGCCATGCCAGCCAGCCAAGTGAAACAGCAGCCCAAATGCAAGAAAGCCCCAGAACCACCATTTCTTAAACAATTCTTTTTTGGGTCTTTCAAATTCTTTTCCTTCAGGCTTCATAAAGCTTACTGCAAACACCGGGTTGAAAATAAAAGCGACAATTAGCGAAGCAGCCAGCGTAAGAATAAGCATAGTGGGCAGGTAGATCATGAATTTTCCGATCAACCCTTTCCAAAGCAATAGAGGAAAGAATGGAGCCAGCGTAGTTAATGTACCTGCCAGCACCGGAACAAAAATTTCGCCTGCGGCTTCTTTTGCTGATCGTACAATTGGCACCCGGCCATTATTATAAATACGGTGAGTGTTTTCAATAACAACAATGGCATCATCTACAATAATTCCCAGGCCAAAAAGCAATGCAAAGAGTACAATAAAATTCAGGGTGATGGGTGTACCCACTATAAAATCTCCCACCGGTAAAAACATAAAAGCCACAAACACACTTAACGGAACACTTAATGCAACAAAGAATGCATTGGTTACTCCCATAAAAAACATAAGCACCAGCAACACCAGTATAAAACCAATGACAATGGTATTTACAAGGTCTGTAAAAGAAGTTTTTGTTTGCTTGCTCTGGTCGCCGGTAATTACAACCTTCAACTGGTCGGGGCCGGGAATTTCTCCCTTCACCTGCATTTCATCAATAATGGCTTTTACTTTGCTGGCAGTGGCAATCAGGTTTTCACCGGCACGTTTTACAATGTTAATCGTCACTACATTTTTTCCATCCAGCCGGGCATAACTTTCTTTTTCTTTTACGGTATCTTTTATTTCAGCAATATCACGCAGGTAAATGGGTGCACCCTGAATGTTTTTTACCACGATGTTCTGCATGTCAAGCGCAGAATTAAACTGGCCCTTAACACGCAGGGTTCTTTTCATATTACCAACCTCAATTTGTCCGCCGCTAATGTCACGGTTCTCACGGCTGATCGCATTTTCAATATCTGTAAAAGACAATCGGGCCACCTGCATTTTGTAAGGATCCACGTTTACCTGTATTTCCCGTTCCGGTGCACCAACAATATCTGCACGGCTTATTTCTTTCAGCTCTTCAAAGCGATCCTGCATTTTATCTGCAAACTGTTTCAGCTTTACAGGGTCGTAATCGCCGCTGATGTTAATGTACATGATGGGCATTTCGCTAAAAGCAAACTCCTGCACGTCGGGCTGGGTGGTTAAATCAGTTGGCAAATCAGTCTTTGCTTTATCAACTGCATCTTTCACTTTTTGCTTGGCGATGTCGGTCTTTACGTCGGTTTCAAATTCAACTGTAATGAGTGAAAAATCCTGCTGGGAGATTGATGTGACTTTGTTCACCTTGGCACCGCTGATAGATTTGATTTGCTTTTCAATGGGCCTGGTAACAAGATTTTCAATATCCTTTGGTGAGTTGCCCACATAAACTGTAGCTACTGAAATGGTGGGCACAACAATATCAGGAAACTTCTCTTTGGGCAGCGTATTGAATTTGTTTAAGCCATAGAGTGTAATGAGTATGGCGAGTATGTAAACCACCGTTGTATTGTCAACAGCCCAACTGGTGGGTTTAAATTCCTTAAACTTTGTGCGAATACCTTCTAAGACTTTCATATAATGACCCCCAGACCCGATAAAGGGCAGTTAGAATGATTGAAGATTGGTTTCTGTCAGGTGTTTTATTTTCGGAAGAAAATTTTTATTGCTTGGTAACTGCATTAGCTACTGCCACAACCTGTCCTTCATATAAATTCTGATAGCCTTCGGTAATGAGCTGATCGCCGGAGTTTAATCCTGCTCTTACTTCTGTCATCTCACCATATGCTTCACCAACCTGTACATATTTTTTTGTAGCTACCATTTTATTTCCTCTTTTTTCCATTACATATACATACCGGCCTTTTTCATCAGTTTGAACAGAGTTAATGGGAATAACAATACTGCTTTTAGCTGTGTAATCAAGAATTTTAATGATTGCAGTTTGATTTGGTTTCAGCCCTGCCGTTCCGCTAATTCTTGCTTCTACAATAAATCCTCTTGAATTAGGATCAATTGACTGGCTAATAACAGATACGGTTGAGTTGATGATACGATTGTCGAAATCGGGGATTACAACCTGCACCGGTGTACCTTGTCTTACCCTGGTAATATAGTTTTCAGGAATGTTGGCCAGCACACGCAAATTGCTGGTGTTTACAATCTTTATACCCTGCATAGGTGAACCCGTAAATGTTTCACCTACGTGAATATTTACTTCATCAGCTACACCACTTACTTCGGCTCTTACATTGCTTAAATCCCACTGTTCTTTTAATGTGGCTATTTGTCTTTCAATGAGTGTTACATTGTTTTTTGCTGTGATGTACTGTACTTCGGTGCCAATGCCCTGCTCCCATACATTTTTCTGCCTTTCATAAATATTTTTTGCGTAAGCCAGTTGTGTTTCCAACTGCTTTAAATTTTGAAGTATTACGGCATCATCCAGCTTTAGCAACAACTGCCCTTTCTTTACAAAATCTCCCTGTTTTACGTACACGGCTTTTACCTGGCCGGGACCGCCACGTGGTGTAACGTAGGAAATGTTTTGTGCATCAACCCGCCCCTGCAGTTGGATGTAGTGGTTAAAATCCTGGTTGGCTAACGTAACAACTGACACCAGCTTTGCATTTACAATGGCAGTTGGATCGGCTGCTTTAATTTCAGCCTCCAGCTTTGCAATTTGATCGTTGATTTCTTTTTGCTGCTTCCTGAGTTTGGTCAGCTCAGTTTTTTTCTCAGTTATTTCAGCTTTTTCGGTTTTAGCTCCTTTGCCACATCCAATCGCTGTTAAGGCCAGAACTATCAACAAGGGTGCAATGCGTTTCATCTTTTATTTTTTATAGCGTTTATTGAAGTTTACCTAATGAATATTGGTAACTGATTTTGGCTGTTACTACGTTATACAGTGCATAGAAATAATTGGCCTGCGCTGTTTGATAATCTATGTTTGCCTGCAACACTTCGAAGCTGCTGCCAAGGCCCTGCTCAAATTTTTTCTTGGTTGTATTGTAAACTCTTTCTGCCAGTTCAAGATTTCTTTCCTGCAGATCAAGATTGGCAAGTGCTGACTTCAGACTTTCTTTGGTAATTGACTGCTCAAAGTCAATTGCCTGCTTCACATTATCAATTGTGTTGTTTAGTTTTTGCAGCACCAGTTCTGATTGCTGGATTTTGTATTTGCGTTGAAAGCTTGAAAAAATGGGTACGTTAATGTTTAACCCTACATAAGAGCTTTGCAGCCATCGGGTGTCTTTGTCGGTAAAAAATTTTCCGCCCATTGCATTTACTGTGTAATTACCTGCCAGTGCCACTGTTGGTAATACGCCCAGCTTGTTACGTTTTATATCCAGCTTTTGCAGTTGCTGCACTTTGTTCAGCGTTCTTATTTCAGGCCTGTCCTCATAGCGAAAACTTTCATCCAGTAGATTCTGCTTCACCAAATCAATGCTTAATTCATCTTTTAGCACAACGGTATCTTTTTGAGAAACTCCCAGGGCAAATTTTAAAGCCGAGTAAGACACATTCAATGCACTTTGGAGAATGTTGCGGGTATTCATCACATTGTTTATCTGTACCTGCACTTTGTCAAGGTCAAGCCTTTCAGCAAAACCATTTTTGTACATGATAGAATCATCACGGTATAATTTTTTTAACCGGGTGAGATTTTCATCTAAAAAATGCAATTGCTTTTGCGTGATGAGGATAGCATAATATCTTTTATACACAGAGTCTTTTATTTTTTCCTTCGCCTGGTCAATTAAAGCCTGGTTGTATTCCAATGCAGTCTTCCTGGCCTGCAAGCCCACAAACACATCGGGCTGAAACAACAATTGGGTTACTGTTACAGGACCCATGCTTAAATTCCATGGCTGCTGAAAGCTGATCTGCCTCAGTACCGGATCAGGTACGTCTGTAATGGGGCCATTTGATCCCTGGATACCTTCATTTTTTAAAACTGTATAAATAGCCGTTGTTGTTGCATCGGGAAAAAGGAATTTTGGAACCTGGAAATAGTGATTGGCTGAAATAGTGCCGTTTAACTGGGGCATAGCCTGGCCCAGTATTTCTTTATTTTTAGCCTGCTGTAATTTATAATCTATTTGTGCATTTTTTATTTCAACTACATTTTGATAAGCGATGTCTACTGCTTCCTTCACCGTCAGCTCGTATTTTTTGGGCAGCACTGTGTCAGGTTGCTGAGCAACGGTTGTAGCTGTAGCACACAGGGCAGCAATCATCCATCCTGTTCTTTTCTTTAATTTCATGGTTAAGTATTTTGATATTGCAGTTTATATTTCTGAATCAGCTTATGGCCTTTTACCGTCGCCAGTCCGTAAATAAAATGTTCAAGAATTTCTTTAGTTACATCGGCCAGGTTGTATTTGCCTGCCGGAAAAACCTGCTGGTCAAATGCAATCAGCATAGAGTTCAGCCTGTATTTTGATAACACATCAACATTTATTTCGGGCCTGTACAATTCTTCTTTTATTCCCCAACAAATGTTTTCTTCTATTATCCTGAGTAAAAATTTATTCTTATGTTCTAAAAATTTCTGGTAAGCTTTAAAATGAAATTTCTCCATATCGTACAGCACCATGGGATTCATATTGCGTAATTGCTCAACAATATTCTCCATGGTAAAAAATACTTCCTGCACGGCATCTTTAGCCTGCTTGCGGCAATGTGTGCATTCTTGCTGCATGAAGGAAATTTTGTGGCTGATCACCCCTTCTACCAGCTCATCTTTATCTGAAAAATATTGATACAGCGTTTTTTTACTCATGCCCAACTGGGCGGCTATGTCATCCATTGATACCGAACGAATGCCATACCGCATAAACAGATTGTGTGCTCTTTCCAATATCCGCTCTTTTACTTCCATCTGATTTGTGGTTATACGCGCCGCAAAACTATGGAAACTTACAACGTAACCAAAGTTTCCATGTAAATATTTTGCCGTCCCTAACATTTTTTTCAGCGCTACCTTTGTCAAAAACACTAACATGGCTAACCAATCAAAGTCGTTTGGGCGCATTATCATTGAATTTTTTATACAGGGTATTTTAGTGCTGGCGCCCATTACTATTACAGGCTATTTGCTGTACTGGCTGTTTAATAAAGTAGACAATATTCTGAGGCCTTATGTAGATATTCCCGGCCTTGGCTTTGCCATTATTATTGTTTTTGTAATCCTGGTAGGCTGGATCAGTTCTAACTACTTAATGGGCAGTGTACTGAATTTGTTTGATCATTTTTTAGAAAGAACGCCGGGCATTAAGTTCATTTACACATCCATCAAAGATTTTTTTGAAGCTTTTGCCGGCGATAAACGAAAATTTGACAAAGCGGTTTTAATAAATGTTTTTGCAGATGATGTGTGGATCATTGGTTTTTTAACTGACCAGGAAATGAAAAAATTTGAAATGGGGGCAGATCATGTGGGTGTATATGTACCACAGGCTTACAATTTTGCCGGGCAATTGTATATCTTACCCAGAAATAAGGTTAGAAAGATTGACCACATTACCAGTGGAGAAGCCATGAAATATGCCGTAACCGGGGGCGTGGTTGATTTTGATGAAGACCTGGAAGAAAAAACCGAAAGGTAACAGCCTGAATCATGAAAAGATTATTCCTCTTTGCTTTCTCTTTACTTGTTTTTCAAAAATGTTTTTGCTGGGGGTTTTATGCCCACCGTAAAATAAACAACTACGCTGTTTTTCTGCTGCCTCCTCAAATGTTGTTGCTGTATAAACCCCATGCAGATTTTATTGCTGAGCATGCAGTGGACCCTGACATGCGCCGCTATGCGGTGGCAGAAGAAGGCCCGCGGCATTTTATAGATATAGATCATTACGGTAAATATCCGTTTACAGAATTGCCGGAGAAATGGAACGATGCCGTTGCAAAATTTTCAGAAGATACGTTGCAGGCCTATGGTATTGTACCGTGGTGGATACAAACCATGCTTTACAAACTAACTGATGCGTTTAAAGAAAAAAACCAGGCAAAGATTTTAAAGCTGTCTGCTGAACTGGGCCATTACATTGCCGATGCACATGTGCCGCTGCATGCAAACAGCAATCACAATGGTCAGTTCACCAACCAAAAAGGCATACATGGTTTTTGGGAAAGCCGTGTGCCTGAATTGCTGGCTGAAAAAGAATGGGATTTTTTTATCGGCAAGGCTGAATACATTAAAAATCCCGGTGAATTTATCTGGCAAAAAGTTTTAGAAAGTGCTGCTGCTGCGGATACCGTGTTGAGTTTTGAAAGAGAGCTGACTGCAAAATTTCCGCCCGATCAAAAATTTTCTTTTGAAAATAGAAACGGCGTTACTATCCGCCAGTATTCATCTGCTTTTACCAAAGCTTATAATGAAATGCTGAAAGGAATGATTGAACGCCGCATGCGGCAGGCCATTTTTGCTGTTGCCAGCTTTTGGTACACAGCCTGGGTAAATGCCGGGGAGCCAGCCCTTACACAACTCAGCAACAAAGAATTTTCAGAAGCAGATTTAAAAGAATTCGAAGAGTTAAACAATGCCTGGAAAAACGGGAGAATCAAAAGCCGGGAGCATGATAATCATTCCCCCTGATGCTTTTTTTCAATCTCATAAATTTCTTTATGGGCCCACTCTTCATCAACTAAAATAAAATAATCTCTTCCGCCAATTAATCGGCTATCCATGCAATATTTGATATAATATTTTTTACCTGGCTCAAAAATAAATGGTGTTGATTTTCTAAAATTCTCCGAATGTTTATTCAAATTCCTTAAATCATACATTCCGGGTTGTATATCAAATCTTACAACACCAGAGTTTTCAAGATAAAGAACTCTTCCATTCAAATCCAACTTAGCTATAACTGCAGAGCTCAATCTTCTTTTTTCTCTATAAATAATTATTGTTGAGAAATCATTTAAATTTTTTTGGCAATAACACTCTTTTCCCACAGAGCTTTTTGGATAAGATACTAGAATGAAGTCACAGTTGTAATTTCGTGTAAATCCTTTTAAAGCAAAAATCAATAGGCTAAATAGGAGAAACAGCTTCAGAGAAAAATATTTTTGCATAGAAAAAGGTTTGTTATAAAGATGAAATATGGCCCCGCAAAACAAAAAAATTACACCTCTAATGAACCAATTTTGGAAAATTTCAGCATCAGAAACATGATTAAGATGATTGTTCAAAAGCACAATTTTGGTGCAGGGCCTTCTATTTTGCCGCGGGAAGTTTTTGAAGAAGCCAGCCGGGCAGTTATCAATTATGCAAATACCGGGTTGTCTATTTTAGAAATTGGCCACCGCACCGAAACATTTAAAGCTGTTATTGAAGAAGCCAGAGGTCTTGTAAAAGAATTAATGCACCTTGATGATGACCACGAGGTTTTATTTTTACATGGCGGTGCCACTATGCAGTTTATGCAGGTGCCTATGAATTTGCTGGATGAAAACGAACTGGCAGCCTACACGGATACTGGTGTGTGGGCCGCAAAAGCCATTAAAGAAGCCAGGTTGTTTGGTCATGTAGAAATTGCCTGCAGCTCAAAAGAACAAGGCTACCGCTGCTTGCCAAAGGAATTGTCGGTGACTCCGACTGCAAAATATTTGCACATTACAACCAACAATACCATTTACGGAACACAGTGGCAGGATCTTACTTTGTTTTATAAAACCGGCGTGCCGCTGGTGGCAGATATGAGCAGTGATGTGCTGAGCCGGGTGATTGATTTTAACAAGTTTGATTTGATTTATGCCGGTGCACAAAAGAATATTGGTGCAGCCGGAACCAGTTTGGTGGTGGTAAATAAAAATTTATTAGGGAAAATAAAGAGGGCTATTCCATCCATTATGGATTACCGCAACCATATTGAAGCAAACTCATTACTAAATACACCGCCGGTGTTTGCTATTTATGTTTGCCTGCTCACCTTGCGTTGGTTAAAAAATAAAGGGGGCGTATCAGCAATTGAAAAAATAAATAATGAAAAAGCTAAGTTGTTTTATGATACACTTGACAGCCTGCCGGTTTTTAAAGGAACAGTAGCAAGAGAAGACCGCAGCAAAATGAACGCAGTATTTGTAATGGCAGATGAACGGCTTGAAAAAGAATTTTTAGAATTATGCAAACAGGAAGGAATGATTGGCATAAAAGGTCATCGTCTGGCGGGCGGTTTCCGTGTTTCAATGTACAATGCACTGCCGCTGGAAAGTGTGAAGGCTTTAACCGACCTGATGAAATGGTTTGCAGATAGAAAATAAAATCTAAAAGAATGGCAGTAATAAAACCCTTTAAAGCATTACGACCGAAACCTAAATTAGCTGCAGCAATTGCCTCACCTCCTTATGATGTATTAAACAGTGAAGAGGCAAGAGAAAACGCTAAAAACAATCCGCATTCTTTTCTTCACGTTACTAAATCAGAAATTGATTTACCTGCCACTGTGGATATCCATAGCAATGAGGTATATGAAAAAGCAAAGGAAAACCTTCAGCATTTTATCTCCCGGGAAATTTTATTTCAGGATGAAAAGCCGGCTTATTATATCTATCAGTTAATAATGAATGGCAGAAGCCAAACCGGTTTGGTTTGCGTTTCTGCTGTTGAAGATTATTTTAATGACGTTATTAAAAAGCATGAATTTACCCGGCCTGAAAAAGAAAAAGACCGCATTGACCATATGCGGACCATTAAAGCACAAACAGGCAATGTGTTTTTAGCTTACCGGGATGTAATGGAAGTGAATGCTCTCATCAATGGCTGGAAGGCTACCAACAAACCCGTGTATGATTTTACTGCAAACGACGGCATACAGCATACCGTTTGGGTAATTGACAGGCAAAATGTAATTGATTCCATTACCGAATTATTCAAAGCAAAAGTTCCAAACACATACATAGCCGATGGGCATCACCGTGCAGCATCAGCAGCTAAGGTGAGCCAGCAACTGCCGGAGAGTGAGCATGCAAAATTTTTTTTAACAACAATATTTCCGGCCAGCCAGCTTGCTATTTTAGATTACAACCGTGTAGTGAAGGATTTAAATGGCTTAACCGTTGATGAATTTTTAATTCAGCTAAAAAATGACTTTGAAATAGAGAAACTGAGCATGGCTTTTGCACCTGCAGCGCTACACCAGTTCGGCATGTATTTAAATAAACAATGGTATAAACTGGTTGCAAAACCCGGAACATTTACAACCGACCCGATTGGAGTGCTGGATGTTACCATTCTTTCCAATAATGTGCTGGATAAAATTTTAAACATAAAAGACCAGCGAAGAGATAAGCGAATTGATTTTGTCGGTGGCATTCGTGGTTTAGGAGAGTTGGAGAAAAGAGTGAACAGTGGTGAAATGGCTGTGGCTTTCAGCCTGCATCCTGTAACTATTCAACAATTGTTCGATATTGCAAACAGCGGAAATGTTATGCCGCCGAAATCTACGTGGTTTGAACCAAAGCTAAGAGATGGTTTGCTCACTCACCTGCTGTAGCCGCTGCTAAAGAAATTGTTATTTTGTAACTGCCGCCGTAAACAAGGCGTCTGAATTAATTATTTTGCACTATGAAGAAATTGTTTTTTGCTCTCAGCCTTACCCTTAGCCTTTCAGCCTTTGCACAGGATGCCCCTAAAACCATGCATGAAAACGCCAGGGCTTTTATGCGGCAGGGAGATTTTAATAATGCCATTATCATTTTAAACAAGGCTTTGCAGCTTGATAAAGACAACCTGGAAATACAAAAGGACCTGGTAATGTCTTACTACTACAAAAGAGATTACACCAAAGCATTGGAAGAAGTAAAGAAAATGACCGATCGGGATGATGCGGATGTTGTAACCTTTCAAATTGCCGGCAATGTGTATAAAGCTTTGGAAGAAGTGAAGGATGCAGAGAAGATGTATAAAAAAGCTTTAAAAAAATTCCCTAACAGTGGCCCTTTATACAGTGAATACGGCGAGCTGCTTTGGGCTAAAAAAGATTACTCAGCTATTGAGCAGTGGGAAAAAGGTATAAAAGCTGATCCCGGTTTTTCCGGAAACTATTATAACGCGGCGCTGTATTATTTCTATACAAAAGATAAAGTTTGGTGCCTGGTGTATGGAGAAATATTTGCGAACATGGAAAGCCTCTCCGAACGTGGCGTGGCCATGAAACAATTGTTGCTGCAGGCTTATAAAGAAAAATTGTTTGCAGAACCTGATTTGCTGGCCGGCCAGCAAAAAAATAAAAATGAATTTGAAAAAGCCTTTCTTACCTGCATGCAACGGCAGTCTGATTTAGCAAGCAAAGGCATCAATACAGAAACACTAACCATGATCCGCAGCCGGTTTATTTTAGACTGGTTTGATAAATATGATTCTAAATATCCCTTCAAATTATTCGATTATCAGCGGCAGTTGTTGCAGGAAGGCATGTTTGCAGCCTACGACCAATGGTTATTTGGTGCAGTTGAAAATTTGTCGGCTTACGAAAACTGGACAAAAACCCATAACGACGAGTACAAAAACTTCACAGCTTTCCAGGCAAACCGCATTTTTAAAATGCCTGCAGGGCAATATTACCAGAATAACAAATAGCAGCAGCTAAAAGTTAATCTCTCATACCAGCGCATTGCATTTTGCATGGCTTTGTTGCATAACCTTCTGTCTTGTGCCTTATCCTGTGCTATATTTTCAATAAATTGTGTTCCATCTGAAAGCAAAATGTATGGACAAGCCACAACGATTGTTTGATTGCCTTGAATACCATCTTGAGCGACAGCCATTGGAAGATATGCTGGCAGGAAAAGAAGGTGGCCAGTGGAAAAAATACAGCACACAACAGGTAAAAAATATTGTAGATGATTTAAGTGCCGGGTTGCTTAGCATGGGGCTTGGCCCAAATGATATGAGCATTGAAGGCCGGGATAAAATTGCTCTCATCAGTAAAAATCGTCCCGAGTGGGTAATGGTTGATTTGGCGGTTCAGCAAATTGGGGCTGTGCTTACTCCCATTTATCCAACCATCAACATTAATGAGCTTGAATTTATTTTGAACGATGCAAAAGTAAAGCTGGTTATTGTAAATGATGAGGAGCTATTTTTTAAAGTGCTGGCCATTAAAGACAGGGTGCCCTCTCTGCAGGATATTTACACCTTTGAACACGTGGCCAATGCAAAACACTGGAAAGAAATCATCAGTCGTTCAACAGAGGTATTAAACCAGCAGGTAAAAAACATCAGCGCCAAAATTGCTTATGAAGATTTAGCAACCATCATTTATACATCAGGCACCACCGGCGAACCCAAGGGGGTTATGCTTTCTCACCGAAATATTTTATCAAACGTTATTGCCTGCACACCTTGTTTTCCTCCGGGAGAAAAGATGATAGCGTTAAGCTTCCTGCCACTGAATCACATTTTTGAAAGAATGGTAACCTATCTCTATTTGTTCAGAGGCACCTCTATTTATTATGCTGAAAGTTTGGATACGATTGGTGATAATTTGAAAGAAGTAAAACCAAATATGTTCACCACCGTACCCCGCCTGCTGGAAAAAGTGTATGATAAGATTATGCAAAAAGGCAATGAGCTTACCGGCATAAAACGAAAATTATTTTTTTGGGCTCATTCGCTGGCAGAAAAATTTGAGATCAACAAAAACCAGGGAGTATGGTATAACCTGCAATTGCAGCTTGCCAATAAAATTGTTTTTAAAAAATGGCGTGAGGCATTAGGAAATAACATTCGCTGCATTGTAACCGGTGGGGCAGCCTGCCAGGTAAGGTTGATCAGAATTTTTACTGGCGCAGGAATTATTATTATGGAAGGATATGGGCTGACAGAAACCTCACCGGTGATTGCGGTAAACAGGTTTAATGAAAAAGACAGGATGTTTGGGACTGTTGGCCCGGTGATAGAAGGCGTGGAAGTAAAGATTGCTGAAGACGGAGAAATACTTTGCAAAGGACCAAACATTATGATGGGTTATTACAAACGGCCTGATTTAACTGAAGAAGCAATAAAAGACGGATGGTATTATACAGGCGATATTGGAACTATGGTTGAAGGAAGGTTTTTGAAAATTACCGACCGCAAAAAAGAATTATTTAAAACAAGCGGAGGTAAATATGTTGCGCCGCTGCCCATTGAAAACAAGCTAAAGGAATCTCCGTTTATTGAACAGGTAATGCTGGTAGGTGCCGAAAGAAAATTTGTTGGTGCACTTATTGTACCCTCATTTGCCAATTTAACTGATTGGGCGAGGAAGAATGGTGTTCCCATCACAACCAATGAAGAACTGATCAGGCATCCGAAAGTTTTGGAATTGTATAAGGACATTGTTGAAAGCTTTAATAAATATTTTAATCATGTGGAGCAGGTAAAAAAATTTGAACTACTGCCCCGGGAATGGAGTGTTGACACAGGAGAAATGACACCAAAACTTTCCCTCAAAAGAAAAGTAGTGATGGAAAAATATAAAGAAGCAATTGAGCATATTTATGAGCCATGAGTGATGTTACAAAACAATCTTTACCTCTACAACCGGAACAACAGTTGGCCGGATTGCAACAGGCTTTTACAGAATTTAAAAATTCCGGTACGCTGCAGCATTTTGAATCAACCAGTCGGGTTATCCGGCGCATTGCACATGAAATCAGGAACCCCCTTACAAATATTTCGCTGGCAACGGAGCAATTAAAAATGCTGGGAAGTGAAAATGATGAAATGATGATGATGTTGGAAATGGTCAAACGCAACTCCAATTGAATTGAAGACATGCTTAAGCAATTGCTGGCTGCTACAAAATTTTCTGCGTTATCTCTTTCAAAAATCAACCCGGTGGTTTTACTGGATGATGTGATTGAAGAAATACGGTTTGCAGTAGCTGACAAACGAATTGAGTTGGTTAAAAACTACCAGCATACAAATTGTGAGATAAATGCTGACGAGAGCAAATTGCAGCAAGCTATTCAGCAGGTTCTTTTAAATGCCGTACAGGCTATAGATACATAGGGAAAAATAGAAATTACACTGGTTTATCAAAACGATTATTGCATAATCAAAATAGCTGATAACGGCAGAGGCATGGATGAAGAAACATTACAGCATGCCTGCGAGGCCCTCTTTACAAAAAAAGAAAGAGCAGCCGGGCTGGGCCTTACCCTTGTTCAAAATATTATTTTAAACCATGGGGGGGTATAGCCATTACAAGCCAAGTGAATAAGGGCACTGAAGTTATCCTAAATTTAAAGGCTTAATTCAACGCAATTTTTTCACAATAAACTTTCCACCAGCGGTTTAGTGTTACGCAGAGAGGCTGTTTTTGCAATTAACATTTTAGGAGGCGTGTAGAAATTTTTCTACAAAATGAGAAGGCAAAGCATTATACAAAGCCTTTAAAATAATTTCTTTTGTAAAGGGTTTTGAAATGAATTGATCGGCGCCCTGCTCCATTGCTTTTTTCCTGTCCGCTGGGCTATCGTGGGCAGTAATCATCAATATTTTTGCAGACGGGTTAACCTGTTTAATGTCATTAACAAGGTTAACCCCATGCCCGTCAGTCAGGTGATTATCGAGGAAGATAACGGTAATTTGCGTGAGTTTAGAAATGTTGTGCGCCGTGCCGTGTTGTTAACTTCCGGTGATTTGATTTCATCAAAAACACTCCCCTGGGAAATTATCAACACCAACCCTTTAACGGCAGAACAGGAGCAACCCAAAAAAGAAGGGCCGGTATTAAAAAAGAGTTAGGATTAAAAGGCGCTGCCAGCAAAGCTGAATATGAAACAATTATGAGTGTGTTGAAAGAAGTAAAGTTCAATAAAAAGAAAGCTGCCGAAGTTTTAAATATTGACAGAAAAACTTTGTACAATAAGCTCAAGAGTTACGAAGAATTTTTTGAACAGCAATCATAGAACAACCGTTTAAAAAATTACCCCGCTGCGTTTAATCGTGGCGGGTTTTTTTGTTGCCTGGCCTTTTCATTTTCTTCCGTGGATTGATTTTCTACCACTGCTTTTGCGTGCAGAAGAACGACCAGAGCTTTTTCTGCCGCTGCTTTTTTTAGCTGATGAAGAACGGCCGGATGATTTTTGTGCCGCAGTTTTTCTGCCACCTGCTGATGAACTGGATGAAGAAGATTTTCTTCCGGAAGATTTAGACTTACCCCGGCCTGAAGAACTCCGGCCTTTACCACTTGATTTTTTACGGGGAACTTTTTCGCCGGCTTCTCTCGCCTCAGATAACCCGATAGCAATTGCCTGTTTACGGCTGGTTACTTTCTTACCACTGCGACCGCTTTTTAACTGGCCACGTTTTTTTTTCGTGCATGGCTTTTTTAACTTTGTCTCCTGCACCTTTTGAATATTTTGCCATAGCTTAATTTTTAAAACCACATTAATTATTATGCCATACAAACTGCACCAAAAGAACTACGGGGTTTTATCTCCTTTTTGCAAAAAGTATTTGAGCATTTTTTCTACAACCGTTTTCAATTCATACACTGTTTAATAGGCATGATTTTTAAATGACATCAGATAAAACATTTCATATGGAAAATGAAAAAATAATTTCTGTGCTGAATGATCTTATCCGGATCAACAACGATCGAATTGAAGGATATGAAAAAGCAGTTAAAGAAACCAAAGATGAAGATGCAGATTTGAAAAATGTTTTCAATCGCATGGCTAATGAAAGCCGTAACTACAGGCAGGAATTAACCAATGAATTACGCCGCCTTGGCGGAGAGCCTGCTTCAGATACTACGCAGTTAGGAAAAATTTACAGAGTATGGATGGACTTAAAATCAGCAATAACCGGCCATGGAAGACAATCGGTGCTGGAATTGTGTGAGTAGGGTGAAGATGCTGCTCAAAAGGCCTATGATACAGCTTTAAAAGCAGACGACCTTCCGGTTGATGTGCGTACGCTGATACAAAAAGAGAAAGATGCATTACGCAGCTCACATGATACCATTAAGCACTATCGTGATTTGGAGCGAAGCAAAAAATAGATTTCTTTATTTCGCAGCAAAGCCGGCGAAACAGCCGGCTTTGCTTTCAAAAACTTAGTTATGGAAGATCTGCAATCTTTAACCTCCTGCCTTAATAAAGCTATTAAAGATGGCTATACGCAAAATTTCAAAATACTGGAAGAAGGACTTCAATCACTGGAATCAGAAAAGATTTATCAGCCCGGTGAAGTGGAGATTGTGAATTTTTATCGATTTGAAGGTTTAAGCGACCCGAGCGATAATGCAATTTTGTATGTTATAAAAACCAACGATGGCTCCCGCGGTACTCTAATAGATGCCTATGGCATGTATGCCGATCCTAACATTGATAAATTCATTCAGCAGGTTGAAAGGATTCAAAAGAAAAATACTGTAGAAGGTTAAAAGCAATAATTGACTTTTTTGCAATCATCAAGGGATGTTTTATGCGCTGAAATCTCCGGCTTCACTTTTAGAAACATTTAAAAATTATTTTATGGCAATGAAAAATAGCAGGAACCAGAAAAATTCTGGGACCTAAGCATTCGCCACTCTTCAACCAACCGCAACAAAGCTCGCCGACCTGATAATTACGAAGATGATTTCGATGTAGAAGAAAATGATTTTATTAAACGAAGCGACGAATATGAACAACTAAGCGGTAAAAGAAATAGGGAACAGGGCAATGCTGGTAAAAACGATGCCCAGGCAATGTGGAGAAACCAAGATCGCGGAAAAAATGAAATGCCTCAACCAAAAAAAAGACGGACGGGCAATAATGACTACAATCAAAGCGACAAGCAAACAAGAAATACAAGGGAATCTTATAACTGGACTTCTTCCGACAGAACCGGTGGAAATAAGAACGAAGAGATGAATGATGATGCAGGATACATCAGCTCTTCAGGAAGACGAGGCTTTGGTGGCCGGTTGCGCAAATCTCAAAATAACAATCAATGAAAAACGGGTAATTTCTTCACACTCAAAAAAATTACATATGCCAAGAAGTTGAAAAACCAACAGCAAAAGAAAAACAACTGCCTTTCTCCATTCAAATGATAATGGCAGTTCAAAGCAGTCGGCTCAAGGCTCGCTGCTCGAAAAATTTTTTGCTGACCAGTTAAAAGACATGTATTACGCTGAGCAAGCCTTATTAAAAGCAATGCCGAAAATGCTTGAGAACACAACTACAGAGATATTGGAAGATGCAATGACAGAACACTTGAAGCAAACTGAAAAGCAGGAAAAGCGTTTGGAAAAAGTTTTTAGAATGATTGGGCAGGAGCCGGAAGGGAAAAAATGTGAAGCGATGGATGGCTTAATAACAGAAGCACAGGAAATTTTAAAGGAAACGAAAGATTATACCATGACACGTGATGCTGCACTGATCATCGGTGCTCAAAAAATTGAGCATTATGAAATTGCTACGTACGGTAGCCTGGTACAGCTAGCCATTACTATGAGATTAAATCAGGTAGCGGATGTGTTAGACAGGAGTTTGGTAGAAGAAGAAACCGATTTAATGTTGACCGAAATTGCTGAAGGTTATATTAACCTGGAAGCTGAATGCGAAACACCGTACAACTGGGAGAAAAGCCAGGAAGAAGAGGAGATGGAAGAAGAATCAAGCTACAGCATGTAATCCTTTTCATGTGAAAGGTTCAATAATTCAAATGCCGCTTATACCAGCGGCATTTTTTTTTGCAAACTTTTCGTTAATCCAGGCCACCAAAAAATAGTTTTGTTTTTTTCATAGCTGTACTGCATGTAATGAATGCGTGTTACCCGTAAAAATTTTCTCTCATCTTACCACTGGCTTTTCTTTAACAACGCATTCAATGTTAAAGGTGTGGTTTTGGCAGAGATTCGTGCACTATTAGCTCTTAGCAAAAATATTTTATCATTTTAAAATCTGGTAGTATGATAAAAGTATTTACAATTTTTATGATTGCTGCCCTGGCGGCAACAAGCTTTTTCGCTTCTGCTGCGGATCCTATTCTTCCATTTAAAGACTGGAACCCGAAAGCAAAAAATGCAGTTATTGGAGCAGCAGGTGGTTCTGTATTGGGTGCCATCATCAACAAAAAAAATAGGGTGAAAGGTGCTGTAATAGGCGGTGTAATTGGTGGTGGTTTGGGTTATGCTTATGGCGTAATTCGTAACAAGCAAAAACAAAAGCAGGCTGCAAAAAGATATGCTGAAAACAAAAGCAGCTATCCTGCAAAAACCTCTACAACCCGCAGAACAGGCTCAAAATCCGGAAGAGGCTTTTCCTATACTCCTTCAAGAACGAGTTCCTCACCACGGGTAGTTTATAAAACTGAAAAAGTATTTGTAACCCGTACGGTAGGTGCTGTTGTCGGTAATCTTGCATCCTGATATTCGAAGACCCGAATTTGTAAAACCCGGAGCCGATCCGGGTTTTTTGTTTTTCCATCAACCGCTGGCCTATCTCATGTTTACTATATTTGCAGCCCTGCTATTTTGCAGGCTTATATTCTTTGGCCCCGTAGTTCAATGGATAGAATAGAAGTTTCCTAAACTTTAGATACAGGTTCGATTCCTGTCGGGGCTACATTTTAAACGCATATGAAATTTTACAACTGGTTAATTAAGTACAGACTTTACCTGGGTATCGTTTTAATAATAGCCGGGGGCGCAATAAATTATACGTCATCTTTCTGGCCGGCATTTCCACTTTATCTTGTTGGCTTTATCCTAATAGCCGGGCATTTCTTTTTTGGTCCTTTGCGGTTGATACAGGAACACCTGGAAGCAGGTAATATTGAAGGTGCAGAAAAAGTATTGAACACTATAAAATATCCCGGATTGCTATATAAGCCTATACGCTCTGTATATTATACCCTCAAAGGAAATGTGGCCATGATGAAGCAGGATTTTGATGGCGCAGAAAAAATGATGAAGAAGGGCCTTGACCTGGGTATGCCCATGAAAGAAGCCGAAGGCGCCAGCCTTTTGCAAATGGGAATGCTATCTATGCAAAAAAATGATTTCAAGCAGGCAGAAAGTTACATACGTTCAGCACTGCGTAAAGGTTTACCCGATAAAGAAAATAAAGCCGCTGCTTACCTTCAGATGTGCAGCCTCATGATGAATAAAAGAGAATTCAGGGCAGCGAAAGATTTTTTCAGGAAGGCCAAAGCATTAAAGCCTACTACCCCGCAAATCCTGGATCAGATCAAACAGATTGAAAAATATATTTCACGCATTCCGGGCTAAACATTTAAACATAGCTGGCATTGTAAATATCATCGGCTGTGGCCGGCTATTTGCATTCATTCACTGACATCTTTATTTCATAATTAAAAACAATGATTATGCGTAGAGAAAAAAGAGAAAGAGAAAAACTGGACAAACAGAATATTTCTGATAAAAGCAGGTCATCAGAAATAAACTGGAACGAAAACAGTAGCAGCGGATTGATTGGCGAACATGATATGAGTGATACTACCGGCAAAAACATTAACAGAACAAATCATCCAAAGGATAGTGTAACAGGTTACGACAGAGATGGACAGGTTTCTTAAATATAAAACGAATAAAAGGTTGGCGATTGGTGGCTTTTTATTCGTTTTTCCTTACTTCTTCTTTCGTATACAATTTTTTAAAAAAGAAATGGTACACGTTAGTGGATCCTTCTGTTATCGGAAATGCGTTAACCAGTGTCCAGCCCAGAAAGCCCATATAGTTCAACGCATCTATAACTGAATTAAATTTTTTCAGCTTTCCGCTTGCTTCATCTTTTAACCTGGTATCTGGACCAAAAAGCTTTCTTTCTTCTCCAAAGTCTATATCAATTGTCACTTTAGTAGAAAAAGGTCTCCCTGTTGCTACCAGCTTACAATATTGTTCTACTTTGGTTGTGTCCTGTGCTGTACAAACAATGGAAATAACCAACAGAGACAGAGCAAAATACTTTTTCATGGTGTCAAGTTTTATATAGTACAATATTTACAAATCTTAGCTAATTTATCTGAAATTCGTGGTATGCTGAACCGGGAAAGACTTAAAAAAAAATTTCTGGAAGAATACAATCGCTTAAATGAAAAACAACGACTGGCGGTTGACACCATTGAAGGACCCGTGATGGTAATTGCAGGGCCAGGCACAGGAAAAACACAAATACTGGCCAGCCGCATTGGGAAAATTTTACTGGAAACAGATGCCCTGCCACAAAATATACTTTGCCTTACATACACCGATGCAGGTGTAGTGGCTATGCGCAAACGCCTGCAACTATTTATTGGCCCCGACGCATACAAAGTAAATATTTACACCTTTCATGCATTTTGCAATGAAGTGATACAGGATAATCTTTCTCTGTTTGAAAAAACCGCTCTCGATCCCATCTCTGATCTTGAAAAAATTGAGCTGCTAAAAAAGCTGATTGATTCTTTTCCCAAAAATCACCCGCTCAAACGCTACCGCGGCGATGTGTACTATGAAATAAAAAATCTGGACAGGCTGTTTAGCACCATGAAAAAAGAAGGATGGACGCCTGATTTTGTTGAACAAAAAATTGATGCATACCTGGCCGATCTGCCAAACCGTGATGAGTTTATCTACAAAACAAAGTACAGGCAGTTTAATGCCGGGGATTTAAAGAAAGAGAAGATTGAGGAAGAAAAAGAGCGGATGGAAAAACTGCGGGCCGCTGTAAAGGAGTTTGATCGCTTTCAGCAATTGATGCGTCAAAAAAATCGCTATGATTTTGATGACATGATTAACTGGGTGATTAAAGCTTTTGAGGAAAACAAAAACCTGCTTGCCCGATACCAGGAACAGTTTCTTTATATCCTGGTAGATGAATACCAGGACACCAGCGGAACACAAAACCGAATTGTTGAACTGCTTATCAATTATTGGGATAAGCCGAATGTTTTTGTGGTGGGAGATGATGACCAGAGTATTTACCGCTTCCAGGGAGCCAATGTGGAGAACATGAAAATTTTTGCTGACAGATACCGCAATAACCTGCTGACGGTGGTGCTTACCCATAACTATCGTTCTACCCAACCCATACTGGATATTTCGAAAGCCATTATTGACCGCAACGAAGAAAGACTGGTTAAAAAAATTGAAGGATTGAGCAAAGAATTGCAATCATCACATCCTGAAAGAGCAAAACTTTTGGACCAGCCGCAAATAAAATCTTACCAAAGCCAGCGGCAGGAAATGATTGACATTACCCTGCAGATTGAAAAGCTGATTGCACAGCAAACACCTACCGGAAAAATTGCAGTGATTTACCGGGAAAATAAATATGGTGAAGAACTGATGCAGTACCTGAAGCTGCGCAAAATTCCGTACTACAGCAAGCGAAGCCTAAATATTCTGGAAATTCCGCTGGCAAAAAAAATTATTCTCTTATTAAAATATCTCTGTGCTGAGCATGATGTGCCTTACGGCGGCGATGAAATGCTGTTTGAAATTCTTCACTTTGACTGGTTTCATATTTCCGCCATTGAAATTGCAAAGCTTACTGTTGAGGCCTCAGAGAAAAAATATAACGACCGTCAAATTTCGCTACGACGCTATTTGCATCAAAAAGCCACAGAGCCAGCCACCGACCTTTTTCACCAGGGCATTCACCCGCAGCTGAAAAAAGCAAGCGGCATTTTGGAAGAATTAATTGCTGATGTACCCAACATCACCCTGCAGACCCTGTTTGAAAATGTAATACGCAAAGCCACAGTGCTGAGCTACATTATGCAAAGCCCCGAAAAGCTTTGGCATTTGCAGGTGCTTACAGGTTTGTTTGATTTTGTAAAAGAAGAAACACGTCGAAATCCGTCAATGCAGTTGAAAGACCTGGTGAACATTATAGAGCTGATGGAAAAGGAAGGAATTGCCTTACCCCTGGTGGAAGTTTGCGGAAATGATAAAGGTGTTAACCTGTTGACGGCTCATGGAGCAAAGGGCCTTGAGTTTGAATATGTCTTTTTAGTGGGTTGTAATGCCTACCTGTGGGACAAGAAAAATAAACCCGGTGGTGGTTACAAAATGCCCGACACTATTTTTAGTACAACTTCATCCTCGGAAAATGATGCGGAAGAGCTTAGGAGATTATTTTATGTGGCGCTTACACGGGCAGAGCAGCATCTTACTATTTCTTATTGTTGTTTTAAACATGATGGCAAAAAGCTGGAGCCTTCCATGTTCATTGCCGAAATTCTTGATAAATATGATTTGCCGGTAGAAAAAATAATTATTGAAGAAGAAGTGCTGGCTGAATTCAATGCCCTGCAGTTTGCAGAGCAGCAGGCGCCGGAAATTGAAGCCATCGAAAAAGAATTTCTTGACCGGTTGCTGGAAAATTTTGTGATGAACGTTACGGCTTTAAACAATTATTTAAAATGCCCGCTGGAGTTTTATTTCAAAAATTTAATTCGCATACCATCACCCAAAAATGAATCAACAGAATTTGGTTCAGCCGTGGACCACGCCTTGAAGGAATTATTCAGAAAAATGCAGGACAGCGATGAAACATTTCCTGCAAAAGAAGAGTTCATCAGCGATTTTGAATGGTACATGCAGCGCCACCGCGAAAGCTTTACCAGGGAACAATTTGATCGTCGTATGGAATACGGCCACGAAGTGCTGAGTAATTATTACGACAAGTATGTGAATAGCTGGAACAAAATTGTTTCAACCGAAAGAAACATTCGCAATATTGTGGTTAATGAGATTCCTTTAAAAGGCAAACTGGATAAGCTGGAGTTTGATGGAAAAATGGTGAACGTGGTTGATTATAAAACCGGTGACCCCGACAAAGCAAAGCCCAAGCTTCGCCCACCCAATGATAAAGATGAAAATGGTGGTGATTACTGGCGGCAGGCCGTGTTCTACAAAATTCTTGTTGACAATTATGAAGGCAAGGGCTGGAAAGTTGCAAGCATTGAATTTGATTTTATTGAGCCGGACAAAAAGAAACAGTATAAAAAAGAAAAGCTGTTTATTACACAGCAGGATATTGATAAAGTTTGTGAGCAGATAAAATTTGTATGGGACAAAATTCAAAACCACGATTTTTATGTGGGTTGCGGTAAAAAAGATTGCCACTGGTGCAATTTTGTAAAGACAAACAATCTCTCCATAGCCTTGCATGAAATGGAAGAGGAGGAAGAATGACCCACAGCTTCTTTCTCTTCATCATTGTTGAAAATATTCCTCTTTGGGTTCATTGTTCAGGCTACTAATTCTCTCGTACCCAAAATATAATTATAGTGGCATGGTTTTTTAACCCATTCCCTAAAATTCATTTATGAATAAAAAATCTGTTTTATTCCGAAAAGTTTTTCAGCAAATAGGCTTGATGTTTACTGCATTGGTTTTAACGCTTACCAGCTTTGCGCAGGATAAAAAAGTGGATGTTGCTATTAGTACCGATAAAGGTGGAAGCGGATTTTGGGGCTAGCCCTGGGTATGGGTGATTGGCGCCGCTGTATTTATTTTATTACTTGTTGCTATTTTACGAAGTGGCCGCAGGAATGATTAAAAAAAAAGTCCCGCAACGGCGGGACTTTTTATGAAAAACAATTTATTGTCCATCCACATTCTCTTCTTCATCCAGCATGGAAGGATGAGGTACTTTATGATGGCAGGTGATACATTTAATTTCCAACACAGCATTTTCCTCTCCGTATTTTGATTTGCTCTCAAAAAATTTTTCGTTGATCTTGTTGGTCATGTCAATCATTTTGCGGGCAATGAGCTTTTGCGGGTTTTCATCACTGGCAAAATCCAATTCATCCGGGTTGGCTTTGGATTTTGCATGACAAAAAGCACAATCAACCCCCAATCCTTTTTCAAACTCGTGCATCACACTATCCATCATCTCCGGCTTAATGTTTTTGGGCAGCACTTTTAAATTTTTGTATTCAACAGAACGGGTAGTAGCTGCTATGCCAAGGGTAATAAAACCTGCAAGAGAAAAAAACACAAACAATTTTCTTTTCATAATTAAAATGCTTTAGGGTGAATCCATCTTTCAAAAAATTCATAAGTACGCAGCATCTGGTCAATACGCTGACGGTTGTTGCCGCTGCGGGTGATTTCATGTGTGGCATTTGGATGCCTGACATATTCAACCGGCCGGCCCAGAGCTTTTAAGCTGCGATACATCATTTCACTTTGCACAAAACCTGTACGCCGGTCATTATCTCCATGAAAAATGATATAGGGTGTAGTAATGTTTTGCACATAATTTATCGGTGATTCTCTTTCCAGTGTTGCTTTAGTTTTTGCATCCCAGGGGTACCCGCCAAAATAATTTGGCACTAATCTCCACGCATTCCCTTCGCCAAAAAATGTGGCAAGATCATATACGCCCCGCTGGCTGCAGGCAGCTTTAAAACGGTGGTCATGTGCAATGATCCACGCCACCAGGTAGCCGGCATAAGAGCCGCCGGTGATCATCAGCTTCGAAGTGTCGGCCCATCCTTCTGCAATCGTTTTATCTAAAGCCGTCAGCACATCACTGGTGGGGCCGTTGCCCCAATCATTAATATTTCCCCGCAAAAAATCTAACCCATAACCACCACTGCCCCGCGGATTGCCATACACTACGCCATAACCACGGCTGCAGAAATACTGGTACTCATGCCACATGCTGGCCTCTCCCGGGCCCCACATGGCTGAAGGACCACCATGTATTTCTAAAAGCAACGGATATTTTTTACCTGCTTCATAATTCGTTGGCTTCATCATCCAGTATTCAACCGTCATTCCTTTGTTATTGGTAAATGATTTTTTTTCAGGAAAAGAAAGCTGCCTTGTTTGCACCCAGCTGTAATTAAAATCTGAAATGCGTTTTTCATTTTTTGCCGTTGCATCGGCCGCATACAATTCACAAGGATTGGCCGGTTGAGTTTTTACATACACCAGATTGTTTCCCACTACATCAAAACTTAAAATACCACTGTTGTAATCAGTAAGCTGTTCCAGTTTTTTATCGGGTAAATGAAAGCGGTACAATGGCTGACCGCCATTGCTCTGAGCTGTGAAATACAAATACTGTTCATCTTCACTCCACGTAACATTGCCTTTGTTTCTGTCAAATGGTAAATCAATAGCAGGATAATTTGCATCCAGCGGCAGCAGGGCCAGCTGGGGCACAGTTACAAAACCTGTAGTGCTGTATTGAAATGCCAGCCACTTGCCTGAAGGAGAAATAACAGGAGTTCCATAGGTCTTTCCTTCTTCACCCAATAATTTTTTCAAATCGCTGCCATCTGCATTGGCAATAAAAATTTCTGATTCCAATGACCGGTCAGGATGCTGAACAGAATCAATATCGCCGCTTATAATGATCTTTTTCCCGTCAGGTGTAAAAGCTGCAAAATTGAAACGGTAAAAACCTTTGGTTAACTGAACAGGTTGCTGGTTGCCGTTTACATTCACTACAAAAAAATGGTTGAAGCTCATGTCAGCATTCACATCCATCTCATCCTGAAAATTCAGCTTGTTAAACACTTTCGCTTTTTTATCGGTTACGTTATTATCCAGGTAAGCCCTTATTTCCTCTAAACTTCCATCCGGGTTTGGCTTTGCCTTATTGGTAAATATTTCTGTATTGCTTATTCCGGGCTTTTCGTATGACCATTTCGGCACAGACAAGGTTGGATTCAGCAAAGAATCTTTCAACAGATCTTTCATAGGTATGCTGGCAGAAAAAAGAATTTTCGTTCCGTCAGCATTCCATTTTGGTGATGAAGCTCCGTATTCAAACCTGGTGAGTTGAATGGCTTCGCCGCCATCAGCTACCGGCAATAAAAAAATCTGTGGCTTGCCATCTGCCTGCCTTACAAAAGCAATTTGTTTTCCATCAGGACTCCACGCAGGTTGCGAAGCATTTTCTTTTGAAGTAAGCTGCCTTGGTGTGCCACTACCATCGGTATTTATTATCCAAAGCTGCGTTACATATTTCCATTCTCCTTTATTGTCTCCATCAGGCTCAATGGCAGTAACCGTACATACGGCTTTTGTTCCGCCTTTATTCAGGCTTACATTGGCAATGCTTTTTATTTTCAGCATGTCGGTTACCTTAACCGGCTCTTTGGTTTGGGTAAAAGCAAACATGAACAAAAGGAGAAAGCCATGTAGAAAAAGCATTTTTTTCATTGCGGAAAATTTGAAAGATGAATGTAAGCAATGCGCTGTTTATTTTGAAAAAGGTTTGACGAAAGGTGAACAGCCCTGTGTCGCTTGTTCTTAATTTTGAAGACTAATTGTTTTTTATATGAGTCTTGTAAAAGAATTTAATGATTACCGCACCAGGATGAATGAAGTGATATTGAGTAAAAATAACCTGGTGATGAAACGCCTTTGGAATTTAGACACCAATACGTATGAAGATGGTGCTCTTGATAAAAAAACAAAGGAAATGCTTGGTCTGGTGGCCAGCATGGTACTCCGCTGCGATGACTGCATTAAATACCATTTGGGAAAATGTGCCGAGCTGGGAGTTACAACCGAGCAGATGTATGAAATATTTGCGGTTGCCAATATTGTTGGCGGCACCATTGTCATTCCCCATACCAGGCGGGCTGCCGAATACTGGGAGGAACTGCAGGCTTCATAATTGAGTTTTATGAAAGCGGTTTATACACTTATTTTTGGCGCATGAAGGATGAAATTTTTAAGAAAATAGCTGAAGTAATTTCTACCAACAACAAAGAAATTCCGCTTGAAGACATCCATATGGAATCAAGCTTTGAGCAACTGAACATGGATTCGCTGGATGGAATTACTTTAATTGCCGACCTGGAAAATCATTACAAGATTATTTTAACCAACGAGGAAGTTGCCG
>PSMD01000014.1:0-1488 GCA_040289925.1 Chitinophagaceae bacterium | reverse complement strand
ACGGTAGGCCAGGCGGTAGCAGCCATTGAAAAACATCTTTCCCAAAAATAATTATGCAGAAACAACGAGTGGTGGTTACCGGCCTTGGCGGTATTTCCGGTATTGGAAAAAACATTCCTGAAATCTGGAAAAGCATTGTTGATTGCAAACCGGGCATCGGACCTATTGAAGCCTGGGACATGAATGATTTTCGTTTTAAGAACGGAGCAGAAATTAAAAACTACGATCCCTCGAAATATTTTTCTTCAAAAGATATTTTAACGCTTGATAAAAATGCGCAGTTTGCTTTGATTGCTGCCAGGGAAGCCATTGCTGATGCAAATATTGATTGGACAGAGGACCTGAAAGAAAATACCTGCATTGTTACAGGTTGCAGCATTGGCGGGCAGGATACGCAGGATGAGGGCTTCCATGATTTATACATTAAGCACAAAACAAGCATTAATCCACTCACCATTCCACGCATAATGCCTAATGCAGGGGCCAGTCATATTTCAATGACGTATGGAATTACCGGCATGGCTTACACCATTACGACAGCCTGCGCATCATCAAACCACGCCATCGGTAATGCGTTTTGGATGTTGCGTAACGGTATTTGCGATTTAGCCATTACCGGCGGCAATGAAACGCCATTGAGCTATGGGTTTTTAAAAGCCTGGGAAGCTATTCGTGTTATTTCAACGGATACCTGCCGGCCTTTTTCAAAAGGAAGATTAGGAATGATACTGGGTGAAGGAAGTGCCATGATGGTGCTAGAGCCCCTGGAAGCTGCATTGAAGAGAGGAGCAAAAATTTATGCAGAGATTGTTGGCTTCGGCATGTCGTCCGACGCCGGACACATTACCCGCCCAACACAACGTGGGCCTGAAAAAGCAATGCAGCTGGCTTTGAAAGACGCAGGTGTTCCCATAGAACAAATTGATTACATCAATGCACATGGCACAGGCACACAGGCAAACGACCCGATGGAAACTGCAGCCATTAAAGCAGTGTTTGGAGATCATGCAAAAAAACTTGCCGTTAGCTCTACAAAATCATTACACGGTCATATGCTTGGCGCCACCAGTGCTATGGAAGCTGTGGCTACTGTGCTGGCATTGCAGAACCAGGTTTATCCGCCCACAGCAAATTTTTTAGAGAAAGATGAAGAGTGTGATTTAGATGTGGTGCCCAATGCAAGCAGAAAAGGGAAAATGAATTATGCCATGAGCAATGCTTTTGCTTTTGGCGGGTTAAATGCTGTGCTGGTATTTAAAAAATGGGAAGGAGAATAATTTTTCCGCAACACAATTTTACTGCCTCGACATGGCTACTGAACTATTGCATTTTAGCAAGGCTGCTTTTAACTGACCAAGCATTTCATCAATTTCATGTTTTTTGCAGGTGCCCACACTTAGCCTGTACCAGGGCGAAGTACGGCTGCTGCCAAATGCATAAAAAGGAACCACTGCCAGCTTTGCTTCATCTAAAATAAATGCAGTTACA
>PSMD01000064.1:7934-10401 GCA_040289925.1 Chitinophagaceae bacterium | reverse complement strand
GTTGGATATTAAAGAAGGTTTGGCTGAAGGCAAGGCTTTGGATATGACCCAAACAGCTGCCCTGCTTGGCTTTGATACAAAGATCACTGGCAGCACCAATGATTACAGCAAAACTGCAGGATCAAGCGTAGTAGTAATTACTTCCGGTATTCCACGTAAGCCAGGCATGACCCGTGAAGAATTGATTGGTACAAACGCAAACATTGTAAAAGGTGTAGCGCAAAATATTTTGCAACATTCTCCGGATGCTATCATTGTTGTGATCAGCAACCCGATGGATACCATGACTTACCTGACCTTACAAGCAACTGGTCTGCCGAAGAACCGCATCATTGGTATGGGTGGTATTTTGGATAGTGCCCGCTTTAAGTGCTATTTGAGTTTGGCACTAGGTTGTTCACCAAACGATTTAAACGCAACTGTAATTGGTGGCCATGGTGATACAACGATGATTCCGTTGATTCGCTATGCAACGTGGAATAGTACACCGGTAAGTAGCTTATTAAACGAAGAGCAACAAAAGCAAATAGTAGCCGATACAATGGTTGGCGGTGCTACCTTAACTAAGTTGATCGGTACGTCTGCGTGGTATGCACCAGGTGCTGCAGGAGCAGCTTTGGTAGAAAGCCTTGTGCGTGATCAGAAACGTTTGTTCTCTTGCTGCGTATCCTTAGAAGGTGAATATGGTCAAAAAGATATTTGCCTTGGTGTGCCTGTAGTAGTTGGCAAGAATGGTTGGGAAAGAATTGTTGATTATAAGTTGAACGACGATGAGCAAGCACTTTTCAATAAGAGTGCAGATGCGGTTCGTAATATGAACGATGTATTGAAGACGTTATAAAAAGCGATAAGCACTTAAAAAGCTGCAAGTAAAACTTACAGCTTTTTTGTTTAATAGACAACCAGTTTTTGTGTTCGTGTACTGCCGTCCTTATCTATTATTTGTACGAAATAGATTCCCTTCTATAATTGATCAGTAGTTAAGTAAGAAAATGTGCTATTCAATATTTGGGTAAAAACGGTTTTCCCGGTTGCATCAAAAATTCTTATCGAATAACGTCCGCTTTCCGTAGCAATGATTTTGGCAGGACTGCTTTGCGCAACAGGATTTGGATAAACAATTACCGTTTCGTTTCCTGAAGTAAAATAAACGACTTCAACAGGACTGTAAATGATTGTTCCATTATTTAGTTTTATTCTAAAACGATACCTGTTCTTTCCTCGATGTAAGGATGAGTGTTAGTGTTACAGGATTGCCGATTGTTTTCAACGATGTATAACCTGCTGGTGTTTCTTTTTCAAAATCTACTTCTGCTACATTATAGAGGCTGCCAATTTCTGCAAAGAAAAGGGCCGTTGTTGGTGTTTGTGCTTGCAAATAACAACTGCGCAAATAACAACTGTTACCTGCACTGGTATAATTCAACGTATAACTTCTAAAACCGAGTTTGTTATTGATGATCAGCGCTACCGCATAATAAATAGAAGGATGCTGTGCTTTTCTTAGGAGAATGGAAGTATCAACTGTTTGCGTAAAAGGCTGCAGGTATTTTGCACCTAATTCGTACAATTGGAAACTAGTTACACCTGCCCTATTCCAATACAACAAAAACGAATCAACACAATCAAAACCTACCTGTACTAATGGTTGTTTACTAATGGTAAATGTATCTGAAAGAAAATCATTTGCGCTAACTGTCATTCGTAAGACCGCTGTAGTAATAGTATCGGGCAATGTCCATTTAAAATAGCTTTTGGAAAGATCTGCAACCGTTCTTATACTTCGCCAATTGCTGCCGTTTGCTGCATAGCTTAGTTGTGCAGCGCCAGTGAAGGTTGTTTCCCATCGTAATGTGTGTGTTCTTCCTGACAATAGAGGATCTGTGTTTGTTGGAAAAGTCCATTTGAAGACTGAAGCTGTGTCAAATTGGTAAGCAATAGCAAATGACTGGCTGGCTGTTGTCACTTTTGTGCCTTTTACTTCAGTAGAATAATTGCCGGCGGCAGGATTATCAATCGTTATTTGCTCTACGTCGTTTAAAGTATCAATACTTTTTGGTGGCGCAATTCAGTATTTTCTTTACTTAGTTTTGCTTTACTATCAATAGAGGATAATGAAAACCCAATCAAAAACGCTATTATTCCAATTAAAAGGTAATTTATATTTTTCATATCATATTTATGCGTACTTAAGTCTAAAATTATTATAACTAATTACAGGACAATTTTCGTGTGAATATACACTTTTTATTTCATTCAGCAAACTAGGCCCATTATTCACAATTCTACCTAAATTTTCGGCAAATAAGTTGTTTGAATAATCAACTTCTTCTTGGGTAACTTTTATTCCTAACATTTCAGCTTCACCCACTTCCGAAATAAACATACCGGTATAAAAACCTGGTAATTTATAGCGTTCAACAAACATATTTGCAAAACACCATATATAGAAATTTTCTTTCTTTTA
>PSMD01000064.1:5421-7924 GCA_040289925.1 Chitinophagaceae bacterium | reverse complement strand
GTAAAGGGGCATGTGTTTTATCAATAAAATAATCACACATCATACCATCAACCACATTCCATAAACCATTATTGTCTCCATGACCCATCATCATTACACGGTCGTGAGTCCTAATCAAATTTCTTAATTTACTATCTTTTGGTTTACTTGTTATGACCGTACATTCAATACCAGCATAAATTGGTTTCAAAAAATCAGTACTACGGTCGTCCGGATGAATTACTAGTGTCTTCATAACCTTTATTAACTAAAGATTTTAAAAGATGACTTTAAAGCCAACTTTGTCTTTATCTTCTTGAATATAGTGATAAGGTTTTGCCTCTACAACAGGCTTTTTCCACTTTTCTTCAACCCACTGTTTCACAATGAAAGTAGTTTCTTCGGCAGTAAATGTAACAATTTCCTTTTCAGGAGTAGTATTCATTTTTTTAATAATATTTTCTTTGTGCCGGTAATAATAATGAGTCTCTATTTTGTTTTGGATTCAATACCCAGGGCAGCCAAGATTGATTGGATAATTTAAGTGATACATCCAGGTCATTGATCAACGCTTTTAGTGCATTGACAGCAGCTTTGGATGAAGCTATTCGCCGTTACAATACTGAAGGTCTTACCGTAAATTTCACTCGTGTATCTCCTTCGCAAAGTCCTGACATCACCATGGTAGCTTTTTATGAAGTGAGCAACACACTTGGATCAGCTGGTTCCCCTAACAGTATTGGCGATCCATATAATGAGGTTAAGATGAACACGTATTGGTATAGCGGTGGCACAGACGCTACTAATGTTAACTATATCGGTACAATTATGGCGCATGAGATTGGCCATTGTATCGGTTTCCGTCACACCGATTACATGAACAGAGCTTATAGCTGTGGTGACAGAAAACAAAATGAAGGGCAGGCTAATACCGGTGTTGGTGCGGTGTACATTCCGGGCACACCAAGTGGTGGCGATCCAGATTCATTGATGCTGGCTTGCGTGGGCAGCAATGTAAATCGTCCTTTTAATGCTAATGATAAATTTGCTTTAGCATATGTTTATTAAAAACCAAAATCAACCTTAAAGCCGCTACCAAGCGGCTTTTATTTTGTTAATTTGAAGCATTGCCTATGCAGTTTTCCAGTAAAATCAAAAGGTGTAGTTGCATTTGTAATATCCTTTATCGTTGACGCGTGAATAGCATCGACAGCTAAATGAAACTTTGTGTAATTGGTACTAAAAAACAACAGGCCTTCCTTAGAAAGAATACGCATACATTCATTAATGAGTGAAACATGATCTCGTTGAATGTCCAGGATGTCATCCATGCGCTTACTATTGCTAAAGGTTGGTGGATCCATCACAATGATGTCGAAAGAACCATCCCGCAACTTTGCCAAATACTGCTTTACATCCGCATGAATGAATTCATGTTTGTCAATAGATTGATTATTCTCCTTCGCATTGCGTTCTGCCCACGATAAATAAGTCTTTGAAAGATCGACTGACACCGTTTTATCTGCACCTCCTGCCGCTGCATAAACGGAAAAAGAGCCTGTATAACAAAACAGGTTTAGAACTTTTTTTCCTCGTGACAGCTCTTTCACCATTTGTCTTGTGATTCGATGATCTAAAAAAAGACCGGTATCTAAATAATCACTCAGGTTTACAATAAACTTCAATCCATTTTCTCCAACAATAAATTCTTTTCGCTCCTCTTCCAGCTTTTGATATTGATCTTGTCTATTCTCTTTTCGCTTGCGCAGCTTTAAAAAAATAGTTGAAGTTGGTACGCCGATGACCAACGACATAGTCTTTTTGCATTCTTCCAGCCATTGCTCATGTTCTGCTTCGCTTAATTTATGCTGGCGTTTATATTCTGAAACATAAAGCTTGTCTTCATACTGTTCAATTATGAACGGAAACTCAGGCAAATCATGATCGTAAATGCGAAAGCAAGTCACAGACTGCCTTTGCGCCTGTTTCGCCAAATGCTTATATACTTTGCGCAGCCTGTTCTCAAACATTAAAAATTTGCCAAAAGATTGTTCCATTACTAATTTTTTTAGAACTTCGACGTCCTTTCCAATGTTCAAAAGTACTCCACAGTGATGTATGCAATTGTAGATATTGAGACCACCGGCGGCTATGCAGCGGCAAACGGCATTATTGAGATTGCCATTCACGTTTTTGATGGCGAAAAAGTGGTAGAGACTTTTGAAACACTGATCAATCCTTTTCAATCTATTCCTAGTTACATACAAGGCTTAACGGGTATTACGGATGACATGGTTGCCGATGCACCTCCCTTTGAAGAAGTTTCCGAAAAAATTTATACGCTGCTTCAAGGCTCTGTGTTTGTTGCTCATAATGTGAATTTTGATTATTCGTTTGTAAAAAATCACCTCGACTATTACGGATATAATCTTAGTTCCAGGAAATTGTGTAGCCTTCGATTGGCCAGACAAATATTTCCTGGATTGCCATCTTATAGCTTAGGTAAGCTTTGCGATTCATTAGA
>PSMD01000064.1:4731-5405 GCA_040289925.1 Chitinophagaceae bacterium | reverse complement strand
CACAGTTGTTTTGTTTCAGCGCATGTTGCAAGCAGATGCCAGGAATGTAATTGCTACGAGCTTAAAAAAAAACTCCAAAGAGCAGGCTTTACCACCGAACGTTCCGAAGGAATGCTTTGAACGCTTGCCATCTTGCCCAGGTGTTTATTATTTTTTAGATCAAAAGGGAAAGATCATTTATGTGGGTAAGGCAAAGAATATTAAGAAGCGTGTGAATAGTCATTTCAGTAATAATTCGGCACGCAGACAAAAGCAGGATTTTATACGTCATATCTACTCCATCGACTTTGAACCTTGCGCCACTGAATTAATGGCCTCTATTTTAGAAGCATCGGAAATAAAACGTTTGTGGCCTGACTATAACCAAGCGCAAAAAACACAGGAAGATGTGTATGGCATTTTTCTCTATGAAGACCAAAGTGGTTATATGCGTTTGGTGATCGATAAAAAAAGAAGACATAGCACGCCGTTGTACAGCTTCACGAAAAAGATAGAAGGTCACCAGCTATTAAAACGATTATTGAAAGAGCATAAGCTTTGCCCTAAGCTTTCCTATATACAAATTGACAATGAACCTTGTGTAGGTGTGCACGAACAATATTGCAACGGCGCTTGTGAAAAGAGAGAATCACCTGTAGTGTACAATGAACGTGTAGTGAACGCTATCCGTTCGC
>PSMD01000064.1:3871-4721 GCA_040289925.1 Chitinophagaceae bacterium | reverse complement strand
AACAGCCAGCCTTCTTACATTATTGTTGACAGAGGTTTAAAGGAAGAAGAGCAGTCATGCATTATGATTGAGAACGGCAAGTTTTATGGCATGGGCTATATACCGAGAACAGCTAGTTATACAGAGAAGGACATTATTAAGTCTTCGATTCGTCCTTATAAGGATAATTCGGTGATTCAACATCTCATTCAACAGCATTTGGTGCAAAACGGCCACCAGGTGGTATTCTACAAGGATTGATCATTATCAACTATCACAATAATTTAACCCTTTCACCCCGATTTTTTCCCTGCTCGTCGATTAATGACTTCTGCGCTAAACGAGGTAAGGTAAAATTGTGCGTCATTAATTTTTAACCTAACAAGCACACCATTCACCTATGCGTTCAAGCACCATCCTTGGCTTTACGAAAGCCGCATGGACTGCTTTAGCTTTAGCAGTTCTTACACAATCTTGCCAGAAGTCAGCAGATTTACAAGCAACAGAAACACCCATTACAGAAGCGCATCTTGCCGAGTTGAAAGCATCCATTGCCAGCACAACCGGAGCACCTGTTTCTCAAATTGATTATTCTGCAGCTACCAAAACATTTACGGTTTCTAAAGATGCAAAATTGTCTTTAGCAGATGCTGAAAATTATTTCAAAGTGCAACCAATACAAGGTGCACCAAGCACTGAGCGTACCAACCAGCGTGTAAACATGTACACTGTTAACAGCACAAAAGTTAGAAACATCACTTTGTATTGCGATGCATCTGTTCCATCTGATTGGATTTCTATTATGGACCAAGCCATTGCTAATTGGAATGCGACAGGAAGTGCTGTACATTTTACAAGAGTAACTTCTCAG
>PSMD01000064.1:1277-3843 GCA_040289925.1 Chitinophagaceae bacterium | reverse complement strand
CCACCAGTGGTGGCGGTGGTAGAAAGAAAAATGGTTCTACTACCACAACAACGACAATAAGTGCTGACGTGGTTGCGAACTCATTCAATGATAATACGACCAGCACTATTGCACAAGCCTATTATCCTTTGTCAACCGGTGCACCTGGTAACCAAATTAACATCAACCTGCATTACACTTATTTAAGTTCTTCTTACAGAGTGTTTGCGTTGACACATGAATTAGGTCACATTGTTGGTTTTACACACACTGATCAAACGTATGGTAACCTTATTGCCGGTACACCAGATGTTGATCCAAGTTCGGTAATGAATTCTGTTTGTTTAAGCTGGGTTGGTTTTACTAACTATGACCTAACTGCTTTCAGAACAGTTTATCCATATTAATTCCTATCGAGAACATATAAAAAGGGCTACCAATTGGTAGCCCTTTTAGTTAGATCCATTCAAAGATTTCAGCCTTGGGCATTTGATCAAACACATCAAACACTTCGTGTGGCGGTGTAGTCAATTTTCTTTCCATCACATTCATCCAAGCGCCATCTACCTGTAACGTGGCTGCAACAACATCACCTTTGACGATTTGATGTTGGAAGCTCCAGCGAGAATAATCTTTTCTTGCCTTTAACACTTTAAGATTAATCGTTACCACATCACCTAAACGAATTTCTTTTCTAAAAACACATTCTTCCCGAAACAAGATGGGCCCAATGTGCAAAAGATGCATTACTTCAGCCGTTAAGCCATGAGCATCTAAAAATCCAATTCTGCACCAAGCACCCCAATCATAATAAACGGAATGACGAATATGAAAATTAGGGTCGAGATCAGACCACCTGATTTGTATCTCACGATTGTACTGGTTCATAATTTAGTTGATTTTTTTCTAAAAGATAAAAGCCAAAAGCTGCCAAGCCGCATAATAAAAAGTCAGCGGTGAATAAAGTTGAAAAGCCAAAATGCAGGGCAACTTGCGATGCAGCCGTTGGCGCTATTACTTGTGCTAAGGAAAAGCTCATTGCATAAACAGCTGCATATTCTCCCCTATTGTGTTGATTGCTCCGGCTCACCCAAAAGCTATTCATAAAAGGAAACAGGAACATCTCATCGAAGGTGATAATTAAAATGCTTAGCAAGGCAACCCATATATAACTAGGAATTACCAAACACAAAAACGAAGCACTCATAAGAGCGGCACCGGCAATCACATAATGAATATGATTTCTACGGTTCTCTAATTTGTACACCAGCACCATTTCGATCAATGCGATCAATAAACCATTTAATGCTAACATCAATCCTATCGTTGCTTTAGACAATAGCATTTCCTGTTTGTAAAACACGGGGATCACACTAAACATTTGAAAAAAGCAAAGGCTGATGAGAAACATTAAAAACATTCCGGTCAGGAAATATTTGTCATGATAAGCAGAATTATGCGTGATCACTTCTTTATGCTTTACAACCTTGTTCTGCTTTTTTTGTGGCCACAAAAAAATGTACAGTAAAAACGCAGCAACGATACAAGTAGAACCATCTGCCACAAACAGCCAGGAGTAACTAATGCTTGCTAAAATACCGCCGATGGCTGGTCCAATACTCCAACCGAGGTTTATTGCCAGGCGATTCAAAGAATAACATCTTGTACGATTATGGTCATTGCTATAAGCGACAATAGCAGCAGCATTTGCAGGACGGAATGCTTCTCCCAGTGAACTTAATAAAAACACACAGGTCGCAATTTGCCACAGACTATGCATTTGTCCTAAAACAAAAAACATAATACCGTTAAATAACAAACTTGCAAATTGCACAAAGAAAAAGCCGTATTTATCCGTCAGCTTTCCACCAATAAACCCACCCAAAATAGCACCTAAGCCAAATGTTCCCATTACAAAACCAGCCTGTGCCAACGTATAACCTTTCTCCACCAAATAAACAGTTAGGAAAGGAATAACCATGGTGCCACTTCTATTTACAAACATCACCAATGCCAGCCACCAAATAGATTTGGAGAGACCACTGTATGCATTGCGATATAATTGTACCGAAGCCTGAAGCATTTGCTAAATTAAATCGCCGATTGCATCCACTTACAATTGTTCCATTATTTTTGGAGCTTATTAAAAACCTAGTATGAAGAAATATTTTATTGTTCCGCTTTCTTTTTTGGTACTAACAGCACAGGCGCAGAAAAAGCCAGTTGCTGCTGCAAAGCCTAAAGCAAGTGCCTTGAAAAACTTTAACGACTCCATGAACTATGCTATTGGTGTAAGCGTAGCTAATTACTATAACGGCCAGGATTTTAAGCAACTAAACCCTGCTTTGATTGCAAAAGCCATTGCTGATGTGAACAATAAAAAAGCAGTGATGAAAGATGATGATGTAAACAAGTGCATGATGCAATTCATTTCTAAAAGACAAGAAGTAGAAATGAAAGAGCAGTCAATTAAAGCAAAACCAACTATTGAAGCAGGCGAAAAATTCTTAGCTGAGAATGCGAAGAAAGCTGGCGTAAAAACAACTGCTTCCGGCTTACAGTACGAAGTTGTAACGGAAGGAACCGG
>PSMD01000064.1:0-1267 GCA_040289925.1 Chitinophagaceae bacterium | reverse complement strand
CCTAAACCAAAAGCTACCGATACAGTAACTGTAAACTATGTAGGTACATTGGTTAACGGAACTGAATTTGATAACTCATACAAGCGTGGTCAATCTATTTCTTTTCCTTTAAATGGTGTTATCAAAGGCTGGACAGAAGGCGTTCAATTGATGCCGGTAGGATCAAAGTATAAATTTTATATTCCTTACCAGTTAGGTTATGGTTTGCAAAACGCAGGACCTATTCCTCCTGGTTCTGTATTGATCTTTGAGATTGAGCTGTTAGGTATAAAAGGAAAATAAATTGCTGGAGGATTATATGAATAAGCTCTGCTATGCAGGGCCTATTTTTTTGTCATGATTTTCTTTCGTCAAGATTTTCTTTCATCTCTTCAATTTGCCATTTAGTGCCCAGTACAATTACCTTCATGCCTTTTTCAATAATTACATCTTCCGGCGGATTAATAATAAACTTTCCTTCAGAATTTTTTATGCCGATGCAGTTTACGCCAGTTCATTACTTCCTTCAGGGATTTATCACGAATGGCAGCGGGCAAATGATCATAGGAAACAGATTCCATATGAATAGGCTCACCTTCTTCTCCTGAAAGAAAATCAATGAACTGCACCACATCGGGCTTTGATACCAGTGTAGCCATATGTGTACCGCCAATGCGGTCAGGCATAATTACATTATCAGCACCAGCTTTTTTTAATTTTTGAACGGTGCTGGAATCTGAGGCACGGCTGATAATTCTTAACTGCGGGTTGAATGATCTTGCAGAAAGAACGATAAAAACATTATCGGCATCATCAGGCAGTGCCGTAATCAATGCTTTTGCTTTTTCAACACCGGCTCTTTTCAGCAGCCAGTCTTCTGTACCATCGCCGGCCTAAAAACCCAGTTCAGGATGCTGATGCGAAACTCTTTCCATGCGGCCTTGATTTTTATCAATAACTACATGCGGAACATTATGTGCCCGCAGTGTTACGCTGGCCTGCTCACCATTGCGGCCATGGCCACAAATGATCACATGATCCTGCAGTTTATCAATTGCTTTCATAAGCTTTCGAGTTTTAAAATATTTGTTGATTTCGCCGCTGGTTACAAACTGCGTAATGCGTGTAATGGCAAAAGCAAAGCTGGCCCAGCTTGTCAGTAAAAGGAACATGGTGAAGATGCGCGGCCTTCATTGCTCAATGGCCTCACTTCCTCCTGGAAACCGGCCGTGGTTATGGAAATGGTTGACATGTACAAAGCTTCAAGCAGGTTATATTTTTCAATAGT
>PSMD01000063.1:0-10720 GCA_040289925.1 Chitinophagaceae bacterium | reverse complement strand
TAAATCAGCTGTGCCTGTTTATCCTTAATTTGGGCGTAATATATAATCAACAATACTAAAACCATCTTTCCGCCTTTGGGCTTCCGTTATTGCAGCAATTCTGCTGGTTGCATCGTGTAAAACTTCATCAAATAGTTCATCATCGCGGTTTTTAAAATTTAATCTTGAAAAAGGGAAAGGGTACGATTATGATATGTCGTGGAAAATGAAGACTGAATTCATGGGACAGAAGACAAAGATGGATATGACCGCCGCTTACTCCGTAACGGTTGAAGAAGATAATGGTACGGTTAAAACACTCCGCGGCGTGTATGATCGCATTTTTATGGAAATGGAAATGATGGGCATGTCACTGGCCTTTGATAGCGATAATCCTGTTGAAACTTCAGATACTTCAAAAAAAAACCCTGGCCATGATGAATAAAGTTTTTGCCGGACTTACCGGTAAACCTTTTTTTCTGACTATTGATAATGAAGGAAAGGTTTTGGAAGTAAAAGGCTTTGATAAAATGTTCAATGCAATGATTGATTCTATGCCTGCTGATGCACAAGCGAAGCAGAAAGCAATAGAGTTTTTCAAAGAGCAGTTCAATGACCAGCAAATAAAAGATCAGTTTGCGCAGTTGTTTACAATTTTTCCAAACAAATCAGTAAAGGTTGGAGACACCTGGGAGAAAAGTTATTCTTTGGGTGGCCGCATGAAGGGTAATTTTAAAACCGTGTTCACGGTAAAGGAAATTGAAGGTGATCATGTAACACTAGGCACAAAAACCGAGATCAAACCGCTGGATGAACAAATGCCAATGAGTGGCGTGCAAACCGGTAATATTATTGTTGACAGCAAAACAGGTTTGATCGTTAATGCTGAATTTGAACAGCAAATGGAAACAAAAGCCGATAACCAAACGATTAAAATAACCGGCACAGGGAAAATTGTAGGCAAGGCAAAATAAATTATCGCTTTATTCTGCTTTCATGCCCTCGTTGTAACAAACACGGCAGCGAGGTTCATACACATCCATTGCACCCAGCATTACCTGGTCTTCGTTAGGCACTTTGCGATAGGTGAAGTTGGCAATGTTGCCGCACTTTTGGCAAATAGCATGAAGCTTGGTTACATAATCTGCTTTAGCCATAATGGCTGCCATGGGTCCAAACGGATTGGCGAGATAATCCATATCCAATCCTGCAACAATTACTCTCACACCTTTTAGTGCAAGCTGGTCACAAACTGCCGGCAACTCCTGGTCAAAAAACTGTGCTTCGTCAATGCCAATCACGTCCACATCTTCTGTCATCAGCAAAATTTTTTGCGAATTATCAATGGGTGTTGAATGAATGGCATTGGTATCATGCGATACGATCTTAACCTCATCGTACCGTACATCAATAGCCGGTTTAAAAATTTCAACTTTCAGGTTTGCAATTTTTGCTCTTTTCAAACGGCGGATGAGTTCTTCGGTTTTTCCGGAAAACATAGAACCGCAAACCACTTCAATCCAGCCGCGGCGTTCTCCGCGAATATTCGGTTCAATAAACATTGTTAAGATTGGTTGATTGCCTGCCTGTAAATCGTTTATTGGCAAACAGTTTGTAATTTTAAATCATCTCCTCAGGCCGCCAAATGTAATACAAAATCAATGGAACGAATTAAGGTTCTCATCAACAAATTAAAAGAGCAGGCAGATGAAAATTCAAGCCCATCGCAGATGCTCATTACTCTTCAAATGCTGCAAAACGAACTTTGCCAGTTGCAGTCTACCGGTCATAGAAACCTGGGCACATCCAAGGTGGCTGTGATGTTACCAAAGGTTGTGAATGTTAGCGCAGACGAACAACAACCCGTTGCAACTGTGCAGGCAGAAGAAAAGCCTGCAGTTGTAAAAGAAGAAAAAGAAACTTACCGCCCACGCACAACAACAAAAAAAGAACAATCGTACAATTTATTTGACCCGCTGGTTGAAATACCCACTTTATCGCAGCAGGAACAGGTGAGGCAGGTGATTGAGCCCGGCTATTCGGAATTAAATGAAAGGTTGAAACAAAACACAGTTGAAGTAGCTGAGATTGTAAAATTTGAGCCTATTAAAGATTTGCGCAAAGCAATTGGCATTAACGATCGTTTTGTTTTTATTAATGATTTGTTTCGGGGAGATGAAGCCATGTATGAACGAAGCATAAAAACCATCAACAGCTTCAATATTTATCCCGAAGCCGAATATTGGATTAACAGAGAATTGGTTGTAAAACTCGGCTGGGGTGTAGATAACGAAATTGTGAAGCACTTTTATCAATTGGTTAAAAGACGCTTTGCCTGAATCCAGGCTATAATTTTTTCTGTAGCTCCTTTATTTTTTTTTACATAGTCGCCGGCTGCTGTTGCAGCAGTTGCATACAGTTGTTGATTGTTGAGCAAGCTGTTTAAAATTTCCTGCAGTTGCTGTGCATCAGAAAAACTAAAAGCGGCTTTTGATTTTACCAGGTCTATCGCTTCCCTGTATTTAGAATAATTAGGCCCAAAAACAACAGGCTTGCCATACACTGCGGGTTCCAGCACATTATGAACACCATCTTTTGTATAACCTCCTCCTACATAACTTACCCAGGCATATTTGTATAGCTGTGCCAGCATGCCAATGTTATCAATCACCAAGCAGTTTGCATGTGCTGCTTCTTTTTGTAAGCAAGAAAATAAAACCGCATTTGGAAAAAGTGATTGAATGTAGCTGAGATTACTCTCATCAATTTCATGAGGAGCAATGATGAGTTTACAACCGGTAGCAAAAACTGAAGAAGAAATTTTATGCAGTTGCAGCTCGTCTTCTTTCCAGGTGCTGCCGGCAACGATTGCTTTTTTGCCGTTGAGAAATTTTTCAATTTCAGCAATTGGCCTAAACTGCTCAGCAATTTCTGCAACTCTGTCAAACCTTGTATCGCTGCCCACGCTACATTTTTCTATCCCTGCTTTTTTTAATAACAACTTTGATTCTTCATTTTGAACAAAAATGTGAGTGAAGAAGCGAATCATCCTTCTTTGAATTGCTCCATGCCATTTAAAAAATGATTGCTGCCTGCGAAACACGGAAGAAACTAATAACAGCGGTATATTTCTCTTTCCTGTTTCATACAAATAATAATACCACAGGTCATATTTTACAAAAACAACCAAAGCTGGTTTCAGCAAATTCAATAAGCGGGCAGCATTTTTCTTTGAATCATACGGAAGGTAAAACACATAATCAGCTCCTGCATAATTCTTTCTCACTTCATATCCTGAAGGGGAAAAAAAACTAAGCACAATGCTGTGTTGGCTGTATTCTTTCCTTAGCTTTTCCATCAGCGGTCTTCCTTGTTCAAATTCACCCAATGATGCACAATGAAACCAGATGACCGGCCTGTCTGTATTGATGTTGTTTTCTATTTTCTGAAAAATATTTTTTCTGCCAGCAATCCATTTCGCTGCTTTTTTATTCCACAGCGATGCGGCATAAATACCCATTTTATACAGCCACAAAAAAATATTATAAAACAGCAGCGACAACAGTTTGTTTTTAGTTGTGGGCAAATGTAAAAGCAAACGAACAACCTACCTATATTTTGTTATTTTTGCGCCGTTCACAATAAACCACAGAGCAATAAGCTACATGCGTCCCATTCAAATGGTGGATACTCAAACGCAGTATCAAAAAATAAAAACAGAGATTGATTCAGCAATACATGAAGTGCTTGACAGTTCCGCATACATAGGCGGCAAGTTTGTGCAGGAATTTTCATTAAACCTGGCTAACTACCTCAACTCAAAATATGTTGTTACCTGCGCCAATGGCACAGATGCTCTGCAGATTGCCATGATGGCTCTTGACCTGCAACCCGGTGATGAAGTGATTACTCCTTCTTTTACATACATCGCCACTACAGAAGTAATTGCTCTTTTAAAGCTGACGCCTGTTTTTGTTGAGGTGGATCCAAAAACTTTTTGTCTCGATCCTGAAGCGGTTGCCAATGCAATTACCTCTCGTACAAAAGCCATTGTGCCGGTGCATTTGTATGGACAGTCTGCACACATGGAGCCAATTATGGCACTGGCAAGAGAAAAAGATATTTATGTAATTGAAGACAATGCCCAGGCCATTGGCGCCAATTACAAATTCACAAATGGCGAAGTGAGAAAAACGGGAACGATTGGCCATATTGGTGCTACTTCTTTTTATCCATCAAAAAACCTGGGAGCATATGGTGATGGCGGTGCTTTGTTTACAAATGATGAAGAACTGGCGATAAAAATGCGCATGATTGCGAACCACGGCCAAAGCAAGCGATACATGCATGATATGATTGGCTGCAACAGCCGCCTTGATAATTTGCAGGCCGGTATTTTAAATGCCAAGCTGAAATACCTGGATGAATATATTGCTGCACGCAGAAAAGCGGCTGATTTTTACGACAAAGCTTTTGCAGGCAATTCAAAAATTATCACGCCGTTCAGGGCTTCTTATTGCGATCATGTTTTTCATCAATACACTTTGGCGCTGAAAGGTGTGAACAGGAATGCATTGCATCAATACCTGGCCGAACAGAAGATTCCTTCAATGATCTATTATCCCGTTCCTGCACACAAGCAAAAAATGTTTGCCCTGTTTAATACGGCTAACCTGGAAATGCCGGTAACCGATTGGCTAACGGAACGGGTAATTTCATTACCTATGCATACAGAGCTGGACGAAGAACAGCTGAATTATATTGCTGATAAAGTTTTAGAATTTGTAAACCGAAGCTGATATGAAAATTGCAGTTGTTGGAACGGGATATGTTGGCCTGGTATCAGGAACTTGTTTTGCCGAGACAGGTAACACGGTTACCTGCGTGGACGTGGACGAAAACAAGATTAAAAAATTAAATAATGGTGAGATTACGATTTATGAGCCCGGTCTTGAAAAACTTTTTTTAAGAAACCAACGTGAAGAGAGATTAAAATTTACCACTAATCTTGCTGAAGCAGTTAAAGAAGCACTCATCATCATTCTTGCCCTGCCTACACCGCCTAATGAAGATGACTCTGCCGACCTCACTCATGTACTGCAGGTTGCTGACGATTTAGGAAAAATTATCTCTGACTATAAAATAGTAGTTGATAAAAGCACGGTGCCTGTTGGTACCGCCGAAAAAGTGAGAGATGCAATCGCAAAAAATTATAAAGGAAAGTTTGATGTAGTTGCCAACCCTGAATTTTTGCGGGAAGGTTTTGCGGTGGAAGATTTTATGAAACCAGACAGGGTAGTGGTGGGCACACGGTCTGAAAAGGCAAAAAAAGTGCTGACAGAATTGTACGCACCGTTCATGAGACAGGACAACCGCATTATTTTTATGGATGAACGTTCTGCAGAGCTGACTAAATATGCAGCCAACTCCTTTTTGGCGGTTAAAATTTCATTCATGAATGAGATTGCCAACTTGTGTGAAAAGTTAGGCGCTGATGTGGATTTGATTCGCCGTGGTATTGGCGCTGATGAAAGAATTGGAAAACGTTTTTTATTTCCCGGCATCGGCTATGGAGGCAGTTGTTTTCCGAAAGATGTGAAGGCTTTAGCCAAAGCTGCCCGTAAAGTAAATTATGATTTTAAAATTTTAGAAGCTACTATGCAGGTAAATGAAAAACAAAAACTTCTGTTGCTTCCTCGCATAAAAAAATTCTTTGGCAATAATTTAAAAGGCAGGCGAATTGCTGTTTGGGGGCTTGCATTTAAACCCAATACAGATGATACAAGGGAGGCTCCGGCTTTTTACATTATTGAAGAATTACTGAAAGAAGGTGCTGCACTTGCTGCTTTTGATCCTGAGGCAATGAATAATGCAAAAAAGCATTTTGGCAACCGGGTAGAGTTTAAACCACAATACGAGGCCATTGAAAACTGCGATGCCTTAATTATAGCAACAGAGTGGAGTGAATTCAGAACACCGGATTTTGACAAAATGAAAAAGTTGATGAAAGGCAAAGTGATTTTTGATGGTCGCAACGTGTATCAAACAGAAAGAATGAAGGAGCTTGGATTTTACTATGAAAGCATAGGCCGGGAAACGGTTGCTCCATAAATTTTTCACTTATCTTTTGAAAACAAAAAACAAATACAATGTACCAGCAGCTTGTTGATAGGAAAAAGAAATTAGCAGTTATCGGACTTGGCTATGTGGGATTGCCCATTGCACTTGAGTTTGCCCGCAAAATATCTGTGATTGGTTTTGACATCAGTGAAAAAAAAGTGGAGATGATGAAACAGGGAATTGACCCAAGCAACGAACTGGAAAAAGAAGCATTTGAAGGTTGTGATATTGTTTTCACCACTTCACTGGAGGTTTTAAGCGAAGCCAGCTTTTTTATTGTGGCAGTGCCCACACCGGTTGATGAGCATAATGTACCGGACCTGGTGCCTGTGAAAAAAGCTTCGGAAACAATTGGTAAAGTAATTAAGAAAGGAGATTACGTGGTGTTTGAGTCAACGGTTTACCCGGGTTGTACGGAAGAAGATTGCTTACCCCTGATTGAAAAAATTTCCGGCTTGAAAAACAAAATAGATTTTAAGCTGGGCTATTCCCCTGAGAGAATTAATCCCGGAGACACAGTGCACACTTTGCCCAATGTTGTAAAAGTTGTTTCAGGTTGCGATGCAGAATCACTGGAAGAAATTGCGAAAGTGTATGAGCTGGTTGTAAAAGCCGGTGTGCATCGTGCATCTAGCATTAAGGTGGCTGAAGCAGCTAAAATTATCGAGAACACCCAACGTGATTTGAACATTGCACTGATGAACGAGTTGTCTGTCATCTTTAATAAAATGAACATTAACACCTACGAGGTGTTGGAAGCGGCGGGAACGAAATGGAATTTCCTGAGATTTTTTCCTGGCCTGGTTGGCGGGCACTGCATTGGTGTAGATCCGTACTATCTTACTTACAAAGCAAAAGCTATTGGCTACCATCCTGAAGTGATACTGGCCGGAAGAAATATTAATGATGCAATGGGAAAATATGTTGCCAGGAATGTTTTGCAACACATCATTCGCAATAACGGTGATGTAAAAGCATCAAGAGTATTGATAAAAGGAGTAACGTTTAAAGAGAATGTGAGTGATATTCGCAATTCAAAAGTGGCCGACGTAGTTCGGGAGCTGAAAGCTTTTTATGTAAATGTGGATGTGGAAGATCCTTATGCTGATTCTGATGAGCTGGAACATGAATATGGTTTTGGATTAACCAGTGAACTGGCTGATGCTTATGATGCGGTGATTGTAGCTGTACCGCATGAACCTTACCTGAAGCTGGACGATAATTATTTTTCATCCATTACAAAACTGCACGGCCTTATTGCCGATTTGAAAGGATTGTACAGGAATAAAATCACCAAAAGAAATTACTGGAGCTTATAGTTATGCCGTTTCAAACTACAGAACTGGAAGGATTGCTTGTTTTTGAACCAGAGGTGTATGAAGACAGTCGCGGCCATTTTTTTGAAGCGTATAATGAAAATATTTTTCGCCGGCAGGGCATTGACATTCGTTTTGTGCAGGACAATCAATCCAGTTCAAGCCAGGGCGTTATTCGTGGTCTCCATTACCAACTACATCCCTATGCACAGGCCAAACTGGTAAGAGTGATCAGCGGCAGAATTTTAGATATTGCTGTTGACATCCGGAAGGGGTCACCAACATTTGGCAAAACATTTTTGATAGAACTTTCTGCTGAAAATAAAAAGCAGTTGTTTATTCCTGCAGGCTTTGCGCACGGTTTTTCTGTGCTCAGCGCAAATGCAGAAGTGTTATATAAATGCGACCAGTTTTATAATAAAGAAACAGAAGCCGGTATTCGCTTCGATGATCCTGATTTGAATATTGACTGGAAAATTGATCCTTCCATAGCTATTGTTTCAGACAAAGACAAGCGACTTCCTTTGTTTGCCGATTGCAAAAACAATTTTGTTTTCAATGGCTGATAAACCCACCATACTGGTAACTGGTTCAAATGGCCAGTTGGGCATGGAACTAAGAGAACTGGCTGATAAATTTTCTGAATACCATTTTTTATTTACGACCAAAGAAGCGTTGCCCGTTAATGAATTAAAAAAGATGAGGGAATTTTTTTCTGCTTATTCGCCCAGCTACTTTATTAACTGTGCAGCCTACACAGCCGTTGATAAAGCAGAAAATGAAGAAGAAACCGATACAGTATTTGACATCAATGCCAATTGCCTTGATTTTTTAGCAGACCTGTGTGAAGAATATCAAACAAAGCTCATTCATCTTTCAACCGATTATGTTTTTGATGGCACTGCTACAAGGCCTTACAAAGAAGATGATCCCACTCATCCCATCAATGCCTATGGAGCTTCCAAGCTTATGGGAGAAAATTATGTGTTGAATGGAACAGATGCCATTGTTTTCCGCACATCCTGGGTGTATTCTTCTTACGGAAAGAATTTTGTGAAGACCATGCTGCGTTTGATGAGCGAACGTGAAGAAATTAAAGTAGTGAATGATCAAACCGGTTCGCCAACCTATGCAGCGGATTTAGCTGAAGCTATCCTGCAAATTATTGCCGGCGGTAAATGGCAAAAAGGCATTTATCACTACAGCAACGCCGGCGAAATTACCTGGTTTGATTTTGCAAATGCCATTGCTGAAATTTCAAAAAGTAAGTGTAGGGTGTTGCCAATTTCAACAGCAGATTATCCTACAAAAGCAGCAAGGCCTGCTTATTCTGTTCTTGATAAAACAAAAATTCAGCAGACCTTTCATATAAAGTTGAAACCATGGAAAGAAAGTCTTGCCCGTTGTTTGAGCAAGCTGCAGCACACCATCACTTCTTTACCGAGCTGATAATGCTGGAGGCCATCAGCTTATTTTTCTTATTATAGGTTTCTGATTTTACAACGCCAAAACCCGGAGCAAACCATTCGGTAATTTTTAAATTCATTGTAATGCCGATTGGACCCATTTGGGATTTAGAAGTTGATTCGTAGCTGATCTTAAAGCATTCCCAGTTTCCGGCGGGTGTTGTTATGGTTTCTTTTCCTATTACCTGGCGGTTTACTTCATTAAAATTTACGGTTGAAAACAGATTGCCTTTGTTGTACACTTCCATTGTAAAGTTTACATCTTTCAGCTTATCGCCTTCCTTTATTTTTGCAGGATATTCAATAAAACTTTCAGTGGTTTTTACATCCATGTCTTTAAAAGCAGTTAATTGCTCTTGCGGTATTGACATTCTTGCATCCACCATCAGCACACTGCCAGTGCATTTTATTTTTCCTTTCCCTTCTGACAATACTTTACCTTTCTCATTAACGAATACAGAACCAAAATCGGCGGTAAACACACTGCCGGTTTTCGTTGAGTTACTAATGGTATAAGTAAGCTTGCCGCTTTCTTTTCCTTTTTTATCAAAAATGGTTAGCTGCACTTCACCATTTGTTAAATAATAATAGCCTTTGCAATCTTGTGCAAAGCACAGGAGGTTGACGAACAAAGAAGTGAGCAGGCAGTAGATCGGTTTCATAAATCTTAAAATTTACTTCTAAGGTAAAAGAAGAGTACAACATACGCAATACAACAAACTGCCTGGCGTTTTAAGCAAAATTTTTAAGGTATAATTATTGAAGACCCCACTATGGCAGCTATTTTAAATCGCTTAAATTTACTGTTCAACTCTTTTATGGAACCCAAAACATCGTTCTGGGAACGGTGAGGATTGCAAAGCTGGTTTTTAAAAAGAAATGAGGCGGGTAATAAGGAAAAATTTTCCACACTCAGCTCTCAGCAGATCTATGATTTTATTCTGCAAAAGTTTCGTGAGTCAATTGCGGAACTGTCTTTTGCCAATCGTATTGTTTTTTACCATGAGTATATTATTTGCCTGAATACTGAAGATTACAAAGATTTCATGGATTCTAAAAAAGGCATTTTTGGTTTGATTGTGAATGAAGCGGTGAACGAATTTTACAGATTGCTGAAAGCTTTACGGTCTCAGGGCAAAATTGTTGAGCCTTCCAGCACCAAATGGATCTTTCCCTTTGTGGCACATCCTGACTATGCCCGGGGCGATAAGGGATTTATTGGAAAACTTTTACCAGACAGTTCTTTACAAAAAGAGCAAAACCTGCGCATCACTTATATACCGCGTCAAACGGGCATTGCGCAAACCTTTGACATTAATCCCGATATTTTAAAAGGTTTTCATTTTACAGCGAAGGTTATTACGAAGTACCTTACCGGGAAACGCTGGATGAAGAAAATATTAACTGGAAAAACACAGCAACCGGCTCCTGTGCAAGACTGGAAACAATTTTGCCTGATAAAGCCTATGCTGGCAAAAAAGTTGAGTTTTTAATGAACGATGATGAGATAACTGTTTCGGGAGTTGAGGAAACATCTGAAAAAAGCAATGTGTTCCGCATTCCTTCGGAGTGGGTGAACAGTCCTCATCTTCTCATTCGATATAATAAAAAAGAAGATAAATTCTACCTGGCTTCCTTTGGTGAAAAAACTATTCTGAACGAAAAAGAAGTTGTACGCAGTAACATACAAAATCCTGTGTGGACAGAATTACCCTTGAATTCCCGGATTGTGCTGAACGGAATCGTAGGCATTAATCTTTTTAAACCTTAATGGAATGTGGCAGGCATTGTCTTTACTTATCCTTGCAATTTGTGTATTGCTGCTGGTGGCACATTTCA
>PSMD01000062.1:0-10778 GCA_040289925.1 Chitinophagaceae bacterium | reverse complement strand
CTTGATGTTGCTAACTCTAAAATCAACTGGCTGAATTTTGGGGAAGCCTACAGTTGCTTTCATCATTCTTTGTTATCCCGCATTGGGCCTATCAAAGCCGTACTGCCAATAACACAATGGATGGTAATCTTAAATTCACATCAACTTCCAATTTCCTCGACGCCGCCATCAACTCCATCAACTCCTTCAAATCCCTCATCAAAAAAGAAAACTACCGCAATAAAATAACGGCTTTTAATAACCCTACCAGCAGCGACATGGGTTTTAGCCTGGAGAATGAAATACAAACTGCACTCAAACCCTTACTTGCCAAAGCTAAAAATACCAACCCTACCAAGTTCAGCCAGGTGGTAAGCAGCTTTATCAGCACCCAGGGTAAAATGCCGGTGAGCAAGGCGGTGGTAACAACAGTAAACCCGGTATTCAGCACATTAATAAGCCTGGGGGGCAACCTTACCATACAGGAGAAAAAAATTACCACGCATGACCTGGATTCTTTCATCCGCGCTACCTCCAAATATTTTGTACAATATGAAAAGCTGAACGAGGCCAATCTTTTTTTTGATCAGAATATTGAAAGAATAAATGCAAAGCTGAAGGATCTGCAGTTTGATTTGAAAGAATACATGCTGGACATGATCACCATTCTTTACAAAAACCTGCAGCGGACGCAATTAAAAAATACCAACCCGGAAGAGTTGTTTCTCAAATATCTTGATAAAGAAAAACTGGAACAGGTTTTTACTGACAGCACCGAACAGAATTTTGTTTACCCCAGTGATGGTATTAAAACTGCAAAGGACATAGCCTACAACCTGCAAAAGCTGTTTAACGATTAGCAGAAAGTTTATACAGATAATTACCAGCAGATACGCAACATTCTTTTAGAATCAAAAACGCTGGGAAAGAATATTAATGTAAGGCAGGTTGTTGCTTCGCTGAAAGAGCTGGAAGAACTTTACAACGACAGCAAAAACTCAGATGCACTCAGTTTAAGATTGACAACTTTATTTGAAAGGCTGAAAGCGTTAACGGCAACCTAGCAAAATGCGGAGATTAAAAAATCATTTTAAACATGGCACTGGAGTGCTGGTATATTTTTTATTTCTGCTAGGAACATTAAACCCCTGCGGGGTTTAAAATACATTACAAGATTTGTTTAATAATTTTTTTTGCTCCGCAGGAGCAATATGTTAGTAGTAACATATACTCAAAAAATAAAACGGCCCCGCAGGGGTCGAATGTTTTCAAAATTGGGAACCAGATCTCTTCTTAAACATTGCACTCCCACGGAGTACTGTCCGTAATTCTGAATTTTCTGCTGCTGCTAACATTTAACCCATCGGGGTTTTGTTAAAAAATGTCTCAGCCTTAACCTTTATCTTTCTTTCCCTCATACTTCTTCTTTGCCTCTTTCGCTTTTTCAAAATCGAGTATTACACCATTGATACAATAACGCAAACCCGTAGGCGGCGGCCCATCATCAAACACATGTCCTAAATGGGCTTTACAGCGGCCGCACATCACTTCTGTACGGCTCATGCCATGAGTATTATCCGGCGCATAAATAATGCTGCTTTTGCTGATGGGTTCATAAAAGCTTGGCCAGCCGCAGCCGCTTTCAAATTTAGTATCGCTTTTAAACAAAGCATTGCCGCAGGCTGCACAATAGTAAGTACCCACCTCATTAAAATTTTCATATTTGCTGGTCCATGGTCTTTCTGTGCCCTTTTGCCGGGCTATGTAATAAACATCTTTCGGTAAAATTTTCTGCCACTCTTCTTCGGGCAATACAACTTTACTGGTATCTGTTTTTGAGTAAACAGGATTTTTTTTGGCTTCGTCCATTTTTTTATTGTTTCCAGGTGATTGAGAATTGCATTGAATGCTTGCAAAAGCTACAAGGGCTATCAATAAAACTTTTTGCATATCCCAAAATTACGAATAGCCTGGAAGGATGGTTTTACTTAGTAGAACATGTATTTAAGTTTAACGTTTACTGTTCTCTTGATTACCTTAAACGCTTGACCCTTTAAACTTTTAAACTGAGAATTTGCCCCTGCATGTTATATTTGTTGCTTACGGTTAGTAAGAGCTTATGTTTAATTTGATATTGTTTGGCCCACCCGGAAGTGGAAAAGGAACGCAATCGGAAAGACTGGTTGAAAAATATGGTTTGATACACCTTTCTACCGGCAATTTATTACGGGAAGAAATTGCAAATAAAACCCCGCTTGGTTTAGAAGCTAAGAATTTTATTGACAAAGGACAGCTTGTTCCTGATGAGGTGGTAATAGCCATGATTGACAGTTGCCTGGAACACCATAAAGAAGCCAAAGGTTTTTTATTTGATGGTTTTCCCCGCACTGTAGCACAAGCTCAGGCACTGGATAAGTTGCTGGCCCTGAAAAAATCAGAGATCAATACAGTACTGGCTCTGGAGGTAAGCGAAGAAGAACTCATCAATCGCTTATTGAACCGCGGCAAAACTTCCGGCCGCTCCGATGATAGCGATGAATCAGTTATCCGCAAGCGGTTTGCTGTGTATAACGAAGAAACTTCGCCGGTGGCCGATCACTATAAAAAACAAAAAAAGTTTTCTGCTGTTAAAGGTGAAGGCACCGTAGATGAGATCTTTGATTCACTCTGCTTTTTTATTGATAAAAAAATGAAGAACCAATAGGCACCATCACTATGGCAAATGCGGCTAAAGAAAATTTTCTCCGGCAAAAACTTATTCCTCTTATTCAGGAACTTTCACCCACCACTGCTGCCTGTTGGGGAAAGATGAATGCACAGCAAATGGTAGAACACCTTTCCGATTTTTTTAAAGTTTCCACAGGCAGATTGAGTTTTAACCTGGTTACTTCCATTGAGCATTTACCTAAATACAAAGAATTTTTGCTGAGTGAAAAAGAGTTTCGTGAAAACACAAAGGCACCTATGCTGCCGGATGAACCTTTTGCATTACGCCATTCCAGCTTTACTGCAGCTATTGAAGAGTTGGAAGACGAATTAAATTTTTTCTTTCAGCATTTCTCTACTGCCTCTGCAACAACAACTCTGCACCCGGTTTTTGGTGAGCTGAATTATGCAGAATGGGTACAACTTCATCACAAACATGTAAAACATCATTTAAAGCAGTTCGGCATTATCATTTAATAATGCAGCCTGTTGGTAAGCGTTTATCAGTAAATTGATTTTTATCAACTCAAATAGCCACTTCCCATTCTTTTTTGCCAAATTCTCTTATTATTTTGGCGGGATGGTGCTATACAACCGGTTAATACATGAGGAAATTGATTTTTCAAACAGCAACGTGGTTAATTGTACTTGTTTATTTTTTGCTGTTTGTGTTATTAACCGTAACAGGTGTTGTGGTCATAAAAAGCAATAACCGCATTGGAGATAACTACAATGAGCTTACCATAAATGCTACCACCAAATTGCGGTGGCTTTTTACCTGCCGTGAAAACTTTGAATACATCCAGAACATTACCATTGACAAGGTCTTTCACCCTTCGGCGATATATGCAAATGAAAACAGCCTGTACATGCAAAACCAAGCCGTTAATAATTAAGAGTTAAAACAATACAAGACTATTTTACAAACGCAGGAGCAGGCTGAATTTAAAAAACTGCTTGCCACCATTCAACATTACAACTCAAAACAGGTTTTTAATGCAGGTAACTGATAATGGAAACGGTTTTGATGTCAACCAAAAACGGAATGGTATCGGTTTAACTAATATTATTAACCGGGCAACAGCCTTAAGGGAAGTGTGATTATTGATTCTGCACCCGGCAAAGGATGCCGTTCAACTGTTCAATTTAATTTAGCAGCAGAGCCTCAACCTGAACCTATTTCAAAAGCAGAATTGAATTAATGAGTAGTTTGCTTTGCCTTCAAATGTTTTTTTACTTCCGGCATTACTTTCGTTCCTAACAACTCAAGAGCTTGTAAATTTTTCTGGTGAGGCATGGCCCCAAGGCTCATTTGTGCAAGAAATCTTGTATGGCCAAATAATTCATGCTCATACAAAATTTTTTCTACTACTTGCTGCGGGCTGCCCACCAGCAATGCACCCTGCGGACCGGTTGAGGCCTCAAAATCTTTCCTGGAAGAAGGCGGCCAGCCACGTTCCCTTCCAATACGGTTCATTACTTCTGCATACGTAGGATAAAATTCATCTCTTGCCTGTTGAGATGTGTCTGCAATGTAAGCATGTGAATTAATGCTCAGTTGAAGTTTTGAAACATCATGCCCTGCTTTTTTATATACATCCTTATATAACTGGGTATACGGAGCAAACCTTGCCGGTTGCCCACCAATAATAGCAAGTGCCATTGGCAATCCAAATTCTGCGGCTCTCACAACAGACTCGGGTGTACCACCCACGCCAATCCAAATAGGTAATTTTTTTTGATAGGGCCTGGGATAAACTCCGCGGTTCAAAATTGTGGGAGTATGTTTTCCTCTCCAGGAAAAAATTTCTTTTTCATTTAACTGCAAAAGCATTTCCAGTTTCTCTGCAAACAATTCATCATAATCTTCCAGCTTATATCCAAACAATGGAAACGACTCAATGAATGAGCCGCGACCGGCCATGATCTCTGCCCGTCCATCAGAAAGCAAATCAATAGTGGCAAATTGCTGAAACACCCTGATTGGATCTTCTGAGCTTAGCACAGTGACTGCACTGGAAAGCCTGATGTTTTTTGTTTTTACTGCTGCGGCACCCAACATTACTGCCGGTGCAGAAATTGCATAATCGGGGCGGTGATGTTCTCCCACTGCAAAAACATCCAAACCCAACTCGTCGGCCAGTTCAATTTCTTCTATAAGATTTTTCAGTCGCTTGTGGGGATCAATCACTTCATGGGTAACCGGGTGCATGCCCACATCCGCAAATGTGTAAACGCCTATTTCCATACAACTAATTACTGTGGTGTTTTTTAGCTTAACAGTACAGAAGTAAAATTGTTGGTATCGGTAAGCTTTTTGATGCAGTAAAGAAAAAAACTATGCGCAGCCATGTTCATTTTAAATCGCATCCCCTTCATCCCATCCTGGTTTCTTTTCCTATTGCTTATTTTACCGGTGTGTTACTGGCACATGCAGCCGGTTTATTTTTTAATATGCCTGGGTTGCTGGCTGCAGCCTATTATTTAAATATGGGAGGAATTTTGTTTGCTCTGCTGGCAGCCATTCCCGGCTTTATTGATTTTTTAAAAGTGGTGCCTCCAAAAAGTTCAGGTAAGAAACGGGCAGCGAAGCATGGCATTATCAACGTGCTTGTATTGTTAATTTTTTCTGGTGCCTTCATTTATAGAAGAACAGATGAGCCTCATGAATATCTTCTTCTTGCCATGGAATTAACAGGAGTTATTTTATTAAGCATTGCCGGATGGATGGGCGGAACCCTGGTTTACCGCAATCAAATTGCGGTTGACCATCGCTATGCAAATGCAGGCAAGTGGAAGGAACAATATTTTAAAGAACAAACGGGCAGGATAGAAGTAGCCACAGCCAAAGAGTTGAAGATAAATGCCATGAAGCTTTTGCATGTGAACGATAAAAGAATTGTTTTGGCAAGAACAGAAAAAGGCTTTGTTGCTTTTGATGATCATTGTCCGCACAAAGGCGGGCCACTTTCTGACGGCAGCCTTGCATGTAGTGTGGTTCAATGTCCGTGGCATGGCTCACAGTTTAGTGTTGAAGATGGTTCACTAAAAGCAGGACCAGCTAAAGAGGGAATCAAAACTTATCTGGCAAACCGTGAAGGAGAAAAAATATTTCTCATGCTATAATTATTTCTTCAGCAGTACTGCCAGGTTTTTAAAACTTTCGTAGGGACCTTTATCTGCAAATAAATTTACCAGCCATGCCGGAAGGCTACCACCGGGGTTGGCTTCGAAAATGTAAGTAATGCTGATTGTTTTTGGCGAAGGCATGGTTACATACCAGCTAATAGTGGTACGCGGCACTCTTACTTTACCGGGTTTATCAGGTAAATAACCCGGCACAGCATTTCCAATTATCCTCAATGAGCGGTTTAAGCTGTCACGATAAATTTTTAAATGAATGATAGCATCACGGTTTGATACAGGCCATGGCATATACGTTTCGGTGTAATAATAAAATTCAAGTGCACTAATTCTTTTTAATAAATAAGATGTTTTGTTGTTATACACTCAGTCTTTATGGCGATCAACATTATTTAATATCGCAATCAGCTTATCAAAACTTCCTTCTAATGTGCACTGAACTTTTACGCTTTTGAAATTTGTATTCGGCACAGTAGATTCATAAACTTTAATTCCGTCTTTTTCAGAAATAAGTTTCCAGCTATACTGGCCAAAGCTGGTACATGAAAGCAGGAGAAAACAAAGAGTAAGGATCAAAATGCTTTTTCGCTCCATACTGTAAACTACTCAAATTATCGCTTACAGCTACTGCTGGCTATCAAACCTGACGAGGAATTGATAAAACCATTGATCTATGAAAGGAAACCAGGTTCAATCAAGCAACATAAAAAAATCTGTGCAAAAATTTTATTACAAAACAATGAGTTGTAAAGGTGCGGTAAAAAATAGTTGCCTTAATTTTTGGCTAACCGCATAGTTCCGGCCTATCTTTGCGACCCCAAAATTGAGCTACGGGCTTTTAGCTACGAGCTACGAGGGGAAAACAGTTGGCGGGATGGCGCAACTGTTCTATTAATCACCGCTATTGGCCCGAGACTCGCAGCTAATAGCTCAAAGCTTAACAAGAATGAGCAAACTACATTTTACAACCAAGCATGCGAATGCGGCTACCGTTAAACGCAACTGGTATGTTGTTGACGGTACCAATCAAACCGTAGGACGTATGTGTGCCAGGATTGCTGCTGTTTTACGCGGCAAAAACAAAGCATACTATACGCCTAATGTTGACTGTGGCGATTACGTAATTGTATTAAACGCCGACAAAGTAGTTTTAACAGGCAACAAACTCGATCAAAAAATTTATGACACCTTCAGTGGTTACCCCGGTGGCCGCAAAGAAGAAACTGCAAAAAGCTTATTGAAGCGCAGACCTGAAGTAGTAATTGAAAGAGCAGTGAAAGGAATGCTTCCCAAAAATCGTTTGGGCCGCAAAATGTATAAAAAGCTTTTTGTGTATACGGGTGCTGAGCATCCACATGGTGCACAACAACCGAAAGAGTTAAAATTCTGAACCACAAAAAACAAAATTTAAATTCCAAAAGATAAAAAATGGAAAAACAAAGAAATAGCGTCGGTCGTCGTAAAGAAGCTGTGACCCGTGTTTTTATCTCTAAAGGAGATGGAAAGATCACAGTAAACGATAAAGACTACAAACAATATTTTCCACTGGTGTATTTACAAAACCAGGTGGAGCGGCCACTAAAAACAATTGATGCATTAAGCAAGTTTGATGTTAAGATCAATGCATCAGGTGGCGGGTTAAAAGGGCAGGCAGAAGCTGCCATGCTGGGCATTGCCCGTGTGCTGGTAGAGTTGAACCCTGATTTTCGTCCGGCTATTAAAGCTGCTGGCCTGTTGAAACGTGACCCCCGTTCAGTTGAACGTAAGAAATTCGGTCATAAAAAAGCAAGAAAGAGCTTCCAGTTCAGCAAGCGTTAAGGGTTTTTGGTTTATGGTCGCTGGTCTATCGTAAGATGCTATGGTCATAATTCCAACGGTAAACAAAAAATAAAAAACGATAAACAACTTATAATGGAAAATAACACTTCACTTCAGCAACAACTTTTAGAAGCTGGTGTTCATTTTGGTCACCTGCGTAAGAAGTGGAATCCGAAAATGCTGCCTTACATTTTTGCAGAAAAAAAAGGCATTCACATCATTGATTTAAACAAAACTGTTGAGTGTCTCCAGGAAACCGCCGCAGTATTAAAACAAATTGCCCGCAGCGGAAAAAAAATTCTGTTTGTTGGTACAAAAAAACAAGCCAAGGATATTGTTACTGAATGCGCAAGGCGGGTTAATATGCCTTATGTAACTGAGCGTTGGCTGGGTGGTATGCTTACCAACTTCAACACGGTTCGTAAAAGTGTAAAAAAGATGCAGAGCATTGAAAAAATGCTGGGAGATGGCAGCTTTGACAGCATTACGAAAAAAGAACGTTTGACTCTTAGCCGCGATAAAGACAAAATGGAAAAAGTGTTGGGTGGTGTTGCACAGCTTGGCCGCATACCTGCAGCATTGTTCATTGTTGACATCGGCCATGAGCACATTGCTCTTGCAGAAGCCAAGCGTTTAGGCATTACAACTTTTGGTGTGGTAGATACCAACTGCGATCCGAACAAAGTTGATTTTGCTATTCCGGCAAATGACGACGCTACAAAGTCGATTGCTATTATCACTAACTATATCACTGCTGCCATTGCAGAAGGATTGGCTGAACGCCAGGCTGCAAAAGATGAGGAAGCTGAAGATGCAGGCTCTGCAGATGAAAATGAAAAGAAAGCAGCTAAGCTTTTAGCTGAGGCTGAATCAGAAAGTGGCCGTCGTGCTGAAAAAGTACGTGGTGGTAACCAACCTAAGCGCCGCACACCCAGCAGCCCTAAGCGTACAAGCAGCCGCTAAGAATTTCTTAGCACAGTGCAATGACGTTGATTAATTGATTTGTTAACTAAAAAATTAAATCCGCCCGGCGGATGGGGATATTATGAGCACAGTAACTATAACCGCAGCAGAGATCAATAAGCTTCGCCAAATGACTGGCGCCGGCATGATGGATTGCCGCAAAGCTTTAACTGAAACCAATGGTGATTTTGAAGCAGCAATTGACTGGTTGCGCAAGCAAGGTCAGAAAGTGGCTGCAAAACGCAGCGACCGTGAAGCCAAAGAAGGTGTAGTAATTGCAAAAACAACCAGTGATAACAAAGCGGGCATTATTGTTTGCTTTAGCTGCGAAACAGATTTTGTTTCTAAAAACGCCGACTTCGTTGCTTTTGCACAAACTATTGCCGATGCAGCCATCAATAACCATGTAAAAAGCCTTGACGAGCTGAACAATGTAGATGTAAATGGTTCGAAGGTTGCTGACCTGGTAAATGATAAACTTGTATCCATTGGCGAAAAGATAGGCATTACCAAATTTGAAAGAGTGGATGCTCCTTACGTCTCGTCTTACATTCATGGTGCTTACCGCATTGGTGTCTTGGTTGGCCTTGATAAGGAAAATGCAGAGGCAGGCAAAGATGTAGCTATGCAAATTGCTGCATTAAACCCTGTAGCTGTTGATGCTGCCAGCGTACCTGCAGATATTATTGCCAGGGAGAAAGATATTGTTATGGAGCAAATGCGCCAGGATCCTAAAATGGCGGGTAAGCCCGAAGAAATGCTTTCAAAAATTGCAGATGGTAAAATGAATGCTTTCTTTAAAGAGCAAACTTTAACGGCCCAGCAATTTGTAAAAGACGGCAGTAAAACAGTAGAACAATATTTAAAAGAGTCAGGGGATGTAAAAGTGCTTTCTTTTGTAAGAGTAGCATTGGGTTAATTTTTTTCTTGACTTATGTAAAAAAAAGTACCCGGCTGTTTGGCCGGGAATTTTTTTTTTACAGAAATTGTAGAATTGACAATGAAACTCTGGCTTCTATTTCTTTCACTGTGCTTTTGTTCAGTTTTATCCGGGCAAATCTCCGGCCCATTGCTGTTTGAGCGAATAAACGGTCTATCGCAAAACACAGTTTTTTCAATTACTAAAGACAAGCAGGGTTTTCTTTGGATTGGTACGGCTGATGGCCTTAACCGGTACGATGGAGTGGAGATAAAAGTTTTCAAGCCTTCCCTGGAAAACAAAACTGGAGTGTATAAGAACGGCATCATCCGTACGCCATTGGTGGAAGATGCACAGGAACAAATTTGGTTTTCAAGTGGCGCCGGTATTTATGTCTATAAAAAAAGGCAAGATGTTTTTGAAGGTATTGCAAAATTAAACAAACAAGGCTGGTCGCTGAATCCCCTGTTTACAGTAGGAGACAAACTCTGGACAATAAACAATTATTTCGGCGCCATAGAAATTGACTGCAAAACAAAAAACCTTCGCATATACGGATGCACATTGAAGTCATCAATATGCTCCACTGTTTCCAAATGGATTTCCGATGACCAGCTAAATATTTGGGGGCTTTAAAACCACGGTTTGGTTTACTTCAACCGCAAACTCGCCAAATGGGAATTTCTGTATGCTGATTTGAAATTTGACGAAATTGGCAGAGGGGCCGGCTGCATTTATCTTGTTTCAAAAAATAAATTATTTGCCTGCCACCTTACCAGCAAGCAGCTAACGGAAGTAATAGTCGTTCATCCAAAATCTTCAGTGATTCCTCTAAAGGTTTTTTACAAGGATAACAATAACAATGTTTGGGCTGCTGATAAACTGGGCAACATCTTTTGCAGGTGGGCTGCTGCAAAACAATTTACCTGGCTGGGTAATATTAATAGCAACGAAGCAGCGGCAGCACAGTATCCTGTTTACAGCCTTTGTGTTGATGAACAGCAGGGAATATTATGGGTGGGTTCAGATGTGCTTGGCTTACTGAAAGCATCTATCCGTCCAAAATTGTTTCAAACGTTTCCGCAACAACAACCGGACAAGCAGCAAAATTCTGTTTTCATTCATTCAATTTTTGAAGATGATGACGGCAAAGCCTGGTTAGGCACATTTCGCAATGGCTGTATCATCCTTGATCCAAAAACAGGTGAAACGCAGAAAAAAACTTGCCTCAACAAAGGATGTTGATCAA
>PSMD01000013.1:58653-59941 GCA_040289925.1 Chitinophagaceae bacterium | reverse complement strand
TGACTATTATAAAAGCTAAAATACTCATTTAATCCTTCATACAACTGTACACCATTCCAACAAACCAGGCTACATAAAATCCTTCGTATTTCATGCAAGTTTGCTAGCCGACTATACTTCCATTTATCTCACAGTATGGAAGAAAAGAGAAGATGGAAGATATAATAATCAACAATATTTTTATGAAGTCATCCCAGAGAAATATAAATGCTTGGCAAAGCTGATACTTGCAACATTCGAAAAAACTTTTCAAAAAAATTTTCTGATTCTTCCATTCGAGGTACTTCAGTCGAAGGTTCCTGGTGTCACAACTAAAAATTCCTCTCCTGAAGGCAGTACTATCTTTGAATTATTATTTACAGATCACATTATTTAATCAGGCAATCAACAAAGCATTTCTATCCTAATTCTTCTTTCATTTCATTTAATCACAAATGCTTCCTGATCTCTTCTACCAATTCTGTTTTGGTAAGCGGTATGCCCATGATCTTGTTATAGCCCACAGCATTTACAAAATAAACGTCGCGGATAATTTTTATGAGCTGGCCGTTATTAATTTCCGGTATCAGCACTTTTTCAAAATTGTAAAGTATTTCGCCCAGGTTTTTGGGGAAGGGACGCAGGTAACGCAAATGCGCATGCGCTACTTCGTGACCTTCATCCAATAGTTCCTGCACCGCAGTTTTAATAGCGCCATAGGTAGAGCCCCAGCCGAGCACCAACACTTTTCCTTTTGATGGCCCTGTATCAATTTTTTGCTCGGGAATATAATTGGCAATCTTATCAACTTTTTCCTGCCTGATCTTTACCATCAACTGGTGATTTTCCGGATCGTAGCTGACGTTGCCGGTAATATTTTCTTTTTCTAAACCACCGATGCGATGTTCCAGGCCCGGCGTACCGGGAACTGCCCAGGGCCTTGCCAGTTTTTCATCACGCAAATAAGGTTGCAGCTTTTCTTCACCATGTCCTAACTGTGTTTTAAAACTAACATGTATAGGAGGCAGTTGCTCCGAGGTTGGAAATTTCCAGGGCTCGGCGCCATTGGCAATATAGCCATCGCTTAAAAAAATTACCGGCGTCATATGCTGCACAGAAATTCTAACGGCTTCATACACGGATTCAAAGCAATCAACCGGTGTGCTGGCAGCAATTACCGGCATGGGGCATTCACCATTTCTTCCATAATAAGCCTGTAGCAAATCACTTTGTTCTGTTTTTGTGGGCAGGCCTGTTGAAGGTCCGCCGCGTTGAACATCTATTATCACCAGGGGAATTTCCAGCATTA
>PSMD01000013.1:55532-58544 GCA_040289925.1 Chitinophagaceae bacterium | reverse complement strand
GATGGCTGCAATTTCATCTTCGGCCTGGAAAGTTTTTACACCAAAATTTTTATGACGGCTCAGCTCATGTAATATATCTGAAGCCGGCGTGATGGGATAAGAGCCTAGGAACAAAGGCAGGCCGCTTTTTTGTGAAGCCGCAATGAGGCCATAGGCCAATGCCTGGTTACCCATGACGGAGCGGTAAGTGCCGCTTTCCATTTTTGCTTTTTCAACTTTGTAGGTAGTTGTAAAAGTTTCGGTGGTATCTCCATAATTGTAACCGGCCTGCAAGGCTTTGAGGTTGCTGTTCAATATTTCATCCTTCTTGCCAAATTTTTCTTTCAAAAACTGCGTAGTGCTTTCCATATCGCGGTTGTACATCCAGTACAAAAAGCCCAGCACAAACATATTTTTTGCCCGGTCTTTTTCTTTCACTCCCATTTGTATATCCTTCAGCGCCTCTCTTGTCATTTTGGTTATATCCATTTTTATCACTTCATAACCTTCCAGGCTGCCGTCTTCCAGCGGGTTCACTCCTTCAGGATAATTAGCCAGGCGAAGATTTTTTGAATCAAAGCCATCGGTATTGGCAATGATCTTTCCACCTTTTTTCAGTTGCTTCAAATTTGTTTTTAAAGCTGCTGCATTCATGGCTACCAGCACATCACAAAGATCGCCGGGAGTAAAAACGGGATTACTGGAAAAGCGGAGCTGAAAACCACTGACGCCGGGCAATGTGCCCTGTGGTGCACGTATCTCTGCGGGAAAATCGGGAAAGGTGGCAAGGTCGATGCCGAGCAATGCGGTGTTATTGGTAAACTGGCTGCCGGTTAATTGCATACCATCGCCGCTATCGCCGGCAAATTTTATGACTACGTCGTTAAGTACTTCTTGTTTGCGGGGCATAAGATGGAGTTTGGCCTCTCCCCCGGCCCCTCTCCGCATGTGGAGAGGGGTGTCGCGGAGCGACGGCGAGAGCACACGAATTTAGCACAACTGCCAGAAGAAAAGATGAGGAATGTTAGATTGTGGTGGCTAACCCTGTTCAGTTGTAGCTGTTTAGGGCTATTGCCTTGTCCTTTCGAAAGATGATAGTTTCTTATTACTAAAAAATAAACGAGCGAAAGCCCAAATAGAAGACCAATTGTTGTTTTTAAATTCTCTCCCAATATATGTGTTGTATAATTACATTCAATGCAATTCCCAGATATCTTAAGCAGCCAGGCATAATATGCAATTAGTGACAGAAGATATAAAGCTAAAATAACATCAACCACTATTCTTATTGTTTTTACTCTAATAAAAAAAATAAAACCGGCCAAAATCAGTTCTATTAGTGCAAAAACTTAAAACAGAAATGCTAAATGATTCATGTAAAGAAAATCAATAACCGAAAACTTTATATAGGAGACAGTAAAATTTTCTACCCGGTGATAGAATAGTGCCAGGAAAAAACAGGGAGAAGATGATTTGAGCGATAAATATTAAAATTCGAAGTCTTCCGCTGTTCATGGAATAGTAATTTTATAACGCTTTAATCCTTCTTTATTCAAATAGAGATAGAGATAATCGCCATTTACATTTATTGAATAAGCATAATTATCTGGTGATTTCACCGGAATGGAATAGGAATATTTGTACTTAAAATTATTTCGAACATCATAAACATCTACCACGTTATACCAGCCTGTTTCTTTCGAAACTATAATTTTACCCGAAAGCACATACATATTTTCCCAATTAAAACAGGCATCGTAATTAATTACCTTATCCTTGTCATCTTCCGGCTTGCATAGATAGGCTGTCATGTTATTAACAGTTACTTCCCGAAACTGGTACTTCCGTAATGGAGTTGCGTCAATTGTTTTATGAATTAGTGATTTATTGTTTTCTAATACAATAAAGAATCCGGCATTCGTGAATAGATAAACTAATGCATTTCTTCCGGGGATAGCATATAGTCTTCCTTCCAGCGTTTTATCAAGGCATTCAGAAAATTCTTTTAAAGAATCTTTCATTAAGAAATTAGTATTTCTGATTTCTCTGATAGTGTTACCCACGGGATTTCACACGTTAATTGTTATTTCTGTTTTTGAAGAGCTCAACTCATCCCCTGATGTCTCAAATTCGTTTTTCAATAAGTCAAAATAAAAAAGGCCATTATTGAAAGCCCCGCTGTATAAAATTCCGGAATCAATTTTTCTTTTTAGAGTATTGAAAGGAGTAGATATTGACATCATTTTCCTGTCAACATCCAGGTACACCATACTATCTCCGATTTGCTGAAGAAAATACAAGGTTTGAGCGTCTTTAATATCCAGTTTACGAGTATATGAAAGATCAGCATTGGTTATGAAATATACATTTTCTGCAATTAATATGAGTGAATCTTGTTTTGAATACAGCCGAAAAATATTTTTAATAGTATCATTGCGCAGCCCGTTCGCGGCCTGCAAATGTTGAAGAAAATTTCGCGGAACATGCTGCCTGTTCGAAGTAACTGTATTGTTGTTGCTTAAAAAGAAAAACAGGCTTGCACAAGCGATAATCAATAATAATGAAAGAAAAAGACTTTGCTTTTTGATCATAAAAATATATGAGGGGTTAATTCGGCAATTAACCCCTTTTTTATTTATGGAGTAATTACCCAGTCAGGTCCACCGGGTTTTTTTTACCGGCTACTGCATGTGGCACCCCATTAATCATTATCACGAAATTGCACCTTTCTCCAGTGCCGGGACCAAACTCAATAGAAATAAACGCCTGCCTGCCGACATCATAACCATTCACAGGATTTTCATCAATATCACCGTCTTCTGTATATCGAAGATCTGATGAGTTAAAATAATAATTGGTACCCTCAATCTGCGCATCATAAGTATTTGAAGGTTTTTGAACCAGTGTAAAGCTGTTAAATGTTAGAAAGAAAATACATAAAAGAACACTGATGGTAGTTTTCATACGTGAACCATTTTTTGTATTTAACCTACTCTCTTTCCGATTTTCGGCAATTCCGTATCAATGGCTTCA
>PSMD01000013.1:55203-55478 GCA_040289925.1 Chitinophagaceae bacterium | reverse complement strand
AAATTTTGTAGTTTTTTTTCTTTTGATAACTTGAAGCTGAAAAATTGTTGCCTGGGAGTCAACAAAAGGCAAGGGCCCTGGTTAGCACTACAAACTTTATTTTATGAATTCGCAAGCCCCTGCCTTAAAAAAAATAGGCGCAAACATCAAACGCATAAGAATAGAAAAAGGTATTAAACAGGAGTATGTTGCCACAAAGCTTGGCGTTACCAAATCTGCCATCAGCCGTATCGAAAACGGCGACCGGGACACTACCCTGAAAAATGTTTTGCAAA
>PSMD01000013.1:44796-55193 GCA_040289925.1 Chitinophagaceae bacterium | reverse complement strand
TGATGTACTTGACGAAGCGGCAGTTGAGTTCTTCGGATAATTACTCTCTTCTACTCTCTTCCATCCAGCATATTACCCAGCCCACCTAAAATGCTTCCCTGTTCTTTTCTATGCCAGGTGCCGTATTCCACAATTCTTCCGGCCAGGCGGCTGATGGGCAATGATTGTATCCAGACTTTTCCCGGGCCACGCAGCTTTGCAAAAAACAAGCCTTCGCCGCCAAACATCCAGTTGCGGATGCCGCGGACAAATTCAATATTAAAATCAACCGTTGGCATGTAAGCCACTACACAACCGGTATCCACTTTCAGCACTTCGCCGAGGTGCAATTCTTTTTCTACTACATAACCGCCGGCATGTACAAAGCACATTCCATCACCATCAAATCTTTCCATAATAAACCCTTCACCCCCAAAAATGCCGGTGCCCAGTTTGCGTTGAAATTCTATACCTACGCTTACGCCTTTGGCTGCGCAGAGAAAAGCATCTTTTTGTGCAATGATCCTGCCGCCCAGTTGCTGCAGGTCAAGCGGTATTATTTTACCGGTATAAGGGGCGGCAAAAGAAATTCTTTTTTTAGACTGGGAAACATTGGTGAAGGCCGTCATAAACAGGCTTTCGCCGATGAGTATTCGCTTGCCGGCTGAAAATAATTTGCCCAGTAAACCACCCTGCTGCTGGCTGCCGTCTCCAAAAATAGTGGCCATCTCAATGCCTTCATCCATCATCATCATGGCGCCGCTTTCGGCAATGGCGGTTTCGCTGGGGTCCAGTTCCACTTCTACAAATTGCAGTTCTTCGCCATAAATTTTATAATCTATTTCGTGGTTCGTTCTTGTATGCATAGCTTTCTGTTTACTGTAAAATTGTCGTGTTTGATTAAACGATGGGGCTAATTAACACAAATTAAGCCTGCCTTTGTTGGTACCTGGTTTTTTAGGGAAACCCGTGATTGTTTTATATAAATGGTAGGTCCATTGGGCAAGTTATTTCATAAATTAGTTGCGCTGCGTTCAAACTCAAACTTTTAAAATATGAAAAGAAGAAAACTACTGTTCCTGGGATTGATCTTATTTTTCTCTGCGACTGCATTTTCTCAAACCCGCCTGGTTGAAAAAGTGGTGAAAAAAGGAAATGAGATTGTTATCCCTTACGAAAAATATGTGTTGCCTAATGGCCTCACCTTAATTGTTCATGAAGATCACAGCGACCCCATTGTGCATGTGGATGTAACCTATCATGTTGGTTCGGCCAGAGAGGAAATTGGAAAATCAGGTTTTGCGCATTTTTTTGAGCACATGATGTTCCAGGGCAGCGACCATGTGAAAGATGAGCAGCATTTTAAGCTGGTAACGGAAGTCGGCGGTACACTGAATGGCAGTACCAACCGCGACCGCACCAATTATTTTGAAACAGTGCCCAGCAACCAGCTTGAAAAAATGCTTTGGCTGGAAGCTGACCGCATGGGCTTTTTGCTGGATGCAGTCACCCAGCAAAAATTTGAAATACAGAGAGCCACGGTAAAAAATGAAAGAGGACAGAATTATGACAACCGGCCTTACGGCTTAGTATCTGAGTTTGTTTCAAAAAATTTATACAACTACGGCCATCCTTATTCGTGGTTAACGATTGGTTATGTAGAAGACCTGAACCGGGTTGATGTAAATGATTTAAAAAATTTCTTTTTAAGATGGTATGGCCCCAACAATGCTACGCTAACTGTTGGTGGAGATGTAAAGCCTGCTGAAGTGGTGAAGCTGGTTGAAAAATATTTTGGTTCCATTCCCCGCGGGCCTGAAGTGCAAAAAGTAGTGGTGCCGCCAGCTAATGTTGACCATGATCGCTACGTTTCTTTTGTAGATAACTATGCAAAAGTGCCCTTGCTTGCGGTTGTATTTCCCACTGTTCCTAATTATCATAAAGACATGGCAGCATTACAATGCCTTGCGCAGGTATTGGGGCAGGGAAGAAATTCTGTGTTGTTTCAGCAGCTCACAAAAAAACAGCTGGCTTTGCAGGCAAATGCAAACAGCCAGCTTTCTGAACTGGCTGGTGAGTTTTGGTTTCAGCTTGTGCCAATGCCCGTCGTGTCATTATCAAAAATGGATACACTTTTCAGAAAAGCTCTTGATTCATTTGAAAAAAGAGGAGTAACCGATGATGACATTGCCAAATTCAAAGGCAATATAGAAGCACAACTCATCAACGGCCTTCAAAGCGTTTCAGGAAAAGTTTCGCAGTTGGCAGCTTTCCAAACTTTTGCCGGCAATCCCAACAAGATTGCTGACCTGATAAAAATGTACACATCTCTTACCAAAGAAGATGTAATGAATGCTTACAACCAATACATCAAAGGCAAACATGCCGTGTTTGTAAGTGTGCTTACCAAGGGGCAGGATGAAAGCATGGCTGCGGCAAAAAACAATTATATCATTGACTCATCAAAATACGTGGCACCTGATTATGGCTATGCAGGCTTGAAGTATAAAAAACCTGCTGACAAATTTAACCGCGCAAAAATTCCCGGCAACGGCGCTAACCCGGTGGTAAAAGTTCCAAAAGTCTGGAGAAAAAATTTAGACAATGGTATTAAGATGATAGGAACAGAAAGCACCGAATTACCAATTGTTACGCTACAAATAACTATTCCGGGCGGGCATTTAATGCAAGCCAATGAACTGGATAAAGTAGGGCTGGCCAATTTTTTTGCTGTTATGATGACGGAGGACACGAAAAATTATACAGCAGAGCAAATGCAGGTTGAATTGCAGAAGCTGGGCAGCCAGATAAATGTTAGCAGCAGCCTTGACGGTATTACTTTCACTGTGCAATCGCTGAAAAAAAATCTTGAGCCAACGCTGGCATTGCTGAAGGAAAGGATGTTTAATCCCAAATTTACAGAAACTGCTTTCAACCGTAATCAAATGCAAATACTGGAGAGCTTTAAACAAATGAAATCTCAGCCGGCAACAGTTGCCAGCGATGTAATTGCAAAAATCAACTACGGGCCAAACAACATTCTTGCATTAAATGAGAATGGAACCGAAGTAACGGTAAAGAATATCACATTGCAGGATATTCAGCATTATTACGACAACTACATGACCACGCAAAACACGAAAGTGGTTGTGGTAGGTGACATAAAAGAAAATGAAATTGTTCCAAAGCTGGCGTTTCTGAATGATCTGCCAAAAAAGAAAATTGAATTTCCCGCAGTGGATGCTGCGCCTAAAAAACCGGTGCAGTCAACTATTTATCTTGTTGACATTCCCAAAGCCGCACAAACAGAATTCAGAGTGGGCTATGCAACGGGTTTGAAATATGATGCCACCGGTGAATTTTACAAGGCTGGCTTAATGAATTTTGCGTTAGGCGGTGGATTTAACAGCAGGCTGAATATTTTGCTCCGCGAAGAAAAAGGCTGGACATACGGTGCCCGTTCAACATTTACAGGTGATGAATACAGCGGGGAATTTGAATTTAGCTCAGGCATAAAAGCCGATGCAACTGACAGTGCACTGGCAGTCGTTGTAAGCACTTTAAAAGAGTACCAGCAAAATGGAATTCATCCGGAAGAGTTGGTATTTATGAAGAGTGCAATCGGCCAGAGAGATGCATTGCGGTTTGAAACCAGCCAGCAGAAAGCAGGATTTATCCGCAATATTCTTGATTACAACCTGCCCACTAATTACACAGAGATACAGGCAAAAATTTTGAAATCAATTACCAAAAAAGAAATTGATGCACTTGCCCAAAAATATATTGATCCCGCCCGGTTGAATATGCTGCTGGTGGGTGATAAAGCAAAAATTATTGAAGGGTTGAAAAAGCTGGACTACCCGATTGTTGAACTGGATGTGGATGGTAAGCCCGTTGAGAAGAAAGCGTTTTAATATTATATAAATTATAGAGGGCCGTTTCAAAAATCGGTTATTCGTTTATGACGAGGCAGGAATGGTTTTTGAGCCGGCTCTCTTTTTTTTCAAAAGGGAAAGAGTAAATTTGAAATAGTGGAGAAACGGGTTAAAATAAAAAATCTGAAAGACAAGCATACGGATTTTCAGTATTGGCAAACCAGGCCTGAATTAGAGAGGCTGGCTGCAATTGAAGAGCTACGCCAGCAATACATCAAATTTAAATTCGGAAATGTTCAGCAAAGATTTCGTAGAGTTTATCGGGTTGTTAAACAAAAATGATGTTCAATATCTGATTGTGGGTGGTTATGCTGTAGGCTTACACGGATACCCACGTTACACAGGCGATTTAGATATCTGGATTCTTCCTCAACAGGAAAACGCTACGAAAGTTTTAGCTGCGCTGCGGGATTTTGGGTTTGGCTCTCTCAATATTTCTTTAGAAGATTTAACAAAAGAAAACAATGTGATTCAGTTAGGATATCCACCCTTTCGCATAGATCTGATGACTTCAATCGACGGAGTAAACTTTTCTGACTGTTATACAAACCGCAAAGAAATAGTGATTGAAGGGTTGACTGTGAATTTTATTGGGTATGATGACCTCATTAAAAATAAAAAAGCTTCCGGCCGTCATCAGGATTTAGGAGATATTGATAACCTGAAATAAAAAAATCCCCCGATAAATCGGGGGAGATTCTTCTCTTTGAAAAAAGCAGTCCATCTCAAGAGAACAAAACCAACTATTACAACATGGAAATATTTCACAAAGCCGGATATAGATTAAGACAACGGTGCACTTCCTTTTGCTGCACACTCAGCTGAATTTTGACCGTAATTTTTCGATAAAAAGTTTAAAAATCCCGCTGGAAACACAATTGCCAGCTTCTGGCATAATAATTAGAATAAATTTGGCCCGGTTACGTTCTTGAGAAAACTTTACCCTGCATATTCAATTTCAATACCGCCAATTCCTTTTTTTCTTTGCAGCCCTTTTTGTATTTGGCCTGCTTTACTTTTTATTGCTCCGCTGGAAAAAGAATGCAATGAAACGAATGGGTGAGCCGGGATTGGTAAAAGCTCTCATTAAAAATTTTTCGCCTGCAGCTTTCCATATAAAATTTGTTTTATTCTGTCTTGCATTTTCCGCAGGTATTATTGGTGCAGCCAATTTGTGCAAGCCGGGCGGCGGAGATAATATTTTACGAAAAGGCATTGATGTGGTGATGGCTTTGGATGTTAGTAAAAGCATGCTGGCAGTTGATCTTTCTCCAGACAGGTTGGAGAAAGCAAAACAAATGATATATAAACTGATGGAAAAAATGCCGAATGACAGGATTGGCCTTGTGTTATTTGCCGGTAAAGCTTATATGCAAATGCCATTAACGCTTGATCATAATGCCGCAGCTATTTTTGTTTCAACAGCCAGCCCGGATGCAGTGCCAACGCAAGGAACGGTCATCAGCGAAGCATTACAAATGAGCAGCCGTGCATTTAACCACAAAGAGCAGCGTTTCAAATCAATTATTTTAATTTCTGATGGTGAAGACCACGACCCCGATGCTTTGCAAACAGCTAAGGAACTGTCCCAGCAGGCCATAATGGTTTACACCGTAGGCATGGGCTCTGCCGAAGGTGCAGAAATTCTTGACCCGGAAACAGGAGAAGCAAAAAAAGATCTGGCCGGAAATGTGGTGATCTCAAAATTGAATGATGATGAGTTGAAACAAATTGCTGCTGCAACAAATGGCGTATATGTTCATTTTGAAAATGTGCCCGATGCCGTTGATAAATTGATGAGCCAGTTAAGCCAGATAGAAAAAAAATCAATTACAGATGTTTCATTGCTGAACTACAAAACATATTATGCGTGGTTTGCCGGTGCAATGTTGTTATTATTAATTGCAGAATCGCTGATTAAAGAGCGAAAAACAAAGCTGGCATGAAAAAATTATTATGCATATGGATTGTTATGGTTGCTTTAACAGCAAAGGGTCAGGAAAATTTGAACCCTGTACTAAAGGGAAACGAATTGTATAGAAAACAGCAATTTGAGCTGGCGGAAAAAGAATATGAAAAAGCCTTAACCTCTGATAAAAAGAACCCTGTGGCTTTTTATAATTACGCCAATGCAATTTATAGAACCGGCAGCCCTGAAAAAGCTATCAGTATTTTTGACTCGCTGGCTAAGGCAAAGGTTGACAAACAACTTCAGTTTGTGGCCAACTATAATATAGGCAGCATACTCAGCAAACAATATGAAGACGCAAAAGCGGCAAATAAAAAATTAGATAATAGGTCTGATGTGCTCAGCGCCGCCCAAACTGCACTGTTAGAAAAAAGCATCGAATTTTATAAAAAGGCTCTTCGCTTAAATCCAAACGATAAAGAGGCCAGGGAAAATTTGCAAAAAGCTTTGCTGGAGATGCGGAAAAAAAATCCACCCAAAAAGCAGGAAGATCAAAAGAATAAACAACAGCAGCAAAAGCAGCAGCCCAAGCCAAAAATTTCACCTAAACAAGCGGAGCAACAATTGAAGTTGCTTGAGCAAAAAGAAAAACAGGTTCTGCAAAAGCTGCAAAAAAACAATTCAAAAACTTCTAATGCCTTGCCGAAAGATTGGTGACCCTTTATCAATCTTAACCTTAGCTTATCTCTTTCCTGTCACTACTTAGCCTTCATCTGCTAACTTTGTAGCATTCTATGCAGTTTTATTGCGAATCTCTTACAGAATATAAGCGGCTGAAAACAGTTGAAGTGAAAGTTGGCGATTTGCTGATTGGTAACCCCGATGGCTATCACGGTCACCCGATTTCTGTTCAAACCATGACGACAACTGATACCATGGATACCCTGGCAACAGTTGAACAAACCATTCGTTGCATAGAAGCCGGCGCACAGCTGGTTCGCATTACAGCTCCCTCAAAAAAAGAAGCGGAGAATTTACTAAACATAAAAAAAGAATTAAGAAAGAGAGGTTATCACACGCCACTGGTTGCTGATATTCATTACACACCCAACGCTGCAGAAATTGCCGCAAGAATTGTTGAGAAAGTGAGGATTAATCCCGGCAATTACATTGACAAGAAAAAATTTGAACTGCTTGAATACACCGATGCGCAATACCAGGAAGAGATTGACCGCATACGTGAACGTTTCACTCCATTAATAAAAATTTGTAAAGAATATGGCACAGCCATGCGCATTGGCACCAATCACGGTTCATTAAGCGACCGCATTATGAGCCGCTACGGTGATACACCGATGGGTATGGTTGAAAGTGCAATGGAATTTTTGCGTATTGCAAGGGACGAGAATTATCACCAGGTTGTATTGAGCATGAAAAGCAGCAACCCGCAGGTGATGGTTCAGGCTTATCGCCTGCTGGTAAAAACCATGTTTGATGAATTTGGCCTTTGCTATCCTTTGCACCTGGGTGTAACAGAAGCCGGCGATGGCGAGGATGGAAGAATTAAAAGTGCAGTTGGCATTGGCAGTTTGCTGGAAGATGGAATTGGTGATACAATCAGAGTTTCATTAACGGAAGATCCTGAATTTGAAATTCCGGTTTGTAAAGATTTGGTGAAGCGATATTCCAGCCGATATCAGCAACAAATTCAAACAACCGGTTACAAACTGCAAGGCCAACAAATAGAAATTACTGACATCAGTATTACTAAGACAGTAGACAGCGTTGTCATTCCGCCTGTTAACCGTTTACCTTATTCTCCTTTTGAATACAGTCGTAGAAAAACCTTTGCTATTGATAATATTGGCGGCAATCAAGTGCCTGTTGTGATTGCTGATTTAAGCAAGCTGCCTTCAATCTCTGCTGATGATTTGGAAGCTGTAGGTTACAGTTACGATGCCGCTACAGATAAATGGACGATTGCAGATACGGCAGCTGATTATGTTTTTACCGGTCATCATGTGCTCAATTTTGCACTGCCAGGAACATTGAAAGTTATTGTGTATCCGGCAACATGGTTAATGGTGCAGCAAGAGCCTGATAAAAACACACGTAAAAAATATTTTCCCATTTTTGATGACCGTGGATATGTGCAGGCAGAATATAAAAGCAACCAACTGAATTTTGTAATGGCTGATTGCTTTAATGATGAAACAGCAATTAATAATTTTAGTCTCCTGGATCCTTTTGCAAATGACGGGAAGGTGGTGTTGTGCTTAAGCAGCCAAAACCTAAATGCAGTGGCTGCCATTCGGCGCATGTTTATTGAATTGCAGAACCGGAATATTCAAAATCCTGTTGTTATTATATGCAACAGCAACTGGCAAACGGCTGATGAACACCTGGTACATTTTGCAACCGAATGCGGCGCTTTGCTGCTGGATGGCTTTGGTGACGGCCTTTGCCTGGGCATGCCCAGCAATGCTTATAAAAATTTTAATGAAGCCAGCACCCTGTCAGGCCGCAGATATCTTACAACCGGGCAATCAAAAGAAACAGCTGAGCAATTTTTAAACAACACTGCTTTCAGCATTTTACAGGGAACAAGAACAAGAATTTCAAAAACCGAATACATAAGCTGCCCCAGTTGCGGAAGAACTTTGTTTGATCTGCAGGAGACCACTGCAAAAATTCGTGCGGTTACGCATCACCTCAAAGGTTTGAAAATTGCGATTATGGGCTGCATAGTAAATGGCCCCGGCGAAATGGCCGATGCTGATTTTGGATATGTAGGTAGCGGCCCGGGTAAAATAACTTTATACAAAGGAAAAGAAATTGTAAAGAGAAATGTAAACAGTGAGGTAGCGGTTGATGAGCTCATCAATTTGCTAAAGGAAAATAATGTTTGGGTAGAACCTGGCTAAACTAACTGCAATGAAAAAATCTGCCTGGCTCATTTCATTTTTCATTATCCTGGCAACCAATCTTGTTGCCCTGCAATTACAAATTGAAACGCTGCGCATGGTAAGCAAGCCGTTGCTGATGCCGGCATTGACCGGTTATTTTTTATTATCAACAAATTTTTTTCATCATCCCATTAAAGGCTGGATCATTCCTGCATTATTTTTTTGCTGGCTGGGAGATGTATTGCTGTTATTTGAAAGCCGGGGCTCTGTTTGGTTTTTGCTCGGCCTTTCTGCTTTTTTACTGGCTCACATTTTCTACATTATTTTCTTTCACAACATTCGCCGGCGTGAATATATACGTGGCAATGCTTTACTGCTGTTACTCGCGGTAGTGTATTACGCCATTATGATGGATATTCTTTCTCCACATCTGGGAAATATGAAATTGCCGGTACGTATTTACGGGGTGGTTATTAGTTTTATGCTCATGCTGGCTATGCACACCCTGCTCGGAAAATATAAGCGGGCAGGTACATGGATGATGATTGGAGCCATTTGTTTTGTGATTTCAGATACACTGCTGGCATTTAATAAATTTTACGAAGCATTTCAATTTGCCGGCCTTGCTGTAATGTTCAGCTATGGGTTGGCTCAATTCTTTATTGTAAAAGGAGCTATTGATTACCTGGCGGCGACGGATAAAAAGGAAGAACAATGAAGCAAACTGATTTTTTAGTTATCGGTTCGGGCATTGCAGGGCTTACTTATGCATTGAAGTTGTCTGAACGATTTCCTTCTTTAAAAATTACCATTATTACCAAAGCTAGTTCCGACGAAACCAATACCAAATATGCACAGGGTGGCGTAGCTGTTGTAAATGATTTGGAAAATGACAGCTTTGAAAAACATATTGAAGACACATTAATTGCCGGTGATGGATTGTGCAACGAGCATGTAGTGGAAATTGTAGTGAAAGAAGGACCAGAACGTGTAAATGAAATTATTGAATGGGGCGCCAGGTTTGATAAAGAAGCTGATGGAGATTACAAGCTTGGCAAAGAAGGCGGCCACTCACAGTTTCGCATCATGCATCATAAAGATGTGACAGGCCGTGAAATTGAAAGAGCATTGCTGGATGCGATAGCCAAAGCAAAAAACATTGAAGTCATTAACCATTGTTTTGTTGTAGATGTCATTACGCAGCACCACCTTGGTTATCTTGTAACCAAATCAACTCCGGATATTAAATGTTACGGTGTGTATGTGCTCAATCTGCGCAGCAATCAAATTGAAAAAATTCTTTCAAAGATTACGCTGTTGGCTACGGGTGGTAATGGGCAAGTGTATCGCACAACCACCAATCCATCTATTGCAACCGGTGATGGTGTGGCAATGGTTTACCGTGCAAAAGGAAGAATTGAAAACATGGAATTCATTCAATTCCATCCTACCGCTTTATATCAACCGGGTGTGCGGGGGCAGGCATTTTTAATTACAGAAGCAGTGAGAGGTGACGGTGGAATTCTTCGTAATAAAAATGGCGAAGCTTTTATGGAGAGATATGATGCCAGGAAAGATTTAGCACCGAGAGATATTGTGGCCCGGGCCATTGACAGTGAGATGAAACGCACCGGTATGGAACATGTTTACCTGGATTGCCGGCATTTT
>PSMD01000013.1:36736-44720 GCA_040289925.1 Chitinophagaceae bacterium | reverse complement strand
GATATTACCAAAGACATGATACCTGTGGCGCCGGCAGCACATTATAGTTGTGGCGGAATAAAAACAAACGAATGGGGCCGTAGCTCTATTAAAAATTTGTATGCCTGCGGCGAATGTGCCAGCACCGGCCTGCACGGAGCCAACCGCCTTGCCAGCAATTCACTTTTAGAAGCGATGGTATTTGCACACCGCTGTTTTTTGGATGCTGCAGATAGAATTGAAAAAATTTCATTGAGGCAGGATATTCCTGACTGGAATGCAGAAGGCACATCAGAGCCAGGAGAAATGATTTTAATTACCCAAAGCCTAAAGGAATTGCAGCAGGTGATGAGTGATTATGTAGGTATTGTTCGCAACGACATTCGTTTGCAAAGAGCCATGCGCAGGCTTGATTTACTGTGGGAAGAAACAGAACAGCTTTATCAAACTACAACACTTTCTCCGCAATTGCTTGAGTTGAGGAACATGATTACAGTTGGCTACCTAGTTGTAAAAGGTGCCACGTTAAGAAAAGAAAGTCGCGGCCTGCACTTTAATACAGATTACCCGCAAAAAAGTGAGTTGGTGCAGAATATTGTTTTATGATTTTTTAGTTTTAAACCTGTCATGTATTATATCGTTTACGGAATTTTATACCTGTTTTCGCTGCTGCCGTTAAAGGTTCTTTACCTGTTCTCTGATTGTGGCTGTTTTATTTTATACCGTTTGGTGAGGTACAGAAGAAAAATAGTCTTACAAAATATTGAACAGGCCTTCCCCGAAAAATTATTGGAAGAAAGAAAACAGATTGAAAAAAAATTCTACCGAAATTTTACCGACAACTTTATTGAGGTTATCAAACTTATTTCCGCCAGTAAAAAATTTATACGCAAACATTTTACCGGTAACTATACGTTGCCTGACAAGCTATACCTGGAAAATAAAAAATGCCATTTGCTGCTGGGACATAATTTTAATTGGGAGTTGGGTTGCCTGGCTGTTGCTGATAGAATTCAGCAAACATTTTTGGGTGTATATATGCCTATTTCCAATAAAATTTTTGACAGGCTATTTATAAAAATCCGTTCAAAAACCGGCGCTGCATTACTACCAGCCACCGAAATGCGAACCGCTATTCTTCCTTATCGCAATACAACTTACCTGATGGCCTTAATGGCCGATCAAAACCCGGGTGTACCATCCAAAGCATTTTGGTTTAATTTTTTTAATAAGCCTGCGCCTTTTCATAAAGGGCCGGAAAGTGGTGCAAGGCTTGGCAATTTGCCGGTTTTATTTTGCCAGATAATTAAACAAAAGAGAGGTTACTACCATATTGTTTTTGAAATGGGAGAAGAAAATCCTGCTGCTGTACAATTTGGAGAAGTAACCAAAAAATATGTTGCCTACCTGCATCGCATTATGAGAGAACAGCCGGAAAACTGGTTATGGAGCCATCGCAGATGGAAATGGGAATGGAAGGAAGAGTATGGAAATATATTGAATTAATTCTTATAACTAAAGTACCAACTTATTGATCTCTTATTACCAGATCAGTAAACTGATGAGCAATGACTACAATTCCATCATTCATTTTTGAAGCTGCAATGCTGAGCCAGTTGTTCAACCCATTAAATTTACTTTATAAAGACTGGTTCAGTACAAGAATGTTGTAATTAGTTAATGGGCTTGTTTCAACTTTGTGCTGCACTTTATTCAAATCCTCAACAACAGCATGCTGGGGTTCTGTAATGACATTAAAAAAGCCAATGCCCAAACCATTTTGCAATCTTCCGGAAATTTTAGTGGCATTAATCAGTTTTGTTTCAGAAGGGTTTTTCACAATCGTCCAGCTGCTGTCTGTGGCCATGCCATACAAATCCCAATATTGCAAGGGCCGCCCGCCAATTCTATTTGAATAAAACAAATTGCCTTTATTAAACAATTCAGTACCCTCGGTAAAAAATGCACGTTTTTCATTAAACTTAACTTCAAACGGAGTAAGATTTAAAACCTGGTTATCACTTTGCACCTGTCCAAAATCAGGTATCAAAGTCATATCAAGCGTCAGCGATTGATTGATACCATATTTCACATCCATTCCTCCGTTCACAGATGAAGTCCATTTGTTTTTATAGTGATTGGCATAAGAAGAAAAATAAGGTGAGAATTGTAAACGAAGCGGCGGTTTAATATTTCAAAAACCAGTCCACAAACCCTCCTGAGTTAAAAAGCCATTGATATTTACATCTATCGGGTTCCAGGTTACCTGCTGACCGCTTTTTTGCCGGCGGCGGGTGATATTCATTCCCCAATCAATAGCCAGCCAGGAAAATACCTTCATCGCAGGTAAAAAATTTGTTACAGGCTGCCTGACAAATATCTAATTCTAAGGTAGCTGGCAATCGTTTCAACCTGCAGGCAAATTATCTGAAGTGTAATAGATTTTTGACGAGTGGTTAAAATGCAGGGGTGTTAACTTTTCATTGGGAAAAGATAATTTTAGAAAAAGAGGCTGTGTGCTTGTTAATTTAAAACGGTATTATCCTTTACGATGTGAATTTTTTCAAGCTCTTTTATTTTATTCCATCCTCCCAGAATATTACGCAGGTTATTATATCCCTGCCGTTTTAATAAAGAAGCGGCAATTACACTTCTGTAACCTCCTGCACAATGCACATACAGGTTATCTTCTTCGTTTATGTTTGCCATAATACCCGGATCGGTCATGTGATTTAAAGGCATGTTTACTGCATTGGCAAGATGGCCATCAGCAAATTCACCCGGTTTTCTTACATCTAATATCACCAGGTTTTCATCAAAAGGTAAATCCATTGCCAGTTCATCCGGCTCTATATCAATTATCATATCTGTTGACTCACCTGCATTTTTCCATGCTTCATAACCACCTTCTAGGCAGCCTGCAATTTTATCAAAGCCAACACGGGCAAGCCGAATCACGGATTCTTTTTCTTTTCCAGGCTGCGTTACCAAAATTATTTTTTCAGTAAAGGGGAGAAGACTGGCAGCCCATTCTGCAAAACGCCCTTCCAATCCAATGCTGATGGAACCGGGCACAAAGCCGTGAGTGAATTCAGTAGCTTTTCTGGTATCTAAAATGATTGCACCTTGTCCAGCTAATGTTTTAAACTGTTCTATGGAGAGAGACTGTGTACCTTGTTCAACAATTTTATCAATGCTCTCATACCCCTGCTTATTTATTTGTGCATTAATGCTGAAATATTGTGGCGGAGCAGCTAACCCTTCAGTTACTACTTTGATAAAGTCTTCTTTTGATTTTGCCTGCAAGGCATAATTGAATTTTTTTTCATCACCAATTGTACTGTAGGTGCTCGGTCCAAGATTTTTTCCGCAGGCACTTCCGGGACCGTGGGCAGGATAAACAATAACATCATCTGCCAACGGGATAATTTTTTTCTGCAGGCTTTCATACATCATACCTGCTAAATCATTCATGGTTATTTCCTGGCCCTTTTGTGCAAGATCAGGACGCCCCACATCACCTACAAACAAAGTATCTCCGGTAAATACACAATGGTCTTTACCATTTTCATCTTTTAATAAATAACAGCTTGACTCCAATGTATGACCCGGTGTATGCAACACTTCAATCGAAAGCTGGCCAATTTTAAACTGCTCTCCATCTTTGGCAATGGTAACCGGCAGCTTTGTTTCTGTTTGCGGGCCATAGACAATAGGCGCCCCGGTTTTTTTGCTAAGGTCCAAATGACCGCTTACAAAATCTGCATGAAAATGTGTTTCAAAAATATATTTGATGGTAGCGTTTCTTTGTTTGGCTAAATCCAGGTAAACTTCAATATCCCTCAGGGGATCAATAACAGCAGCCTGGCCGTTGCTTTCAATATAATATGCAGCCTCACTTAAACAACCGGTATATAACTGTTGAATGTACATGGCAAAAATTTATGGCTAAAATTACTTTATTTAAAACAAAGCGTCCCGGCAAGCCGGGACGCTTTAAAATATATTGATAACTGTGGGATTAGCCTACCAGTTCGCCTACGAATTTGTTCAATTCTTCCAGCCTTTCATTGTTTACTGAGTAGTAAATGAATTTGCCATCTCTTTCGGTTTTTACAAAACCCGCTTTGCGTAAAATAGCCAAGTGCTGGCTGGCCACCGATTGCTCAAGCCGGAGCTTTACATATATTTCGGTAACCGTCATTTTACCATGCTCCTGTATGAGCTTTAAAATTTGTTGACGAAGTTTGTGATTAATAGCCCGGAGAACAAGGGCGGCTTTCTTTACATTGTGCAAATCCACGTTCAGAGAAGTTAAATTCTCATCGGATGCAGGTTGTTGCTGTTGAGCAGAAGGTGATATTTCAAAATTGTTCATAAAATCTACGGTTAAAGGTTACCCATAATCCCTCTCAACAATTTTACCAAAATTCCTCTTATGTATTAATCAGTTCAAGATTGAGACTGACCGGAATAGAAATCCTTAAGGTACAGCGGCTCACTATACGCTATGTCCACAAAATTATTATCAACAAAGCAATTTTCCGAGAGTTGGGCCATTGAATATGGTCTTATCTGCACTTGTTTGAAAATTGCATGGGGGCTTTTGCATAACTCCTGGAACTTCTGTGCACCGCTACCCAGGAAAAGAACTTTATTTTCTTTTAGTTCAGCGCTGAAACTATTATGATTTAATATAATGGCAAACGGCTTTTTTACAGGGTTAAGAGTTTTCTCGTAAACAGCAGTATATACTTCCATACGCCGGGCATCAATCATTGGGCAAATCAAATCGCAGTCCTCATTAACTGCTGTTGATGCAAGTATTTGCAACGTTGAAACGCCGATAAGTTTACAACCGGTGGCATAGCAAATGCCCTTGGCAGTTGACAAACCAACACGCAGGCCTGTATAGGAACCGGGCCCTATGCTTACAGCTACTGCATCTATTTCTGTTAAGGATACCCCCGCCTGTTCGCAACAGGTTTGTATAGCGGGATGCAGCCATGACGCCTGGTCTTTCTGGCTTTGTGTTTCCAGTGAAAAAAGGATGTTACCCTCTGATGCAATACTTACAGAGGCTTGTTCAAGGGCTGTATCTATGTTTAAAATAACACCCATTTTATCTCGCCTCCTGCAGCAAAAGTTTTGCAGGCTGAAAAGCTGAATTTGTTTTTGCAAGTGAGTTCAGCAGTTCAGCTACCCGTTTTTTCCCTATTAAAGTAGCCCATTCAAAAGGGCCGTAAGGATAGTTTGTACCCAGTTTCATAGCAGTATCTATCTCCTGCTTTGTACTCACGTTTTCTTCCAAAGCAAAATAAGCCTCGTTTATGATAGCAGAAATGATTTTAACCGAAATAAAAGCCGGTTCATTGGCAATCCATTCTATTTTTTTGTGGAAGCAGGCAAAAATTTGCTCTGAAATTTTGTGCAGATTTTCCTGGCTGCATACTGCTTCAACTATCTCTCTTTTTAAAAAACTCGGCCAGGCATTGATACACACAAGTGGAAAGAATTCTTCAAAATTTCCACCTGCATAGTTTATCATTACAGGCCTGCCCTCTATTTTTTTTAAAAAAATTTTTCTCTCCTCGCTGTTATCAAACAACAAATCAATGTAGCCATCGGCATCAGAGTGTGTAAAAAAATCATCAATTGTATCAACAAAAACTATTTCTGCATTGGGATTTGGTGAAGATGCAAGCAATTCATCTTTCAAACTCTCATTGGTGCAAACAATAATTTTCATCCCCATTTTTTTACAAAGAAACTGTTTCGCTATCAAATGAACTAACCATAGCTTCGCTGCTGATGGCTGAATTGCAAAAAAATTCTGTATTTCGTGTATGGAAAAACAAATTATAACCACAACAACCGCCCCTGCACCCATTGGGCCATACAACCAGGCTGTATTAGCCGGCAATATGCTTTTTATCTCCGGGCAAATTTGTATTGATCCTGCAACCGGAAACCTGAAAAATAAAGATCTGCAGGAGGAAACACACCAGGTGATGCAAAACCTGAAAGCCATACTGCAACAAGCCGACATGAGCTTTAACCATGTTGTTAAGACAACCATTTTTTTAACCGACATGAACCGGTTTGGTGAAGTAAATGAAGTGTATGGAAAATATTTTGAAAGCAGTGCAGAAGAAACAGTCGCTTTTCCTGCCAGGGAAACAGTGCAGGTTAGTGCTTTGCCAAAATTTATAAATGTGGAGATCAGCATGATTGCTGTAAAGTAATATATGCGAAAACTGGCCCGCATATTATTGCTGAAACCTGTGTTGTGGTTTAGCAGTAAATTTTCTTCGAAACCAGTAGCGAAAAAAATTTTCAAGGCTCTTTCCAGGCTAAAGCAGCAACTGCAAAAACAGCCCTGTAAAAAAGGCCCGCTGTTGCAGGCAGATGCATCCACTTGCAAAATCATCGTGTTTTCTGACCAGCATAAAGGAGCAAAAGATGGTGCGGATGATTTTATGCTTTGCGAAGCCAATTACATTGGCGCATTAGAGTATTATAATGCACAGGGCTTTTGTTTCATTAGCCTTGGCGATGAGGAGGAACTTTGGGAAAACAGGTGGTGGTTGGTGCGGGAAAAAAATTTAGCGTCTTATGCTGCGGAAAAAAAGTTTGCCAACCGTGATGCTTTTATAAAACTATACGGCAATCATGATCTTTCCTGGAATACTGACCCGTTTACAACTGTGGAAATGGAGAAACTGTATGGAAAAAAATTACGGGTTTACGAGGGAGCATTGTTGCAAGTCTCGTTGCCAAACCAGCAGTCACCTTCTAAAAAACAACAGCTTTCTGTTTTACTCACACACGGTCACCAGGGCGATGCAAAAAGCGACGGTAACTGGTTCAGCAAGTTTTTTGTTGCGCATATTTGGGCGCCTTTGCAAGCCTATTTAAAAGTTAATCCCAACACCCCTGCATATAATGCAACCAAAAAAACTTTGCACAACCGCATTATGTATGAGTGGGCAGCCAAACAAAAAAATACGGTTCTGATTACCGGCCACACGCATCAACCTGTTTTTTGTTCGTTAACAGAACTGGAAAGGCTTTACCGCAAATTGCTGATTGCAGAAAAAGAAAAAAACAATGAACGCATTGAAGAAATAAAATTGAAAATAAGAAAAGCAGAACCGGGGTTTATATCTGTATCGGCCGATTATCTTTCATTAAAGCCTGCATATTTTAACAGCGGCTGCTGTTGCTTTAGCGATGGCGATATAACCGGAATTGAAATTGCCGAAGGCTATATCCGGCTGGTAAAATGGGAAGAGCAAAACAACCAGCCTTTTCGCTGTGTGCTGGAAGAAATGCTGTTATCTGATTTGACAAAAGAGCTTTACTAATTCTTCATCTACAATTTTCCTTTTTTAATTTCATCAACCACCGCAGGATCAAGCAGGGTGGTTGTATCACCCAGGTTATCGGTTTCTCCTTCAGCAATCTTTCTTAAAATTCTGCGCATAATTTTCCCGCTTCTTGTTTTTGGCAATCCGCTTACAAATTGAATTTTATCTGGTTTAGCAATGGAGCCAATAATACGGGCAACGGTTTGCAGAATATTTTGCCGCATCTGCTCTTCACTTACACGCATCTGCTGGCAAATGACATAGGCATAAATTCCCTGGCCTTTTATATCATGAGGATAGCCCACTACAGCACTTTCAACAACACCGGCATGCATGTTAATGGCATTTTCCACTTCGGCAGTTCCAATGCGGTGGCCGCTTACATTTAATACATCATCTACCCGGCCTGTTATGCGAAAGTTTCCTTTGGCATCTTTCAATGCACCATCGCCGGTAAAATATAATCCGGGGTAAGTAGCAAAATAATTTTGGCGGCAGCGGTCGTGGTCACCATATGTTGTTCTGATGATGCCCGGCCAAGGAGCTTTAATGCATAAATTACCAGAGATAATTTCTCCGCTTTTTGGCTCGGGCAATTCTTTACCTGCTTCATCAACCAATATGGGTTGCACTCC
>PSMD01000013.1:7187-36702 GCA_040289925.1 Chitinophagaceae bacterium | reverse complement strand
CCGCCAGGTTCGATATCATAATACCGCCGGTTTCGGTTTGCCACCAGGTATCTACCACCGGGCATTTTTTTCTGCCCACATTTTCATCATACCAATGCCAGGCTTCTTCATTAATTGGTTCACCTACGGTGCCTAAAACTTTTAATGAGGAAAGGTCTTTCCCTTTAAACGGCTCTAACCCAAAACCCATAAGTGAACGAATAGCCGTAGGTGCGGTATAAAGAATGTTGACTTTGTATTTATCAACTATCTCCCAAAACCTTCCTGCATCAGGCCAGGTAGGCACCCCTTCAAACATTAATGAAGTGGCGCCGGCACACAATGGTCCATACATAATGTAACTATGCCCGGTTATCCAGCCAATATCTGCCGTGCAAAAATGAATATCGCCAGGCTGGTATTGAAAAACGTTGACAAAAGTGTAAGCAGTCCATACCATGTAACCACCACAAGTATGCACAACACCCTTGGGTTTGCCTGTGCTGCCAGAGGTGTAAAGAATAAACAATGGATCTTCTGCATCCATTTCTTCAGCAGGAAAACTAACCACACCTTCTTTCTCCACCTGTGTTTCGGCATGCTCCATTTCATCTTCCCACCAAACATCCCTGCCTTTTATCATTGAAACCGACGTTCTTGTTCTTGTATAAACAATTACCCGTTTTACTGTGCGGTTGCCAATGAGTGCATCATCTATAATTGATTTCAGCGGAATATCTTTTGCACCACGGTAAGCACCATCGCAGGTAATAATATATTCTGCCTGCGCATCGTATAAACGATCTGCAATGCTTTGCGCAGAAAAACCACCAAATATTACACTATGTATAGCCCCAATTCTTGCACAACCTAAAACAGCATACACCAATTCAGGCACCATGCCCATATAAATACAAACCCTGTCGCCTTTTTTTACGCCGTTGTTTTTTAGCATTTGCGCCACCTGGCAAACTCTTTTGTGTAGGCGGTTGTAGGTAACTATTCTTGTTCTGTCTTCCGGGTTATTAGGTTCCCAAATAATAGCGGGTTTATCACCAAGTGTTTTTAAGTGCCTGTCAATACAATTCTCTGTAATATTTAGCTTGCCATTGATGAACCATTTTACATTTGGCTCAAAAAAATTCCATTCTAAAACCTTGTCCCATTTTTTTCTCCAGAGAAAATGTGAAGCCACATCAGCCCAATAGCTTTCAGGATTTTCAATGCTTTGCTGATAATGCTTTTGATAATCATTAAAAGAAGTGATTTGAAAAGGATAAGTCATGGCAAAACAGTTAGGATGCACAATTTACATTCGAAATTGAAAAAGTGAAATGGCCAATTGGTGCGGCCCTGTTTATTGCTGTTGGCGCCGTTCTTATTTCCAATTTCCATTGGATCATTTATGTGTTTGGAGCTTTTGTCGTTTACACCGGTTACCAAATGTTTAAAAAATCTGCTGATGAAATGCATCGGGAAAACAACCCACTGGTAAGATGGTTCGTGAAAAAAGGAAGAGTGACTTCTGCCTATCAGAGTGCAAAATTTTTTGTGAGGCTAAATGGAGAAAATCTTTCCAAATAAAAAAGAAGAAATGGTTTAAGCACTGACCAGTAAAACCTGCCATGCATCGTCCACCTTTCCGGCATCTAAAAGTTGCTTTGCGTAGCGGTGAAGCTCCTTTTCCATTTCCGTTGGATTTACGCTGTAGTATTGAATGATCTGCTTCACCTGCTCATCATCAAAAGCAGGATTAATGTTGGGTAATTCATAAACATTGGCTAACTGACCAAGATGATTGCCGGTAAGTATTTCGCTATTCCTGATTGTAGCAGGTAATGCATCTACCCCAATACCCAGTTTTGTATTGGGCTTTTGAACAATGAACAAATTGGTTTCATCTACCCGGCAATACCAATCTCCACCCAGCCTGGCTACATGGTGCAATTTGCGCTGATCAATTTTTTTATTCTCATCCAAAACAGATTCATCAATGTGCATGCGCAGCACTTCGCAAATAACAAGGTTGCCTGCACCGCCTTCAACACCCAGCGTTTTTATTTCTAGTACCCTGCATTCCATCTTTACCTTGCTTTCTTTAACCATTGGAGGCTTAACCAGTGTTGCAGGCACAGCAGTAAAGCCTGCTTTTTCAAATTCATTCATGCCTTTGGGATATTCGCAACTGGCCAGTGAAGTTTGCTGCACCATATCATAATCTACAATGTTGATCACCACCTCAGGCACTTCTTTTACGTTTTCAAGACTGTGCTTGGTTGTATTGTCTCTTACCCGGCGGGCCGGTGAAAAAATTACAATGGGTGGGTTAGAAGAAAATAAGTTGAAAAAACTAAACGGGCTTAAATTCACCTTTCCTTCCTTATCTATGGTAGAGGCAAAACAAATAGGCCGCGGTGCAATGGCATGCTGCAAATAGTTTTGACGCTCAGAAATACTCAGCTCTTTCAGGTCAATGGTCATGCAATAAATTTCAACAAAAATAGCAACAGCAAATATTAACCTTTCATGTTCTGCATCAGCCGTTCATAAATATTTAAACCATGGTGTAACAAAAAACAAAGCAGTTTCGTTCTACGAAGGATTTCGTGATTTTCTTAACCTTAAAATTTTTGTAAGAGAAAACAACTCATTCTTTTTAGTTTTTGCCTGCTTTTGAGCAGCGTTCATTTGTTTGCACAAAGCGACAGGGATAAAGACAAGCCCCGCATTGAAGGAAGCGGAAAACTTGTAACCCGTGAAGTTACCATTCAATCTTTTGATGAATTAACAGCCAGCGGTGTTTTTAATATTAAACTGAAGCAGGGAAGCAAAGAAGAAGTAAAGATTGAAGCAGATGATAACCTGCAGGATTTTTTTATTGTAACCAATGAAGGTTCCAAATTGAAAATTGGAATGAAAAAGGACGTAAACTTCAATTCAAAAAACAAAATGAATGTTTACATCACTTTCAAAAACCTCAGGAGCATAAACCTGAAAATCGTGGGCAAGCTCAACTCTGAAGGCAGCCTGAGTTTTTCTGACCTGAAAGTGGACAACAAAAGTGTTGGTTCGGTTGATATGTCGTTAACTGCAGCCAGCCTTGCTATTGAAAATAAAGGTGTGGGCAGCATTAAATTAAGTGGCAAGGCTGATAATGCTGTAATTAAAAACAACTCAGTAGGTTCTTTAAAAGCTGGCGACCTTATGGTGCAAACAATGGATATAGAAAATGAAGGCGTTGGCTCTGCCGAAGTAAATGCAGCCAAAGAATTGAAAGTGAAAGATTCGTTTTTGGGGAAAGTGAGAAATGTAGGCTCAGCCCCGGTGAAAAGAATGAATAAAGTGCGGGTGTAACAAAACCAACAAACAGGCATCGCCAGCCGGTGCCTGTTATTTTTTTTTCTTCAAAATACTCCAGTCGGTTTCTTCGGCTATAATTGTGTTTTCCAGCAAGCCAATATTTTCTATTTCCAACTTCACAACATCCCCGGCCATTAACCATTGCTCCGCATAATTCGGATTCTGCAGTTTGGCTGTTCCATTTAACTCTAAAAAGCAACCTGTACCTACCGTGCCACTGCCAATAATATCACCGGGATAAAGATCCACACCATAGGATGCCCGTTCAATAATCTCGGCAAAGGTCCAGTCCATGTCAGCTAAATTTCCCTGGCTCACCTGTTTTTCATTTACAAAACATTTCATTTGCAAATTCCAGCTTTTGCCCACATGTCCTTGTTTTGGTGGCACTAAAAATTCTTCCAGTTCATCCAGTGTAACCAGCCAGGGGCCAACAGCTGTTGCAAAATCTTTTCCTTTGGCAGGGCCAAGATTTAAAAGCATTTCTTCCATTTGTAATCTTCTTGCACTTAAATCATTCATCACCATTAATCCTCCAATATATTTATCAGCCTCTTCTGCTTTTATGTTGCGGCCATGTTTGCAAACAACAATGGCGGCTTCCAGTTCAAAATCAAGTTTTTCAAAATGGTCGGGCATGCATCTTACTTCACCCGGTCCTTGTATGCTATGGTGGTTTGTAAAATAAAAAACGGGATATTGATCAAACTCCGGTATCATTGGCACTTTCCTGTTTCGCCGGGCTGCTTCTACATGCTGGCGAAAAGCATATCCATCTCTGCACGATGTTGGAAAAGGCACCGGCGATAACAATTGCACTTCGTCAACAGGAATCCCTTTACTGAAAGTTCGTTCTCCTGTTCTCAGCATTAATTCACCAGCCTGGGCAATTGGAAAAACATCTTCCCAGTAATTTAAAAACATAGACATACTATTGGGCAGATCCGGGTGAATCACTTCCATATCATACACCATATTATTGATCAACACACCAAGCTGGTCACGTTCTTCTTTTAAATAAGAAACCAATTTCATTGCAGCAGATTTTAGTGAAAGGAGCCGCAAGATAACTATTAAAGAAAAAGCGGTTGAACTGCGCAGGCATAAAAAAACCGCCCTGAGGCTTCAGAGCGGTTGATAAGTTTATGTTTACGACTGATTAATCATCCCAACGGTCATCATCATCGCGGTCATCATCATGTTTGTGATCTTTTGATTTTTTGTTTTTGTATAACCCATACTTATGTCCACGGCCCGGGTTATCATAAGGACCATATCCTCTTCCATTACCTTTTTTATTCCTGTAGTTTGTGTCTCTGTCGTTAGGATAATTGTGGTCATCATATCTGGGGTCTCTGTTGCTGTTACCACCATCAAATACTCTCAACTGTCCGTAGTTATCTACATACAGCGTAACATCGTAGTTTCTTAATTCAAAGCTTGAAGTAGAAACCAATGTTCTTTTTCTAATACCAAACAGGCCATTACTTACCTGGTACACCTGTACAGTATGAAAACCCTGGCCTAAGTTGGATAATGTAGTATTGCTGTAATAACCACGACCATCTATTTTCATTTCATAATTACCATTTGTGCGTACATGCACCTGCTGTGCAGACAGGGCAAGTGCGAAAAGACTGGCGAGTAAAAAAACGGAAAGCTTTTTCATAGATTTTAACTTTTAGTTCACTGCAATTTTTTTGCAGCATAAATTTTCGCATAAAGTGACGAAGAGTTTGTTCAAAGCAAGTGCCAGCAACTGTGAAATTTTTCTTTGAGTATTGTTAAGGAAATGCAGCGGCCTGTAAGCTCAGGTTTTAAGTATGTAGCTTTTCTTTTATTTTTTTTAAAAAAGACATCATCTGCCTAAACAAAATATTTTTATGAATGTTATTTGGTGTACATGAGGTTGTGGTCACTACATCCAAAATACTTAGATGCCAAAGGGCTTGTAGCAGCCTGGAGAGAAAGCCTGCTAGCAAAAAATGTTTTGGAAGAAAAAACAAAAGGCTACAGGCATCATCCACAGCTTCACCGGTTTCGTGAATGCAGTCAGCCGCTGGCTGCCATAAATTTTTACATGGCTGTTCTTTACAAGGAGGCTTTGAAAAGAGATTATAATTTTGACAAAACGAAATTTGTCAACCCTTTCAAAAAGCCGGCAGCTATCATAGTTACCGATGGCCAGCTTCAATATGAATGGCAGCACCTGCTGAAAAAATTAAAGACCCGTGACCGTGTGAAATATCTTGCAATTAGAAATGAGCACCGCCTGCACCCTCACCCGCTGTTCAAAATGGTTAAGGGCCCTGTAGCCGATTGGGAAATTCTCTAAGCTACTGTTCAAAAACGGCATTCATTCTTTTTTGCACTTTTTTCAAAACAATTCCTTTCCCAATTACGCCTTTAAACAAATCACCAATTTGTTTTAACCGGGCAATAGCATTTGTTAAGTTGAAATCTTTTATCTGCAAACCTTTCTTCACTTCCTCACAATGCAAAGGCATAGATACAGGTGCAAAAGGCTTTGGCTTCAAAGAATATGGCGCAGCTACTGTAGCCTGCGGACGGTTTTGTAAAAAATCAAGATAGATCTTTCCTTTTCTATTAGCTGTTTTTCTTTCAATGCTTGTGAAAGCGGGTAATTCGCTGTTTACAATTTTTACAATGCTTCTGCCCAGTTCCTTTGAATCGTGGTAACTGTACTTTGCCCCAAGTGGAATATAAATATGCAAACCGGTTGAACCTGAGGTTTTGCAATAAGCTGGAATTTCTAATTCATCCACAACTTTTTTTGTCACCTGCGCTGCTTGTATTACCTGCTCAAAAGGATTTTTGTCAGGGTCAAGGTCAATAATGCACCAGTTAGGATTATCCGGAGACGATGTGCGACTGCTCCACGGATTAATTTCAATACAACTCAGCGAGGCAATGTAAAGCAGGCTGGCCTCGTTACTGCAAACCAAAAATTCTTTTTCCTCATGATCGGTTTCGCTGTAGTAAGGAAAAGTTTCAATCCACTCAGGCACTTTTCCTTTTACATTTTTTTGGTAAAAACTTTCATCCTCAATGCCATGAGGATGACGGTTAAGTGTTTGCGGCCTGTCTTTCAAATAAGGAAGCATATAAGGTGCCACCTGGGAATAGTAATTAATCATATCCCGTTTCGTCAGGCCTTCTTTCTTCCAGAATATTTTACTGAGATTGGTAAACCGCAAATCATGACCATTCACCGTTCGGGTTTGTGCCTCTTCTTTGGGATTGAGCAAATTTTTTCTTTCTTTTTTTGGTGGAGAAGAAATGAGTTTGACTTCTTTTAATTTTTTTGCAGCAGAAATTTCTTCCTGTTGAATTTTTTGTGGATTCTCAGCATATTCTCTGACCACTTCACCAGGTTTTTTATCTTCTCTTAAACCTTTAAATGAAGGGTGACGAACGGCTCCATCTTTTGTTATTTCACGATAGCTTACTTCTGCTACCAGCCTGGGCTTCACCCAAACCACTTTTGCTTTTAGCGGATTTGGGCGGAAGCGGGAAGGCTTGTTGTATTGCGGCTCTTCCACAAAGGGGCATTTTGCAGTTTCATAAGGCTTTAGTTTTTGAATGATGTCTTTTTGTGCAGCCACATTAAACCCCGTACCAACCGGCGTAACAAAATGAAATTTTCCTTTTTCATAAACACCCACCAGCAATGCACTAAATGGCTTGCTGCTGTTTTCATTAATGGTGTAGCCGCCAATCACAAACTCCTGCCGCTTTTCGGTTTTAATTTTCAACCATTGCTTTGAACGTGAGCCTGGGAGGTAAGTACTGTCTTTCTTCTTTGCAAAAATTCCCTCAAGGCCTAACTCCTCTGCCAGTCGAAAAAAATCTTTACCAGTTGTTTCAAAAAATTCACTCAGCTTAATTATATCATTACCTGCAGGTATAATTTGCTGCAGCAGTTTGTGCCTTTCAACTAAAGGGAGCTGCATTACATTCACGCCATCCAGCCAAAGCACATCAAAAACATAATAGGCCAGTTGCCCATCTGCTTCACTGCGCCATAACTGCAGGTCACTGAAATCGGGCATGCTGTTTTCATTCACCACAATAATTTCTCCATCAAGCACTGTATTTATTTTCCATTGTTGCAATGCCTGCGTAACAGGATAAAATTTTTGGTTGAAAGATTTGTTGTTGCGGGAACGGATTTCAACTTCACCATCATGCAGGTAACTGATGGCACGGTAACCATCCCATTTTATTTCATACACCCAGCCATTTTCTTCCACAGGCTCACTAACCAATGTAGCCAGCATCGGTTCTACATGCTGCGGCATGGGCGAGGGTTTGCCTTTTTTTTAAAACAGATTTTATAGCTGTGCCGGGCATGCATTTTTTGCAGGCAGAATCATGCCAGTTAAAAAACAGGAAGTGAAGCCATGCTCCGCTTCCTGCAAGGTTTAATGGTTACCAACTATCCGAGTGACCGAAGCCACTGTATCAAATCATCTTTTGCTTTTCCTGTTTTTTTCTGAATTCTTCCCCACATCTCATCATCTTTGCCTTCTTCGTAAGTAAGATCGTCATCTATTAAATTACCATACTGTTGTTTCAGTTTTCCTTTCCACTCATTCCAGTTACCTTTTAATTCCATTTTATCCATAATCAAAATTTTTATTACCATAAGAAGTTAAAAAAAATGCCAGTTACCGGTTACCGCAACTGATTTTGGAGATAGCTTATCTTCACTCATCACAACATTAGAATATGAAAAAATATTTTCTCCTCCTGTTATTTATTGCCACAGTTCATGGCCTGTTTGCCCAAACAAAAAGGCTATCCATGGAAGATGCCCTGATAAATAACAGAACTGTTTTGGCACCGGAAAACCTGAAGCAATTACAATTTTTATTTGGCACAGATGATTATGTGTACCTGAACCGTGATGTGTGGGTAAGAGGAAATTTTAAAACCACTGAACACCCCTTCTTAACGCTTACAGACCTCAACCAAAAATTAAGAGCAGCTGCGCTTGATACGGCGGCCGTAATGCCACCAATACAGTTTAACCAGGGAAGCGAGTGGATTATTTTTTTGAATGGAAGCAAGATTGCCCTGAACCCTGTAATCAATCAAAAACGCATTTTGATTGACAAAACAATTGCTGCAAAAGAAAATGCAGAAGAAAGCAAAGCAGGCTATGTAGCTTATGTAGAGAATTACAATTTGTTTGTTACCGATGGTAAAACCACTAAACAGGTAACTACCGATGGCAGCCGCAATATTGTTTACGCTTCATCTGTACACCGCGATGAATTTGGCATCAGCAAAGGAACTTTTTGGAGCAACAGTGGCAACAAACTGGCTTTTTACAGGATGGATCAAAGCATGGTAACGGATTATCCCATTATTAACTGGACAACAACGCCAGCTTCTGTTGAAATGATCAAATATCCCATGGCAGGAGATAAATCTCACCACGTTATTGTTGGAATATATGATGCAGAATCTCAAAACACGATTTATTTAAAAACGGGTGGCGACCCGGAACATTATCTTACCAACATTGCCTGGAGCCCTGATGATAAATTCATTTTTATTGCCGAGCTGAACCGCGGGCAAAACCACATGCAGCTAAACCAGTACGATGCAGAAAGCGGTGCATTCCTAAAAACTTTGTTTGAGGAAAAAGATGAAAAATATGTTGAGCCGCTGGTGCCTATGCTTTTTGTAAAAAACATTCCCTCGCAATTTATCTGGCAAAGCAACCGTGATGGATGGAATCATTTGTATTTGTATGATGTGAACGGAAACCTGCTAAAACAACTGACCAAAGGCAACTGGGAAGTAGTGGAGGTAAAAGGTTTTGATGCCAAAGGAGAAAAGCTGTTTTTTTCTTCAACAAAAGAATCTCCCATTTCACGAAATACTTCTTTTGTCAACCTAAAAACAGGTATTATAAAAGATGTTACAACAGGTACGGGCAATCACGGCACTACCTTAAGCAGTACCGGAAATACTATCATCGAAAATTTCAGCACAATTGAAATTCCCCGGAGAATAAGTATTATAGATGTAAAGTCAGGAAAGTCAAAACCAATATTTAATGCATCAAACCCATTAGCAGGTTACAGCCTGGGGCAATTGAGCATTTTTACAATCCTTAACAAAGAAGGAACCCCGCTTTATTGCCGGATGGTGAAGCCGGTAAATTTCGACAGCACAAAAAAATATCCTGTAATTGTTTACTGGTATGGCGGGCCGCATGTGCAGTTGATAGGAAATTTCTGGAATGGAAATGCTTCTGATTACTGGTTTCAATATATGGCTGAAAGAGGCTTTGTTGTTTTTACAGTAGATACAAGAGGCAGCGATAACCGCGGTAAAGAATTTGAACAAGCAATTTTTCGCAGGCACGGCGTTGCACAAATGGAAGACTTGCTAAGCGGCATTAACTATTTGCAATCGCAGAACTGGGTTGATAAAAACCGCATGGGATTATTTGGCTGGAGCTATGGCGGATTTATGACGATAGATTTTATGCTTAACCACCCGGAAGTTTTTAAAGCGGCAGTGGCCGGCGGCCCTGTTACCGACTGGCGGATGTATGAAATAATGTATGGAGAAAGATACATGGATACACCACAGGAAAATCCTGAAGGTTATGCCGCCACCGATTTAAACAGGCAGGTGCAAAAATTAAAAGGCAAACTATTGCTGATACATGGCTTGCAGGACCCTGTTGTTGTACAGCAGCACTCAGTAAAATTTGTAAAAGCTGCTATTGATAAAAATGTACAGGTAGATTATATGATTTATCCCGGGCATGAGCATAACGTATTGGGCAAAGACAGGGTGCATCTTTATCAAAAAGTAACGGATTATTTTATGCAGTGGCTAAATGCCGATCAAAAAGCTTTTTGAAACTGAAGCCCTATGCAAAAAAAGAAACCCGGTGTTGATGTGCTGAATGACCTGATGGTGGAGATTTTGCTTCAGCGCAACAGTGATTTTGTAAAAAGCCTGCTGAAGCAATACCATGAAAGAGGAAGCCTGAGTAAAAAACAAATGCAGGGTTTATTATCAAAGGCGCAAAAAATAAATAACCTGCCCGCACAATGGTTGGCCACACTGGAGGCAGAAATTAAAAAAAGGCCAACACGTTTCAGGTCCTCTTTGCCGGAAAATAAACCGCTGTATGAAAAAGATGAAGCGACAGGCAAAATGCTCTCAGTAATTCTTGAAAAATTTCCTGAGCACAAAAGGGTTTTATTTTTTAAATTGAAATTTGAGAATAACGAACCGTTGAGCCTGCCGGAACTGGCCGAACTGGAAAAATTTTATAAGGTTACTCTGAAAAAGTAAAGGGCCGCTGTTTGCGGCCCTGTAAAAATTTTGCAATCCAATCTTCACCCGTTAGTGTATTGCCTGCTAACACAGTACAACATCCGTTGCACCGAATCTGAACTGTAGTGTTCAGTTGTTTGGCTTAGCTAACCACGATGTTTTTGGTGATGCGTTTGGCACCTTCTTTTTTAGGAAGATTTATGTGCAGCACACCATCAGTGTATTGAGCACTGATTTTGTCAGCATCAACGGTATCGTCAAGAGTAAAGCTGCGGCTGAAAGATTGCATGCGATACTCCTGGCGTAAATAACCGTCTTGCTTATTTTCCTCACTATTCTCTTCCTTATGTTCAAAGGATACGGTCAGCATGTTATTGCTGATGTTTACATTGAAGTCTTTCTTGCTGAGACCCGGAGCTACAACTTCCATTTGATAGCTGGTATCAGTTTCTTTAATGTTTACCGGTACCTGGCTGTTTAAAAGCACTCCATTGAAGCCCCAGAAGTCATCATCAAAAAAGCGGCTCAATGTATTTTGAAGGACACCATCAACCCATCCACCAAAAGGCACCATTGACCGGGTAGCAGTTGCCAAACCACCATTGCCATTGTTCCTTTTCATGATGTTTGCCATAAGAACCTCCTTTTTAATTCACCAGTTACTATACAAAACCTGTGCAAGCCGGTAAACTTTGAAAAAATGGCAATTTGCCTAATAATCTTTCCTGAAAAATTTTCAGTAACAAATTCAAAAAAGAAAAAATAAAATCTACTGGTTGTTCATTGGCCTGCGTGGCCGGAGTGAAGGCTCTATCTGTTCTTTCCAAATTGCAAATTGTTCTTCGGTAAAAACCAGCTTCAGCTTTTTGTCTCTTTCATCAACAAGCGGCTGCATCTTTTTACGCATAGCCATAAAATTCATTTGGCCACCGCTATTCATCATTTCATCACGTACACTATCCTGCTGTTTAAAAAATAAAATAAAGACGGAATCGGTTTGTACCAGTTTGGTTTTATCAAGATGAAAAGCACTGTCCAGCTTTTGATGCACACTCTGCACTCTTTCTTCTACAGTACGCCGAAAGCCTTGTGCATTTACGACGCAGGCAGAAATAGCAAACAAAAAAACAAGTGAAGCTTTTTTCATGATAACAAATTCTTATTGTGATTCTTTATTTTTTCTTATGGGTAGCCCGTTTCTTTTCATCCAGGGCCCGCGGTTAATCATGCGGTGCACCAGCGAATCAAATTTTGGCAACTGGCTTTCATTGCAAATTGCCCTTACCCGTTGAAAATGCTGAAAGATCATTTTCTCCCACTCCATTTGCTTTCGGCCAATGCTGGTAACAATGGATTCTACGAGGCTATCAGGGGTTGGCTTATTCAGCTGATTATATAAACTATCTTTCAATTGCTGCAGTTCTTTCATCACCGGCTTTATGGCTTCACGGTGCTGATCCCGCAGCTCTTTAAATTTTGCTGTCTGCTCATCTGAAAATCCTAATTCTTTTTGTACGTATTCGGACACTGACCTGCCTTCAGACCGATGGTCATGAACTCTGTGCGGCTTCACCACAAAAAAATAAAGCATGAGGCCAATATTTGCCAGTAATAAAAAAGCAACCAGCAACACTAAAAATTTATTCTGTGCAAATCGCATCATTGTTGGTCGAGAGTTTGATCATAAATGGTGGTACCGGAAAGATTGTATTCGCTGGCAAAAAGTTGTTCATCTTTCTGCAAAGGAGGTTGGTTATCGTCATTTGACTGGCTAAAATAAGCAACGGTATTAATGGCAATGATTAAAATAAAAGTTGCCAATGCCACAACAGGCTGCGTTAACAATCCGGCCAGTTTTTCCCGGGCATTATTTTCTTTTCGCAACTGTGCCAGTATTCTTGTAAAGAGGTAAGGATTTGCCTCTGCCCTTTGTATGCCATCAAGGCTGGCAAGGGTTTTTTCCAATTCGTTCTCCAGGTAATTATCCAGTTTCATGTGTTTAGTTTGACGATTTAAGGTTTTAAAACTTGCGAAGAGCCGCTGCCTTTGTAATAATCCGTTAACCATTTTTTAAGATTTTGCCTGGCCCTGTGTATGAGCGACTCAATGGCAGAAACAGTTGTATTCATCACCTCGCTGATTTCCTGGTAGCTTAACCCTTCAATTTTATGAAGCGTAAAAGCTGTTTTTTGGTTTTCAGGTAACCTGTCAATGGCTTTAAAAAGAATGGCAGCCCTTTCTTTATTGTCCAGCTTTATCCCTGGATGGTTAAAATCAGGTTTTTCAACAACAGTTTCATTGTTTGGGCCAAACAGGCTTTGTACAAATGCAAACCGTTTTTTTCTTTTTTTTCTTCTTAAATGATCCAGGGCTTTGCTAACCGTAATGCGATAAAGCCAGGTGGTAAATTTAGCTTCTGCCTTAAAATTTTTTACTGATTCAAACACCTCCAAAAAAACTTCCTGGGTTATATCTTCGGCATCCTGGGCATTTTGCAAAAAACCAATGGCAGTATTGTACACAAGGTCTTTCCAGCTTTCAACAATTTGTTTAAAAGCTTCTTCATCACCCCTTTTTAGTTTTTCAATTAAAATAAATTTATCCAAAACTTACAGGTTAAGCCAAACGATATTACTTAAAATTCCAAGGCAGCCACGTATTTAAAAGCTGATCTGTTCAAATCATTTTCCAAAATCGGGTTATCTTGCATGCCCTCCGAAGGAGTTTCAAACTTAATCTATCACCTTCAGAATTAATTCAAATAAATATGGAGTATAGTAAAATTGTATCTGTAACAGGTTTACCCGGGCTTTACGAATTGATCAGCAGTAAAAACGATGGCGCCATTGTACGTTCACTGGATGACAAGACCACCAAATTTGCTTCCAGCCGCATTCATAATTTTTCGCATTTGGAAAGCATTGAAGTGTACACAACCGGTGACAATGTAAGCCTGTCTGAAATATTTTTGGCAATGGATAAAGCCGGTGCTGCTTTGCCTGATGTAAAAGATGATGCTGCCATTGAAAAATATTTTGAAAAAGTTTACCCCGATCTTGATTTTGACCGGGTGCATAAAAGCGACATGAAAAAAATGGTGAAGTGGTTTGATGTGCTTAAAAGAAATAACATTGAAATAAAACAACCGGAAATATCCAAAGAGGAAATGGCTGAGCCGGTAGCAGAAGAAAAAAACGAAGAGACCAAACCCCAAAAAACGAAAAAGAAAGAAAAGTAATTTGCAACTGCCAGCCATCCACCCAACGGATGGCTTTTTAATAAAAGAGCTATGAACTATACAGCAAACATTACTACACCTGAAAGAAAATTTTTACCAAAAGATTTCCGCATTACCGACTGGCAAAGCCTTGAACCTTATTTTAAAAATTTGCTGGAAAGAAATTTTCAGTCCGCAGAAGAATTTGAACAATGGCTAAAAGATTTAAGTGAAGTGGAAGCCGTTGTGAGCGAAGATGCCAACTGGCGCCAGGTAAGAATGACTTGTGATACTGAAAACAAAAAGCTGGAAGAAGATTTTGCATTTTTTGTGATGCAAATTCAGCCTCACATAAAGGCCTATGCTGATAAAATTAACCGCAAGCTGATTGAAAGCCCTTATGCAAAAGATCTGGATAAGGAAAAATATTTTACCTATCTGCGGAGCATTAAAAAGAGCATTGAACTTTTCAGGGAAGAAAATATTCCGCTACATGCAGAGTTAAGCGTAATGGCCCAACAGTACGGAGTTATTTCAGGTAAAATGACGGTTGAAGTGAATGGAAAAGAGTACACCCTGCAACAAGCTGCCAAGTTTTTAGAAAACCCCGACAGAAAATTAAGAGAAGAAGTTTACCGGAAAATAAATGAAAGAAGGTTAAAAGATAAAGAAGAACTGGATAAGCTTTTTACTGGCCTTGTGCAAAAACGGCACCAGGTAGCGTTAAATGCCGGTTTTACAAACTATCGTGATTATAAATTTAAAGAGCTTGGCCGCTTTGATTATACCAAAGAAGATTGTTACCAGTTTCATGAAGCGGTAAAGCTGCATGTAATGCCACTGGTAAATGAAATTTATGAAAAAAAGAAAAAGAAACTAAAGCTTGATACGCTTCGCCCATGGGATTTGGATGCGGAACCTGAAGGTGTAAAACCGCTAACCCCATTTAAAACCGGTAAAGAGCTGTTACAAAAAACAGTTGATTGTCTGAAAAAAGTAAATCCATTTTTTGCAGAGTGTTTATTACAGATGAAAAAAATGAACCGGCTTGATCTGGACAGTCGCAAAGGAAAGGCGCCGGGAGGTTATAACTGCCCCATGCCTGAAACAGGTGCTCCATTTATTTTTATGAATGCAGCCGGGCAACTGGGTGATGTAACAACCATCATACACGAAGCGGGACATGCTGTTCATTCTTTTCTCACACATCCGCTGGAGCTTTATTCTTTTAAAGAGTACCCGATGGAAATTGCCGAAGTAGCCAGCATGAGCATGGAGTTGTTCAGCATGGATTATTGGGAAAGTTTTTTTGATAATAGTGAAGAATTAAAACGTGCGAAAGAATATCAGCTGGAAAGAGTGATCACTATTTTTCCATGGATTGCTAACATTGATAAATTTCAGCATTGGGTGTATGAAAACCCTACTCATAGTTGGGAAGAAAGAAAAGAGAATTGGATGAAAATCCTGAATGAGTTCACTTCATCTGTTATTGATTTCAGTGGATTGGAAGAATACAGAAGCTATGCCTGGCAACGCCAGCTTCATTTATTTGAAGTGCCATTTTATTACATTGAATATGGCATTGCACAATTAGGCGCCATTGGGTTGTGGATGCAGTATAAACAAAATAAACAGCAGGCTATTCAGAATTACATGAATGCTTTGAGCATGGGTGGTATGAAAACATTGCCTGAATTATTTTCTGCTGCAGGTTTACAATTTGATTTGTCTCCAAATCATATTAGCAAGCTGATGCAGTTTGTTGCAGAAGAAATGCATAAGCTGTAAAAAATACTACTAAAGTTGTATGTCCCGGATTCTATAAAAAAAATCCGGGATTTTATTTTTACTAAAGCAAATTGAACGTCATAACAAATTAGCTACTAATCAGAGCCTTAACTTAAGTCCCGCTGTTTCTACACTGGGGCTTTTTTATTTGCAGGAATAAGCTGTGGAAACTTTGAGTTTTTTTACAAAAAGAAAAGAACTAGAAAGTCTCTGAGATTTAAAAAATTCTTTTCAAACCAAATCTGTTTTTCTCCTCTCCTATTTCTTCTTTATCTGTTAGCCCTTATTCCCGGCAATTTCTGCAAATGCCTTTTACTATTACTTCAACCTCTTCGGCTGAAAAATAGGAAGGAAGATGAATAACCGGATTGGTAATATCATCCAGGCATAATGTAGCTCCACAATTACGGCAAATAAAGTGAATGTGGTTATCGTGATGGTGTCCGTCGGTGCAATCTTTACACATTGCGTAGCGTATGGAATTATCAGTGGTAGGAATAATATGAATAATGCCCTTTTCTACAAAAGTTTGCAGAGTACGGTAAACTGTTACCCGGTCGAACTTTTCTCCTGCTTTTCGTTCAATATCCCTATGGGCTACTGCGCCCTGCATACTTAAAAAAACATTCAGAATTTTTTTGCGGCTGTCGGTTACACTTAAGTTGTTACGACGCAGAATTTCCTCAACCTGGGTTGTTGTAAAAACGGGCATGGAAAGCAAATTTTTTATTAAGGCTCAGTTTTCTTTTAACAGCTTTTCGGCATCTTCTATCAGCCTGTTTACTTCATTTTGTTTCAGGCCGTCATAAATTTTTACCACTTCGCCTTTTTTGTTAACCAGTGCTAAAAACTGGGTATGTAAGAAATCGTCATTTATATTCCTCAGGTTGTTTGCGGGGTCATCAATTTTATAGCTGAGGCGGGCCTGGGCATATAAACTATCCTTAGGACCGGTTAAAAAAATCCAGTTTTTCCCGGCCTGCATATGTTCAGCATATTTTTTTAATACAGACGGGTCATCAACAGCTGGGTCAGAGGTGTGAGACAAAATCAAAAAACCCATTTCATCTTTAAAATGCTCATCTATCTTTTTTACATAGCTATTCATTTTAGGGCAAATTCCCTTACATGTTGTAAAGAAATAATTGGCCACATATACTTTTCCGGCCACATCTTTATCGGTTACCCGAATGCTATCCTGGTTTAAAAAACTAAAAGGCCGCACCTTACCAATGGGTGGAAATTTTGATTTGGTGAACCCTGGTATTATGTTTCCTAATACCACATAAAAGCCAACAACCAGGCAGGCAAAAAAAATTAAATAGAAGATTGATTTGCGAGACATTGAACTACAAAATTAAATTGCATCAGAAGGTAAAGCTGAATGTTGCAAAAATACATTTCGCAACCCAGTTGCAGCATAATATCTTTACAAATTCTGTATGAAGGCAAAAATTAATTGGGACGCCCTCGGTATTGCCACTTCAATTGCTTGTGCCATTCATTGTGCATTGCTGCCATTGTTTTTAAGCAGCCTGCCTTTGTTTGGGGTCAACATCATTCACAATATTTATTTTGAAGCGGGTATGATTACACTGGCTTTTCTTATTGGTGTGTATTCATTGTCGCACGGTTTTAAGCGGCATCACCACCGACTGCTGCCCATTTTCATTTTTTCATTGGGCTTTGTTTTTTTAGTAATCAAACAATTTTTCGTGCATTACGAAACCTGGCTGCTGGTGCCGGCAGTGGGTTTCATTGTTACCGCCCATGTTCTCAACTATTTTTTTTGCCGTAAAGCCAATCACTGTCATACAACCGATTGCAATCACTAGGCGTATCTTGTATTTAAATGCTGGTATGAAAAAAATTCTGCTCATTGCTATTATTCTTACTTCAGTAACCTGCTTTGCTCAAAAAAAAGATGCACAACCATCGGCCATTGAAGAACAAAAAATCATGAATTTGTTGAAAGAACAAACCGAAGCATGGAATAATGGCGACATTGAAGGTTTTATGCAAGGATATTGGAAGAGTGATTCATTAATGTTTATAGGTAAAAGCGGCGTAAACTGGGGCTGGGAAAAAACATTGGAGAATTATAAAAAAGGATACCCAGATACAACGGCAATGGGAAAACTTTCTTTTGATATTATTTCAGTAAAGCGGTTGTCTTTTCAATATTATTCCGTTGTTGGCAAGTGGATGTTAAAAAGATGCATTGGTGACCTGAGCGGACATTTTACATTACTCCTGAAAAAAATAAAGGGACAATGGGTAATTATTGCTGACCACAGCAGTTAATTCTTGTTTTCGTTCCAAACCCTATAATAGTAATAAAGCAATGCGGCCAGACTCAATAAAAAAAACAGGTAAAACAAAATATTAGCAGTCGAAATTCTTCCATTAATGATGGCGAATTCCCAAAACAAGCCTGTCAGTACATTCAGGCTCATCCATAACAAGCCATAAAAAATAGAATAAAGAATTTTCCGCAAATATTTTTTCACTTCCGGCTCGAAACCCTGCGGCATAAGAAAATTTGAACCGGCAAGTTACAACAAACGATAGCGGTTTATTTTACCAGCAACTGTCGAAAGATGATTGAATCTCCGCTGAACACATTAAAATCAACAGGCGAAACAATGCCATTCACCCGGCCATTATCGTTGTGTTGCCAAAAATACCAGTCGCGTTTTATGCGTGGCTGATGTGGCTGATAATAATGAGCCACCCACAAAGGATAGCTGTCAAATTCTTCACCCAGCCATTGGCTATAAAAATCAATATTCGTGTAGATAATCGGTTTTACGCCACAATTTTCTTCAACCACCTGCAGCCATTCCTTCACTTCTTTTTGCAAAATTTGTTTGCTTACGCCATAACTCTGCTCAATATCCAGCACCGGTGGTAAATCATTGGCCTCTACACTTACCGTTTTCAAAAAATTTCCTGCCTGTGCTCTTCCATCTTTTGTTGCCAGGAAAAAATGATAAGCTCCGCGGATGATGCCGGCTTCTTTTGCCTTCTTCCAGTTACGTTTAAACTGCGGATCAATTTTAGAAATGCCTTCTGTTGCTTTGATGAATGCAAAACCAATCTTTACTTTTTTAACCTGCATAGCACTTACTTCATCCCATGCAATCACACTTTGATATTTTGACACATCAATGCCGTGAATAGAGTATTGTTCTGGAATAGCTATACCAAACTCAGGATATTTTACAAACCGGGCTTTACGATAAAGTAACCATTGATAAAAAAAATAACCGCTGATAAAAACAAACACAACTAATGACACGGCAAAGAAAATACGGACAAATTTTTTTCTTTTTTTAGAAGATGACATAAACAAACAGCAGCTTATATATGGCAAATATAGCTGGGTGAAAAAAGTGAAATTGTTAATTGATGTTTGGAATATTATTTGGACATCATCCAGTAAAAAAATTATGGCAGTACCTTTTGTTGCATTGATAGTCGTAATTGCCGTGGTATTATTTTTTATTGTTTTTGCCGGAAAAAAGAAAAAAGAAGGCGACAACCTGGGTGACCCTGACGCCGGACGTAACGTTTAAATTAAGACCGATGAAATGGCTGACCTTTTTTTATTGTTTGCTGTGTATGTACAGGCTGTAAGTCGCCGGACATTGCAAAGCACTCTGCCCAAAAACAATTGCTACCCGATACAAGAAACCCGGACTCAATAAAAATTGTGAGCGGCAAAGACAGTGTTCTGGTACACTAATTTTTTCATTTGGTAAGTAAGCTGCATAGCGTGATGGTATTTTGAATGCCGTAGCAAAACCAGTCGTTATTAAAAAAGATCCACAGCTCATGCCCTTGCCTCAGCCATTTTTTTAAAAGCCTTGCAAATTTTGGCATCTCCTCAACGCAGTATTTGGTGTTGTATAAAGTTCCAGGCCCGTAAAAACGAAAGTAAATATCTTTTGCAGTATTGATTTCCGCATAGGGAAAATACCCGCCGAAATGAGAAATAACGAAGGCGATATTGTATTTGGTCATCAGCAACTGGCTATCTACTGTTAACCAACTCTCATCACTTACCTCCATTGCAAATTTGTACGGCTTATAATTCTTAGCCAGCAGCTGATAAAAATGCTCAGCAATATCATAATCAAACTTTACTGTTTTTGGTAATTGAATTAAAACCGGACCAAGCTTTTTTTTGCATTGGTTCAAATAAAGAAAAAAATCTTTCCAGTGGTTCTTCCGGTTCTTTCAATCTTTTTATATGCGTAAGGTAACGGCTCATTTTTGGGCAGAACAAAAAATTCTCCGGCACCCTGTTTACCCCAATTGATCACAGTTTGCTTTAGTGGCAAGCGGTAAAAACTACTGTTTATTTCAGTGCAGCCAAACGTTTTTGCATAATGCGTTAGCCAATCAACTGACTTAATATTTTTCGGATAAAATTCTCCCACCCAATCTTCATAGCTCCATACTGATGTACCCATATGAAATTTTTTCTTCTTCATTTTTTTCAATCATTCCAATTTCACGCCATGTATTCACCATGAAAACAGCAAGAGTTTTATTTTCGCTGCCAAAGCAACACACACGAATTGCTTAACTTTATAACAACTTTATAACAACCGACTACCAGCATGGCTTCTATCATTGACATTAAGCTTCCAAGGGCGATAGCATCGGCATTGCGCATTCCTCAAAACGATCCACGACGCCAGCAACTTCGTGTTCTTAAAAAATTATTGAAGAAAGCACGGTTTACAGAATTTGGCCAGCAATATAAGTTTGATGAAATATTACTGAGCCGGCATATTGGCAAAGCCTTCCAGGAACTGGTGCCTGTGCATAACTACAATAAAATTTATGATAACTGGTGGAAGAAAACACTGGATGGGGTGCCTGATGTAACCTGGCCCGGAAAAATAAAATACTATGCACTTAGCTCAGGCACATCTGAAGCGGCCAGCAAATACATACCCGTTACAAAAGAAATGTTGCGCAGCAATACCATTAATTATGTAAGGCAGTTTATCAGCTTGCTGAGTTACGAAAACCTGCCCCGCAATGCCATGACAAAAGGTTTTTTGATGATTGGCGGGGCTACCGATTTACAAAAAGGAAAAGCAGGCTGGTATGCCGGCGACCTCAGCGGTATTTTGGCAAAGAAGCGGCCATTTTGGTTTCAGAGCTTTTATAAACCCGGTGGAAGAATTGCTGCTATTAAAGACTGGAACCAAAAGCTGCATGAAATTGTTGAACATGCAAGGGAATGGGATATTGGTTATATAGTTGGTGTACCGGCCTGGTGCCAGATGTGTATGGAAATGGTGATTCAGCATTACAATTTGAAAAACATTCACGAGATATGGCCCAACTTCGGATTTTTTGTGCACGGGGGCGTAGCATTTGAGCCGTATAAAAAGGGATTTGAAAAGTTATTGGGCAAGCCAATTGTGTACATAGAAAATTATTTAGCCAGTGAAGGATTTATTGGCTATAAACAACGAGAACAGGCAAAGGGCATGCAGCTGATTTTGAACAACAATATTTTTATGGAGTTTGTACCCTTTGATGAAAAAAACTTTGATGCGGATGGCAAAATGATTGACAACCCGCAGGCCTTGATGGTGCACGAAGTAGAAGAGAATAAAGACTACGCTTTGCTGATCAGTACTAACTCTGGCGCCTGGCGTTATTTAATTGGAGACACGATTCGATTTGTTGATAAAGAAAAAGCTGAGGTTGTAATAACCGGCCGCACTAAACATTTTCTTAGCCTGGTAGGTGAGCATTTAAGTGTAGAGAATATGAATAAAGCGGTTGAGCAGGTGAGTGATGAACTTAATATTTCTATTCCGGAATTTACAGTTACAGGCTTGCACCATGATAAGTTATTTGCGCATAAATGGTATGTAGCCTGTAACGATGCCGTTGATGCTAACTATCTCATAAAAAAAATTGATGAAAAGCTTTGTGTACTGAATGATGACTATGCCGTTGAAAGAAAAAGTGCTTTGAAAGAAGTGTTCATTGAAATTTTACCGGAAGAAAAATTTATGAAGTTTATGGAGTGCAAAGGCAAGCTGGGTGGGCAACACAAATTTCCAAGAGTGCTCAAAGGTAAAATGCTTGAAGACTGGAATCAATTTTTGCAGAATGGAACCGTGTGAAGAGCCAGTTGACGGTTACTGGTTGCCGGTTTTCATATTCATTCTTCTATTAGTAAACATTCATATTTCCTCATTACCAACATGAGCATAGTAAATCTTCAGTTCGTATTTTTAATTCATGCTTGAAGCTTTGGCAAAAGGTGCTACACTTGGTTTGCTGCTGAGTATTTCAGTGGGACCGGTTATCTTTTCCATTCTCAAGCAAAGCTTAAACAATGGGCATGCTGGCGGCATGGCTTTCATCATCGGTGTTTCTCTCAGCGATATTTCTCTTGTACTGGTAAGCAATGTTTTTACAGAGTTATTTAGTAGCCTCAGCAGCCATCGTATCGAAATTGGCATTGCCGGCAGTGTATTTCTCATCAGCATCGGCATTTATTTTCTCTTCTTTAAAAAAATAAAAGTAGATGCTGCAGGCCAGCAGGTCATGTTCAAATTCCGAAAAAGAGATTATGCACGTATTGCCTTGTCCGGTTACCTGATCAACACACTCAACCCTGCAGTTTTTCTTTTTTGGTTAACCGCTTCTACAACGCTTATTAATCACAACTTCCAGCAAAAGCTGGTTGTGTTTACCGTTTGCCTTGCTATTGTTTTTGCAGGAGATATTGCCAAGGTGATGCTGGCCGGCAAAATCAGGAAACGATTAACGCCGCACAATATTCACATCATTAACCGTATAAACGGTTTAATTCTTATCGGGTTTGGCATGGCATTAATTTGGGGATTGTTGAATTTGCTGACAAACTAAAATAACATCCTGAACAAATCTGCTCAGTCATTCACAAATAGTTTTTTTTATTTGCGTTGATGAAGAAACGTTCTCTGTGGTCAAAAACCTGGCAAATTGTACGTCGCACATTTATTATTCTTTTCATTGCTCAACTGGTTTACATTGTTTTGTTGAAATGGATTGATCCGCCCATTACGGTTACCCAGTTTGTAAGCTGGGTAAGTGGTCATGGTTTAAAAAGAGATTATGTGAATTCTGCTAACATGTCGGTTGATGCAAAGCTGGCTGTGATTGCTTCAGAAGATCAGTTATTTCCCGACCACAATGGTTTTGATTTTAAATCCATAGAAAAAGCCTTAAAGCATAATCGTAAAAGTAAAAAGCTGCATGGCGCCAGTACGCTGAGTCAGCAAACGGCCAAAAATGTTTTTTTATGGCAGGGCCGCAGTTGGTTTCGTAAAGCTTTGGAGGTGTACTTCACATTTATGATAGAAAAAATTTGGGGCAAAAAAAGAATTCTTGAAGTGTATATGAATGTGGTGGAAATGGGTGATGGAGTGTTTGGTATAGAAGCAGCCGCCAGGAAGTACTTTAACAAACCGGCCAGCCAGCTTAATAAAATTGAAGCTTCGATGATTGCAGCGAGTCTTCCTAATCCAAAAAGATACACAGTGAAGCCGCTTACCAAATACGTTGCTATACGTTCAGGCTGGGTACAACGGCAAATGAATAACATTGCTGCTGACCCGGATGTGAGAAAGATTGTTGAGAAGAAATCATAGTTGGTTCACAGCTTCAATAGCGGTTTTTAACCGATGTTTGTCATTGCCGCTGATTTCTACCCATGGCGTAGACTGATTGATCAAAATGTCTTTATACATGCGGTATAGTTTTTCTCTCGTTTCCAGATCGGGATATTCTCTCAACTCATCTGCTATCCAGGGCAAATCAATATTGCAAAGCAGGTAAAGATCATATGTGCGTTTTACAATTTCATTCAATACAAACCGGTGGCATTTTCCAAATACAAACTCACACCACACTTTCATCACATACATATCGGTATCAATAAAAATGATTGGGTTTTCTTTTTTCATCGCCAGCCTGGTTGTAGCCTCTTCTAATTCAATTTGTCCTTTTGCAATATTCAGCAAGTCTTCGTAACTATAGTTTTTTCCGTGGTTCAATAAATATTCACGGGCATATTCAGGGCACCAAACTGTGTTATAGTGGCGTGACAGTTGCTCGCATAAGCTACTCTTACCGGTTGATTCAGGTCCTATGGCCACAATTTTTTTCATTCCTAAAATTCAAATACAGTTTTCTTTTTTTCTTCCCTGGCCCTTTTCATCCATTCTATTAAACCAAATACCGCCATTACCAGCAACACCAGGTAATACACACTGGTAAAAACATACTGCTTAACAAAGTACAGTGGAATAGAGGCAATGTTGGTAGCGATCCACCAATACCAGCTTTCCACTTTTTTTCTTGCCATTAGCCACATGCCTGTATAGGCGGTTGCTGATGCAAAAGCATCTGCCCACGGTATAGCCCCCGGTGCAAATTTTTCTTTTAAATAAGTAAGTGAAAAAAAGATAGCTATATAAAATGCACCAAAAAAACCCAACTGCCGGAGCCACTCTTTTTTAGACGAACCGGTAATGACAACAACATGATGTTGCTGCTGATCTTTCTTTGCCCAAAGCATCCAGCCATAAATGCTCATGATGGTGTAATAAAAATTTACACTGGCTTCGCCGAGCAAATGCCCTTTTATGCTTAGGTAGATGTAGATGATCGTATTCATCAATCCCACAGGATAAACAAGAATATTTTCAATCCTGGAAAACCAAACACTGGCAATGCCGGCAAATACGGCTATGTATTCCAGCAAAGTTGTTTGCTTCATGCCTTCGGCAAACTGTTGCCATATTTCCTGCAGGCTCATGTGCCACAAGATAATTTTGTCTGTCAAAAACCAACACAGAAATTTTCCGCTTCCTTAATTTTATCCCATGGCAACTGTAGCTGAAAATATTATCTCATTTTATAAAAGCCTGCAACCTCCGGCTAAATTGCCCAAAGGTTATTCCTTTTTGTATCCCCAGCAACATGCAGAAACCATAAAGCTGGTAGAAGAATTCTTTCATAAATTTTATAATGATAATAAACAGCGAACAATCATTCTTGGCATTAACCCCGGCCGCTTTGGTGCCGGCATGACGGGAATAAATTTTACTGCACCGCGGCAGCTTGAAATTTTTTGCGGCATACAGCATCATTTTAAAAACAGCTCTGAGCTGTCAGCAGAATTTATTTATGAAATGATTGCAGCTTACGGTGGCGTACAAAAATTTTACAACAAATTCTTGTTCAGTTCCATTTGCCTGCTTGGCTTAATAAAAAATGGTGTCAACATAAACTATTACGATGATAAAGCCCTGTTGAATGCGGTAACTCCTTTTATTGTGCACAGCCTGCAGCAGCAACTGCAGTTACCCGTAAGCCGTAAAAGGGTTTTTATTATCGGCGGTGATAAAAATTTGAAGTTTTTTGAAAAACTGAACAACGAACATGCTTTTTTTGAAGAAGTTATCTCTTTACCACATCCACGTTATATTATGCAGTATCGCAGAAAGCATATTAAAGATTATATCAATGAATACCTCTCAAAGCTGCGCCAGACTTGAGTTTCAGCGCACGAGTAGTTGATCAGCATCAAGAAATTTTACTACAGCCTTATTCACCGATTTTCTTACAGCAATAGAAATTAAGTTTTATTGTTGTGGCCGATATTTAAAATCACCTGACAACTATGAAGAATATTCTTTGGATAGCTGTGCTATTTCTTGCCGCCTGCTCAAAAAATTTTAAAGAGCAAATTCCGCAACAGACAACTGAAATACAAAGCTGTGATTTCGGCATTCAAAATTTCAATCTTACTACAAGGCCTTCTGTTGAAGCAGAAGATGAATTTGCAAACAGAATAAGGCCGCCTAAATTTCAATTACCAGGCAGCACGCCTGTAATTCCTGGTAATGCCGGTGTGTTATTACTGGACTTTGATGGCAATTATGTTAGCGGCACGGTGTGGAATGCCGGTGTTGGAGATATTAACTGCGCCGCTGCCAACCTCACCAGCGACCAGGTAAATGCCATCTTTAACCGTGTAAGTAATGACTATAGCCCGTTTAACATTGTAGTTACTACCGATGAATCTGTTTACAATGCAGCAAACCCTTACAAACGCCAACGCATTATTATAACCGAGACCTGGCAGTGGTATGGGCAAGCCGGCGGCGTATCTAATCTGAATTCATTTACATCAGGGCAAAATAGTCCCGGCTTTGTTTTTTCATCATTGCTAAACTATAATACCAAAAACATAGCAGAGGCTTGCTCGCATGAAGCAGGCCATACACTTGGCTTGCGCCACCAAAGCGTTTATAATGGCAGTTGCGTAAAAACTTCGGAATACAATGCAGGGCAGGGAAGTGGTGAAACCGGCTGGGCGCCTATTATGGGTAACTCCTACTATCAAAATTTATCACTCTGGCATAAAGGTCCAAACTCACTGAACTGTTCAAACATTCAGGATGATGTAGCAACGATTGCCAATGTGCTGGGTTTTAAACCAGATGATTTTTCAAACAGCATGACCGGTGCTTTTCAAATTGTTACCAAAGTAAGTGCAACATTGAACAGCAGTACTGATGTTGATTTTTTCGCCGTGAATCTTACCAGCACAAGAACAATTTCTGCTGCGCCATTTAACGTGGGTTTTGCAAATGCCGGTGAAAATGCTGATCTGGTAATGGATGTTTATAATGCACAGGGCACCCTTATTGCTTCTGTAAATGATCCGTTGCTGCTGAATGCGTCTATCAGTCTTTCTGCAGGAAATTATTTTATATCAATCAGATCAGCTTCCAACTCCTTTACTACTAATTATGGAATGCTGGGCATGTACAATGTCTCTATTTAATAAGCATAATTAGCCGCTTTGTAAAAGCCGCTCCCTTTAGGAGCGGTTTTTTTATGAATGGCTTTGCAGGCCGAAAGGTTTGTCTATTTTTGCCTTTTACAATTTTAACATATGAAGCTCATATAAGCCTGGTTCTTTGGGGCGGGGTTCACAATCTGAACCCGTTTTTCTTCAACCAATGCAGGTAATATCAACTGCCTGCTATTCTTCATTTATCTTCAATTATATTTTTATGAGTTCAGAATATACAAACAGGCTATCTTATTTTTTTCGCTGGTAAAAAATCTATCAGTGGCGAGTGGCATGATTACACGAAAGGAAGCATCCGGCAGGCGATTGTATTGCTGGCTATTCCCATGATTCTTGAATTAAGCCTGGAAAGTGTATTTGCTGTGGTGGATATTTATTTCGTTGGCCATTTGCCCAACAGCAAAAATGCAATTCAAACTGTAGGTTTAACTGAGTCTGTCATTACCATCATCTATTCCATTGCCATTGGCTTAAGCACTGCGGCTACGGCAGTTGTTGCCCGCAAAATTGGTGAAAAAAATCCTGATGCAGCCGCACATGCCGGCATGCAATCATTATTGATCTCGTTAATGGTTACAGTTGTCATTAGTGTAGCCGGAGTTGTATTTGCCCCCCAAATCTTATCTGTTATGGGCGCCCATCCGCAAGTAGTGAAAGAAGGTGCCGTGTTTACCCGTATTATGCTGGGCGGAAGTGTGATAATTATTTTACTTTTTTTGATCAATGGAATATTTCGCGGTGCCGGCAATGCTGCCATCGCCATGAAAAGCCTTTGGCTGGCAAGCCTCATAAATATTTTTTTATGCCCGTTACTGATTTATGGTATCGGTGGTTGGGATGGTTTAGGATTGGAAGGTGCTGCAATTGCCACAACTATTGGAAGAGGATTGGGAGTTTGTTACCAGTGTTATCATTTATTCAAAGGGAAAAATAATATCAACTTCAGCAGGCGGCATTTTGTTTTTGACTGGCCAGTAATGAAGAATCTTGTGAAAGTGGCATGGCCGGCTACTTTTCAATTCATCATTGCTTCCGGCAGCTGGATTTTGCTGGCTAAGCTGGTGGCAGACAGCGGAGGTACAGAAGCCTCGGCCGGTTACCAAGTTGCCATTCGCAATGTTGTGTTTTTTATTCTACCTGCCTGGGGATTGAGCAATGCAGCCGCAACATTGGTGGGACAAAATTTAGGTGCCGGTAATCCGGAAAGAGCTGCAAAAAGTGTGATGTTAACTGCAAAATATAATGCTGTGTTTATGTGCGGCGTAATGTTGCTGTTTGTTCTTTTTGCTTCGCCCATTATTGATTTTTTTACAAATAATCCTGAAGTGATGAGGGTAGGCACAAATGCACTGCGCATCATTGGATCAGGTTATATTTTTTATGGTATTGGCATGGTAATGATACAGGCATTAAATGGTGCCGGCGATACATGAACCCCCACACTTATTAACCCGGGTGGATTTTGGTTTTTCCAGATGCCGGTCGCTTACACTCTTGCACTGGTTTTAACTGGGGACCAACAGGTGCATTCATCTCAATACCGCTGGCCGAAACAGCAATTGCTGTTGCAGCATGGATTATTTTTAAAAAAGGCCGTTGGAAAAAAGTTGTGGTATGAAATATAAGTCCCGCTAATGCGCCTCTTTATTTTATATTTATATAAAGAACGTTACCAATGAGCAACACGCAGAATACTCTCGACCAAAACATCCTTCGGCAAATTTTTTTTATTCTCCTGATTTTAACCCTCGGCGTTTTATTGTTTATTCAGCTAAGCTTTCTTATTTCTGCTGTTTTGGGTTCTTTGACGCTTTATATTTTGATGCGTGACCGCATGCATTATTTGACTGAAGTAAAAAAATGGAGCAAGCCAAAAGCAGCCTGGGTGCTTATCATACTTTCTTTTTTAATTATTCTTTTACCCTTTGGCATTTTAACTACCCTGCTTTACAGTAAAATTGTGTACGCAGTTGAGCATTCAACTGAATTGCTGGACTCGTTGAAAAAATTTTCAGACAACATGAAAATACGTTACGGCTTTACCATTGTTGATAAAAATATCATTAACCAGCTTGGGCCGCAGTTAAGAACTATGATTCCGAAAATTCTCAACATTACTATTAATACTATAGCCATAATTGGCACTCTGTATTTTGTTTTGTACTTCATGCTTGTATATAGCCGCACTATGGAAGATAAATTGTATGAATATATTCCACTGAAAGATTCTAACGTTGACCTGATAGCAAGAGACATTAATACAACTGTAAGAGCCAGTGTTATCGGAATTCCGCTGATTGCTTTAATTCAGGGTGTGGTTGGTTTAATTGGTTACCTTATTATTGGTGTTAGCGACCCCTGGCTATGGTTTGCCATAACCTGCATTACAGCTATGCTGCCGGTTGTGGGTGCTGCACTTGCGTATGTGCCGCTTGCCATCATCTTTTTTACACAGGGAAAAAACCCGCAGGGAATTTTTATGCTGATTTATGGCTTTGGTGTAATTGGGCTTGTTGATAATCTCTTTCGTTTTATCCTTAATAAAAAATTAGGCAACATTCACCCAATGATTACAGTGTTTGGAGTAATAGCCGGCATTAGCCTGTTTGGCTTCATCGGTTTGATATTTGGACCTATGCTTCTATCCTTGCTTATTGTATTGCTGAAAGTTTACTCCAATGAATTTTTAATTAAAAAGAGAGAAAGCAAGCGAAGCAAATCATCGTAAAATTTTATATGACGGAGTTTTACCTATTTCACAGTAAATATTTTTTCGTATTTATTCGACAAAAAAGAGAAAAGATGCTCAATCTTATTGCCGATGAATCAATCGGATAATATTTTTGGCTTCATTCACGTTTTTAATGCCGTACTAAATTTGTGAAAAACACTTTTCTGTTAATACATTTACTGATTTTTCCTTT
>PSMD01000013.1:750-7177 GCA_040289925.1 Chitinophagaceae bacterium | reverse complement strand
AATTTTGGGATAAAAAAATGAAGCAACACCGGCCACAACCAGCGTAATAGGGATTTGCACTTAAGTTTTTTTACATAAAACGAATTAGCGAGGAGATAGATTAGAAGGCAGGTTGAAAACGAACGATTGGACGAATCATAACAAGGATGTATGAAACAAGGCCTGATCGTACCCTATGATTGGGCTTTTGTTTTTTTTGTACAACAAAAGTTTTCAGCTTACCAAAACTGCAATCACAAAACAAAGAAGCCCGATCAAAAATCCTCCATATACTTCTATAGCAGTATGATCACTGGCAATAAAGCGGCACGTGCAAACTAAACCTGCAAGTAACAAAGAAGCAGCCAGGTAAACACCTGCACTTATACCGGCAGTAAACGCAAGCAGTGTAATAAACGAGCACATAATGGCTGCACCAATGGCATGCATACTCACCTTCATGTAAATATTTGCAAGCAACCCACCCACTGATGCAAGGAAAATAGAAAGACTTAGCACTACCGCTTCGCTGGGAAAAATATTTTGCGTTCGCAATACATACCACATCCACCAGTAATAAATCATGCAAACGACATAGGGAATGATTCTTTCCCGTTGTGTTTTTAGCTGTATAGAGCTTACAAATTTTAATGCCCGCAACAATAAAACAGAAGCCAGCGGAAATAAAACATACATAGCGGCAAAGCGGGGTATATACATCCGCTGATCCATTGCATTAAGGCTGGAAAAAAAATAAGGCTTCGTTTTTAACAAAACCCATGACAGGTAAACCGGAATAAACAGAGGATGAAACAGGTAAGAGATAAGCTGTGCCATTAAACGAAGAAAAGCAGGCTGCTGAACCTGCTCTCTTAATTCTTTTAATTCATTATTTCGATCAATCACCAGCGACATAACTATAATTCTTTGCGCAGCCTTGCCACAGGTATGTTTAGCTGCTCCCTGTACTTGGCTACTGTTCGGCGTGCAATATTATAGCCTTTTTCCTGAAGTAACTCAGTTAACCGTTCGTCGCTTAAGGGTTTCTTTTTGTTTTCGCCTTCAATCAGGTCACTCAATATTTTCTTCACTTCCCGGGTTGAAACTTCTTCCCCGCTTTCTGTGCTTAGAGATTCACTGAAGAAAAATTTCAGCCGGTAGGTTCCAAATTCTGTTTGTACAAATTTGCTGTTGGCTACACGGCTAACGGTTGAAATATCCAATCCCGTTTTTTCAGCAATATCTTTTAAGATCATTGGTTTCAGGTTCGTCTCATCACCTGTGAGAAAAAATTCATGCTGATGATTCATGATAGCCGTCATTGTACTGATAAGAGTATGCTGTCTTTGCTTGATAGCATCAATAAACCATTTTGCCGCATCAATTTTTTGCTTGATGAACAACACTGCTTCTTTTTGACGCTTATCTTTTTTTGAGCCACGATCATACTCCTTTAGCATTTCACGGTAGCCTTCACTAATGCGCAGTTCCGGGGCATTTTTTGAGTTGAGCGTTAGCTCCAGTTTGCCATTATTATTTATGATAAAAAAGTCGGGCACCACATAACTTTCTGCCTTGTTTACTTCACCCACATTTCCACCAGGTTTGGGGTTAAGGCGAATTATTTGTTGCATAACTTCTTTTAATTGATTATCATCCAAACCAAGTCCCCGTTGAATTTTTTCGTAATGCTTTTTGGTAAACTCGTCAAAATATTTGGTGATGGCCTGTATGGCCATATCTACCGGCTTACCTTCATCTTTTTGACGGTAAAGTTGCAGTAACAGGCACTCCTGCAAATTCCTGGCGGCTACACCCGGGGGGTCAAACTGCTGAATGCCGCGAATGATGGATTCAACTTCTTCTTCGGTTGAATCAATATTCTGGCGGAAAGCCAAATCATCAACAATGGCTGCCGTTTCTCTTCTTAAATAACCATCTTCATCAATGCTGCCTACAATTTGTTCGGCAATTTTTAGCTGGCGTTCATCAAGGTTCAGCAATCCCAACTGATCCAGCAACACTTCATAAAAACTGGTTTCTACTTTATGCGGTATTACCCTGTCTTCGTCTGCATCAGGATAATTATCGTCTCTTAATTTGTAATCAGCAATATCGTCATCACCTTCATGTACATAGTCGCTGATGTCAATGTTCTGGTATTCATCATTGCTTCCATCAGGTTCATCATACGCATCTTCCTCAGCAGTAGTTGATGAAAATTCTTCTTTCTCTTCCATCTCATCTGAGTTTTCATCTTCCAGTTCCAGCGCAGGGTTTTCTTCCAGTTCTTCTTTTATTCTTTCTTCCAGGTTTGCAGTAGGCACCTGCAAAAGCTTCATCAGCTGAATTTGCTGAGGAGATAATTTTTGTAAGAGTTTTTGTTGTAAGCTTTGACTAAGAGCCATGATTTCGTAAGGGCTTGTGTGACTGGTTAGTTAAAAAAATCGTACCAATTATCAAAAACCAGGCCGTAAATTTAAAGACAAATTGAAGAATGACTGTGCAACGCAAATTGAAAATTGTTGTTGTGTTGCTGTTAATGTTCCCGCTAAAAAACTTTTGCCAGCAACATTCGCCACTCAGTGAACAAAAAAATCCTCACATCTCTTCTTTTCTAAACGCATTGCCTGTTCAATTGCAGCGGGTAAAATATTTTACTGTGTGTTTGACAGGTAATGAGAGAATGGCACCCGCCAGCGGGAACTACCTGGTGCTGCCTGCAAATTTTTATACAAGTCAGCTTTCATTTTTTTGCAAGAAAGAATTTGTATTTGAAAAGAAAACCACCATTCCCCTGCGGTTAAGGCTGGGTTCATTAGCCTATACCAATAAGCTGGAAGGTAAACTCATTTCTAAATATTGAACTGACGCCAACACTAAATGTTTAAGCCGCCGCAAACGCTGATGGTTTGGCCGGTAACATAGGCAGACAGATCGCTGGCAAGGAAAAGCGTAACGTTGGCTATGTCTTCTGCAGAAGCAAAACGGCCCAAAGGTATGCCTGCTTTATATTTTTCACCAGCATCTCCGTCTTTCAGGTAGCTGGTCATATCGGTTTCAACAAAGCCGGGAGCAATGGCATTGCAGCGGATGTTGCGACTACCTAATTCTTTTGCCACTGATTTTGTAAAACCAATGATGCCGGCTTTGCTGGCTGCATAACTTGTTTGACCTGCATTGCCCATTTCTCCGATCACCGAACTCATATTGATAATGCTGCCGCTTTTTGCTTTCATCATGGGGCGAATAACCTGCTTCGTCATGTTGAATACAGATTTCAGATTCACCAGCATCACTTCATCCCACTGGTCGGGTGTGAGGCGCAACAGCAAATTATCTTTTGAAATACCTGCATTGTTTACGAGTATATCAACTGTTCCCATTTCTTTCAATACATCATTTACAAATGCTTCGCACTGGCTGAAGTCGGCTGCATTGCTGCGCCAGGCTTTTGCTTTGACACCCATACCTGTCAACTTTTCTTCCAGTGCCTTTGCTTTTGCTTCGCTGCTTTCGCTAACGTAAGTAAAAGCAATATTGGCTCCCTCTTCTGCAAACTTTATAGCAATGCCTTCTCCAATGCCACGGGCTGCACCGGTAATAATTGCCCCTTTTCCCTGCAATAATTTCATGTGAATGAGTTTAGTTGATTGAAAGCACAAATAAAAGGAATTTGTGAAAGAGAGTGATGAGTAATTAATATTATAAATGATGAATGATGAATTTGGGAACGAAACAGGATTTATTTAGGAGGTCTACATGCCTGCGTGCATGGAACTGAGAATCTCTTCTATCAACTTGCGGTCGTTACTTAAGCGGGGCACTTTATGCTGACCACCAAGTTTACCCTTTGATCGCAGCCATTCATTAAACAATCCTTTTTTAATTACATGAACAATGGGGCGGCGCAATGCAATATCTTTTTGCCGCTTGGCCTCGTAGTCGCTGTTAATGGATTTAAGTGCAGCGTCCAGTTCATCAATAAACCGGTCAAGGTTCTCCGGGGGCCTTTCAAATTCAATCAGCCATTCGTGTGCCCCATTGCTTAGCTCAGAAAAATAAACAGGTGCGGCTGTATAATCATTTACTATTGCGCCGGTGGCTTTGCTGGCCATGGCAATGGCTTTGTCCGTATTATCAATAATCACTTCTTCTCCAAACGCATTTATAAAATGCTTCAGCCTGCCAGAGACTTTGATACGATACGGGTTAAGACTGGTGAACTGCACTGTATCGCCAACCAAATACCGCCACAACCCGCCATTCGTGCTTATGATGATGGCGTAGTTCTTTCCCAGCTCAACATCCTGCAGGCCGATCGTTTCTGGCTGGGTGCTGCCGTACTCACTCACGGGCATAAACTCAAAGAAAATACCATGATCAACAAACAGCAGCATGCCTTCATCGCCTGGCTTTTCGTCAGCAGCAAAAAAACCTTCACTGGCATTGTACATTTCCAGGTAATTGATGGGTTTACCAATGATTTTTTCAAACTGCTGGTAATAAGGCGTAAATGAAACGCCGCCGTGCATGTAAAGCTCCAGAGAAGGCCATACATCTGCAATGGAGTTTTTGCCGGTTATTTCAAGAATACGTTTGAGCAATACCAGCGTCCAGGTAGGAACTCCGGAAATGGAAGTCACATTTTCTTTTACAGTGCTGTCTGCCAGCTTCTCTATTTTACTTTCCCACTCATCCATTAATGCAATGCTGAGATCCGGAGTGCGGAGCCAGTGGCCCCAGAAGGGAGAGTTTTGCAATAACACAGCACTCAGATCTCCATACTGCACTTCATAATTCATTTGGCTGATGGTGTGGCTGCCACCAATAACAAGTCCTTTGCCAGTGAGCAATTCAGAATCGGGCTTGAAGGCATAGTACATGGTGAGCACATCTTTGGCTGCCTTATAATGACCATCGTTCAGGCTTTCATCGGTAATAGGTATGAACTTGCTTTTATCGCTGGTGGTGCCGCTGCTTTTTGCAAACCAGTGCACAGGGGTGTTCCATAAAATATTTTCTTCTCCATCCATTACCCGTTGAATGTAGGGTTTGATGTCATCGTATTCATGAACGGGGATAGCCTGCTTGAAGGAACGAATGTTAAAGAGGTTTGAGAAATTATACTTGCGGCCAAACTCGGTGTACTGGGCGGAGGTGACGAGGTCCTGCAACACTTCCCGCTGTGCATCAGCCGGGTTATTTTTCCATCCTTCAATACGCCAGAGGCGCATGCGGGCAAGAGATGATATGGCGGGGCGCAGGAGCTTCATACCGACAGCCAAAATACATAATCAAACCCGATTTGGATTTTGAATTAATCGGCTGCATTTGCATTGTTCTGCACATCCAGTTTGGCTTCGTGGTAGAGGTAATCTTTACGTTTTAATTCAAAGTTTCTGCCCAGGTAGAGCCTGCGCACATCTTCATCCTGTGCCAGCTCTTCGGCTGTGCCATGCTTAAAAATTTTCCCTTCAATAAGCAGGTAAGCCCTGTCACAAATAGAGAGTGTTTCTGTTACGTTGTGATCGGTAATCAGGATACCGATGTTCTTGTACTTTAATTTGGCAACAATAGATTGTATGTCTTCTACAGCAATAGGGTCAATGCCTGCAAAAGGCTCATCCAGTAAAATAAATTTGGGATCAACCGCTAATGCTCTTGCTATTTCAGTTCTTCTCCTTTCTCCACCACTAAGCACATCCCCATTATTTTTTCTTACATGGTTCAGCCGAAATTCAGATAAAAGACTTTCCAGCTTTTCTCTTTGATCTTTCCTGCCCATCTTTCTCATTTCTAATACCGCAGTAATGTTATCCTCCACACTAAGCTTTCTGAATACGGAGGCTTCCTGAGGCAGGTAGCCGATGCCCATTTGTGCCCTTTTATACATGGGTAAGCCGGTGATGTCTTTATCACTTAAAAAAACTTTACCCTCGTCAGGTTTTATTAAACCTACCACCTGGTAAAAAGTAGTGGTTTTACCTGCACCATTAGGCCCCAGCAAACCCACGATCTCTCCCTGTTTCACTTCTATGGACACATGGTTAACGACAACCCGGTTGCCATATCTTTTTACAAGGTCTTTTGTGGTAATGGTAATGCTCAAAAAAAAGATTTGCGCAAAAATAGGGGGAAGAGTTCAGAAGAAAGCCTCTCCCCCCTGTCACCGATGTTTCAGGAAGTACCTCTCTGCCTGCCCCTCTCCGCATGCGGAGAGGGGGAGTGGACAGCAGGAGAATTTGATTCATCAGTGATTGTTGTGTGACTCAGTACCGCTAGAGTTTGGAATATGCCTCTCTCCCTTTTTCCGTTGTTTCAGGATGTACCTATCTGTTGGGGCTTATCATTAATACGGGAGCCTGCCTGTGGCGGATCGGGAATTTTTGGCGGCAGGAGATTACTTAACGTGAGTTCGGGATAAGAAAAAAATAAAAGCAGCAAA
>PSMD01000013.1:461-740 GCA_040289925.1 Chitinophagaceae bacterium | reverse complement strand
AGGAGATTACTTATCTTGGACTGGTTTTTTTGTAGCAATAATTTTGCGTTGCACACAGTACTGAACCCTAATTTCCGGGATAATTTATGCCAGCCCGCATTCTAATTGCTTTTCTTTTGCTATTGTAATTTTCTGTATTTGCACAAGCAGATACTAAGGATGCAGATAAATGGATGAATTGGTTTCAAAAGATGTCAAAAGAGGTTAATGGCATCACATTATTCTACGATTCCCTGGCTAAATACCCCGTTCCTTTTAGAGAAAAAATTATCGGCAGGG
>PSMD01000013.1:0-244 GCA_040289925.1 Chitinophagaceae bacterium | reverse complement strand
CACCTGCGTTTTTTACCTGGTGAAAGCAGTGGAGATTGCTCAACAGCTAAACTACAAGCCAAAACACTTGGTTGGCTCCTGCGTTTTAGCCAGCCATGCATTGTACAATACCAAAAACTACCGGCAGTGTATTGAATATTGCAGATATGCACTCAAGCATAAATCGTTGCTGGATTCTTGGGGTGTAATAGCAGCCCAGAACAATTTGGGCCTGTGCTATCAAAAAACCGGCAATTATGATTCT
>PSMD01000061.1:3900-10855 GCA_040289925.1 Chitinophagaceae bacterium | reverse complement strand
AGGAAAAATGGCATTACACTTCTCTTGAAAAAATATTTTTTGAAGAAAAGATTTATAAAGAGCTGGAAAAAAAGCATGAGACATGGGAGAAGGTTCTGGATGCAATTGCAAAAGCATTTCTGCCTTTTAGCAAACAATTAAAAAGAGATATTACCAGGGAAGACATTGTAAAACTTACAGAAAAACCTGTCAGGAGAATTTACAAGCTCGATATTGACGAACTGAATGAACAGATAAAAGATTTGGAAGGGCAGATTAAGCAGGTGAAGAATGATCTGACAAACCTGGTTGATTTTGCAGTTTCCTATTTTGAAAATCTCCAGAAGAAATATGGCAAAGGCAGAGAAAGAAAAACCGAGATAAAGCAGTTTGAAGTGATAGAGGCCAAGCAAGTCGCTATTGCCAACACAAGGCTTTACGTAAATCGTGAAGAAGGTTTTATCGGCACAAGTTTGAAGAAAGATGAGTTTGCATTTGAATGTTCCGACCTTGACGACATTATTGTATTTACCAGGCGGGGCATAATGAAAGTGGTAAAGGTGCAGGATAAAGTGTTTATTGGTAAAGACATTTTGCACCTGGCAGTGTTTATGAAGAATGATGAACGTACTACGTACAATATGATATATACCGATGGGAAATCTGGAGTAAGCTTTGCCAAGCGTTTTAATGTTACCGGTGTAACAAGAGATAAAGAATACGATCTTACAAAAAGAGAAGAAAAGAGCAAGGTGCAATACCTTACTGTAAACCCAAATGGCGAAGCAGAGGTTGTGAAAATTATTTTGAGTCCGAATTGCTCTGCCCGTATAAAGGAATTTGATTTTTATTTTGAAGAACTGGCCATTAAAGGAAGAAGCACCATCGGCAACCAGGTAACCAAGTATCCTATCAAATCGGTGAAATTTAAAGAAGCCGGTAAGGCTACGCTAAGCGGAAAGAAACTTTGGTTTGATGATAAGTTTGGAAGACTGAATACTGAAGAAAAAGGAATTTACCTTGGCATGTTTGAGGCCGAAGACCGGATACTGGTGATTTACAATGACGGCCATTACGAAATAACCGACCAGGAAATGACGCAGCGTTTTGATGTGGAGAATATTTTACTGATTGAAAAATTTATTCCTGAAAAAATCATCACTGCAGTTTATCTCGACAACGAGAAAAAGCAGTACAACGTAAAGCGGTTTAAGATTGAAACTACAACACTGCGCAACAAGTTTTTCTTTATAAAAGAGGGAGAAGGAAACAGGTTAGAGGCTGTTTCAACAGATACAGAACCTGTACTGGCTGTTCAACAGGGCAGGGGAGCACAGGTGCGCCGGGCAAAATTCAAGCTGGAGAAAGTGGTTGATGTAATGGGTTGGAAAGCTGTAGGTGCCAAGCTGGTTGACTACAGCAAAAGTGTGGAAATGGAATGGGTGAAGCAAAAAAAAGATCAACAACCGGAATTGTTCGGTTGACTATGACGGTTTTCTTCTTATTCTCAATATTGCATTTTTCTCCAGGCTGCTGGTCATCCTGATCTCGTAACGTTTTTTGCCATCTGAAACAACCATCAATGCAGTGTTGGGTGGAATGCTGCCAAGATTATCAGCAAACATGCTGATTTCATTTACATCTTTCGTACTGTCAAGCACTAGGTCAAAATGAACAGCTCTTGTACTGAGTATCCTGTTAAAGGCAATCAGTTTATTGTTATAGAAAATGGAAATCGAATCTCCGTCAATTTCACCGTTATCATAAAAATCAACTTTCAAAGAATCGCTGCTAACACTAATTTCCTGTACAAGAATATTTTCTCTTTTCCTGTACTCATCTTCTATTACATAATTCACCACTTTTCTCGGAATAATGTTTACAGCTACCATCGTGTCTTCGTAAGTTGGCCGCCAAACCTGGTAAGTTTCTTTATACAACCTTAAGGCATTGAGAATTGAATCTTTTTTACTGATGCCTGCATTCAGGGTAAGATTGAAAGCCACATCCGCACAAGTGTATTTGTACTCAGGCTTGCCCTGGAAGCTACCAATTAAATTAGAGTTAGCCTTAGAAACCCGAAGAGTAGCAACAAAATCCATTATGCAATCCACGTCCATATCACCCATGGAACCATGATAGGTTAGGGGAATGTTGAACAATGTCAGTTGCCGGGTAAGAGAATTATAGTTGCCTGTAACTTTTAAACTGCGAAAAGTTTTTTTGAAGTAGTAATTCACTACACCCGTAACCTGCGTTTTGTTTGGTCAAGAATTAATTCAATTAAATAATTATTGGTTGAACTGTTTTGCTTCACATTAGCATTCCCATACCAATAGCCGGAAACTGACTGTGAAAAGCTAAAGAGCCAGATTAAAATGCAGGTTGTTAGCAGAAAAAGTTTCTTCATAGAAAGCGGGAATAAGCAAAAATGATGCTTTTAACTCAAACGGTGGGGTAATTGGAAAATTATTTAAGGTATCGTTTTATTTCTCTCTTGGTATCTCTTTGCTTAATGGTTTCCCGTTTGTCGTGCAGCTTTTTACCTTTTGCCAGGCCAATTTCAACTTTGGCTAAATTCTTCTCATTAAAAAAAAGTCTGAGCGGAATCAGCGTATAACCTTTCTCTTTCAATTTGGCTTCAATCTTTCGGATCTCTCTTTTGTTCAGCAGCAGTTTACGGTCTCTTAATGGATCATGATTGTTCACCGTACCGTGTGAATACCCGGCAATATGCATGCTTTTGAGCCACACTTCACCTTTGTGTATCATGCAATAGGCATCGTTAAAGCTGGCTTTGCCATCACGTAATGATTTGACTTCGGTTCCTTTCAAAACAATTCCGGCATTGTATTTCGCATCGATGAAATATTCAAAATAAGCTGAGCGATTTTTGATGTCCGGCATTATGCAAATATAAAGTTGATTGGCACCAAAGCTTTTACAAAGAACCCCGCATTTGCGGGGTGGGGAATCAGTTTTTAAACAACGTCAACACCGTACTCAGTTTCTCTTTCAAATCTTTCCTATGCACAATAAAATCGAGGAAGCCGTGCTCCAAAATAAATTCGCTTCGCTGAAAACCTTCGGGCAAATCTTTTTTAATGGTTTCTTTTATAACCCGCGGGCCGGCAAAACCAATCAATGCTCCGGGCTCAGCAATATTTAAATCGCCAAGCATACCAAAACTGGCTGAAATACCGCCGAAAGTGGGGTCAGTTAATAACGAGATATAAGGAAGTTTTGCATCACTCAACTGCGAAAGTTTTCCGCTGGTTTTTGCCAGTTGCATCAGTGAGAATGCACTTTCCATCATGCGGGCACCACCGCTTTTGCAAATAACCAGGTAAGGTAATTTATGTTGGAGGCAATAATCAACCGCTCTTGAAAATTTTTCTCCCATTACACTGCCCAGCGAGCCTCCGATGAATTCAAAATCCATGCAACTGATCACAATGTCATGGCCATTTACTTTTCCTACTGCCACCCGCATGGAATCTTTCAAATTACTTTTGCTCCAAATTTCTTCCAGCCTTTTTTTGTAGGGCTTCAGGTCGGTAAACTCTAAAAAATCTTTGCTGCGAATATTTTCAAACAGCTCGATAAAGGCCTTATCGTCAAATAAAATATCGTAGTACTCCGTGCTGCCAATGCGGTGATGATAATTGCATTTGGGACAAACGAACAGATTTTCCCGCAATTCGGTAACCGTGCAAATGTAATTGCACTCAGGGCATTTGGTCCACAACCCCTCAGGGGTTTCTTTTTTCTCAGAAGTTTTTGTGTTGATGCCTTTTTTGATGCGTTTGAACCAACTGGCTTTTGTTTCCTCGGATTTTCCTTCTTCACCGGTAAGGTTGGCATCAAAGTCTTCAAATTGCTTCGCCATCAATAAACTATTGGTGAAGCACAAATATAAGTGATAGGTTTTAAGTTGTGATTATAGGTTTTTTTGTCAGTTTTAAAAACCGCTTTACATAAAACTGAAAGCATCCAGCTAATTGTTCGGTGCACCGCTATCTATCCAGCATACAATCATATTTATTTCTGATTGTGAAAGTGAACTGCCTTGCGGCATTTGACGGCTGATAACTGCGTTCCGAATATTGGCTCTTGCATTAAAAACCTGTTGGTAAGTGGTTAGTTCTCCCGGGCGATTAGTACTACCACTGGCATGGCAGCCGCTAATTGCACAGCGACTGGAAATGATAGGAAAGACGTTAGTAGAAAAACTTTTGGGTACTCCGCTGCAATCAATGTTATTATTGTTTCCACCGTCATTGCTTTTACTGCATGAGAAGAAAACAGCTACTGATAAAATCACAACTGTTATTTTCATAGCGACTAATTTAACTTTTAATCGTTAGAGCTAAAAGCTTAGTTGCCTGAAAATAAAAGCCCACCTTGCGGCGGGCTTAGTTTCATTATTCATTAAGATTAATCTTTTTGTTTCACTTTCACTTTTGATTTTGTTTTTGTCTTTTCAACTTTTGCAGGCTTAATTGTAGAAGCCAGCTTTATAGCTTCATATGCATTCACCAGGCCACCGGTGCGGCTCAGGTCACTAAGCTTTGCTTCATCACCCGTACCCGGGTTAATGGCTTTCGCATCTGGTTTCACTACAGATTTTTCAATTATCATTTTCACCTGCTCAGGTGTAAGGTTAGGAAAATATTCCATGATCAAGGCAGCTATGCCGGCTACCACTGGTGAAGCCATGCTGGTGCCTTGTGCATTGCCATAGGTATTGCCACCGGGGATAGTTGAATAAATTTTTACACCGGGAGCAAACACATCTACTTCCTGCTTGCCATAGTTAGAAAAATTAGCAACCAGTCCGCCTGCCTTTGGATCTCCGCTTGCACCAACTGTAATCCAGTTGCTTGCTCTTTTCTTATCTGATTTAAAAACAGGAGTTGGAAAATTCCAGGCTGTGTCAATATCGGCAGCATCATTACCTGCTGCATGAACCAGTAACACACCTTTGCTTTGCGCATAGCGAACGGCATCATCTACCCATTGTTTTTCGGGAGAGAATCCTTTACCAAAGCTCATGTTAATCACTTTTGCACCATTGTCAACCGCATACCGAATGGCAAGAGCAATGTCTTTGTCATGCTCATCACCATCAGGCACGGCACGAATCATCATGATTCTAACATTGTCTGCAATGCCATCAATACCAATTTTATTATTTCTTACGCCGGCAATAATACCAGAAACGTGAGTGCCATGAAAAGGTGTACTGGCCATTACATCATTGTTGCCATAAAAGCGATCGTTGAAATCGTAATAATTGTCTTTTACAATTTCATCACGGTAATTTTTAGGAGCTTCTTCAGCGGCTTTCATTTTTCTTAATTCCCCCTCAAGGTCTTCAATGATCTGCACATTTGTAATGTCATCATTTTTATTTTGCGAGCAAATCAGCGTCATTGTTTGTTTTACTTTTTTTGCTGCATCTGATGTTGGTGTATATCCCTGCAGATCCTTGCAGCTGTATTCATCTTTCTTTAAATCTGCTTTAATCACAGAATCGCCGGTGGTAAGGTCTGCATAAATTTTTTTATAAAGAGGCATCATGGCTGTATTGCCATCACCGGCAATTTGCTGCTTTGCTCTTACCCACATTTCATAATTCTCCTGGTCTTCTTTTGAAAGAGTTGAAGGATCGGTAATATTTTCAAATTGCTTTTTGAATTTGTGATAAACCCTTGCAGCTTCATAAGAATCTTCTTTTACGTTTCTGCCATCACGGCCACCAATAAAGTTCCAGCCATGTATATCATCTACATAGCCGTTTTTATCATCATCAATACCGTTACCGGGGATTTCTTTAGGGTTTGTCCATAATATTGGCTTCAGGTCTTCATGTAAGGTATCAATGCCTGAATCAATAACAGCTACAATAACTGTTTTACTTTTTTTCCCTTTTAAAAATTCATAGGCTTTGTCAAGACTAATGCCGTAATAACCGTTTGTTTGCTTATCCAGTAAATGCCAGCCTTTCGGAACTTCATCTTTTGCGGCTGTTTGCGCAAAGGCTGAAAAACTAATCAGGCCAACCAATAATCCGAGAATTGACCCGCGAAATAATTTGTTCATTTTCTTTTTTTTAAAGTCAAAATTTTGAGGCGTAAAAGTAACCCAATTAGGGCGGATTACAGGTACAATTAAAAAAGGGAAGAGTTTTTTTATAAAACCATTCATACTTTTTTATAAAAAAAGTCCCGGAGGAATAGCCAGGACATTGCCATACTGTGACGGAAGCCTTTATTTATTGGTTGCTTACAATTAATGCTACACGCCGGTTTTGTTTCTTCCCTTCGGCAGATTTGTTGTCTGCAATCGGTTTGTCAGGCCCGTACCCAACAGCCTGCAGCCTCGACGCATCAATACCCTGCGTTATAAGATATTCTTTAACATTTTCTGCCCTTTGCTGAGAAAGGATCATATTGGCCTCACGATTTCCATCGTTGCTGGTATGGCCTTCAATCATCAGTTTTAAATCAGGATTACTTTTTAAAATACTTGCAACTTCATCCAATACTTTATAGGAAGCGGGGAGCAAATTAGCTTGTGCTTTTTCAAATTGAATGCGGCGGGCTGCATATTTTACCTGCTCGATGATTTTTTCTTTTATCTGCGGGCAGCCATTGTTTTCTTTTACACCGGCAACTGTCGGGCATTTATCTTCTTCATCATTTATACCATCATTATCTGAGTCTGGTACCGGGCAGCCATTGTATCGTTTAACACCTGCAACAGCGGGACAGCGGTCTTCTTCATCATCTATGCCATCATTATCTGTGTCGGGCACGGGGCAACCGGTGTATTTCGCCAGGCCTGGCACCTGCGGACATTTATCTTCCTCATCATTCAGGCCATCACCGTCCGAATCTGGAACAGGACAGCCATTATATTTTGCAGTACCAGGAACATCTACGCATTTATCCTCATTGTCTGCAATGCCATC
>PSMD01000061.1:646-3800 GCA_040289925.1 Chitinophagaceae bacterium | reverse complement strand
GCCATCTTTGTCTTTATCTTTTATCTTTTTTTCGGCTTCAACAGGCCTGCCGATAAAGATGCCCAGCGTTCCACCAACAACCTGGTGCTTAAGGTTGCTTTCATAATCTTTTGGAGAAAAGAATTCACCCAGGCCGCGATTGTAATTTAACGTTAAGAAAACTCTACCGATCTCAATGCCTGCAAGGGCATTTATACCGTAATCAAAAGTTTTATACTGACCGCGTTTGTTTCCTACAGGCAAGTCTTTAGTTTCTTCGGAGATAAAACTGTTATCAACATTTAACGTATTCTGTTCCCGCTTTTCTTTTCCGTTGTAAAAAAAAGACAAGTAGGGGCCGGCACCAAGCATGAACTTTGCTCTTTTCCCTGCATTTAATTTGTAAACAATGTTGAGTGGAATATCAATATAATTCAGGAATTGCCTGCGGATGTCTGTATAAACTGTTGTATAAACTGTATCAACTTCCACGATAGTAGTATCCCAAACACCGGAATATTTTCTTCCTTTATTATAATAGATAACGCCGGGTTGAAAATGCAACGGAAATTCTCCCAGCTTCAAATCAGCAATAAAGCCAAAATGAAATCCTGTTCTTCCTTTATAATTATTGCTGAGCGAATCCCAGCCTGGCAGATCATTTGACTCTTTGATGGTTGATGAATGTCCACCGCCAACGATAGCAATTTTAATTTGTGCCTGTGAAAGGGTTGCAGAGAAAATGACAGCCAGGAGAAGTGCGGGTTTTTGCATGTTGCTTTTTTGGTTTATGTGGATATTGACGCTGTAAAAATTGCAAATAAATCTTACAAATCAAACTTAATAGCCTGCGCCAGGGGTAGCTCACTGCTGTAATTGATAGTGTTTGTTTGCCGGCGCATATAATTTTTCCAGGCATCGCTACCACTTTCACGTCCGCCACCGGTTTCTTTTTCTCCGCCAAATGCACCGCCAATTTCAGCACCGCTGGTACCAATGTTAACATTGGCAATGCCACAATCGCTGCCGCCATGAGAAAGAAAAAGCTCCGCTTCACGCAGGTTTAAGGTCATGATAGATGATGACAAACCCTGTGGTACATTGTTTTGAATTTCTATCGCTTCTTCTATGCTGCTATACTTCATTAAATAAAGAATGGGTGCAAACGTTTCCTGCTGTACAATTTTGAAATGCTGCTCAACTTCGGCTATGCAGGGTTTTACATAGCAGCCGCTTTCATAACCATCGCCCTGCAATACACCGCCTTCCACAACAAATTTTCCACCTTCAGCTTTGCATTTTTCTATGGCTTCATTGTAGATTTTCACCGCATCTTTATCAATAAGCGGACCTACTAAGTTTTTTTCATTTAAAGGGTCACCGATAGTAAGCTTGTTATATGCATTCACCAGCCTGCTTTTTATTTCATCATAAACATATTCATGAATGATTAATCTTCTGGTAGTGGTGCAACGTTGTCCTGCAGTACCCACAGCGCCAAATAAAGCACCGCGTATGGCAATATCAAGGTCTGCATCTTTTGAAATGATGATGGCATTATTACCTCCTAACTCCAGAAGCGATCTTCCCAGTCTTGCCGCTACTGCAGAAGCAACTGCTTTGCCCATTCTTGTTGAACCGGTAGCTGATACCAGCGGGATGCTATGATCATTGGCCATCCATTCACCCACCTCCCTGCCACCCACAATCAAATTGCAAACTCCTTCGGGTATGTTATTCTCTTTAAAAACGTTGGCCACAATTTGCTGGCAGGCTACTGCGCAAAGCGGCGTTTTTTCAGAAGGCTTCCACACACAAACATCACCGCAAACCCAGGCAAGCATACTGTTCCAGCTCCATACGGCAACCGGAAAATTAAATGCAGAAATGATCCCGACAATTCCCAGCGGGTGCCATTGCTCATACATACGATGGGCTGGTCTTTCGCTGTGCATGGTAAGGCCATATAACTGGCGTGATAAGCCCACTGCAAAATCACAGATGTCTATCATCTCCTGCACTTCCCCGTAACCCTCCTGCAGGCTTTTTCCCATCTCGTACGACACCAGTTTGCCCAGCGGCTCTTTGTATTGTCGCAAAGCTTCACCTATTTGTCTTACAATTTCTCCCCGCCTGGGTGCGGGTACAGATCTCCAGTATGTAAAAGCGTTTTGTGCTGTTGCAATTACTTCGCTGTAATTTTTTTTATCTGCAGAAGTTACGGTGCCTATCAATTGCCCGTCAACAGGAGAATAAGAAGGAATGATTTCGCCCCTTGTTTTTATCCAGTTATTGCCGGTACTCACGCCGCTGTTTTCTTTTTTCAAACCGAGTTGCTCAGGAAAATTCATGATGATGTTTATTGTGCGGCAAAAATACGGGGAAGGTCGTGTATAAAAAGAAAGGTCACCTGCGGGATGGCCCTTTTCAATTTTTTAACACATTTATTAATTATTCTTCACCTACAGTACAGCTAATCAACTGCATATGTGCCCGGTGAAATTTCAACGAAATGCATTCAGAAAAAAAGTTCAATATTGTTCCTTTTCGTTGGGAAAATTCATTGACTTTACGTCCTTAACATATTGCTGTACGGCCGATGTTGCCTGTTGGTGAATATCCAGGTACTGGCGAAGAAACCTGGGCTTGAACTCGGTATTAATGCCCAGCATATCATGCATTACCAGCACCTGCCCATCGCAATGCTTACCGGCACCGATGCCAATCGTAGGTATAAGCAAGCTTTCCGAAACTTCTTTAGCCAGTGTGGCAGGAATTTTTTCTAAAACAATAGCAAAGCAACCTGCTTCTTCCAGCAATTTGGCATCACGTTTTAACTTGCTTGCTTCTGCTTCTTCTTTTGCTCTTACTGCGTAGGTTCCAATTTATAAATGGATTGAGGCGTTAATCCCAGGTGGCCCATTACAGGCACGCCGGCAGAGATAATTCGTTTTACAGAATCCAACACTTCTTCGCCGCCTTCCAGCTTAATGGCATGTGCGCCGGTTTCTTTCATAATGCGAATAGATGAAGCCAGTGCAATGTCAGAATTGGATTGATAAGAACCGAAAGGAAGATCAACCACCACCAGGCAACGTTGCACACCGCGAATGACAGAAGAAGCATGATAGATCATCTGGTCAAGTGTAATGGGTAAAGTGGTTTCATGACCCGC
>PSMD01000061.1:0-636 GCA_040289925.1 Chitinophagaceae bacterium | reverse complement strand
GGCAGAATCGCCAACAAGTATGACATCAATGCCGGCTGCATCAAAAATTTTTGCAAAAGAAAAATCATAAGCGGTGATCATGGAAATTTTTTCACCGGACAGTTTCATTTTCTGCAGTGTATTGGTTGTTATGCGCTTTACTTCTTTGTTTACTGACATAGCCGTGTTTTAAGGCGGTAAAGCTAACTAAGGTTTGCGAATAAAAACTACGGAGCAGATTTTAGAGCAGGAGATAAGTGTTGTTGTCTGTTTACAAATAATAAAACTTCCTTTTCGTCCTTGCAAAAAACCTGTTGGTATAACATTTTTGAGAGTGTGTCCTAAGAAGCGTGGGCAAATGAAGCACTTGGGGCATGTTGGCTTTGGTGCTTTTGGTTTGTGCGCCTGCTCCAAGTGCTTTATTTGCTGCGTGGGCTACTATGTATTAGAAAAAGTATTTTAAAAAAATACCGTAAAACTTGCCCTTGCAAAAAATGGTGTCCCCGGTGTAAAATGAATTTCTGAAACTGGTGCTGGTTCGTTTTGTAACCGGCTTTCTGTGTCAAATTGTGTTTCCTTCCATTTAGTGTTAAGAACATTTTGAATAGCTAAACTGTATCGTCCTGAAAAAAGTTGACACTTTTTTGTTTGATAATC
>PSMD01000060.1:8164-10997 GCA_040289925.1 Chitinophagaceae bacterium | reverse complement strand
CAGGCCATATTTGCTTTCTACATACAATGGTTCATCTAAAAAAGTATTGAACTGTTGCGTAAAATTTGCTGTCACAAAAATGCGTTGTTTCCATTGTGTACCCCATTCGTTCAGCGGGCTAAAATATTCGAGACTAGCTAAAACACTTGCGTCTTGAAAACGGCCTTTATTTAAATAACCTCCGGCTTTCAATGCATAATTGAAATAATGCTCTTTGTGATTGAAAAAATAGCTCTGATACTCTAAACCAACATAGGGGCGATCTATTTCGTTTTTCTTTGTCCATCCAGCGGTTATGTTGGCTTCAAAACCTTCGGGTACATCTTCATTTCTACCAAAGCCATAAATGTATTGTGTGCGATAGGAAACTTGCTTGTAAAAAGTAAGAGCACCAAGCATTGCCGTCACATCTGAGTAAGGATAGTAATAATTCTTTTCATACCGAACTGGCTTTTGACTGAATTGCTGATTGAGCAAACGAGCACTTAATAAAGCACGACTGCGATCATTCTTGTTACTGTGAAAAATGCGGTCAGCCGTAATGTTCCAACCGGCCCAAAAATCTGCTACTGTGTATCGATAATTAAAATCGGAAGTAAACGTAGAATCGGGCAGATACATATTCTTTGCATCGTGTACAGCAAATGAAGCAGCATAGGTCCAGAACATATAAGGATTCACCAGTGGCTTAATGAACTGAACATAGCTTTTGGTTTCTTCTTTCCTGCCACTCGTTAGGGCATCAGCAAATGTGGTATAACCAATAGTTGCATCAACGAAACTTCCTCCAATATTCCGCTTTAGGTATTCAGCACCATAACCAAACATTTTTTGACGATTGGCATCACGCAAAGCCTGAAGTTGAATCCGATCGCCCCAGCCCAAATAATTGTCTTCTTTTAAACTTACTGAAATGTACTTGGTTCCTCTTGCATCAAGCGAGCCACCAAAAGAAAGAATGTCTTTTGTCAGAACGATAATGTCAATTGAATCCCTATTATTTCGAATTGGCGAAACAATAATTTTTGCATCATCAATGAAGGGTAAGTCACGTAAGTGACGTTCATTATCGGCAATCAAGTAAGAAGAAAGATGATCGTTCTCTTTAAAGAAAAGATTGTTGTTGATCACATAATTTCTCGATTTGTAATGCAGGTCATCTACCAAATGCGTCAGCATGTTGTTAATTCTTTTGGTCGTATCGCCAATTGAAACAACCAAAGGAAGCGTTTGAATGATGATCTTGCGAATAATCCGACCATTATATTTTTGATACAATTGGTCTAACCGCTGTAACTTATTAATGTCCGTTCCCGTTGTATCTACGAATAAGTTTTGTGCAAGCTGATGTAGAATGCCTTTTTGATGAAGCAGAATACTATCGAGCGATTTGGGTTTTGACGAATCATTTTGAGCAAACAGGGTAGGTGCAAGCAAGAGAAAAAACATGCTGCAAGCCAGTTTAGTTATAAGTCCAGTCCTACCCATTAGTTGAAGATATTCCGTTTACCCATGAGTTACAAAACCAATACCACCCACTTTACGAAGCAGGGTGAACCTTTTAAAAATCTTAACATCTCCCCGAAAAATCGGCAGCTAATTTCGACACTTCAAACCTGCTTCATGATGCACTTATTACCTCCAATTAAATTAACAACGCAAAAAAACAGGCAAAGTTTCATTGGATTACTTTTTTTACTAACGATTGGATGCGCTTTTTCTACAAATGCGCAGCAGCCTGTTCGATTTGTGCTAACCAATGCAAAGCATGAAGCAATACCATTTGCCAGTTTTAAAGTCAGTGCGGTGCCCGACAGCAGTGTACGTATGCAGAAGCTGTCTGATAGTACAGGCACTGTGACATTTAATCTAACTGTTGGTTCTGTTTATAAAATCAATATCAGTTCTGTCAACTATTTGCCATTAGAGAAAACCATAACCTTAAAAGATGGACAAACAGTTTTCAATTTCACTGCAGAAACGGCAACTAAAACATTAGGAGCGGTGGTTGTAACCTCAAGCCGTCCGCTCATGCGCCAGGAAGATGATAAAACAATAGTGGAGCCGGAGCAAATAGCGGCATCATCTACCAATGCGTATGAAATCATGGAAAAAACGCCTGGTTTGTTCGTTGATCAAGATGGAAATATTTATTTGAGCAGCACTACACCCGCAACTATTTACATTAATGGTCGTGAGCAAAAAATGAGCACAGCCGATATCGCCACCTTATTAAAAAGCTTACCACCAAGTGCTATTGCCAGTATTGAAATTTTAAGAACGCCTTCTGCTAAGTATGATGCATCAGGTAGTGGCGGTATTGTGAATATTGTTTTGAAAAAAGGCGTGAAGATCGGGTTAACCGGAAGTGTGTACACAGGTATTCAACAAGGTAAATACGGAAACCAAACAGTAGGAGTGAACGTCAATAATAACAACGGACAACTTACTACCTATATCAATCTTAACTATGCAAGACGCAATTCGTACGAACAATTAACTACTGATCGTTTTTTTGCATCGGACTCCACGCTCAATCAAAATGCATTTACCAAGTATACAGCGACTAATTATTACGTTGGTTTTGGTGTGAATTATCAGTTCAATAAAAAATGGGAAGCGAGTTATGATGGAAGGTTTAGTTACAATGATTTTGCTAATACTTCCAATACTATTTCTATTTCAAAACAAATCAGTACTAACAATGCGGCTTCTAATTCAGTAGCCGATGTTTCTAACAAAGGAAATAATTATAATCTTAGTCAGAGTATTAATACAAAATATAAGATTGATAGTCTCGGATCAGAATGGACTACCGATTTTTCTTACACGC
>PSMD01000060.1:7603-8044 GCA_040289925.1 Chitinophagaceae bacterium | reverse complement strand
AATTTGGCCTGGAAGCTGCCACAAAAGTTTACAGTAGAAACAGGTGTTAAAACAACACATGTGGATTTCGACAATAGCAGTGAGTATTACAGGCAATCAGGCGGCGTTATAGTGAAAGATGTTGCCCGAACCAGCGCTTACCAGTACAACGAAACAATTAATTCAGCTTACCTGCAGGCTTCCAAAACTTTTTTCGGCTTTACGTTGAAGAGTGGCGTACGTATGGAGAACACTAACATGAATGGCAGACAAACGGTTCCTGCTGATACTTCGTTCAAAATTAATCGTACTGACTTCTTCCCTTATGTTTATTTCAGTAAGGGCTTAATGAAAATTGCTGGGTATGAGTTAAGGGGTTATTTAGTTTATCGAAGAACGATCAGTCGCCCAGCTTATGAATATTTAAATCCTTTCCCTCGTTATATAGATCCGTTCTTATAC
>PSMD01000060.1:0-7537 GCA_040289925.1 Chitinophagaceae bacterium | reverse complement strand
TAGATGAGCGCCCCATTTTTGCCATTGGCATTAACAATACAAAGGACATTTTTACGCAGGTAATTTATCCTGTAAACGGCGATCCAAAATATTCTTATCGTACCTATGATAATTTAGGGAGCAATAAAGAAACTTATTTCCGGGTATTAGGCGCTATTCCTCCAGGCAAACGTTATTTCTTTGTAATTGGCGGACAATACAATCATAATTTATACACTGGTTTGTATAACAACAAGCCGCTTTCTTTTGACAAAGGCAGTTGGACAATTTTCACTTACCAAACATTCAAGATTACACAACTTACGCAATTGGCCTTACAGGGCTTTGCCCGTTTTAACGGCCAGCAACAGTTTTATGAATTGACTTCATTTGGTGCGTTGAGCTTAAGCTTGAATCAACAGTTCTTTAAGCGTAAGATGACGGTAACCTTAAGTGCGAATGACTTGTTTTTTACCAATAAAAATCATTTTACAATTAATCAAGGTAGCATTAATGCAGCTGGCTACCGTGAAGGAGATACTCGCCGTTACGGCCTTAATATCCGCTACAATTTTGGTATTCGTAAAAAAGAAGAACAGAAGAATATTTTTAATGTCGATTTCCCAGATAAGACCAGTTAGTTTTTCTCCTTTAAATTTTACTATGCCAGGGCTGCGGGTTCTGGCATAACTTTTTATCTAATAAGAAAACACATGGAAACAAACGCTACCAAACCTATCATTTTATACGCCGAAGATGATGAGGATGATTTTGACTCAATTAAAGATGCATTGAGCCAGATTACGGATAATTACACTTTGGTGCATGCAAGGCACGGACAAGAAGTGGTGCAGTTATTAGAGGAAGAAAAGCTACAACCATTGATTATTATATTGGATTTGAACATGCCTATTATGGATGGAAAAGAAACCTTGCTTTGGCTAAAAGGGAATGAAAAATATAAATCATTGCCGATTATGATTTTTACAACATCCTCCCGAGAAGATGATGTAAAGTTGTGCCAAACCCACAAATGCTCCTTTTTCAGAAAGCCAACTTTATACCGCGATTTACTGCACGTAGCGCAAATGGTGTTGCAAATGAGCAGCGAGAAAGTGAGTTAAGAAAATTTCTTCTTCAATAAGAAAACGGCGAAACTATTTTTAAATGAAGCGATCCAGGCAGTCTTGGTTTTGCTTTTTATTTTTTGTTTCGTTGGAAAACAATACACTTCACCTTTTGCCAAAGCATGAACCGCAGTTTCAATATCATGTAACACTGCATGCATTTCAGGATCAGTAATAAACGCTTTGCCATTTTTATGCGTAGCGTGAAGTAATAAGCGACAATATTGGTCATTTACAGGCAGTACAGAAAAATCAATGAAGTAATCAAGTTTGATATCTGCGTTAAAAGCAAACCTTATTTGTTCTATCAACTTATTTTCACCTACTAAACTTAAGTCAGGCATTACTTCAGGCAGGCTATGTAAAATTTTTTTTAGTTCTATTTCGGTAGCGGCTAAAAAGGTTTCTTTAGTTAGAAAAGTTTGTCGTGGCATTGGTTTTTCATTTTCGGGTTAACAGATTAGGCTTTAAAAGTAAGCCACCAGTTGCTGAAAAGCAATCGGGAAATACGCTAAAATCTACTAAGTAAAAACCATCCCAAGCAACACTTTCGATTAGTAATTGTAACTAATACGTAGCACTTTGTTTGCGTCATTTGGGTATGGCAACAATATAATTAGATGCAGCAGGTTTTAAGGAAAACGTTTTTAATTATGAGGAAGTAAATGAATGGCAATACAAAGGTAAAATGCCAGCTATTATTGACTTTTATGCCGATTGGTGCGGGCCTTGTAAAACTGTAGCGCCTATACTCGAAGAACTGTCTAATCAGTATGAAGGGAAGGTGACTATCTATTAAATTGATACAGATAAAGAATTAGAACTTTCTTCTTTATTTGGTATTCTAAGTATTCCCACTTTATTATTTATACCAATAGAAGGCTCGCCAATGATGCAAAAGGGAGCCATTCCAAAAAATGTTTTTCAGCAAGTGATTGAGGAACGTTTACTTAAACCGCAAGAAACGCAATAGTTATTTTAAACGTTCTGTTTCCTTTGGTGCATAATCATCAAGGCCGTTCTGCAAATCATCCTGATGAACGGAATCTATTTTCTGATTTTCGCCACTTACTGATTTGTGCACCTTAGCAAGATCTCTTGCCTCGCTTTCATCATTCGTGTTTTTTGTGTGATTGGTGCGTTCCTGCATTTTGTCCCGATACTTTTTTTCTGGATTGCCTCTTTCTTCGTTGATGTCTTTTAAATAATCTTTCCTATAGCTTAGCGTTTATCTAAATTGGTTATACGATTATTGTTTTCAGATTGATATTCTTTATCTGTCTCAGGAATTTCTGGCTCACCATTCTTTCCAACCTGAACAAATGCATTGTCTGTATTTTTCAATGGTGCTTCCTGTGGTTGTAGTTCATTTTCTTTTTTGTCCATTGCCTTTTTTAATAATGCTTAAAAATTTGTGCCAATGACACTATTTTTTGACGTATTGGAAAAACATTTATGGATCAGGAAAGAAATAAAGCAGAAGATCAAAATACGTCTGCTCCGAAAGCAAATCCTGTAAGCAACAGTTCACCTGTGCAGGATAACAGTTCGCCGGATAATGATCAGCAAGCAAACAGCTCAAAAAGTGCAGAACAAAGCAATTCGGAAACAAAAGGCATTAAAAGCAATCATTAATCCAGACTGGCAGGCAATAAAATGGTGAAAGTAGCACCGTGTCCTGCTACGCCGCTTGCAGAAATATATCCATTGTGATTGTCAATCACTTTTTTCACAATAGCTAAACCAACACCCGTACCTGCGTATTCGTTTCGGCTGTGTAGGCGCTGAAAGACGTTGAAGATTTTTTCAGCATGCTCCTGGTCAAAACCAATTCCGTTATCGGTTATATCAATCGCATAAAAATCTTCATTCAATTTTTCAGAGGGCAATAATAGACCCGCTTCTCTTCCGGATATTTTTTTAGAGCGAATGGAAACAAAAGGTATACGTTCGCTATGGGCATATTTTAATGAATTAGAGATAAGATTTTGAAATAACTGTCGAAGTTGGGGTGTGTCTCCTTTAACTACGGGTAATGGATCAATAGTGAAGTGGGCCTTCTTTTCTTCAATCATAGCTTCTAAATCACTAATTGCTTCTTGCACTACTTTATCCAGTTTCACTTCTTCGTACTCTTGAGGCTTTAACCCTATTTGTGAATAAGCAAGCAAATCATCGATTAAATCACGCATACGATGCGTGGCGCTTTCCATTCTGCGAAACAGATTGATGCCTTCTTCATCGTATAAATCAGCATAGCGATTTTTCAGCTTATCTGCAAAGAAGTGAATCTTGCGAAGTGGCTCTTGCAAATCGTGAGAAGCAGCATACGCAAAATCTTCCAGGTTGGCGTTCGATCGTTTCAGGTCTTTCATCATTGCTTCTAATTTCAATTGCCCCAGTTTGAGCGATGTGTAATCGTGAAAGGTTACGAGGATTTCATCGCCTTGTTTTTTTGCTAAGATATCAGTCCAAACATCATAGCCTCCTTTCACATAATGCAGATCGAAACGTTGTGCTTCGCCAGTTAAATAAATTTGCTTGTATCGATCAAATATTCCCTGTGCTTTGTATAGCGGAAATATTTTACTCAGAGGTTGTCCTCTTAATTCCTGTGGTTGTTTTTCAATCATTTTTGAGAAAGTTTCATTAACCAGTTTATAACGAAAGTCGATAATCTCACTGCCTTTATAAATAGGTTCAATCACCGTTATGCCAGTTTGCGAAGAGTTAATAACCGTTTGAAAATAATGGAGCGATGATTCAATCTTTTCTTTATTGCGGTGGTCTTCTGTAACATCATTAAAACTTACAACCAAACCATTTTCACCTAATGCACTCAGTGAGATGTCAAACCATGCATCTATACCGTCGCCTTTATAATAAACCTCTTTACGGATTAGCTTTTTGGTTTCAATAACGGCACTGTTTATTTCCATTAAAAATTGCGCAGCAGGAAAAGCAGTTAAGAAAGTTTGATGCATTAATTCTTTCTCTGTTTTTCCAATTAATTCTTCAAAGCGTTTGTTCACTTTAATAAAACGTAGATCAACAATTTTTCCTTCTTCATTTCTGATAGCCTCACAGGCAAAAACACCGTTAATAGATGCATTTAAAATGTTGTTTAATAAATCTGCCTCTTGTGTTTCTTTTTCCTGGACAAAATGGTTTTTAGTGAGATGGTCAGCAATGCTCATTTTCATTATCGGTTAAAGGAAGATTGAAGATAGAACTTTCTGCCATTTAATTACCAATGTTCTTTCTTGCCGAGCGGTCATAAAACTGTGGTTCTTTGCGTTGTACCCATCGGATAAATTTGGCAACTTCTTCGTGTTGTTGCAGGCGGTCAATAGTATGGTAATAGCGCTTCAATTCTGGTTCTGTTATTACGGAATGGATTTTATCATGACAAACTTTGTGCATAGTAATAGTGGTTGTACCCTTGCCGCCTTTGCTTAAAGGTAATAAATGATGTTTATTAAACGGTTCTGATAAGGGCGACTCCAGAGTTGGCAGAAATCTGATTGCATGCACACTACCCAGCAACTAATATTCCGTTTTATATATTCTTGCCTGTTTTAACGAACCTTATTAATAAAAAAGGCTGCTGTAAAAGAACCTTCATCATTTATTTGTATTTAAGTTTATTGAACTTCCTGCGGTTTTGAACTTTCTTCCATTTCTTTTCGGATATTATTCTTTGCTTCATTAAATTCTCTCATTCCTTACCTAAACCACGCATTAATTCAGGAATTTTTTTACCACCAAAAAGTAACAATACGACCAATAAAATAAGTAGGAGATGATTGGGAGCGAACAGATCTATAAAATAAGTTTAATTGAAAGCAGTTAGCGGTTTTCACGCTAACTGCTATGATTTGTTATACTAAGAATGGCGTGATAATATTTACCACAGCTGTCATATCTAATGGCTCATCAAATGACTCTGATGCAGCATTTGATGAAATGCTGGTACCATTAATACCTGTAATCTGTACGCCTGCCTGTACTGTATTGTCTTCGCCTGCATAAACAGAGGTAGTGCTTGCTACGCCGCCGGATGCAGTAGTGCCACTGCCAGTAACCCACGGCTTAACGGCAGCACCAGCCCTCTGACGCAGGTAACGAATATGCGATGCATGGCGTGCTTCTACAGAGTGAATTTGCAAAGCGGCTTGTAAAACAGTTTTATTACTTATCAAATTCCCCGCTTGTCCCTTGTAAGCCCGTACACCTGTATCCTCGAAAGCTTGAGATACGGCAAGAAGCGTAGTATAGTTGGTCATCACATCGGGATATGAACCATGTGCTGTAAAATCAAAATTGGCTGCTGTGTATGTTTGCGCTGTTCCACCCATAGAAGTGATCACACCTTTTAAGAAGTTTACGTGTGCTACTTCATGATCACGAATCGAAATAAAACCTGGCTTATCCGCTGCAGGAACTGCAGTAGAGTTGGCCACTTGTTTGTAAAATTCTGCTTCAAGGTTTTCCAGTTTGTAAGCATATTGTAATACATCCATAACAGATGGAGTAGATGTTTGTCCGTATGCTTTTTTGAACATAGAACCAATCATAAAAGGCAATGAAACTGCAGCCACCTTACCTGCAAATGAAGTAAATTGCTTTAAGGCACCGCGTCTGTCATCCAGGCGTTCATATACTTCTGGATCTGCTTTTTCAATTTCGTTAACGATATTTAGAAGATTCATAATTGTAGTTTTTTAAGATGGTAAATTAGATGCGTTGATTTTTGTCTTAATGTATGCGCCGGCAATAGACAATACCTGGCTTGGTGTACGAGCGAAATCCAATCCATTGGCATCTATTACATCTGAAGCTGCAAAGCTGTTGAATGTAAGTATATCTCTAATTAACGCCGCATGACGGGCTTCTACCGAAACAATCTTTCCAGCTAACAATAAATAGGTAGCGTTGGTTAACAATCTGCCGGCGCCATTGTAAGCGGATACGCCAAGATCTTCAAATGCTTTGGCAGTATTTAAAACACTTGTCCGATCACCAAAGTTGATGGAACTGAAGTCTACTTCAAGAGCGCCAATTGCATTTGCTCCTAAAGCTGTTTTGAAAAACTCACGGTGTGCAATTTCGTGATCACGAATGTCTGTTAGATAAGCTGTTTCTGATGCACTAATACCTGAATACGGTGTGGCAGCAACACGTGTATAGAAAGCGGCTTCTAATTGCTCCAGTGCATATGCATAATTTAGTACACCAATGTCGCCACTACCAAGATCAACACCATTATCCGTGTTGTTGTCATTTTTCTTACAGCCTGTCATACCTGCTGTAGCTCCAATCATGGCAACAGAAGCTCCTAATATTCCTGCGGAGCGTAGAAAATTTCTGCGGGAAACACTTTTGTCCTGTATTTCTTCCAGCATCGTTTGTTCTTTTTTGTTTCGAATAATCTCCATAAACTTTATTTAAGAGGTGATAAAGTAATTAAGACAATCAAGTTTTATACATATACGAAAAACCATGCCTCATGGTTTTAACACTTAAAAAAGTTTTTTTTAAGTAATATACAGCAACAAAAAAGCTTCCTTAAGCAAGTAAGGAAGCTGATGAATTAAGCTTGAATAATTATTGATACACGATTGCTTGCCCTTGGTTATGGAAGCTTGCTTTTCTTTTATTTGAATGCCCGAACCAGTAAGATGTGTGCCCCATATATCAACACCCGCATAGGGGCTTTTGCCATTTATACCTGGCGAAATACTACTGCTGCCCCACTGCCTGGGTAAGAGCCTGTTCCTACACTTCCTGTTCCATTGATCGTTCCAATGCTGGTCGCATCTCCGGGTTTTAAGGTAACATGTCCATTAGCAAAGCCATAAGCTCTTTTAGGCATGGCCATCACTAGCGATTTGCCGATATTGATGTCTTCACCTCTTGCTCTTGCATCTAGTGTTTTTGTTACAGGGTCTGCAACTTAACAGTGCATATTTTGGCAAGAGGTGATAAGTATATTATTCCACAAGTAAACCCACCGCATAAATAAATGCCTGGATCATTTACCCCAGGCATTTTATAAAAGAAAGAACTACGGATTGCCCATTGTTTCTTCATTATCCATAGGAATACTTGAATTGCCACTGCGATCGCTGTTCATAACCTGTTCTTCTTCTAATTTTTGATCAGCTCTGCCATAATCTGCAACTGAGACAGCACTGCCATCCTGGAGTGTTTCGTTTTTTTCTTGCTGCGGATTTTGACTACCTCTTTGCATATCTCCACCTTGCTGATTGTTTCTATTTTGTTCCATAACTATAATTTTCATTTATAAGTCTAAAAAATGCCACTGCATGCAGGAACGATTTTTGAAACAATAAAGGAAAATTATTCAGCGATGATGTAGGCTTCCCCAAAATTCAGCCAGTTGATTTTAGAGTTAGCAACATCAAGTA
>PSMD01000059.1:0-11178 GCA_040289925.1 Chitinophagaceae bacterium | reverse complement strand
CTTTATAAACTCATTGATGTAGCGGCTGCGTTCTCTTTTGGTCTCGGAAAGTTTGCGGGCAATTTCTTTGTACGTATCCGGTTCAAGATATTTCATCGCCAGGTCTTCCATCTCCGTTTTCACATTGTACAAACCCATGCGGTGGGCCAGCGGTGCATACACATAAACCGTTTCCGAAGCAATCTTCAGTTGCTTTTCCCGCTTCATGCTGTCAAGCGTACGCATGTTATGCAGCCTGTCTGCCAGCTTAATTAAAATAACCCTGGGGTCATCAGTAAGGGTAAGAAGTATCTTTTTAAAATTCTCTGCCTGCCTTGATGCATTTACGTCAATAACATTGGAGATCTTTGTTAGCCCGTCCACAATCCTGGCAATCTCAGGTCCAAAATCTCTTTCTACATCTTCCAGGGAAATATCGGTGTCTTCAACTGTATCATGTAACAAAGAACAAATGGTTGACCGCACACCGAGGCCAATTTCCTCCACACATATTCTTGCTACAGCTAAGGGATGAAGAATATAAGGCTCACCGCTTTTACGCCTCATGCTTTTGTGGGCGTCGGCAGCCATTTCAAATGCAAGACGTATGGATTTCCGGTCGCCCGGCTTGAGCTTTGATTTTAAACAGCGCAGCAAAGCCCGGTATTCACGTAAGATGAACTTTTTTTCCTGTTCTTCATTAAGATTATATTTCGGTGTCTGCGCAAGGGTTTCCATTGGTTGGCTATTCTGACAAATTTAAGCAAAAGCAGCCATTCTGTTTTAATGAAATGCCCTACATTTGCCGCCCGTTAACGGGTAAAGGTTGATGGTTACTTCAAACGTCAAACCTCAAATAAATACCGGATGTGGTGAAATTGGTAGACACGTCAGACTTAGGATCTGATGCCGCAAGGTGTGGGGGTTCGAGTCCCTCCATCCGGACAAATGCCCCCTAACCCCCTGAAGGGGGAATAAAAATTTTCAGGATTATAAACTTAAAATAACCCCGTTTGGGGTTGGGGTATTTATGGCTACAGTTAACAGAGAGAACATCGCTCCTTTAAACGAAAAACTTACTCTTACACTTTCAAAACAAGATTACCTGCCGGCATTTGAAAAAACGCTGAAAGATTATAGCAAGAGAGCCAACATTCCCGGCTTTCGTAAAGGAATGGTGCCTGCCAACCTGGTAAAAAAAATGTACGGTGCTTCTTTGTTTACCGATGAAGTGCTACGTTCAGTTGACCGTGAGTTGGTGAAATATATTGAAACCGAAAAGCTGGACATATTTGCTCAACCAATTCCTGCAGAAGTTAACCTGCAGCAATTGGATATGAACAACCCGGCCGATTACCAGTTTTCATTTGAAATTGGTCTGAAACCGGATTTTCAACTGGCTGATCTTTCCAAAGCAAATATTACAAAATATAAAGTAACAGTTACCGATGAAATGGTAGATAATGAGATTGCCCGTTTGCAAAACCGTTACGGCAATATGAAAGATGAAGAAACTGTTGCATCGGATGAAAATGTGCTGAACGTAAATTTTGTGGAAACAGATGAAAACGGAAATGAAATTGAAGGTGGCATCAAAAAAGATAACTCACTGCTTGTAAAATATTTTGCTGAACCTGTTCGCAAAAACTGGTACGGCAAAAAGAAAGATGAGTTTATTGTTGCCAAACTCAGCGATGCTTTTGAGCCTAAAGAAAGAGAATGGATAATTGGCGACCTGGGCCTGGACAAAAACGATACAGCATCGGCTGATAAGATTTTCAAAATTGTTCTTACAAAAATTGGCCTGCTGGAAAAAAAGGAACTGAATGAAGAGTTCTTTAACCAGCTATATCCCAATGCCGGAATTACAACAGAGCCGGATTTCCGGAATAAAATCAAAGAAGAGATAGAAGCGTACTGGAACAGCCAGGCCAGGAATCAGATACACGACCAGGCTTATCATGAATTGATAGATCATACAGAGATCCAGATTCCCGAAGGATTTTTAAAGAAATGGATGAAAACCCAGGGCGAAAAACAACGATCAGATGATGAGGTTGAAAAAGAATTTCCTGTTTTTGCCAGGCAGCTGAAATGGACTTTGATTACTGATAAGATCGTTAGTGAAAATGGCATACAGGTTACTCCCGATGAAATTAGAGTTTTTGCCAGGGAGCAGTTGTTTGGTTATATGGGCATGAGTGCCGGTGAAGACCAACCCTGGGTAACAGATTACATTGAAAAGATGATGAAGGACAGGAAATATGTGGAAGATGCATTTAACCGCATTCAAACACAAAAAATATTTGAGTGGGCCGAAAAGCAGGTAAAGCCTGTTGAGCATGAGATAGGTGCAGAAGAATTTACCAAAATGGTAGAGGCTCATCAGCATCACCACCACTAATTGAGTCTGATTAGTTGAGCAGTAAAATACATTCAGGTTGGCTATGTCAACCTTTTTTATTTCTGCCATTTCAATCCCAATAAACCACTCAACTAATCAACCCGTCAACACCCACCGTCATTTCGTCCTGAAGAGTAGCGACGTTTTGGTGAATTTGGCAATTGGACGGATATTTGATGATGCAACCCGATTAATAGTTAATCGTTCTGTAAACAAAAAATGTTTGCGTTAAACTTATAAACTCTTAAATATTTTAAACATTCCCGAATGAGCTTTAATTCCGAATTTGAAAAATATGCAGTTAAGCATAAAGGAATTTCCAGTAATACTCTGCACAACTATGCATCGCACCTGGTTACAGCCCTGACTCCGAACATCATCGAAGAGCGGCCCATGAATGTAGCTGTGATGGATGTGTATAGCCGCCTGATGATGGACCGTATTATTTTTCTGGGTTACCCTATTAATGATGAAGTAGCCAATATTGTAACAGCACAATTGCTGTTTTTAGATTCGACGGACAGGCAGAGAGACATTAATATGTATATCAACAGTCCCGGTGGCAGTGTTTACAGCGGACTAGGCTTATACGATACAATGCAGTATGTAACGCCTGATGTGGCAACCATCTGCATTGGTATGGCTGCTTCTATGAGTTGCATTTTGTTAGGCGCAGGTACCAAAAGCAAAAGAGCTGCTTTAAAGCATGCGAGAATTATGATGCACCAGCCCAGCGGAGCTATCGGAGGCCAGGCAAGTGATATTGAAATCACGGTAAGAGAAATCCGCAAGCTGAAAAGTGAGCTGTATGAAATAGTAAAGCATCATACAGGCAAACCGGTTGAACAAATTGAAAAAGATTTTGACCGGGATAAATGGATGACCGCAACGGAAGCAAAAGATTATGGATTGATAGATGAAGTGCTGGTAACAAATCCAAGAAAAGAAAAGAAAGATTAATTCAAAAATTAAAACCGATAAATAACCATATGTCACGTAAGAGTTTTTTATACAACAAAGCTTTGGGCATAAGAGCAGATGAGGAAGAAGAAGTACCGGAAGAAAGACCAAAGTCGGATATTATGATGTTCAGCAAAAAGCTGGAGAAATTATTTTTTGAAAACCGTAGTGTGTATTTGTGGGGCGTGGTTGATGATAAAAGTGCAAAGGATGTGGTAAGCAAATTGCTTTTGCTGGAAGCAGATAAGCCGGGCGAGGAAATTAAATTATACATCAATAGCCCCGGCGGCGTTGTAACCAGCGGCATGGTAATTTATGATACCATGCGAATGATTAAAAGCCCCGTGAGCACCATTTGCATGGGCCTTGCTGCATCAATGGGTAGCATTTTGCTGAGTGGTGGTGTAAAAGGCAAGCGTTATATTTTTCCGCATGGTGAAGTAATGATCCATCAGCCTTCATTAGGTGGTTACATTGAGGGTGTAAGTGCCGATTTGGAAATTCAGGCAAAGCAAACACAGCGGGTAAAAGAAATTAGTGCAAAAATTTTGGCAGAGAATTGTTGCAAAACGATGGAAAAAATCATGACCGATTTCGACCGGGATTACTGGATGGACGCTCAGGAAGCTATTTCATACGGCATAGTTGATAAATTAATTGATAAGATATAAAGATTTAATATCTAACTTTTTAATTTTCTAAGGAAAATAAAACCCTTCTAATCAGAAGGGTTTTATAATTTTGTCGTTGCGAAATCGTTACCATTCGCAACAAACCCCGCATGGCAAAGAATCCATTACATTGTTCATTTTGTGGCCGCAGCCGCGATGAGGTGAAAATTTTGATTGCCGGCCAGGAAGGACATATTTGTGAAAACTGTATTGAACATGCCCGTGAAATCATTGAACAAGAACTGGTGATCCGAGATGAAAAAACAGCTTCATCATTTAAGCTCACAGTTAAAAAACCGGTGGAAATAAAAAAATTCCTGGATGAATATGTAATTGGCCAGGATGAAGCCAAAAAAGTTTTATCCGTTGCCGTTTACAATCACTACAAGCGTCTTCAGCAAAAAAATACCGATAGCAACAGTGATGTTGAAATTGAAAAAAGCAACATCATTATGGTGGGTGAAACCGGCACTGGTAAAACCCTGCTGGCAAAAAGCATTGCCCGCATGCTGAACGTTCCTTTCACAATTGTTGATGCAACAGTATTTACCGAAGCAGGTTACGTGGGCGAAGATGTAGAAAGCATTTTGACAAGATTACTGCAGGTTTGCAATTATGATATTGCTGCTGCTGAACGCGGCATTGTTTATATAGATGAGATTGATAAAATTGCCCGTAAGGGAGATAATCCCTCCATCACCCGTGATGTAAGCGGGGAAGGTGTGCAACAAGGCATGCTGAAATTATTAGAGGGAACTGATGTATTGGTTCCGCCACAAGGTGGCCGCAAGCACCCGGAGCAAAAGCTGATTAAGATTAATACACAAAATATCCTGTTCATTTGCGGTGGTGCATTTGATGGTATTGATAAAATTATTGCCCGCCGTATACAAACCAACACCATTGGTTTTAATGTTGACAAAGAACAACAGGAAAACATGAAGAAAAACCTGCTGCGTTATGTAAATGCACAGGACCTGAAAGCTTTTGGATTGATACCTGAATTGCTGGGACGTCTTCCGGTAGTTACCCACCTCGATCCACTGGATGCTGTAACCCTTCGTGCTATTTTAACTGAACCAAAGAATGCATTGGTGAAGCAATACAAAAAATTATTTGAGCTGGAAGGAATTCAACTCGCCATTGAACCGGACGTGTTGGATTTTATGGTAGAGAAAGCAATAGAATACAAACTAGGAGCAAGAGGATTGCGCAGTATTTGTGAAGGAATATTAACTGATGCTATGTTTGAATTACCTTCATCAAAAGAAACCAGCTTTACGCTTGACCTTGACTATGCTAAACACAAGTTTGATAAAAGCAAGCTGAGTTTGCTGAAAGTAGCTTAATACATAAACGGAACAATTCGTTTAAAACTTTGTTAGATATTTGGTCAGGCATTCGTCTGACCTTTGTTTTTCAAATCGAAACCATGCGAATAGGTATTGTTTGTTATCCCACATTTGGCGGAAGCGGCGTGCTGGCAACCGAACTCGGTAAAGCGTTGGCACAAAAAGGTCACCAGGTACATTTTATTACTTACCAGCAACCGGTAAGGTTAAATGGTTTTATTCCAAATATTTTTTACCACGAAGTACAAGTGCCTACTTATCCTCTGTTCGACTATCCTCCTTACGAAACAGCTCTCGCCAGTACAATGGTTGATGTGATACGGAATAATAATCTTGACCTGCTGCATGTTCATTATGCCATTCCGCATGCCTCTGCCGCTTACATGGCAAAACAAATTTTAAAACAGGAGAATATTGAAATACCTGTAATAACTACTTTGCATGGAACGGATATCACTCTTGTTGGCCGTGATAAAACTTACGCACCTGTTGTTGCTTTCTCCATCAACCAGAGTGATGCAATAACTGCAGTATCAAAAAATTTGCGGGATGAAACATACAAGACCTTTCAAATTGAAAAAGAAATAGAGGTTATTTACAATTTTGTAGATGTAAAAAGGTTTACCCGCAAACCGATTGATGCTTTTAAAAAAGTAATTGCTCCGAATGGAGAAAGAGTTTTACTGCATGCTTCCAACTTCAGAAGAATAAAAAGAGTAACCGATGTAGTTCAGATTTTTTACAATGTTACCCAGCAGTTGCCTTGTAAATTATTATTTGTAGGTGATGGCCCTGAACGCCAAACCGCAGAAGAGCTTTGCCGTCGGCTGGGCGTTTGCAATAATGTAAGTTTTGTAGGTAAGCAGGAACAAATGGAAGATATTTTGGCAATTGCCGATTTGTTTGTTCTTCCTTCCGAATACGAGAGCTTTGGTTTAGCTGCATTGGAAGCAATGGCTGCAGGAGTGCCTGTGGTATCAACCAATGTGGGTGGTTTAACTGAAATAAATATCCAGGGCACTACTGGCTACATGGCTGAGATTGGCGACATTGATGAAATGAGCCGCTTTGCGTGGGAAATTTTAGAGGACGAAAAAGTGCTGGCGAAATTTAAAGCTAATGCAAAAGAACATGCAAAGAAATTCGACATTCACAATATCATTCCTCATTACGAAGAACTTTACGAACGTTTTGTAAAAGAAAAAGCATCTGCCTGAGGCAAATGCTTTCTAAAAAATCTTCTTTCGCCTTTATCTTCTTAGCCAAGCTTCAGGGTTTATATTTTTGCTTTCAATCATCAGCAGAAAATCAATTTGCCCCCCGCTGCCATCATCTGCTCTGCCTGCTCTTCCAATTTGCTGACCGGTTTTCACCGGGTCGCCTTTACCAACCGAGGCAGAAGAAAGATTGCTGTAGGTAGTAAAATATTTTCCATGACGAATGGTAATTGCCATACCATCTCCCAAATTGTAAACACCTACTACCTCGCCTTCAAAGACTGTTTTCACAGCAACTCCTGCAGATGGTGTTTCAATCGTGATTCCAGGGTTATCCCCTTTCAGCCCTGTTCCTTCAACCGTATAAGGGCCAAAACGAATGCTGACAACACCATTATCAACCGGCCAGGGGAGGCGGCCCTTGTTGGCGGCAAAGCTGCTGTTAAGAGCAACATCTTTTGCAGAAAAGTCAAGATAACTCTTCGGTTTTTCAACAGTTGTTTTTATCGTTACATTTTCATTCGCATTATTGTTGGGCCTGGTAACAACAGTTGCGTTCTTTTTCGCTTCATCCTCTGCTTTCTTTCTCGCTGCTTCAATTTCTCTTTTTACAATAGCTGCAATTGCATTCTTCAAATCCCTGTCTTTTTTCTTTTTAGCAGCCAGTTGTTTTTCCAGATCTTTTTCCTTGCTTTTTAACTCGGCCACCACCACATCTTTTTCCTTTTTCTGCACTTCCAGTTCTTTTACCTGCTTGGTTTGGTTTTGCAGCGCCACATTTTTTTGCTGCTTTTTTACGATCTGGTCCTGTTTGCGCTGTGCCAGCAATTGTTGCTTTTCTTTAATACTATTCACCTGTTGCTCACGATAACTGCGGTAAGTTTTTAAATAAGCAATACGTTTCATTACATCATTGAAACTACTGGCAGAGAAAATGAAATTAAGAAAATCGTAATTGCTGCGGTTTTTATAAGCATACAATACGCTGCGGGCATACTGCGCTTTAAGCGTATCAATTTCTTTTTGCAAACGTATAATGCCCAGAGTGCTTAAATAAATATCATCATTAATCAGCCTGATCTCTTTATTAATATTGTTCAGCAGCTTTTCCTGTGCTTCAATCTTTCTTTTAATCAGGTTGGCCTGGCCAAGGGTAACATTTCGCTGTCCTTTTATCTGGCTGTAAGCTTTTTGCAGGTCGGCTATTTCTTTCTGAATTTGCTGACGCTCTTTTTCCATCTGTGCTTTTTCATCAGAAGGTTGTGCGGCCACTGCAAAAACTATAAATAAAATTGAAAAGAAAATGACTGCTTTTTTCATAGTAACAAGTTTGGGTTAATAAACAAAAGCAGGGACGGATATTGGCCTATAACGAGTTATTGCAAGATAAATTTTATACCGTTTAATTCCTTTTATAATTTTTAGGAACTGAGAATGGAAAACTTAACTCTTCATTAAAATTATATTGCTTGAACTCGAGCCGGATGTCAAGTTTCTTTTTTTCTGCAACCGTTATTTTTCTTGTAGTGGCAAAGTTTACACCTTTCTTATTTTCATAATCAGAATAAGTCAGATCGCAGGTGCGGCTGCGCAGTTCGTTTACATCATCCAGTTTGCTCCGCTCAATCAATTTATTGATCTCATCAATTGTTACCAGGTTTTTAAAATAAGGGCCAACGCTTAGCAGCGAAATAGTATTACCATTTTTTGAATACGAAACAAAATTTGAATCTAAAAAAAAAGGGTTTCCAATCAGCAAATCCTGAAGAGATGAGAGATTTAATGGCAGAGCTGTTACTTCCTGCAAATATTCTACGCTTCTTGCCGTGTAAAGTTTGTTTTGCTTGTCAAGAATTTTAATGGAATCTTTTGTGATCAATGCCCGCAATCCTTCAATACCAAAAATGGCATTTACCGATACCCAAATCACACTGTCTTTATACATACGGAGGTTGGCATTTACATTGTATTTTTTATCGTCAGCATCTACATAATCAACATTTATTTTAGCAGCGAAAGTTTTAAAATTAATATGATTAGCAAGCACATGCTGATAGGTATTCTGAATAAAATATATTGAATCAAGTGCTGCTTTTTTAGGATCTGCCACAACTGTAACTACTGAATCTTTGTTCTTTTTGCTGATGGCTGTTTGAATTTTTTTTGTTGGCCTGCAGGCTGCCAGCAAAACAATGATCATTACTATGCCAAAAAATGTTTTCATCATTAATTTTTTCCGGTATGGCCAAACCCTCCACTGCTTCGTTCAGTTTCATTTAACACCTCAACTTCAACCCAGTTAGCTTGTTCAATTTTTTGAATGACCATTTGGGCAATTCTATCGCCAGGCTGAATGACGTGAGGCTCTGTGGAAAGGTTGATCAAAATAATTTTAATTTCTCCCCGGTAATCCGCATCAATTGTGCCGGGAGTATTTAAACAGGTAATGCCATGCTGAATGGCAAGGCCGCTGCGTGGTCTTATTTGTGCTTCAAAGCCCACAGGCAGTTCAATAAACAAACCGGTTGGTGTTAACAGCCTTTGCATAGGCTGCAGCGTAACAGGTTCAGCAAGGTTAGCTCTTATATCCATGCCCGATGAGCCAGCTGTTGCATATGCAGGCAATGTGTTGCCTGACCGGTTTACGATTTTTATTTGAACTGATGACATGGCCGCAAATATAGGTTATGGTTATGGTTCAGGTAGAGAAGAGAAACTGCTTAGAGATTCCTTGCCTTGCTTAATCTTATTTTTCTATTAACACAGCAGCATAAGCAGCAATGCCTTCTCCCCTGCCGATGAATCCCATTTTTTCAGTTGTTGTTGCTTTGATAGAAATATCTGTAATTGAAATAGAAAGAATTGAAGCAATAGTTGATTGCATTTGACTGATGTACGGTTTAATCTTTGGCTGCTCCAGGCAAACAGAACAATCAATATTTACAATGCGGTAATTTTCTCTTTGTATAAGCTGCAGCGTTTTTTGCAGCAGCAGTTTGCTGTCTATGTTTTTGTACTGAGCATCTGTGTCAGGAAAATGCTGGCCAATATCACCCAAACAAGCAGCACCTAACAAAGCATCACAAATAGCATGAAGCAATACATCTGCATCGCTATGACCAAGTGCTCCTTTATCATTTTCAATTTTCACTCCGCCCAGCCAAAATTCACGGTCATGTGCTAACTGGTGAAAATCTATTCCAAATCCAATACGGTAAACCATAAGCATCTTTGCCCGAAAATATAAAAAGAAAAAGCGTTCCGGTTTCGGAACGCTTTTTTTCAATCAAATCTGTCCAATTATTTTGTTGGAATATCAAACATCAGTGAGAAGCGCAGAGTGTTTGATAAAGGATTTCTATTGTTACCACTGCCTGAAGGAAGCAGGTAAGAGAAGTTCAAACCAAAGATGTTGTATTTAATACCAACACCCATCGTAAAGAACCTGCGGTTACCTTTTGTTTTATCTTCAAAGAAATAACCGGCTCTTAAAGAAAACTGATTGTTGTAAGTATATTCAGCGCCTACTGAAGCCTGGAATTCTTTGATCTCCTCATCAAAACCACCAGGAGCATCTGCAAATGAACTGAACCAGCTGCCTACTACACTTTTTTTGCGGTAAGCTTCAACCTGGTTCGGATCAACGGTGCCATCATCTTTCAATGGCGGTGTAGGAACGAGTAATTTATTTAACTCAACACCAAAGCTTATTTTGTTTTGCTCGTTAAATACTTTATTATAAATAGCACCTAAGCCCAGGTTAGCAGGAATGAAATCTTTTTCATCTGCATTATCTGTATAAGAAATTTTTGAACCCAGATTAGTTAATGCTGCACCCAGGTTCCATCCATTTCCAGCTTCATTTTTTGCGTTGTAGAAGAAAGAAATATCACCAGCTACTGAGTTGCCTGCTTTAAACCTTTGGTTGGTTCCGCTAACAGTACCAGCCAGGTTGGAATTGATATAGCGTAATGCAACACCTATACCTGCTTTTGCAGAAAGCTTTCTTGCATAACCAAGGTCAATGCTGAATTCTTTTGGATTGAAAGTATTCAGGTCGTTACCTAATGCATCAGTAAACTGAATGTTACCAAGGCTGAAATAACGAAGACCAAGATTCACGGCCTGGTTCTCATCAAACTTGTAAAATCCAGAGAGTGAAGCCAGGTAAACATCATTTAGTCCAAGGTCTTTTAACCACGGAGTGTAAGTAACACCAACGCCAGCATTGCCTTCATTAAAAGTTACTTTAGCGAGGTTATAAAAACTTGAATTTACATCGGGTGCAGTTGCAACACCCATATCGGCCATACCACCGGCACGGGCATCAGGAGAGATTCTTAGAAAAGGAACGGCTGTTGTAACGACATTTAATTTTTGAGCCTGTTGAGCATTTGCTGAAATAAAAAGACATAGGCACAAGATTCCAGCAGTTAGTTTTAAAGCAGTTGGTCTCATTACTAGTGTTTTAAAGAATTGGTTGTAAATATAGTGGCTTTTAGAAAAATCCAATTGATTTTTGTCGGAAACCTAAAAAACCACAAGCTTTTCTGTTGTTTGCTTCTTTTTATTGTCGGGTGTAATAACAGTTAGCG
>PSMD01000058.1:11035-11316 GCA_040289925.1 Chitinophagaceae bacterium | reverse complement strand
GTGAAGGGATTGGGGTAATTAAGCACATGAGACAGCACCAGGTCTTCATCTTTTGCCACTACAAAATCCAACACGTATTCACTTGAATTATTCAACACATCCCAGGCCTTTATTTTTAAACTGTGTGTGCCGGGTTGCAACGCAGGTAGTTGAAACCGAATAACACCAGATTGATAGCTGTTTAAATCTGCCTCATAAAAATCGTTCAGCACAAAATACTGGTTGTTGTTGTGATCAAGCGTTGTTACAATATCATGCCCAATGCCGGTACCGGCGGGATT
>PSMD01000058.1:6425-11025 GCA_040289925.1 Chitinophagaceae bacterium | reverse complement strand
ACCGGATGAATCTGCCAAACGAATAATCAATACCGGGTTTTCATTGGTAATGCTACCGTTGATAAATCTCTCATCATTCAGCCAGGCTTTTATTACCGGGCCCTGGTTATCGCTGCTATTGTTATTTCCAATACCACCAACAATAAAATTGGTGAAAAACCCATTGGCATCTTTTACTCCATCTTCTGCATACAAACTCAATTTGCCTTTACCAAACTGGTAGTTAATATCTTTTGGAACTTTGAAGCTGAATTTAAATTTTCCATTGACAACTGTAGCCTTGCCCTTGTACAAAATATTGCCAAGCGTTTGAAAGCTGGTGACCTGGCTGGTGGCATCGTTAGCCAATGTTTGAATAGTTTGTGCTTTATCAAACACCGTTGGATAAACAGTACCGTTAAAGTTGGAAAGAATGTTCCCCTGCACATCGGTTACTTCTCCTTCAATTTCTACTTTTTCTGTTGAGCTGAGTGTATCCGCCTGAGATACGGGAATACCATTCACCTTTGTTGTTGCTACTTTTAATGTTGGATAAGCCAGCGTTAATGCCGGATCACCAAGCAAAGTGAATTTGCGATTGTTGGGTATATCACCGGATGTTTGGTAAGTGTAGTTCTTCGCCATTTTAATTGACTCTCCCAGGCTTTTATAATTTCCGTTAGCATCCGGTTGCAAAGCAATTTGCAGGTAGTTGCTGTTCATTATCCGGTTGCTGAAAGAAAATACCACACGGGTAGTTGTAAGTAAAGCAATGCACCCGGTTTTGGGACGCAACAAAATATTTTCACCAAGTGAGTTTATGGAAGGATTATCATAAGGAGCAAAATCGCAGGTGGCTGTAATAAACAAAGGCAGCTTGTTTTGATTGTTCCAACTATTTACTATGTCCTGGTCAATCACCACTTCTTCCGCCAGGCGGTTCGATCCGCCATGACCACTGTAATTCCAAATCAATGTGCCATTGTACACATGGTTATTGATCATTTGATTGGCAGCAGGATAACGTGCGCCACCTGTACCACTCTCCTGCCTGAAGGCATCCAGGTAAACTTTGTAAGGATTAAATACCGGCGCCGTTGCTTCTACAGTTGCAGTAATAGTTTCCGCATCCTGCAGGTGCACATTAAAATCTTCATCATCGGCAATAAACAACAGGTTATTTCTCCAGGGGCCTAAGCTTTCTTTTTTAAAATAGTTTTCAATTTTATCAATGTAATTCTTTGCTTCATCAATATTCTTTGCCGGTATTCTTCCAATACCCACATCAAGCTGGTTAATAATGGCTGTTGAGTTGATGTCTTCATTATCATCCAGGAAACCAAAATAATCGTCGGAAGTATAGGTAAACAAAGGATCAAGTGAATTGTCATTTTGCCAGCAGGGAACAAAGTTGGAATTATTTCGCAGCCGGTCTTTATAATCAAAAGAGGCATCACCCAGCAACAATAAATATTTTGGTTGGTTAGATGGATTTGCTGCATTGCGATCGAACAACATTTTGACAAAATCTCTAACAGCAGTAGGGTCTGGTATGCCAGAAGCAAATTCATTGTAAAGCTGATCAACCGTAACTACGGCATAGCGTAAATTATCTTTTGTTTGATGAAATTGTGCCAGCCGCTGTGCTTGTGATAAAAGAGAATTGGCTGCAACCACAATATAATCGGCAACGGTTATGGCATGCAGATCCTGGTTAGGTATTTTGCCGAGTGAAAAAGGCTGTAAAAAATTATTGGAATTGAAGGCAACATATTCTCTGAGCCTTGAGCAATTATTTACAAATTTTAAATTGCTGCCTGTAAGGCTTGCCTGCATTTTTAACGGATTCAGCGGATCAGTCACATCCCAAACCTGTGTGCTGCTGCCAGCATTGCTAATAGTGAATTCGCCAACATTATTTCCCACACTGTTCCAGTCTCTGAACAACAACTGGTCAACTCCGTTCATCGAAAGATTGCGGCGTGAAAAAAGCTCAAACCAGTTAATCCATCCCTGCGAATTAAAGCTGCCGGGTGTGTAAGTGTAAGTAACCGTAAGATTAGGTTGAATAACCAGGCCTGAAGAAACCGTTTGCACTTCTCTGGCTACCAAATCATACAAGCCACCCCCAACAGGTGGTAAAACAATTTGCTGAAACGGCTGATTGTTGATGTCAACATTAAACCGGCTGCTGATGTTAACAGAACGGGCAATACAATCGCTGACAAGCTCAACAGGAGAAGTGGTTTGCAGGTTTGGAATATTTACGGAAAAACTGCGGCTTAATGAATGCCCAGGTGTGTTTGATAATTCTTCACCAAACCATTCTTTGCCACTTGATAAAAAATTGATGGTATCAAGCTCATGAAAAAACCGCTCATTAAAACTATTAATTTGAATGTTAGGTGAACTCACCAGTGGAGCATTTTGAATTCGTTTACCGGTGCCGCCAATGGTTAAAAAATAATAAACTCTGTCTGAGTAAAAATTTTTTTTATGAGTGAACCGTTTGTTCAATGAATCCTTTAACCATTGATCTGCACCATTGGCAAAAAATAAAATATAATCGCTGCCATTAAAAATGCCATCTCCTCCATCAACCACCATGATTGCATTTTCTTCGAGGTCATCAATTCTTGCCGTAATATTTGCTTCCGGCAACATAGCACCGCCATTGCCAAATAACCGGATTGAATTGGAAGCAAGATTAGATGTATTAATGCCCAATGAAGACAAGAAAGCAAGATCAATTTTGTAAACGCCGGCATTCGTAACGGCCAACTTATACCAGTTACCCGAGTTTAATACAGAATTGGGTTTATAAACCCGCTGTGCCGGCAGTAAAAAAGGCACAGCAGCCATATCGTCAAAGCAGTTTTTTTCACATCAGCCTGAAAAAGTTAAAGATATGGGGAAATACGAGTGAAAAAAAGTAGTTCCACCTGCCAGTTTCTATCGAAAGTATTTATATTCGCTGCCAACGTTTCGGAACTGGCTGGAAAATTCCTGATTGCTTGCAATATTTTCACCCATCCGGCGTTAAAACAATTCCAATTCACAGGTTTATGCTAAAAACTATGACAGTAAAAAATTTTTTAATCCTATTGTCAGCCGCAGTATTCATTTCTTCCTGTAAAGGCAAAGGGTTGTTTGGCAAGAAGAAATATTCAAAATCCGAAGCTACCGGTTGGAACTACAATGACAAGAACATGGGTGGCTACCAGGTGGCAAAAGCAAAAGAGCAGGGCACTGGTCCTGGTCTTGTGTTTGTTCAGGGTGGTACATTTACCATGGGCCAAACCGAAGAGGATGTAATGGGCGAATGGAATAACATTCCACGCCGTGTTTCAGTTCCTTCATTTTACATGGACCGTACCGAGGTTGCCAACGTTCACTACCGTGAATACATCTATTGGCTTAACAGGGTTTTTGATCCGCAATCAGACCCCAACAATCAAAAAATTATTGATGCCGCTTTGCCAGACACAATGGTGTGGAGAAGCGAATTAAGTTATAACGAACCTTTAGTTGAATATTATTTCCGCCATCCTGGTTTTAATAACTATCCTGTGGTGGGTGTTAGCTGGAGGCAAGCTCATGATTATTGCTTGTGGCGTGGCGACCGTGTGAATGAAGGCATTCTTTTTGAAAAAGGATACATTGCCAAACAATCACTGGCTAACCAGCAAGGGCAAGATAACTTTACAACAAAATCATATTTATTGGGTGTGGGATATGAACCTGCTCCCGGTAAAATTGCCACTTCAAAAAAGAATCCTTTAAAAACTCCGCAGGGAACCCCACGTACCAAAGTAACTTTTGAAGATGGTATTTTATTACCTGATTACAGACTGCCAACAGAAGCTGAATGGGAATATGCAGCTTATGGCTTAATTAATCAAAACCCAAGGCCAAGTACTAAAGAAGGCAAACGTGGTGAAGAGTTAGCCATGAACAAGCAAATCTATCCATGGTCTCAAAATGTAAATGGGCTACGTGATACACGCCATGGTAGCTGGCAGGGCCAATTCCTCGCCAACTTTAAAAGAGGAAGTGGTGACGTAGCCGGTGTTGCCGGTGGTTTGAACGACCGTGCATTTTATACTTCTGATGTAAAATCTTTTTACCCTAACGCATTTGGTTTATATAACATGGCAGGTAATGTTAGCGAGTGGGTGCAGGATGTTTTCCGTCCGCTTACAAATCTTGATCTTGCCGATGTTGATCAAACCAATCCTCTGCGTGGTAACGTGTATTATAAATTATACAGAGATCCGCAGTCTGGCGAGTTCCAGGTTGATAGCCTTGGCCGTGTAAAGAAAGTGCAGGTATCAGATGAAGAAAGCAAAAACCGCCGTAACTATCAGCGTGGTAATGTAATCAACTTCCTTGATGGCGACAGCTTATCGCAAGCTGAGTATGGTTATGGTAAAACAACACTCATCAGTGACAAATCAAGAGTGTACAAAGGTGGTAGCTGGAACGATCGTCCTTACTGGCTCAGCCCCGGTACCCGCCGTTACCTTGAAGAAGATCAGTCACTCAGTACACTTGGTTTCCGTTGTGCGATGGACCGTATGGGTAGCCCTGAAGGTAACAAACGCAAAACAGGTAACTGGTG
>PSMD01000058.1:2794-6415 GCA_040289925.1 Chitinophagaceae bacterium | reverse complement strand
AAACCAGCCGCAAAAAGTAATATTTTAATTTAGCGAATACAGCCCCTGACTTTTGTCGGGGGCTTTTTATTTCATGAATTTGCTGGCAAAGCATTAAATGAAAAATCAAATTCCGTGTGTAAAGTTTTAACCGGCCAACTTCAATCATTAAACTTAAAACCTAAAACCCGAACGCTTAGTTTTGCAACATGAATATTGAAGAACTGTACGAGATCTATAAAAAACATCCCAGCATACAAACCGACACCCGCAAATTGAAGTCAGGCGATATTTTTTTTGCACTGAAAGGCCCGAATTTTAATGGCAATGAGTTTGCAGCTAAAGCTATTGAAGCCGGTGCCAGCTTTGCTGTAATTGATGACAAGAATTTTGAAATAGCCGGTAAAACCGTTTTGGTTGAAGATGCATTGCAGGCCTTGCAGCAACTGGCTACTCATCATCGCAAGCAATTTAATATTCCTCTTATTGCTATTACCGGCAGCAACGGTAAAACGACAACAAAGGAACTCATTCATGCGGTTCTTTCTTCTCATTATAAAACTTACACAACTGAGGGGAACCTGAATAATCACATTGGAGTTCCGCTAACCCTTTTAAAAATTAAGCCTGATGCTGAAATGGCTGTTATTGAAATGGGCGCCAACCACCAGGGTGAAATTGCGTCTTACTGTAAAATTTCGTTGCCTACACATGGTTTAATTACCAACTGCGGCAAAGCTCACCTGGAAGGTTTTGGGGGTGTGGAAGGTGTAAGAAAAGGCAAGGGAGAACTATACGATCATTTGCGTACACTTACACATGGCTATGCGTTTGTGATGTGGGATTATGATTACCTGCAGCAAATGAGCAAAGGCATCAGCGGAATTATAAAATATGGAACAGCAGATGATGCCCATGTAATTGGTCAGGTAAAAAGCAGCCAGCCGTTTTTGGTGGTTGAACTGAAACAAGGTTTATCATTTGCCGAAATAAAAACCCAGCTTGTTGGCGAATACAATTTGCCCAATGTACTGGCGGCAGTAACTGTTGGCAACTTTTTTAAAGTTCCGGATGAAAAAATAAAAGCTGCCATTGAAAATTATGTACCCTCCAACATCCGGTCGCAGTTAATAGAACAAGGCAGTAATAAATTTATTTTGGACGCCTACAATGCCAACCCCAGCAGCATGAATTTGGCTATTGAAAATTTTTCTAAAATGGCCGGTGAAAAAATTTTGGTTTTGGGTTCAATGGCCGAACTGGGAGCAGAAAGTAAAAAAGAACATGCCGACCTGGTTGAAAAAATAAAACAGTTTAATTGGAAAGCCGTGATTTTAGTGGGAGATGAGTTTGCCAAAACCCCTCACCCCTATCTGCAATTAAAAAATGCAGACGAAGTAAAACAGTGGTTAAATAACCACCAGCCGGAAAATGTTACAATTTTGCTGAAAGGAAGCAGAACGATGCAATTGGAAAAAACTTTAAAACCAACCATTGAATGATTGGTTATATCCTCGCCATTTTTGTTGGTATCTCTCTCGGATTGATTGGAGCAGGCGGTTCAATACTTACAGTGCCCATTTTAGTGTATGTAATGAAAATGGATGCTGTAACTGCAACCGGTTATTCTTTATTTGTTGTTGGCATCAGCGCATTGGTCGGTGCTGTTCGATCGTTTATCAAACAACAGGTACAACTTTCAACTGTAGTATTGTTTGGCATCCCGTCAATTATTACCGCCATTGTTGTTCGTAGTTTTTTGCTGCCGCTAATTCCTGCCGTTTTGTTCCGCATTGGTAAATTTGAATTCACGAAAGATATTTTTCTGCTGCTGTTGTTTGCTGTAGTTATGATTGCCGCTTCCATCAATATGATAAAGCCGCAAAAATCAAAAGTGGATAAATGGCCGGGCTTACCGCTGGTGATTGCAATCGGAATTTTGGTTGGCAGTATCACAGGATTGGCTGGCGCCGGCGGCGGGTTTTTAATTATTCCTTCCCTTGTACTGTTTTTAAAACTGCCAATGAAAACAGCCATCGGAACTTCCCTGGTAATTATTTGCTTAAATACGCTTGCCTCTTTTACCGGTGGTTTAATTCACACACATATTGACTGGAAGTTATTATTAACCTTCACGGCTCTTTCGGTAGTGGGAATTTTTATTGGCTTCGGGCTCAGTAACCGGATTTCTTCTGCCAAATTAAAACCAATCTTTGGCTGGTTTGTTTTATTTATGGGTATTTACATCATTTTTGAAGAACTGATTTTGAAAGACTATTAATTGAGTATGAATTTTGTGCCGCAAGAAAACAGGATTAAAGAAAAAAGATCAAGAAGTTATTTATCCTCCACATTCAGTTGCAAATGCCCCCGTTGCCGCGAAGGCAAGTTGTTTAAAAACCCAACCAGCTTCAACTTTAAAAAAACAATGGAGATGAATAAGAACTGCCCTGTTTGTGGCCAGCCCACTGAAGTGGAAGTTGGATTTTATTATGGAACAGGTTATGTAAGTTATACTCTATCCATTGCCATTACTGTAGCCAGCTTAATTGCCTGGTGGCTTAGCATTGGAATGAGTGTAAACGATAATCGTTTTTTTTATTGGCTCATCTTTAATGCCGTATTGTTGGTTGCCCTGCAACCCTGGCTAATGCGGCTTTCAAGAAGCTTCTGGATTTCGTGGTTTGTAAAATATGATCCCCACTGGCAGCAACATAAACCCAAAGATGTAAGTGAAAGAATGAACACGGACCAGGCGAATAACTGGTAACTAAAAAATCAAAGTCAGGCCAACACCTGCTGTTTGTGGATCGCTTAAATAAACTCCACCAAAATCATAAGTATGACTGATCTACCTGCTATAACAGAAGTTTAATCCACCCTTACAAACTGAATTCTGATAACTGAAATGTTGCCATGAAATTGGTGAAAGAGAATGATAGCGTGTGAAAATCTACTTTTCAAAAACTACTGAATCGGGTTTCACACCTAATTTTTGTAGAACCTCCTGCATGGCTTCCACCATTTTTGGTGGCCCGCACAAATAGAAATTTCGGGAGAAATCATCAATATTTTTTTCAAAAACTCTTCGTTGATATAACCATGAAAATATTTCTCAGACGGCTCATCGCTGATGACATAAAATGCGTTTGCGCCAAGCATTGCTGAAAGCTCATCCTTCAAAATAATATCAGCTATTGTTTTATTTGAAAAGAAAAATTTGTTTCCCGCCTGTTGTTTTTTTGATAAAGGTCTCTTAAGATGGCAATAAATGGCGTTAGGCCGGCAGCACCAGCAATAAAATATCCTGGCCCTTTGTATTCAATGGCTCCCCACACATCGTCAATCAATAATTTATCGCCTGTTTTCAATAATCCAAGTTGTTTGGTTACCCCCTCATGATCATTATAAATTTTTATGGTGAATTCCAGAAAAGAATTATCATTTAAAGAAGTAAACGTAAAAGGTCTTTTTTTTCTTTCCAACCGTCTTTATTTATTGCCACCTCAGTAGCCTGGCCGGGAGTAAACCGGTAGTATTGCGGTTTTTCAACCCTGAATCTTTTTACATCGTGAGTCACAAACTCAATCTCCAAAATTTTTTCGCGGTGCAGCATATCATTATTTTATTAGCGATAAAAAT
>PSMD01000058.1:736-2764 GCA_040289925.1 Chitinophagaceae bacterium | reverse complement strand
TGTAACAGTCGTGCTGCTGGTATCTTTTATTCCCCGCGCAGCTACGCACAAATGCATGGCATCAATTACCACTGCAACATCATCAATCTGTAAAGCCTCTTTTAAAAAAGCGGCAATTTCTTCTGTCAGCCTTTCCTGCACCTGTGGTTTGCTGGCACAGTAATGCCCAATGCGGTTTAATTTAGATAAGCCAATGATTTTTCCATTGGGTATATATGCCAAATGTGCTTTTCCAATAATGGGCAGAAAATGATGTTCGCAAAAAGAATAAGCGGTAATGTTTCTTTCGATGACGGGTTTGCTGTAACGTCCCCTGTTTTTAAATACTGTAATTTTTGGTTTGTTAGCAGGATTCAGTCCACTGAAAATTTCTTTTACTAACATTTTGGCTACACGGTTCGGTGTTTTCTGAATGCTGTCATCATTCAAATCAAGCCCAAGCAATTTCAGTATGGCGACAAAATGGCTTTCAATCATTTTTATTTTCAGCTCATCAGTTAACTGCATAGGTACAATGCTGGCCACTTCCGGTTTCATTTTTTCTTTGGTTATTGTTGCTTCCATGGCTGGTTTATTTCTTTAATCGCTTTCATTACTTTATTTACTATCGCATCGCAATACACCAGGTTAAATTCAAAAATGTCTTCTGGCTGGTACATTTTTTTAATGGCATTGCGTAGCATTATTGCCTTAGCCCTGTTTAATCGCACTTTCACATTCGTTTCTGAAATTTTTAAAAGCTCTGCAGTTTCTGCTGTGCTCAGTTCATTTAGTTGCCGCAACGAAAAAACCAGCCTGTATTCCTGTGGAATTTTCAGCAGAACCGCCTCTACAAATTGCCTCAGTTCTTTATTCATAATAACAGTATTTAAGTCTGCATTATTTTCAGTAAATAATGGAAAAGAATTTTCCATGATGTTGCCGGCTTTTTGATTTGCAAAACTTTTTTCTGCTGCTTTTGATAGCACAGGTTTCGCATAATGCGACTAAGCCATGTTTTAAAACTGGAACGATTTTGAAATTGATGGAGGTTTGAAAATGCAGCAATAAATGCTTCCTGCATCAGGTCTTCCACATCTAATGACTAAACCCATAGCTTCTTCCTATTTTATAAAGAAAAGGGTTGCAGCGGCGGATGAGAATTTCAAACAAAGAAAGATCACCCTGCAGTATTCTTTCAATAATAGCTGCTTCAGATAATTGCTGAAAGCTTTCAATATGGCCAGGTGCACTCATGCTACATCAACGGTTTTATTATACACAAAGTTTGCTGCCTTAAGAATAAAGTGTTTAAATAGGAAATTGGTTACAGAGAAAGATCTTTGGAAGGTAAAGATTATTTTTGCGCCTTTCGGAGACTTGCTCGAGTGGTTGAAGAGGCACGCCTGGAAAGTGTGTATACCCCAAAGGGTATCGAGGGTTCGAATCCCTCAGTCTCCGCAACATCAAACTTACCCTACACAATTAAACTGCATAAAATTTAAAGCCAACAAACGGCAAAAGAATTGAGCATCTCAATTCATTCACTTCAAAAAATATAAAAACTTTTCTGGCAAAGGTGGAATTACAGGTTTTAAAATCTTAAAAGAAGGAGTAATTCTGGAGTTTGAAAACAAACATGGTATTTATATGATGAGATGAAACCGGGAAAAACTCATTTAGATAAATTGCAAGCACTTGCCATTAAAGGTGAAGACTAACTACTTATATCAATAAATATGTAAAGGATAACTACCGAAAAAAATTGAAATAACTACATTGGCATCGCTACAGTATTATCTGCCTAAGGATTAAGCACCAAGGAACCGCTTCTCCTGTTCCTAAAACAAAAAGCCTCTCAAAAAAATCGAAAGGCTTAAAATAAATATGGCAGCTACCTACTCTCCCGCATTGTGGTGCAGTACCATCGGCACGTGAAAAAATTCCGGGCTTAACTTCTCTGTTTGTTTCCTTCTTTAAAACAAAAAAGCCTCTCGAAAAATCGAAAGGCTTAAAATAAATATGGCAGCTACCTACTCTCCCGCATTG
>PSMD01000058.1:0-700 GCA_040289925.1 Chitinophagaceae bacterium | reverse complement strand
GCTTAACTTCTCTGTTCGGTATGGGAAGAGGTGAACACCCTCGGTAAAACCACCATAAGACATTAAATACAGTTACATATTGGAAAAATGTTAGCGAGTATCAAAAAAAATTAAAGCGTACGGGCAATTAGTACTACTCGGCTTTGATGTTACCATCTTTACACCTGTAGCCTATCAACGTCATCGTCTTTGACGGCCCTTAAAAGGAAACTCATCTTGAGGAAGGTTTCACGCTTAGATGCTTTCAGCGTTTATCCTGTCCGTACATAGCTACTCAGCATTGCACCTGGCGGCACAACTGATACACCAGCGGTACGTACGACCCGGTCCTCTCGTACTAAGGTCATGTCCTCTCAATTTCCTGACGCCCACCACAGATAGGGACCGAACTGTCTTGCGACGTTCTGAACCCAGTTCACGTGCCACTTTAATCGGCGAACAGCCGAACCCTTGGGACCTTCTCCAGCCCCAGGATGTGACGAACCGACATCGAGGTGCCAAACCTCCCCGTCGATATGAGCTCTTGGGGGAGATCAGCCTGTTATCCCCGGAGTACCTTTTATCCTTTGAGCGACGGCCCTTCCATACAGAACCGCCGGATCACTTTAGCCGACTTTCGTCCCTGCTCGGCTTGTGTGCCTCACAGTCAAGCACCCTTATACTAATGCGCTCTACGTACGATTACCAACCGTACTGAGGG
>PSMD01000057.1:0-11368 GCA_040289925.1 Chitinophagaceae bacterium | reverse complement strand
AAAGCAGTCTATCACTTTTGTTCGCTTTCACATATCATTTAGGATTGCTATAGTTCAATTCGATCTACTTCGTAAGTGAAAGCTCAAACCTTACTGAACTAAATCCTCTATCTCTTTCAATAACGCTTCTAGGCGATCGCGTTTCTCCTGATCCTCCCATGCAGATGTTTTTTTGAGCTGACGGCTTACAGCATTGAAACGCTTTAGGTAGTCGGGAGGCTGAGAAACGGTGTTCTGTGATTGCGAAAGCTTTTTAATACGGTCACGAATATCTCTAATCGAAAGGTCTTGGGCGATCGCTGCTTGAAGTAGCTCTTGCCGCTGCCCTTCATCCTTAACCCGTCCTATGGTTTGCGCCTTCGTATACTCAATTTTTCCTTGTTGGAGTGCCTCAAGCACTTCTTCAGGCAAATTTCGTAAGGGCAAGCGATGTTTTACAAACGACTGCCAGCTCATTCTTCCAAGGGCATTAAATACTTCTTCTACAACCTCTTCTTCCTGAACCACAACGTTGTGGTTCAAATTTCGAGTTGATTCATTCTGCATTCGATATAGGAGAGACACCGCTTCCTGGACAGACAACTCCAATCGAATCGCTAGTAGCTGTAAGATCCCTTCTGTTTCCTCAACTGGGTTTAAATCCTCCCGTTGCAAGTTCTCGACCAGCGTGATTTGAAGTGCTTGCTGATCATTTAACTCAAGAATAGTTGCAGGAACCTCTGTTAGACCTGCTCCCTGAGCGGCTCTATAACGACGTTCTCCCGCGACCAATTCATATTCTCCAGGTTTCCCTGGCATGGGACGAACCAGTAAGTTCTCTAAAATACCGTACTCTCGAACAGAAGCAGTAAGCTGCTCCATTTTCGGCGGATCGAAATAGCGTCTGACCTGCTCAGGTTTGCGATGAATCTGAGCAATCGGCAAAAAATTCTTGGTCTCACTAGGCTCCGGCTGAGCCAATTCTTCAGTACTGGAACCGAATAGCCTAGTTAAATCAATACTTCCCCCATAGGGTTTATCTTTTTTAGAAGCTTTGGATTGTGTCATAGAAGCTCCAGCCCTTCAATAATCTGATTCATCGTTTTAAGCGCAGGGTGTTTCCTATCATAAAGTGCTAAGGGCAGATGCTCTTCTGAAGCATCTGCAAAGATTGTAGATCGTGCGATCGGGGGGTAAACTGTCGCAACTGCTGAAAGCTGTTCTTGGATCGCTGCCAATGTCCGCTCATCATGAGAATTTCGCTGATCATACATGGTGGGTATAAATCCGGCGATCGCAAGATCTCGGTTTGGACGTGCCCGCACCAGTTTGATCGTGTCAAATAGCTGTTGTACTCCGTTAAATGCTTTGTATTGAGATTGAATTGGTACTAATACATGAGTTGCTGCAACTAACGAGATATAAGCCAAGTTACCTAAACTTGGAGGACAGTCAATCAAAATGAAATCATACTGCTCTTGAACGGGCAATAGTGCCTCTCTCAAGCGAAAGTCACTCATCATGGCTGACATCAATTCACGCTCTGCTAAAGCAAGCCCCAAGTTAGCTGGAACCAAATCAACGCCTGGTGTGCCATCTTCTTTCTGAGTCTGAGCATAAATTCCCTTGTGAATGGGTAACGGCTCATCGTGCAGAATCGCGTGGTATATCGTTTTGTCTAATTCGTAAGGATCAAGACCCATAAATATTGTGAGGGAAGCCTGGGGGTCCATGTCCACCACAAGAACTTGATAGTAATCTCCCTTCTTCTTACTCCGTTTCTTAGTCTTCACATCCAACCGCTTACAACAAGCAATCATGTATCCAAGTTGATTGACAAGAGAGGTCTTGCCAACCCCACCAGCCTGATTAAACAAAGCAATAATTCGACTCATTCAAGTTTTTCCAAGTATTAGAGTAAGTCAATTTTTGAACCACAACGTTGTGGTTCAACTGCAAAACACACTTTTGAATAATCCTGAAACGCCCCTTTAGCATGAGGATCATCAAAAATAGCAACAAAACTTTAAGCGAAGCCAGGTTCAATACAAACCTGTACGCAGGACTGAGAACGGTGTCCAAAAAACCTCTTCAGTATCAATCAGACCAGATATGCCTGATAAATAGTATGTATCAAGACCAGCTTAATTGAGCATCCATCTTTGAAATTCGTCTCATTTCAACTCACTATTTTGGGGAGGTTCTTCCCCAATAGATTGATAAAAAGCCCGTTCAGCCGCTGCACCGAGTGCTCGCTTGGCATATCGCTTGAAGCTGGCTTCTGATTTATGACGGGTCAGTGTCCGAGCATGAAGGCTTTCAACCCCCCGTAAAAGCAAGCCAGTAGCAAACGTATGGCGTAACTGGTGAGGATGAACATTCAGCAAAGTCAGGATTTGTTTGAGTTCTGCCTCCTTGAACTGTCCCCATCTATCGTGCGGATCAGGTTCTAGCTCTCCTTGCTCAATTCTTTGCCGCCGCTCTAATGCCAATTGAGCCTGCTCTGCTGCAATCTTACCCAAAGACTTAACTACATAGTAGAGACCTTGATACCCCAATCGATTGCCGCTCCGATTCCGCCCACATGACAGGAACAAGGGAGCATCCGGTAGCAAATCCCCTTCCTCGGAACGACGCTGGACTAAATACGTGTTCAACTGTTCTCGCGCTTGGCGGCTCAACGGCACCGTGCCCGTACTGTCATCCTTGGCTTCACGGATGGCTAGCCGCACGCCATCATAATCTTCTACATTCAAATTCACGACCTCTTCCGCGCGCAGACCATGACCTAGTACGGCTAGTAATGCGCGATCGCGCACCTCCGTCTCCCCTCGTTCCTCCAATGCCAGGTACAGCGCCGCTAGCTCGATTTCTGATAAGTCCCTGGCTGGAGGCAAAGGAACCCGCTCCATCTCTACCGCTGTAGTGGGATCATGGGCAATTTGCTCCGGGTAAGCCGCTCGAAACCAATCAAAGAAACTCATTAGAGCCGTCAAAGCTCGATTAATAGAGTTGGGAGAAAGGTTTTGCCCCTGCAAATACGCTTTGAACTGGGCAATCTGGCGAGGCGTGAGATCTGACCAGGCGCGATCGGTCCAAGCTAAAAACCGCTTCAATTCCCGTCGATAGGCTTTTTGCGTATTGTCAGCCAGCGATCGCGCCTGAAAATATTCCTCTACTCGCAGCCAACGGAGATCCGTAGGTTCCGTTGAACGGGTTGGAACTGAAGTCTGAGCAGAAACCAGACGAATAGGAGGTAGCCCTTCGGAGCCAGAAAGCATGAACAATTACCGCATAACTGAGGTTTCCACCTTATAGTGTAAGGTCTTTCATGTAAAATATCTAGACAGTATCTTATATACGACTAAACTACGACTAGGTTCAGCAAGGCTAGGGTATACTGAATGAAAATCCTTGCACTATGGGAGTTTCACGGATGCCGTCGCCCTTCCCTGGCATGAATCCCTATCTGGAACAGCCAGCCTTCTGGTCGTCGTTTCACACCCGACTAATGGTGGCGATCGCCGATACGGTAGCGCCCCAACTGCGCCCCAACTATTACATTGAGGTTGAGACTCGCACCTACCAGGATCAAGAAGAGCCAGAAGAAATCCTGGTAGGCATTCCAAATGCCGCTGTCTTAGCGACTCGGTCAATCGATCCATTGGAGCCGTTGCGAGCTGAATCGGGTGCAACGTTAACTCAGAAGCGACCCCGCTCCATTTTCTTGCCCCAGCCAACCACCATTAAAGAGCGCTATCTAGAAGTTCGCGAAGTCGGCACAGATACGGTCATTACAGTGATTGAGGTACTGTCACCCAAAAACAAGCAGAAGGGAAAAGGCAGAACGGCTTATGAAAACAAGCGCAGGCGAATTCTGGGCAGTCTCACCAATCTGGTTGAAATCGATCTGATCCGGGCGGGCATCCCAATGACGATGATCGGAGAGGTGCAGCCGAGTGACTATCGCCTCATTGTGAGTCGTCGTTCGCAACGTCCTCAAGCTGACCTGTATGATTTTGACTTGCGTGAACCTATTCCCAGTGTGCCGCTGCCGTTAAGACCCGAAGATGAGGAACCGTTGGTAGAATTACAGGCAATTGTGCAGGGCGTATGCGATCGGGCGGGGTACAACGAACGCATCGACTATCGTCAGCCTGTACCACTGCCCAAGCTATCGGAGGCTGATCAGCAGTGGGTCGATGAGTTACTTGTCTCCCTCCGAGGTGCGTGATGGCACGTCCCGATCAGGAAAAATGTCGGCTTTGCTCTAAGCTTGACTCCCAGGCAGCCCAACAGCGTCATGGATCAGATGGGGACGGATGCTGGAATCCGAACGTTTGCCATAACCGCCGTTCCTACTATCGCCACCGGGGAGTCCGGAACCATGTCCGTAAACAGCGACGACGCGGACAGCAAACTGAACCTTTATCATCAGAACCGGGCGTTTCTGGGGTTGTACGAGTAGCAACACTAGAGGTACTGGCTCCAGCCGTTCCTGCCGCTGTCGTTCACTGGTATCGCATAACCAAAGATTCACCGCTTCATGCCCTGGGCGCAGAACTCTGGATGGGGAACGATCGGTTTGCCAAAGTTGAACCCGTTCACTGCCTGGGACTGACCGAATTGCAGGTCAAAACCCTGCTGGTTCGGATTCTAAATGTCTTTTCACAGCACAGTGGAATCAAGGTAGAACGCTTTCGTTCCTCGGTTGAACTCCATCCCCATAACTGCCCGATTCGACCCTGCCCACTCTATCCAGAGGTTAGGCTGTAATGGAAGTGCAGCAGTTAGAGCTTGATCTCTGGCAGTCCCTGGAGAAAGCCTCTCGGTTTCCAGAGACGGCGGATCTGCGATCGCTCTGTGACGCGCTAGAGCAAACCCTATCTGACCAGTCTCTGGCAGAACAGTTGACTGTCGCAGGGGATGTGTTGGTACAGCTCTCAGAGATTCATGCCGCACGAGCAAATCTCTTGATTTCCGGGTGGGAGCGTCGGCATAACCCGGTTGAACCGGTGGTAAATCTAGAGGACTGTGTCGATCTGTTCGTCCAATCTTTAACGCTGGATGTATCGGATCTGTTTGAAGAACCAGAGCCAATTCAGTACCCTGCTAACCGCAAGCAGAAATCATCCATTCAGGAAGAGGGTTCAGTCGTCGGGGAAGTCGATAAGAATGCGTTGTTGAATTGGGTCGATCAAGTGGCAGCAGATCAAGCACTCAATGAAGCTCAGATGGCGGAGCAAATTCGAGATCTGGCGCATGGGGAGAATGTTGAAGAGTGGTCGAGGGCGATCGACCAATATCTTCAGCGTTTCGGCTCAAATATCCGTCTACCTGATTTACAACAAGCATTAAAAATGCCGATCGTCGAGTTATGGCTCGGTTTGCTATTAGGAGGATACCCTTTAGAACAGCAGGGTGAATTTTATAATAGGCAAACTCTCTGGATTACTGGTGCTACCAAAGGAGTATAGCGGTATCAGTCCAGTTGAATGTAGGAACGTCATTCATCTATTTACACCATTTACCTGAGTAATGAAAAAACATTTTGATGAATGAGTTGATCAATATGGTTACTAACACAACTGGCTAAAGATTGACTATGGATAAGTAATCCCATTTCCATATTCAGAGTTAAACCGTATCACTGCTTCACTGACTATCGTGGCGCTGATGGTTGTAGGGATTGTTCTCACCTCTAGATCCGCGAAACAATTGTTTAACTTCCGCCAACGAGCGTAGACTGCTATGTTTAAAGGAACGCTCGTATCGTAGAGCAAGATTGTTAAGAACTTGGAAAAATTCTCAAATTAAACCGCTGAATCAACAGAAGAATTACTGCTGCGATCGCGAACCCACTGCCAGCGAAAAAAGTTGCCTGTGGATTCACACTCTGCCACAGAAAGCCAGCGAGCAAACTAGCAGGTAACAGCGCTACCCCAGTCGTCAGATTAATCAGCCCAAACGCCGTACCTCGTAGCGTCTGGGGAACCATATCCGCCACGATCGCCAACAATACTCCCTGACTCATTCCTAGATGCAACCCATACAGCGCCAACAAGCTCCACACTTGCCAAGGGACTTGGGCAAACCCAAGCCCCAAGTAGATCAGCGCATAAAGTGAAAATCCACTGATGAGCAGTCCCATCCGACCCAATCGATCAGAGAGTAGACCGATCGGATACGCACTCAACGAATACGCAATGTTCATCACCACCAAAGCTAGCGGAATGAGTGGAGTAGCAATGCCAACAGATTTAGCTTTCAACAACAAAAATGCCTCGCTAGAATTGCCCAAATTGAACAGCAACGCAACGCCAACTAACCTCCAGTATTGTTGATTCAACCCCTTGAGGGCTGCCCATCGTAGCGGATTTTGTTTGACTTGAATCTGCGTTTTAGGTTCTCGAACTCCAATGGTAAGCAATGCAACCGCTATTATCCCAGGCAGCAATGCGACCCAAAAAATCAACCGAAAATTCTGTGCAGACAAAGAGAGCAATGCAAAAGCAATTAATGGACCGAGAAATGCACCGATTGTATCAAGTGACTGCCGCAATCCATACGCTGCGCCTCGCTGACTCGGAGCCGTCACATCTGCCACCAAAGCATCCCGTGGAGCCACACGAATTCCCTTACCTACTCGATCTGCAAACCGCGCTAACAGAACTGAAGCGGGACTGGTTGCTAGAGCAAAGAGCGGTTTAACAAACGTGGATAGCCCATAGCCTGCGATCGCTAATTCTTTGCGTCTGCCCCAGTAATCGCTCAACGCCCCTGAAAAAACCTTCAACACAGAAGCTGTCGCTTCAGCAACTCCTTCAATCAGTCCAACGGTTGCCATACTTGCTCCCAAGCTTGAAACTAGAAACAAAGGAACGACCGAGTGAATCATCTCGGAACTGATATCTGTCAGTAGACTGACAAAACCTAGAATCCAAACATTGCGAGGCAGGCTTCTGAGAAATGGAGTTTTCATCGATCGCTCCCTAAAATCATCAATACTCTACCAAGTAGATGTCGTTTGCTCAAACTGCTTTTGAACGATTTGCTTCAGCCTCAATGCGCGATCGCTTGGGTAAGACTGAAGCGAAACCCATGCTGAATTGGGCGAAACGATTTGGTTTCGGTGAGCCTACTGGGATTGAATTGGTTGCCGAAGAAGCGCATGGATTAGTTCCTGAGCCAGCTTGGAAGCAAAAACAGCTTAAGGAAGGATGGTACGTTGGCGATACGATTAATACAGCGATCAGGCAAGGAATGCTGCAAGCGACACCCTTTCAAGTTGCCGTAATGTTCGCAGCAGTTGGGAATGGTATCTATCACGTTCAACCTTCAGTGGTTAAACAGCGTCAAGCACAAAACCAACGAAATTCGCTGAATCTCAAGCCTAAAACTCTTCGAGTGTTACAACAAGGGCTACGAAGTGTCGTGGTCAAAGGAACAGGACAAGCGTTGAATAGTTTCACACTGCCTTCGGTTTCCGGTAAAAGTTGGACAGCCGAAGATCCGCCTCGTCCAACTCATGCTTGGTTTGGCGCAAATGCAGGAGGTGGCGGAGGCGAGATCGCTGCCCCGATGATTCGGGATGTGATGACTGCTTACTTTAAGGCAAAGCAACCAAATCAGAATTCAGAGAGCTAAGACAAAAGCAAAATTGGCAGTTTGTTGAAGCAGTGCCATCACAATCTCATCAATCGTGAATAGCTGGCAAGTTCTGAAGCAATCAGCGATGAGCCAATTGTAATTCCCGCTTTCGTCGTGATCGAAAACCAATCCAGAACGCGACCGCAATTATCCCAGTGAAGTACGTTAACGTGATCAGCCGCACCTGAAGTGGAGGTGCTACTCCCTCAACTTGGATCGTTTGAGCAACTTTGAACGGCTTGAACTGTCGGGCTGACTTGGGTAATGGAGCAACTTCAGCCTCAATTTTGTGCGGCGCACCATCAAAGAATTGTTGTTGCCAAGTCAGATTGCCTGAAGCATCGGGACTGCTGGCATAGTTCAACGCAATCCAGCGATTTTCAACCTGTGTTGCTGTGATATTGATCTGCACATCTTTCACAGGCTGTTGAGTTTGGGCATCGATCACACTGACTTGCAATTTTGCTGGTTCACCTACGATCGCGTGAGTATCGCCAGAAATCTGCATCTTCAGCCCTTCACGCTACTGAATCGTTGAATCGTCAGAATGAGGAGCAGATTGAGCCATGTGTGACATCGGCATTGGGAGTTCTGACTGAGCAATTTCTGCACTAATGTTGACATAGAGCAGTGCCGCGATCGCAATCAGGATGGCTCCACTCAGCAGTAATCGAACCTGATGCGGTGCAATCTCTCCAGGCTGAATGCGCTGCTGTCCCCCAATAATCCAGCCGCCACTCAATCCAACCGCAAGCAACACAGCAACTAAAATGGCAAAATTCTGGTATTTCACCTGATTTTCAGGCAGCGAGAGCATCAGCGTATTCTGAAATGGTGTAAACGCATTTGCGACCTGTGGCTTGATTTCGGCTTGCAGTTGATACGTTCCGCGAATCGGCAGCATCGGTTGAAGTTGCACTTTACCTTGAGGCGCGATCGCGTCTAGCTCCAGTAGCGTTGTGCCTTCTACAATCGGAAAATCTGTTGTCAACCAAGGTGTTTTGGGAGGCGTGAGAATTTTGAGATGAATTTTGGCATTTGCTAAAGGTTGCCCTGCGGCATCAAACGCCTGTAGCATCAGCTTTGCAGGAGGAGTGTAGCGCTCTGATTCTGCTTCAAACGGAGCAAGTTGATTGAGCGGTACATCAGTTGACAACCGTACACTAGCCTGCGGCGTTTGAGAGAATCCAGCAATTGCATAAAAAATCAGACCCATCAGGCAGAATGCGCCGATGAGCGAAGGCTTCAGTTTGGACATTTCTACCTCACGATGCTGTTTATGCTGGCTTAGTGGCAAGAGACAGTCAAAGTATGATGACGCAACGAATGTACTTTGTCATGCACAGCCGGATAAGTCGTGAAGTAAATTGTCCAAAGTACTAGCGCACAGAGCGAAACGTAGAGTGTCGCCTGCACAGGCGTTGAAAGCGTAAACCGAATCGCTTGCTGAGTGATAGAAGCCGATCGAATACTCATGCTGTACCTCGCAGATGAATCAAAATTGGACGATCGTTCGGCGGGCATTCTGGCTGATCAAGCTGAGAACTAAGCAATCTGATCTAGGCTTAAAGCGTTGGGGCAAGCCCGAAATCAAACCTCTAAATTTGCGCTTGAATTACAGTTGCGGGACAGCGTTGGATCTTCACCAAACTTTCCCCTTTACTTCTGATGGCTGATCCCCATCAGAACCGATCAAAGATTTAGCTCTATCACTATAAAACAGAAGGGTGCGATCTCAATTCTGCTTGATGATTCTTTACCTGGTTTAGCGATCAAGGTCGTCTTATTTTTCATCCGCATTTGAGTCTTCGGACACACGAATCTAGTTTAGGTATCTTCTAGAGTTTGAAAGTGACACAGTGAATTATGAAAGAAAAGTGAAAGGTGTTTGCCATGCCACCTTTAGAAAGCGTAGAAAGCGAAGCAAAAATTCTGCCGAATCGCCCTAGTTTGCCATAGGTTCATCGAAGTATTGCAGTTCCTAACGTCAAAAGTTTTTGGCGCAAAATGTTGGCATTTGCGGGACCAGGATATCTCGTTTCAGTCGGATATATGGACCCTGGAAACTGGGCAACGGATATTGCAGGCGGATCGAAGTTTGGCTACACCTTACTCAGTGTGGTTCTGCTCTCGAATCTGATGGCGATTTTGCTGCAATCGCTCTGTGTTCGGTTAGGGGTCGCGACTGGGAAAGACCTCGCGCAAGCTTGTCGAGACTACTTCAGTCCGCGTGTGAGCTTTGTGCTATGGGTGCTTTGCGAGATTGCGATCGCGGCTTGTGATTTAGCTGAACTATTGGGAAGTGCGATCGCGCTGCAACTTTTATTTGGCTTACCATTGATTTGGGGTGTTTGCATTACGGCATTTGATGTTCTAGCATTGCTGTTTCTGCAAGGGAAAGGCTTCCGATATGTTGAAGCATTAGTAATCATGCTAGTTGCAACTGTTGGAATTTGTTTTGCTGCTGAAATTCTGTTTTCTCGTCCTGATGCAGGTAGTATCTTTCAAGGGTATGTCCCGAATCGTGAAATTCTTCGGAATCCTGAAATGCTCTACATTGCGATCGGGATTCTCGGTGCAACTGTTATGCCGCATAACTTGTACTTGCATTCATCAATTGTTCAAACTCGCAACTGGCAGCCGACTTCTGAAAAGCGATGGGAAGCGATTAAGTTTGGCACAATTGATTCGACTATCGCCCTGTCATTTGCGCTGTTCATCAATTCTGCGATTCTGATTGTCTCTGCGGCAACCTTTCATTTTTCTGGCAATCAGAACATTGCAGAGATTCAAGATGCGTACAAACTTTTATCTCCCTTACTGGGCGTGAGTGCTGCGAGTGCAATTTTTGGCATTGCTTTGCTTGCATCAGGACAGAGTTCGACGCTCACCGCAACGCTGGCAGGACAGATTATAATGGAAGGTTTTTTACAGATTCGCCTACCATCATGGTTACGTCGATTAGCAACTCGGCTGATTGCGATCGTGCCTGCTTTAATTGCGATCGTCTTTTTTGGCGAGCAAAGTACAGGTCAATTGCTTGTGTTTAGCCAGGTCATTTTGAGTTTGCAGTTATCATTTGCGGTGATCCCGTTGGTGATGTTTACGAGCGATCGACATCTGATGGGCGAGTTCGTGAATCCCAAGTGGTTGAAAGTGACTGCGTGGGCAGTTGCGATCGTGATTGTTGCTCTGAATGCTTGGTTACTGGTGCAAACTGCGATCAGTTTGTTGTAATTTAAGACCTACTTTGAGCTTGTTTTAGGCAAAGCGTTATATGAACCACCAGGATTGGCATGAAAACTTCTAAGTTTCATTGCTCATCAGATTTTTCTAGTTTCACTTCACGCCGCCCAACCGCTTCGATCAAATCTGAACGCGATTTGTAGCCTAATTCTTTCGCGATCGCATCTAATCCTTCCCAGGCAGAAGGACTCACCATCACGTTATGGCGTTCTTTAATTTCATCTCGATCGGCAGGAACGCCTTTAACTCTCGGCATTGGGGCAGGATGTGCGGGCTGATTCATAATCACATACACACGCTTTCGGTAGGTATCCACACCCTTTAGATTACCATTTGCTCGAAATGATAAGCATACACACTTTTTAGAAATCCTATTGATTCATCTCGAAAATGTGTGTATGCTTTCAGAGTGATAGCAACTCAAGAACTTCCAGAAATTTCAGTCAGACACCCCCAGCAAAGCTGGTGGCTTGATGAGTGTGACCGCCCCAAG